>CAVPVP010000001.1:0-274655 GCA_963709205.1 uncultured Solirubrobacterales bacterium
GGATGTCGTCCGCGCCGAGATCCCGCGTGATCAGCGCGTGACCTCATCGCGGACGCGCTCGAAGGGGTCCTCGAGCGCGGCTCGCTCGCGTTCGACCAGCCGGCCGCGCTCGACCGCGCGCAGCACGACCGCGCGCAGCTCGACCCCGCGGGCCGGCGCCGGCCAGTCGCGCGGCTCCGGTTCGACCCGTAGTTCGCGCGCCCGTACCACCTCGCGCGGCTGACGATCCCTCGCCGCCGGCGGCCCGGCCGGGCTCGAGTCCGGCCGGGCCGCCCCTGGCTCAGCGCGTGAGGTCGGACACGCGAGCCGTCTCTGCGCTCGTGCGCATGCCCCCTTAACCGCGAACTGTTGGACGCACGACGCCGCGACCGCTGCGGCGAGGGTCCACTGCGGTTCGCGGCTTCGCACCACCCGAGCCACTGGTGCTCGCGTGGACACGAGCGTAAGCGAGCGCCCCCGCGACCGTGTTGTCGACCGGTGAATATCGCCTACCGACTGCGGTTGGAAATTCAGCGCATCGGGGTAAACAAGCGATGTCGTCGTCGAGGAGAGACCGATGCTGACAGACGTCCCCATGGTCCAGTCGATTCCAACGGACTCCTTCGAGGCCGAGCCGGACTCTGGCCTCGTCTGGTTCGCCGAGGAGTGCATGAACAACGGCGCGCCGCTCGAGCGCTACATCGTCCACGCCGAGAGCCTCGGCGACCGCGAGCTCGCCACGTTCTTCCGCCGCGCGCTGGCCGAGAGCCGGCGGGTAGACCCGGCGACCGGCGTCGGTCCAGTCGCCGTGGCCCGGGCGACCGCCGGCGCGGCTAGCCCGCACGGGTAACCCGCCCGCCGGCCAATCCGCCCGCACGGCCAACCGCCCGCGCGGCTAGCGATCGCGGACGGCGAGCCTCAGGCCGGCACCGACCGGGACGACCGTCTGGGTCAGCGCCGGCTCGGCCTCGATCAGCGAGGTGAAGTCGACCAGCTCGTGCGCGTGCGACCCGACGTTGTCGATCGCGAGTAGGCCCCGGGGCGCCAGCGTCCGGACGAGATCGCGCAGGTAGCTCGGGTAGGCCGGCCGCTCGGCATCGAGGAAGACGAACTCCCATTCGGCGTCGTCCGAGCTGACGAGCGTCTCGGCCGCGTCGCTCGGTACGGAGCTCGACGAGCGCTTGGAGACCGGCGACGCGGAGGGTCTCGCCCGCCAGCTCGATGCGGGTCGGGTCGACGTCGACGCTGACCACGCTCCCCCCGGTGCTCTCGGCCGCGTCGGCCAGCCAGATCGTCGAGTAGCCGTTGGACGTGCCGAGCTCGAGGATGCGCCGCGCTCCGGTGGCGCGGATCAGCACGCCGAGCAGCTCCGCGGTCGGCGGCTCGACGTTCCGGAACCGCTCGAGTCGATCCGACAGCGTCGGCGTCGTGCGCGCGGCTACGGATGTAGAGGTCGTCGACGAAGCGGCGTCGGGCGGCGTCCATCGCCCCCGCAGACTACGTGACCAGCTCGACCTCTCCGACGGCCGCCCGCTCGGGCGGACGCACAGCCTCGAGGCGGTCGACGTCGGCGAGCGCCGGGAACAGCCGACCCCAGGTGAGCGCGAGCGCGATCGTCATCACCCCGCCGCCGACGACCGCCGGCACCGTCCCGACGAGATACGCGGCGAGCCCTGACTCGAACGCGCCGAGCTGATTCGAGGCGCTGATGAACACCATCTCGACCGCGTTGACGCGGCCGCGCAGCCGGTCGGGCGAGGCGAGGGCCACGATCGTCGAGCGGATGTTCATGCTGTAGAGGTCGACAAATCCACTCACCGCGAGGGCGAGCAGCGAGATCACGAACACCCGCGACAGCCCGAACACGATGATGCTCGCCCCGTACAGGCCGACCACGATCAACAGCGTCCGACCGGCACGGCGCGCGATCGGGCGGCGCGTGATCCAGGCAGCGGCGATCAGTGCGCCGACCGCCGGGGCGGCGCGCAGGACTCCGAGCCCGGTGGCGCCGACGTGCAGGATCGAGCGCGCGAACACGGGCAGCAGCGCGACTGCCCCACCGAACAGGACCGCGAGCAGGTCGAGCAGGATCGCACCGAGCAGGATCTCGGTGCGTCGCACGAAGCGGAGGCCCTCCAGCACACTCTCGACGTTCGCCGGGTGCGCGACGCCCTCGTCGTCGAGGTCGGCGGCCGGCCGTGGATGCATCGCGATCACGAACCCCGTCGAGACGACGCACGAGCCGGCCGCGAGCAGATACACGAGGCTCGGGGACACGCCGTACAGAAGGCCGCCCAGCGCCGGCCCGATAACCATCCCGGCCTGGCTCGCGATCGAGCGGAGCGTCATCGCGTTTTGCAGCAGGTCGATGCTCACGAGCGTCGGCGGCATCGCCCGCGCCGCAGGCCACCCGACCGCCATCGCCACCCCGGCACCGACGGCCAGCGCCAGGTACGGCCACACCTGGGTCGTCCCCGACGAGCTGACCAGCGCGAGACCGACGCCGATGCACGCGGCCAGCAACAGCGAGCCGGCAAAGATCAGCCGGCGCGGCACGCGGTCCGCAAGCTGCCCCGCGGGGAGCGCCAGCACGAACAGCGGCACGAACTCGGCCAGGCCGATCCAACCGAGGTCGAGCGGGCTCCGGTGCAGGGCGTAAACCTCCCAGCCGATCGCCACCTCGAGCATCTGCAGGCTGATCCCCATCCCGAGCAAGGCCAGCCACCACAGGCGGAAATCGCGCTCCTCGAACGCGGGACCGAGCCGTCTCAAGGCATCGCCGCGACCAGGGTCATCCGATTCAGCCTAGTGGCCGATCCGACCGGCCCCCGAACGGGCGCCGGCAAATGGAGCTACAAGATCCCGGTGGAGCCTCGCCGGCGGACGAGCGAGTCGATCGCCGCCGCGACCAGCAGCACGAGGGCGGTCGCGATGAACTGGCCGGCTGCGCTGATTCCCATCAACGCCAGACCGTTGTAGACGGTTCCGATAACGAGCCCGCCCAGCAGCGCGTGGATCGGCTTGCCGCGGCCTCCGAACAGACTGGCCCCGCCGATCACGGCCGCCGCCACCGCGTACAGCGTGTACGTGCCCCCGTCGACGCCGGTCGACACCGACCCCAGCGTGGACGCGTAGACCAGTCCGGCGAGCCCCGCCGTCATCGCGCTGAACACGAACGCCAGTCTGCGCACGCGCTGGACGCTGATGCCGGCGCGACGGGCGGCCTCCGGATTTCCGCCGATGGCATACATGTACCGCCCGAGCCGCGTCCGCCCCAGGAAGATGGAGTACACGAGCAGCACGAGCCCGACGAAAGGAACCACGTACGGGACCCCCTTCAGCGGGGTCAGCAGGCCGCGGTTCTCGTTGCACACGTAGACGAGGAGGATTCCGCCAACCGCGGCGGCACCGATCTGGAACAGGGTGACGCTGAGCGGCGGCGCCGTCAGACCCTCGGCGCGGCGGCGTGCCGCGCGGCGTATCGATACCGCCGCGTAGATCGCGATCACCACCACCAGGCCGATCCAGCCGGCCGCGACGCTGAGGTTGGCGTTCACGAGCTTGAAGATGGGGCTCGAGGTCGAGACCGAGATCACGCCGCCGACCGCCTGCTTGTCGATCGTGGCAAGCTCGATCAGGACGCCCTCGAAGAACAGCAGGCCGGCGAGCGTCACCACGAACGATGGAATGTGGAGCCTCGTGATCAGGCTCCCCTGGAGGTAGCCGATTCCCGCGGCCACGCCGACGCCGCAGATGATCGCGAGCCACCACGGGAAGTTGACCGGAGGAGCATCCAACTCCGCGATCACCATCCCGCCGACGGCGAGCACGAAGCCGACAGAGAGGTCGATCTCGGACAGGATCAGGGCGAATATCTGGGCGGCCCCGAGCAGGATGTAGATTGACGCCTGGTCGAACAGGTTGACCAAATTCCCGGCGGAACCGAACTTGGATCGCTCGGCCTGGAAGAAGATGACGATGATGATCAGTCCGGCGACGACGGGCAGAGCGCCGCTTTCCCCGCTCTTGATGCGCCGCCACTGCGCGCCCAGGTAGTCGCCGAGCGAGTCCGCCAGCACCTCGGGCGCGGCCGTCATCAGTTCCGCATCGGTCTCCGGAGTGGCCTCGTCCTCATCCAGCTCGGTCGAGAGCGGCGGCTCCTCGAGCTCGGACGGCACACCGGGGCTTGAGAACTCGTCAGGCATCACACGCCCTCCTGTCCGGCCGACCGCGGGACCGCGGTGTGATCCACCGCCCGCGTCGATCGCCCGGTCGTCATGTAGTCCACCACCGAGGCGGGGTCGAACTGCGAAACCGGACCCTGAGCGACCATGTGGCCGAGATACAAGATCACGACGCGGTTCGCGACCGCGAACACATCGTTAAGGTTGTGGGAGACGACGAGCACGGCAACGCCTTGCGAGGCGAGCCGCTTGATCAGGCTCAAGACCGTCCTCGTCTGCGATACGCCCAGCGCCGCCGTCGGCTCGTCCATGATCACGAGCTGCGCCTTGGCCATCACCGCCTTGGCGACCGCGACCGACTGCCGCTGGCCGCCTGACAGCGACGCGACCGGCTGGCGGATCGACCTGATCGTCTTGACCGAGAGCTCATCGAGCGTCCGCTTGGCGCTCGTCTCCATCTTCGCCTCGTCGAGTAAGCCGCGCTCGAGCGGCTCGTGGCCGAGGAACATGTTCTGGACGATGTCGAGGTTGTCGGCAAGCGCCAGGTCCTGATAGATCGTCGTGATTCCGGCGGCCTCGGCCTCCCGCGGCCCGTGGAAGTGAATGGGCTTTCCCTCCCACACGATCTCGCCCTCGTCCGGCGGCCACAGCCCGGCGATCGTCTTGATCGTCACCGACTTGCCGGCGCCGTTGTCCCCCGCCAGCGCCGTAACCTCGCCCGGCGGGACCTCGAAGTTGATCCGGGTCAGCGCCTGTACCGGGCCGAACCGCTTGGTGACCCCGCGGAGCTCGAGTAACGGCGCGCCGTTCGAGCTAACCGGGGCCGAGACCGGCTCGGTGGCGGGACTGTCCGAAGTGCTCATCGTCCTCCCTGTGTGCGAAGGGCCCCTCCGGTGCGCCGGAAGGGCCCTAACACACTATCGCTTCGCCAACAACTACTCGATCAACTCGTGATCCCTGCCGCCTTACACTCCGACGCGTACTTCCCGGAGCACAACTGCGCCGCGGGCACGAAGTTGTCCTTGATGACCGTGTCGTTCATGTTCGTCGGCGTGACCCACTCGGGAACCAACAGCGAGGAGGGCACCGACGCGTGCGTCGTCGGATCGACGGTCTGCGCGTTCAGCAGCGACGCCGGCGCGGTCTTCCCGGCTCGGAGGTACATCGCCAGCGCGACCGCCGCCTGCGCCTCCAGGTAGATCGGCTTGTAGACCGTCCCGCACTGGTAGCCGGCGAGGATGTTCTGCAGACCGGTCAGGGTTGCGTCCTGCCCCGTCGTCGGGAACGTCTTCGGCTTCACGCCGTGGGCCGTCAGGAAGGAGATGATCGGCGCCCCGTTCTCATCGTTCGGGATCACCGCCGAGTTGATGCCGTGATGCGCGGTATAGGCGCCCTCGAACTCGGTCAGCGCGACCGGCGGCATCCACGTCCCCGCGGGGCGGGCGGCGAGCGTGTACTTCCCGGACTGGAAGTACGAGGCTAGGACGCCGTTGTAGCCCTGGGCAAACAGCGTGGCGTTGTTGTCGGTCACGGCGCCTGCCATCACGACAACGTTCGGCTTCGACACCTTCCACTGATTGACGCACTGCACGAAACCCGAGCCGATCAGTTGACCGACGTGCACGTTGTTGAAGCTGACGTAGTCGGCCGTGCCCGCCGGCGCGCCGAGGGTGAGCCGGTCGTAGTCGACGACCGCGACGCCGTGCGCCTTGGCATAGCGTTGCACCGTCACGCCGGTACCCGAATCCTCGGGGTCGATCAGTAGCACCGTCGCGCCGTTGGTAATGGCGCTCTCGGCGTCAGTCACGAACGTCGAATCGCTCCCGAGGGCGTTCTCGACGGTCATATCCCCGCTCGGCAGACCTGCGGCCGCCGCCGCCTTCTTCAGGTAAGGCGCATCGAACTCGACGTACCGGGTTGAGCTGGTCGTGTCCGGCAGGATCGCCGCGACCTTACCCTTGCCCGCCGCCGTCAGCGACTTCAACGCATTCATCGCGGAGAAATCGTTCGTGAACGATGTCACCGAGATGCCCGGCGTAGAGGTCCCGGCCGAGGACGTGCTCGTGGAGCTGCTGGCACTCGCGGCCGCACTAGTTGTACTACTGCTGCTCTTTGAACTGCCGCATCCTACGGCCACGGCCGCGACGGCAACAGTTAACACACAGACTCGCAAGAAACGAGTACTCATAACCTGCGCGCTCCTCTCACTTGGCGCAAAACGTTGACACTAGTAACAGTTGGCGCCGGTCCTCCACCCCGGCCGGAACTACACTGGCAAACCGCACGGCCATAGTCCACCGCGGTTAACAGACCATAAACATCGAGCGGCTTGTTTCGGCTGAGCGCCGTGCCACTCGTGCCGGGGCGGCGGACTTGGCTGCGGTCCCGCCGGGAGGGCTGCGCGCAGCGTCGATCAACGTGTCCGCCTCCATTTGCCTGGTGGTGCTGGCATCAACTTGGACGCTCGCGGCCTGTTCGATAGGTATCCGTTGCACGGCAGAACCTGCTCCCGGGCGGATTTGAGCGTGTAGTAGTCAAAAACCGCTAGGGCGAGGCGTCGGCACGCTAACACCCCGGGCAATACCGCGTCAAGATCCCGTAAGGTTGGCTCTGTTTCGGCCCGCAGCCAGCCAAAAGCGCTACATGTGGGGTACTCTGCCCGCGTGACCCAAAGCTCGGGAGCCGGGGTCGCCCCGGCGACAGCGCACGCGCTGCTTCGCGCTCACCTCGTGGCGATGATTCGCAACGATGGACCGATCAGTCGCTCACAGCTGTCGCGCGCGATCGGATTGCCGCGCAGCACGACCACCGCGCTGGTCGCCGAGCTGCTCAGCGAGGGGCTGATCGACGAAGCGCCCGCTCGCAGCGGCGGCGCCGGGTCCGGCAGCGGTCGACCGGCCACACTGCTTTCACTGCGCCGGCCGGACGGCCTCGTCGCCGGCTTCGACTTCGGGCACCGCCACATCCGGGTGGCGGTCGCCACCAGCGACGGCCAGGTCCTCGCCGAGGAGAGCACCCTGCTCGACGTCGATCGCGGCGGCGAAAGCGCACTGGACGCCGCTCGCGATCTGTTCGATCGCGCGCTCGAACGTGCCGGCGTGTCGCCCGCAGCCATCCGCGCTGCCGCGGCGGGCATTCCCGCGCCACTCAACAACCGGACCAACCGGGTCGGGTCGCCGACGATCCTCGCCAGCTGGGTCGGCCTCGACCCGATCGAGGAACTGCGCCGCCGGACCGGGCTGACGTTCACCCTTGGCAACGACGCCGCATTCGGCGCGCTCGGCGAAATGACCTATGGTGCCGCTCGGAACCTCAAGGACTTCATCTACGTGAAGGCCTCGAACGGAATCGGCGCCGCGCTCGTCCTCAACGGGCACCTGTACCGCGGGTCCCACGGGATGGCCGGCGAGATCGGCCACACCCAGATCGATCCCACCGGAGCCTGGTGCCGCTGCGGCAACCGCGGGTGCCTCGAGGCGACGGTGTCGATCAACGTCCTGCGCCGGCAACTCGAGCCGATCGGCCTGGATCCGCTTAACCCGGCGGACATGGAACACCCGGTCGCCACCAAGATCCTTGCCGAGTCGGGTCGGACGGTCGGCGTCGTTATCGCCAACCTGTGCAACACCCTCAACCCCGAGGCCGTGATCCTCGGCGGCGACCTCGCGTCGACAGGAGCCCACTTCACGGCCGGTGTGCGGGACTCGGTACGGCATCTCGCCCAGCCCGGTCCGGCCCACACGAACGTGATGACCACCAGCCTGGAGGGGAGGGCCGAGCTGCTCGGGGCCGTCGCCCGGGCCGCCTCAATGCCGGTCGTCGCGCTGGCGTGATCGTCGGTCGTGGCCCCGCCGGGGTGATCGTGGGTCGTGGCCCCGTCGGCGTCTGATCGTGAACTAAGCCGCCCGGCGCGGCGTCAGGTCCATGTCGCTGCTCTCGAAGACGACATCGATCTCCTCGAGCACCACCCGCCGCGGCCCCTCCTCCACGTCGCCCGCGACGTTCGCCGACAGACCAAGCTCGGCTGCCGCGGCGACAACCTCCTCGCCCGAACCTCGGGCGCAGTAGACGGCGAATCCGCAGCCCATGTTGAACGTCGAGTAGGCGGCGGCCGGTGACATCTCCGCCTGCTCGACCAGGAAGGCGAGCACCTCGGGGACCGCCGGCAGACGCGCCACCCTGTAGGTCAGCTCGCGGCGCGGTCGCATCAGCTTCAACAGGCCGTGCCCGGTGATGTGGCTGAGGTAGTGGACCTCGGCGTTAGCGGCCAGCAGCGCCCGGACCAGCCCGGCGTACATGGCGCTCCGGTCGAGCAGTGCTTCGCCGAACGCGCGCCCGCTGGGCAAGGCCGTGGCGTAGCCGCCTACCAGGTCTTCGGCGACCCGCCGCGCCAGCGAGGAGCCGTTCGCATGCAGGCCGTTGCTGGCCACGATCACGATCTCGTCTCCGGGCACCAGGGCGTTCCCCAGGATCGGTTCCCGCCCGGGAGGGACGATGCCGACGGCGCTGCCCGCGAGCTCGATGTCCTCCGCCGCGACGAGCCCGGGCAGCGACGGCGACTCGCCACCTCCCCAGGTCGCGCCTGCGTCCTCACATGCCTCCCGCCAGCCGGCGAGCAGGCCGTTGTGCCGGTCGTGGTCCGCGTACCAGTCCGACGAGCCGGTGGCAAAGTAGGCGTTCACCACGAGTGGGACCGCACCCACGCAGCAGAGATCGTTGACGATCGCCGCGACCGTGTCGTACGCGACGTTGTCGAACGCGGACAGGCCGAGCTGCTCCTGCACCTGGCGAGCGATGATCGACTTCGTCCCGAGACCTTCGACGACGAACGCGAGGGTCTGGCCGCCGGCCTCGAACACGAACGCCGGCTCCCCGCGTGACTCGTCGATCGCCCGCCCTCCGGAGGCCCCGAGGAGCTCTGAGGTCGCCAGCGCCTCGGTCAGCGCGTTGCGCTTGCCTGCGTCGAGCGCCCCGTAGTCGACGCCGGCGGCACGGTACGCGGAGCTGCCGGGCGTTCGGTCGTCGGCCACGCCCGAAGGCTAATCGGTCGGTCCGTCAGTCAGGTCCGAGGGCGAATCGGTCAGTCCGTCAGACAGGTCCCGAAGGCATCGGTCAGTTCGTCAGACGGGTCCCGAAGGCATCGGTCAGCTCGCTAGACAGGTCCCGAACGCTAATCGATCAGTCCGTCGGCCACTCGTGGACGGGCTCGTTGCTGTGCATGTACTCGCGGTAGCGCCGCGTCATCTCCCTCAGCGCTTCCGGGCGGTCCATCCGCTTCTCGTCGTACAAGCGGTGGAACATCTGGCTCTGCCAGGCGGCGCCGTTGCGCAGCGATACGCACCGACGCTCGATGATCCCCAGCAGACGGCCGGCGTCGCCCGAATCGACCCCGAGCCGATCGAGACCCTCGTGCGCCAGTGGCAACAGGCGCCTGACGACGAGTTCGGCCGCGGGCACCTCGCCGAGGCCGGGCCAGTACACCCGCGCGTCGATTCCCTCACGCGCGCCGGCGTGGAAGTTCTCCTCGGCCGCAGAGAACGACATCTGCGACCACAGCGGACGATCCTCCTCGGTCAGCACTCGAAGGACCCCGTAGTAGAAGGCGGCGTTCGCCAGGATGTCGACCACCGTCGGGCCCGCGGGCAGGACGCGGTTCTCCACGCGCAGGTGAGGCTGGTCGCGCACCACGTCGTAAATCGGGCGGTTCCAGCGGTAGATCGTCCCGTTGTGGAGGCGGAGCTCACCCAGCCGCGGGACGTCGCCGCGCTCGAGCGTCTCGAGCGGGTCCTCGTCCTCGCATACGGGCAGCAGCGATGGGAAGTACCGCACGTTCTCCTCGAACAGATCGAAGATCGACGTGATCCAGCGTTCGCCGAACCACACTCGCGGCCGCACGCCCTGGATCTTGAGCTCCTCCGGACGGGTGTCGGTCGCCTGCTCGAACACCGCGATCCGGGTCTCCCGCCACAGCTCCTTGCCACAGAAGAACGGCGAGTTCGCCGCCACCGCGACCTGCACCCCGGCGATCGCCTGCGCCGCGTTCCAGTACGCGGCGAACGCCTCGGGATCGACCTGCTGATGGAGCTGCACGCTCGTGCAAGCGGCTTCCGGCGCGATCGTGTCCGCGTGGGTCGAGAGGCGCTCGACGCCCGCGATCGAGATCTCGAGGTCCTCGCCCCGGGCCGCGAAGATCTGCTCGTTCAGGAGCGCGTACCGCGGGTTGGCGCTGAACACCTCGGCTCGGAGCTGATCGGGGCCGACCGTCGGCAGGATCCCGATCATCATCATGTGCGCGCCGACCGTCCGGGCCCGCTCCTCCGCGGAGTTGAGGCTCGCCCGGGCATCGCTCTCGAGCTCTGAGAACACCGCGCCCTCGAGCAGACGCGGGGGGACGTTGATCTCCACGTTGAACCGCCCGAGCTCGGTCTGGAAGGCCGGATCGGCGATCGCGTCGAGCGCGGCGGCGTTGATCAGCGCCGGGTCACCGGCGTCGTCCGTCAGGTTGAGCTCGATCTCCAGCCCGAACGACCGCCGCTCGGGATTGAACCTCGCCTCGGCCAGCATCCGCGCGAACACGTCGAGCGACGCGCGCACCTTGAGGCGGTAGCGCTGGCGGTCCTCGCGGCTGAAGGTTCTGGCGGCGACCTCCTGGCCCACCCGCACAGTATCCGGGAACCCATCCTCTCCTTACAACTGCCGGGACCCGGGCCGCCGTCTAAAGATCCCGGTGGCGCTCAGGTCGACCAGCGCCAAGCCGACGCTCAAAGCTCCGCCGAAGCGATCTCCGCGCCCTCGACCAGCGAGCCAAGCTTCAGCCACATCACGCCCGGATCGACCAGCGACCAGCGGATGAACGTGCCGAAGCCGCAGTCCGTGCCGGCCATCAACCGGTCCTTGCCGACGAACTGACCGACCTGGACGAGGCGGTCGGCGACGAGCCGCGGATGCTCGACGTAGTTGGACTTGACGTCGATCACGCCCAGGATCACGGACTTGTCGTCAGGCAGGGGGACGTCCCGGAACACGCGCCATTCATGCGCGTGACGAGGATTGCCGCCCTCGACGTAGATCGTGCCTGCGTTGACGCCCAGCACGTGGTCGATGATGTCCGCGAGCGGGATGTCGAGATGGTGCGGCGTGCCCGTGTTGCCCCAGCACACGTGGAACCGGACCCGCTCCGGCGGGATGCCCTCGAGCGCCCCGTTCAGCGCCTCGACCGCGAGCGGGAGGTGGTGATGCCAGTCGCCGACGCTGCTGCCGGCCGACCGCGCGTGCGCCGCCATCGCCATGTCCGGCGAGTCGATCTGGAGGTTGAACCCGGCGTCGATGATCGCCCGGTACTCGTACGCGAGGGCGTCTGCGCACGCCGCAAGGTACTTCTCGTGCGAGCCGTAGTGCTGGTCGGGATAGTTGAACGCGATCTGGCCGGGGCTGATCGTGCCCATGAACGCGGTCGACGGATCCGCGTCGCCGAGCGCACTCTTGAACCGGGCGATATCCCGATGTACCGCGTCCTTGTCGGTGAGCTCGACCGGCCCGACGCAGTTGGAAAAGCCGAGGTGGGCAGTCTGCGGGTTCGCGAACAACTTCATCGCGAGCTCGGGAAACGGGGCGACGTCGTCGGACTGGAACTCCGAGGTGCCGGCGAACCCCGAGAAGCGGTCGTTGACGTACGAGCTGAACCCGGGCTTGCTCATCTCGCCGTCGCTGATCACGTCGAGGCCGACCTCGCGCTGCTTGGCGACCAGCTCGACCACCGCCTCAGCGGTCCTCGCCTCGAGCTGGCCGTCGTCGACGTCCTCGCCGTCCATACGCGCCCACACCATGTCCGCAAGGTCGTCGGGGCGAGGCAGGCTGCCGGCGTGCGTGGTCAGGATTCGGTCTGGCATCTCTCCACCTCTCTCATCTGGGCCAGGGCGTGGTCGACTTCTACCGCAATCCGCGCCGGCGACGGAAGCGATCCGCGCCCCGGGTGAGCGATCCGTGCACGCATAGCCAAGTCCGCCTACGCTCGCCGGCGACGGAACCGATCCGCGCCGCGGGTGAGCGCCGTGCACGCATAGCCAAGTTCGCGGGCGCTCGCCGGCGCGGATGTGGCTACCGGCGCGGACGCGCCGTATGTACAAGGCCCGAGACTTCCCACCCGCCAGGGACGAACGGGAGCATCAGCCAGATGCTCATCTCCCGGCGGTTCCGCGATCCGGCGGTTTCGGGACTTGTGCATGGCGGGAGCCGGCGCCACGCCGGTGCTCTTCTCGCCAAACCCCCGCCGCCGCACACGCGACGGCTAGATAAGCGCCTCCAAGGCGCTTATCCAACCAAGACGGCTGTGCCCCGCGCGCCTTGGCGAGAAACGCACGACGCCAACTCGCGGTCCGCCACCGCCACCGCCCGCACCGACCCGATCGGCAATCCTATGCCCATGCCCAACGACACCAACATCTTCGAAACCACCGACTGGGAGCGGGACATCGGCGCCGCCCGCGGCACCCGCCTCGGACCGGCTGCCGGTGCCCGTGATCTCGGTTGCTCGCTGTACGAGCTCGATCCCGGCGGCCAGGCCACGCCGTACCACATGCACCATGGCAACGAGGAGATGCTGATCGTCCTCGACGGCGAGCTCGAGCTCCGCACTCCCTCGAGCACCCGCCACATCTCCAAGGGAGCAGTCGTCGCGTTCCCGGCCGGCGGCGATGGCGCGCACCGGCTACGGAACACCTCCCAAAACCCCGCGCGCTACCTGCTGGTCTCGACCCTACGCTTCCCCGAGATCGCCGAGCAGCTCGACACCGGGACGGTTCTCGCCCTGAAGGGCCCGGCCGACGGCTGGGCGTTCCCCCAGGGAAGCAACGGCGACTACATGGCGCTCACCAAGCAGGCCCTCGCGGCCGACCTGGGTAGTTAGACCGGAACCACGACGCGCGAGCCGGGCCGGCCGCGCGCCAGGGCGACCCACACGCCCCGCCACCGCGACCCCAACCACACGCGCCCGGCGACCCCGACGACCCACCCCGGCGACCCACACGCCCCGCCACGGCGACCCCAACCACCGCGCCACCGCGATCCCGACCACACGCGCGCCCGGCAACCCCGACAACCCACCCCCGCCACCCCCAATAACCACGAGGATTGAGGAGGTTCGGCCGGACCGAAGAGCCTTCATTGTCGATCTTTAGTGGTGTGTTAGGTCTGCGTTAGCAATAGGGGGTAGACCCCCTTTCGTGCCCATTGATTCACCGGGTCGCCACCAGCCACGGCGCTGGGCACGATGACCCTCTCCGGCTACACCGCCGTAATCGCGCTGGCGACCCTCGAAGGGGGGCTCGTCGCCCTTCCCCGGGCAGATGCGCTGGCGCCGCTGAAAACGTTGCGCTCCCCGGCGTGGGCAGCTCTCCTGCCCGGATCGATCGTGGCAGGCACGCTCGTGCCCCTCGCCATGCCCTCGATGGCGTTTGGACTCGTGGTCTTGGCGGGCGTCCTCACCCCGGCTCTCGCCGCCATCGCGATCCTCGAGGTCGTGCGAGGCCCCCGAACCGCGCTCGTGGTGGCGGCGTGCGCGCTCGGCCTCACCGCGGCCCTGATCAGCGGATGGGCGGGGCAGCTCTCCGCGACCGCGCTGACCGCGCTCGGGTGCCTCGCGCTGGGTACCGCGCTCGCGCGACTGATCCCCAGCCGCTGGTTCGTGCTGGGCGTAATCGGCATGTGCCTCGCCGACGTCGCGCTGCTGGCCTCGGGCATCGGCCATTCGGCGGCGGCGCTCATGGCCTCCGCCACGGCCGATGTCCACGGTCCCGTGTTCAGCCAGGCCGACATCGGTCGGGTCAGCACCGACTATTCCGACCTCGTCCTTGCCGCGGTCCTGGGCGGCTTCCTCGCCGGCCGCCACCGCCAGCTGCTCGCGGCCCTGCTCGTGACGGCGATCGGGGCGGCCTATGGACTGCTGCTTCTACCGCTCGAGCATCTGTTGCCGGCGACCGTGCCGATCGCGCTCGCCCTGCTGCTCCTCGAGGGCGCCGCGAACCGCCGGGCACTGCGAACCGCCTGGTTCAGTCGGGCACGAAGAGGCGACCCCGCATCTGCTCTTCGCTCTGCGGGTTGAACTCCCACAGCCCGCGAAGCTCGGCTCGCAGGTCCTCCGGCAGCCGGTCGACCCCGTGGTGGTCGATCTCGACGAGGTTCCCGGCAGGGTCGCGCAGGTAGAGCTGGACGACGTCCCCGGGCAGCTCGACCAGGTGGTTGCGGAACGCCTGGCGGTCGAACGCGCCGCGCCGCGCGGCCGCCCGGTATACGGGCTCGAGATCATCGACCGTGACCCCCAGGTGATGATGGCTCGTCGGCTGCAGGTCGCGCTCGAACAGGTGCAGCTGGGTGCGGCCGAGCGCGAGCCACTGGACCGGCAGTCCGAAGTTCGGCGTCGGGATCGGCTCGGCCCCGAGCAGATCGACGTAGAAGTCCACCGACTCTTGCAGGTCGCGCGCGTTCACGCTGACGTGGTTGATCCGGGCGCTCACAAGACCACTCCTCCGTCGAGATTGCGGGTCAATCGTGGCAGGCCGCGAGCGCGCCCGCATAGAACCCGAGGTAGTCGCCCCAGTGGCTGTCCCAGTACGCCTGGTCATGTCCTCCGGGCCACACCTGAAACTCGACCCGCTGCCCGTGCCGCCGGAGCGCGTCGACGAACGTGGTGTCGGCGGCCCGGAACGGATCCTGGTTGCCGACGTCGACCCAGACCGCCATCGGCCGGTACGGATCTCCGCGCCGGGCGATCCCGATCACGTTGTTCAGCGCGAAGTCCCTGGCATCGTCGAACGCGCCGGCGGCGGTCTGCGCGCCGCTGGCCCACAACGCCGGCGAGTGCCCGCCGACCGCGCAGAAACGGCGCGGACTCAGCCGTGCGAGATCGAGCGCGCCGAAGCCGCCCATCGAGATGCCGCCTATCGCGACGCGCTTCGGATCGGCTCCGAGACGCTTGACCGCCTCGTCGATCACCTCCTTCATCACGTACGAGCCCCACGCGGCGCCGGCGCGGTTGTGCCAGTAGGAGTCGGCGCCGCCGTACGGGAACACGACGTCAGGGGCGCGCGGCCCGAGCCGCGCGAGGGCCGCGAACATCGCATCGTCGAGATACGAGTTCTCGTCCTCTCCCTTGCCGTGGAGAAAGATCAGGAGCGGGCGCGGCCCCGCGCTCGTGCCCGCGGGAACGACGGCAGCGACCGGTAAAGACTGGTGCACGAGCGGGCTTTGGATCGTGAACCGGACGACGTGTGCCGCATGGGTGTCGGTGCCCAATGAGCGAACCACGAGCACCGCAGCTACTACCACCGCCGCCGCCGCGATCACGGCCACGACCAGCGACACCACGCGCCGGCGCCGATGCGCCCTCCGACGCGACCGCCTCGACGACCGGGGCGCCTGCTGCAGAACCCCGAGGCGCCGAACAGACTGCTGCCGCCCCATGGCACCCAGTATCCCAGCCGGGCGGGCGGCAAGATGAAATCGGTCGCGTCCGCGCCGCCCGGTTGAGCGCTTTCACCCGCGCCCGCGCCGCCCGGTTGAGCGCCTTCACCCGCGCCCGCGCCGCCCGCTTAGGCGCCTGAACCCCGCGCACCCGCCGCCTGCTCAGGCGCCTGGCACCCGCACGTGCTGGAGCTTGACCGGATCGACCAGTAGGTCCATCTCGGTCACGCGGTCTCCGACGATCGTGAACGCGACCAGCGACACCACGCGATCGGGGAAGGCCACCAGCGCGCCCGGCCTGCCGTTGACGATCGCCGGGCGACCGAGGTGCGCAAACGGCGAGCCGCGTTCCAGCACGAGCGCCGCGACGTCGTCCGCGCCCCGCACCGACGCGGGCACCAGTGGCCCGGAGTCGCCGGCCTCCGCCCGGAACACCACATCCGGATCGAGCACTGAGAGCAGCGCCTCGAAGTTGCCGTCGCGCGACGCCGCGAGGAAGGCCTCGACGACCTTGCGCTGCTGCCCGAGGCTCACGGCATCCGGTTCATGCGCGCCCCTGACCCGCCGCCGAGCGCGCGAAGCCAGCTGACGCGCCGCGGCCGGGTTGCGGTCGACGATCGGACCGATCTCGTCGAACGGGACGCCGAACATGTCGTGGAGCACGAACGCGAGGCGCTCCGCGGGCGACAGGGTGTCGAGCACGACCTGTAGCGCCAGCCCGACCCCGTCGGCGACCAGCGCCTCCTGCTCGGGGTCGCTGGCCTCGCCAAACAACGCGACGACCGGCTCGTCTGACCACTCGTCGATGAAGTCTTCGCGGCGGGTCTGGCGCGCCCGGAGCATGTCCAGGCAGATGCGGCTGACGACCGTCGTCAGCCAGCCGCGCATGTTCTCCACCTTCGCGGTGTCCGAGCGGTTCAGCCGGAACCACGCCTCCTGCACGGCGTCGTCGGCCTCGCCCGACGATCCCAGCATCCGCTGCGCCACCGCCCGCAGATGCCCTCGGTACTGCTCGAACTGCTCTGCCTGCCATTGCTCTGAGTCCATCGGTCACATCCTCTGCTCGATCCGCGTCACCTATGTGACGAACCGGACGGACCAGAAGTGACAGGTCCGTTCCGGACGAACCGGCAACAGGAGGAATTGAACATGTACACGATCGAGGCACAAGGCCTCCGCAAGACGTATCCCGGCGGAGTGGAGGCGGTCAAGGGGATCGACTTCGAGGTCTCAGAGGGCGAGGTGTTCGGGCTCCTCGGCCCGAACGGCGCGGGCAAGTCGACGACGGTGGGGATGCTGACGACGATCATCGTCCCCACCGCGGGCACGGCCCGGCTCGTCGGACACGACGTGGCGCGGTCGCCGCTGCTCGCCAGAAGCGTCTCCAGCGTGGTCTTCCAGGAGGCGGTCGTCGACCGTGGATTGACCGGTCGCGCGAACCTGGAGCTCCACACGCGGCTCTGGGGCGTTCCGCCAACGAAAGCGAAGCGTCGAACGGACGAGCTCACGGAGGCGTTCGGCCTCAACGAGCTCATAGACCGCCCCGTCCAAACCTACAGCGGCGGCGAGCGAAGGCGCCTCGAGATCGCCCGCGCCCTGTGCTCGGAGCCCCAGGTGCTGTTCCTCGACGAGCCGACGGTCGGGCTCGACCCGAGGATCCGGCACGAGCTGCTCGACGTGATCGCGGGCCTTCGCGCGCGTGAGGACCTGACGATCCTGGTCACGACCCACTACCTCGACGAGGCCCAGCGTCTGTGCGACCGCGTGGCGATCATCCACGAAGGGGCACTCGTCGCGCTCGACAGCCCCAAGGCGCTGCTCGCCCAGCTCGGCCGCGAGATCCTCGAGTTCCGCGTCGCCGGAAGCCCCGATCGGGCGCTGGCCACCCTGCGCGACCTAAACATCGCCGGCCCCGACGCGTTCGCGATCGGCGCCCGGATCACGGTGCCGCTCCACCGCCATGCCGCCACCGAGGCGCTCGCGGCGATCGAGTCCGAGCACCTACGGGCGTCCGAGATCGCGACCCGCCTCCCGAACCTCGATGACGTCTACCTGCAACTGACGGGTGGCGCGGTCCGCGAGGCCGCGTGAACCGCAGAAGCACTAAGAACCCGCAAACCACACCAAGAAACCACGGAGTGACAGACAAATGTCAGCAATAGCCGAACCCGTACCAGTCACAGTCAAAGCCCGGCGCCGCGCTCGCACGACGAGCGCCCTCGCAACCCTTGCGCGGCGACGCGCGGCGCTCACCGCCAGCAACCCCAGGCAGATCGTCGTGCCGCTGATCGGTCCCGCGCTGCTCGCGCTGGTCGTGGCCCCGGCCCTCAAGATCGCGACCGGCGGCCTGCACTCGCACATCGACTACGAGTCGTTCGTCGGCGTCGGAGCGGTCGGCCTAGTCGTCCCGCTGAGCTGCGTCTTCGCCGGGCTCAGCGTGATCGTCGACCGCCACAGCGGCGCGCAGCGCGAGTTGCTCGCGGCACCGGTGCCGCGCGCCTACCTGGTGCTCGGAAACCTCGCGGTGGCGCTCGTGCTCTCATCCCTCCAGGTCATCGTGCTCATCGGGCTGTCAGCGCTGCGCGGCGGTGAGTTCCACATCACGGCCAACGGCGTCGCGTGGTTCGCCGGCGCGGCACTGCTGTTCACGGTGTTCATGTACGGCGTCGCCGAGACGCTCGCCAGCCGGATCCGCAACCAGGAGGAGTACGTCGGCGCGGTCCCGGCCGTCGCGATCCTGCCGTTCTTCCTCGCCGGGGCGCTGTTCCCGATCGGCGCGATGCCGGCGTGGCTGTCCACGATCGCGAAATTCCTGCCGCTCACCCACGCGCTCGCGCTGATGCGCTACGCGTTCGTCGACCCGTCCGGCAGGGGACTGCACGAAATTTGGGGCATGAGCAACATCACGACCGAGGCCTGGCTCAGCCTCGCGGTGGTCGCGCTGTTCGCGGCCGCACTCACGGCGATCTCGATCCGGGTGTTCTCACGGTCGGCGGTGAGCTGAGGCGAAGTGGGGCGCGCGGTGGATAGCATCGCCGCGTGCCCCACGCCACCCTGCCACCCAAGCTGGAACAGTGGGGCGCGCAGGTACTCGGTGCGCTTCCGCCCCGGCTACAGGTGCGACTTTCCGGAAAGCCGCCGGTCGAGATCGACGGCGACACCCTGGCGCCCGAGGCACAACTGCTCCTCGCGGTGCTCGCCCTGCGGCGCGAGCCGCCGCTGGAGACCCTGACGCCGGCTGACGCCAGAGAGGCGCGCCGGCGCCTGACCGCGGCGTACGCCGGCAGGCCGGTGCCGGTCGCGTCCGTCAGGGATCTCGACATCGACGGGATCCGTTGCCGCCACTACGCGCCGCCCGAGACCGGCGGCCCCCACCCCCTGCTCGTGTACTACCACGGTGGCGGCTTCGTCTACGGCGACCTCGGCACCCACGACGGCGCCTGCCGCATCGTCTGCCGCCACGCTGGCGTGCACGTGCTCGCGGTCGACTACCGCCTCGCGCCCGAGCACCCGTTTCCCGCCGCGGTCGACGACGCCCGCGCGGCGCTCAGCT
Source organism: uncultured Solirubrobacterales bacterium (assembly GCA_963709205.1). Lineage (GTDB taxonomy): Bacteria > Actinomycetota > Thermoleophilia > Solirubrobacterales > Solirubrobacteraceae > Palsa-465. Next base: position 19,174 of record CAVPVP010000001.1, read on the forward strand.
GGGCATACGCGAACGCCGAGCGGCTCGGAGCCGACCCGAGCCGGATCGGAGTAGGCGGCGACAGCGCGGGCGGCAACCTGGCCGCCGTGACCTCCCAGCTCGCGGCGCGGGACGGGGGACCGGCGCCGGCGCTCCAACTGCTGATCTATCCGGCCACCGACATGGCCACTCGCCACCGCTCGCGGGACCTGTTCCGCGAGGGCTTCCTCCTCACCGACCCCGAGATGGACTGGTACACGGACAGCTACCTCGGGAAGGCGAGGACCGACGCAGCCGATCCCCGAGCGTCGCCGTTGCTCGCCGAGGACCTGTCGGGGCTCGCGCCGGCGTTCGTCGTCACTGCCGCGTTCGATCCGCTGCGGGACGAGGGAGAGGCCTACGCGCGGGCTCTCGGGCAAGCCGGGACGCCCGTGACCCTGCGCCGGTTTCCAGGATTCATCCACGGCTTCATCAACGCCGCGGGCGTCAGTCGCACGGCGCGGGACGCGCTCGTCGAGATCGCGGGCGCGACCCGGGCGATGTTTTTTTCGACCACGGTGGTATCCGGGACGCCACCGCGATCGCCGTAGAAACGGAACGGGGCGCCACCCCGTCACCGGCGGCGCCCCTCCGCTCCTACTGATCGGCTCCGAGATCCACGACCGGAGAGATCAGCTGGCTCACGTCGGGATCCACGGTCACGCGGTCATTCCCCGCGAGCGTGTTCACGTCGAGCGTGTCGAGCGCCGGCTCGCTGCCCGAGATGCTGATCCGGGGCACGAGCCCGGTCGTTTGCACCTGCTGGCCCGAGCGCACGACGTGGACGCGGTCCGTGCCGGCCGTCCCGTTCTCGATGACCGTGTCGGCCGCCCCGTCACCGATCCCCGAGCCCGGAGAACCGCTCAGGTCGATGTTGGCGTTCCGTAGATCGGTCCCAGTCAGGTCGCCTAAGGTGATCTTGTCCGCACTCCCCAGCGCGGCCAGGTTCAGGCCCTCGATCCCGTTCACGTCCATCGTCACGGCCCCGACGTCCCTGAACAACCGAACACGCGACCCGTTCGCCGACACGTCGATGTTCTCGGGCGCATTCGGCCCGTTGAAGTCGAGCGCGTCGTTACCGCCCTGACCTTCGACAGTGTCACTTCCGTCACCTGGATTCCAAATGAACGTGTCGTTGCCGCCGCCCATCAAGGCGGTATCGCTTCCGCGTCCGCCGTCGATGACGTCATCCCCCGGACCGCCGATCAGCGTGTCGTCGCCGTCGCCGCCTCGGATCGTGTCGTCACCGGAGCCGCCGGCGATCGTCAGGTGGGTGAGACCGGCGATACCGTTCTGCCCCGTGATCGTGTCGTCGCCGGCCAGACCGCGCACGTCGAGGTTCTCGACCGTACCCGCGACCACGAACGGCGTGCCGGTGGTGCCGAACGTCGCCACCCCGTCTGCGGTCGGAGCGATCCCGATCGTGTCGTCTGAGGCCGTGCCCGAGTACACAGCGGTGTCCTTCCCGGTGCCGCCGTCGACGTCGACCGCCGCACCCGAGAGCCCGAGGCCGGAGTTGATCGTGTCATCGCCGCCGAGCGTGTTGACGTCGACCTTGTCACCGGTCGCCTGGGTGCCGGCGACGTTCACTGCCGTGTACAGCCCGGACACGAGCACATCGCCTCCGCTGGAGCCGACCTTGACGTTGTCCGCGCTGTCCGTGCCGTCGACGGTCACCGTGTCGGCCGCGCCGTCACCCACACCGGAGCTCGGCGTGCCGCTCAGGTCGACGTTCGCGGTTCGCAAGTCGGTTCCGGTCAGGTCGCCCACCGTGACGCTGTCCGCACTGCCGAGCGTGTTGAGGTTCAGGGTGTCGATCCCGTTCAGGTCCATCGTCACGTTGGCCACGTCTCGGAACAGCCGCACGCGCGAGCCGCTCGCCGAGATGTCGAAGTGCTCGGCGGCGTTCGACCCGTTGAAGTCCAGTGTGTCCTTGCCACCCTGGCCTTCGACCGTGTCGCTTCCGTCACCCGGGTTCCAGACGAACGTGTCATTGCCCGGTCCCATGAGCGCGGTGTCGGTCCCGCGCCCCCCGACGATCGTGTCATTCCCCGGACCGCCGATCAGCGTGTCGTTGCCGTCGCCTCCGATCAGCCTGTCATCGCCGGCGCCGCCGTCGATCGTCACGTCGCCGATCGGCGCCCCCGGGCCGATGCGGACCTCGTCGTTGCCGCCGCCCGCCTGCACGTCGATCGCTCTGAACGTGCTGCGGTCAAACGAGAAATCGATCGTGCCGTCCTCGCCGACGTCGAGCTCGAGAATGTTCGGATTGTCCGGCGCAGTCAGCAGCTCGAGCTTGTCGCTCGCGCCGTCGCCGACGATCTCGAGCGTTCCCGCCTGTACCTGCGCCTTGTACGCGGCTACCGCCGGACCGGCGGCGAACCCGAGCATGGCGGTGATGCACGCGCCGCTCACGGCGCTCGCCATCAGCGCTTTTCGCCGGCGGCGATAAAGGTGAATCCGCATTGTCGTTCACTCCCTTTCGGTTCGAGGAGCGGCCGAAGCTAGATCGCATTCCTCGCCGCGGCAATCGGGACGCAACCCTGATCTTTTGCGCGCCCGACCCTGGTGAAAAAGTCACCGGCCCTGTCCAGGCGATCCCGCACACACGCCGTCTGGAAGGTTCCATAGGTAGGTAGCGTCCTTACCGGGAATGCAGCGAGACGAGCACGCCCGATGATTGATCTGGCGGTCATCCAGACCGTGTCCGGCTCCGCCGCGGGCGCCGCGCTCGTCGGGCTGCGGCACGCGCACGTCGCCCGCCGACGACGGTGGATGGCCCGCCACCCGGCCCCGACGTTCGCGTTCGCCGACCTCGTCGGCTACACCGCGCTCACCGAAGCGCACGGCGACGAGGCGGCGGCCCGTCTCGCCCGTGAGTTCCGGCGCACGATCTCGCGTCTCTGTCGCGAGCACGGCGCCTGGCAGGTGAAGTCGATGGGCGACGGCGCGATGATCTGGTCCCCGGATGCCGCCCGGTCGGTGTCGCTCGCCGCGCGCGTCGTCGACGAGGTGAGCGTGCGGCCCGACTTGCTGCCCGTGCGCGTCGGCGTCCACACCGGACACGCCGTGATGCGCGGCGGCGACTGGTACGGCAGCGCGGTCAACCTCGCCGCGCGCCTCGCGGCGCACGCCAGGCCAAACGAGGCGCTGGTCAGCTGGTCCACGCGGCGCGCCACTCCCGATGACCTCGACCGGCTGCTGCGGATCCGGTGCGAGATCTTCCTTCGCGGCGTCGAGCAGCCGATCTCCGCTTGGCGGCTTCGAGCCTGCGGGTGTGCACAATGCTGATCGAGCGCGCCGGTGAGCTGGAGGTGATCGAGCGTGCCGTCGCCGGCCTGGCCGACGGGACGGGCAGCGTCGTCGTGGTCGAGGCCACCGCCGGCCTTGGCAAGACCGCACTGCTCGAGCGAGCCGCGGAGCTCGCTGCGAACGCGGGCTGCCTCGTCCGCCTCGGGTCCCCGAACCCCCACGAGCGTCATTTTGCCTTCGGCGTGGTCCGGACGCTGCTCGAGGCGCCGCTGCGCGACGCCGCGGCCGCCGAGCGCTCCGAACTGCTCGCCGGCGCCGCGGCGCTCGCGGGCGCGCTGCTCCTCGACGGTACCGCCGATTGCCCCGGGCCCGAAACCGACTGCGCCGCGCCCATCGCCCATAGCATCATGTGGCTGTGCGCGCGCCTCGCCCGCACGCGCCCGCTGACGCTCATCGTCGACGACGCCCACTGGTCGACCGCGCGTCCCTGGCGGTCCTGGCCCACCTCGCCGGCCGGATCGACGAGCTGCCGCTGCTGATCGTGGTGGCTTCACGCACGGGTGACGCTCGCGCCGCGGCCGACCTCCTGACGCTGCTCGGCGGCGCGAGATCGTCGACCGTGCTCCACCCTCAGCCGCTGTCTCCGATGGGCGCCGCGCGCCTGATCCACGAGCTCGCGCCCGGGACCCCGATCCACACCTACTCCGACTTGCACCGCGCCGCCTCCGGGAACCCGTGGCTCATCGGCGAGCTGGCCCGCCGGATCCAGACCGGGGGCACCGGATCCGGGCGCGCGGTGGTGCGCCGGCGAATCGCCCAGCTCGAGCCGCGCGATCGAGCGGTCGCGGCAGCCTGGGCGGTGCTCGGCGACGGCGCCCCGCCGCAGGCGCTCGCGCAGGTAGCCGACGTAGCGCTGGACGAGCTCGCGCCGGCTCGCGACGCGCTCACCGCCGCCGGCATTCTCAGTCCCGATGGCGAGAGCACGGCCCACGAACTGGTCGCCGCGGCGATCAGGGACGACCTCCCGGCGGCCGAACGAGAGCGCCTGCACGGCGAGTCCGCGCGGGCGCTGCTCGCGCTGGGCGCTTCACCCGAGGATGTCGGAGACCACCTGCTCGACGCCCGACCTCACGGCGACCCCGACGTCGGCGACTGGCTCGAGCGCGCCGCCGCAACCGCCGCGGAGGCCGGCGCGCCACAACGGGCAGTCACCTACCTCGAGCGCGCACTCGACGAACGCGCCCCGGGCGAAGACCGCGGAGGCGTGCTCGGCGCGCTCGCTGCGGCCGCGTACGACGCCGGCCTTCCCGATCCGCGGAAGCACCTCCCGGAAGCGCTCGGGGACATCGTCGATTCGGGCGCCAGGCTCGACGCTCTCACCCGGCTGGCGGCGTACGGCGTCTTCTACGGTGGCGACGCGGACGACGTGGATCTGCTTCTTGCCGAGCTCGGGGACGCCCAGCCTGGCGTCGGGCGGCAGGCGGCGCTGCTCGATGCGCTTCTCGCGATCCCCGAGCGCCGCGCCGAGCATGCCCGGCTTGCAACCGAGCTGACAGCCACCGACGATCCGCTCCTGCACCGTGTGGTGCTCGCGCACCGCGCATGGGTTGCCACTCAACTCAGCACCGCCGACGCCGACATGTGTGCCGCGATGGCAAGCGCGGCGCTCGACGCCGGCCTGCTGCTCCGCGATGCCCGCAAGCGCGCCGCGTTCCATCTGTGCGTCGCCGTCCTGATCCTGAACGACCGCTTCCACGAGGCACGACGCGCGATCGCCGCGCTGCACACCGAGGCGCTCGCCGTCGGGTCGGTGCCGCTCCAAACCGCGGCGGCCACGTACGAGGCCCAGCTTTCGCTCAGGAGCGGCCGGGTCGCCGAGGCCGAGGAACACGCGCGCGAAGCGCTCGAGCTCGCCGCCGCCGACGCGAGCACGTTCTCGACAAGCGCCGCCGAGGTACTGGTTGCGGCACTGGCCGAGCGCGGAGCATTCGAGGAAGCCCATGAGCTCCTCGGCAGCGCCGGAGGCGTGATCGACGCCCGCGCGCGACTGGCCCTCGCCGACGGAGCCCGTACGCGGCTGGCCCTCGCCGAGGGGGCCCGCGCACGACTGGCCCTCGCCGAGGGAGATTTCGAGGTGGCCTACGGCTACGCACGCGAGGCCGGGGACAACCCCGCTGCCGCGCTCGCGCTCGCTCACCTCGGCCGCCGCGACGAAGCCGTCACGCTCGCCGAGGCCGACCTTGCGGCCGCCGAGCGGTTCGGCGCGCCGCTCGCGATCGCCCGAGCGCTCGTTGCGCGCGCGGTCGCCGAGCCCGACGATGAGACGCGCCTTACGGTCTGCCGGAGCGCGCTCGCGTCGCTCGCATTCGACCGTAACGGCGCCGTGCTCGAGTCCGTCCGCCTCCGGCTCGAGCTTGGGAGCACCCTGGCGCGCTTGGGCCGGCGCGTTGAGGCGCGGGAGCTGCTCCGTCCCGCGCTCGCCGACGCCGATGCGGTCGGGGCCTCGTTGCTAGCCGACCGCGCTCGCCGGGAGCTCGTCGCGACCGGGCTGCGACCACGCCGTGCGGCCGTCGAGGGCGCCGCGGCGCTCACCCCGCGCCAGCGCCAGATCATCGAGCTGGCGGCAGCAGGCGCGGCCAACCGCGCGATCGCCCAGCAGCTGTTCCTCAGCATCAAGACGGTCGAGACGCACCTGGCCGCGGGGTATCGCAAGCTCGGCGTCCGCACCCGCGTGGACTTGAGCGCGGCGGTCGCCGCCCGCCCGCGAGCCTGAACCCCCACCCCCACATTCAGGGTCAAGTGGTGGCAAGACCAGGGAATCTCCCTATACCGCAATTGCGGGATGCCCGGCAAGCTGAAGTCATGGCGAAGTACGTCCTCACGCACCGGCACGAACCCGCGGAGTGCGCGATCGCGATCGCCGCGTGGAAGGGCTTCCCGAGTCCCCTGCGCCACGGCCGGCCATTCGGATCGTGCGCACGGGGTGGGCACCAGATCTGGTGGACGGTCGATGCCGACGACGAGGAGTCCGCGCTGTCGCTTCTGCCTCACTACGTCGCGCAGCGGACCACCGCCGAAGAGGTGCGGGAGGTGCGGCTGCCGTGATCCTCGAGCCCGAGCGGTTGGGGCAGTACTTCGACCCATTGTTCCGGGCCGCGTGGGCGCTGTGTGGATCGCGTCACGACGCCGAGGATCTCGTCCAGGAGACGTTCCTGAACGTGCTCAAGCGGCCGCGGCTGCTGCGCGACGGAAACGAGATCGGCTATCTGATGCGCGCGCTCCGGAACACGTACTCGAGCCGGTACCGGACCGCGGCGCGCAGGCCGGCCGAGCGGCAGCTGTTCGAGGACGACGATCCGGCAGATCCGTTCGAGCCCGATGGAATCTCGGCCCGCGAGTTGATGGAGGCGGTCGCGAGCGCGCCGCCGCCGTACCGGGACGCCGTGATCGCCGTCGACCTGGTCGGCCTGTCCTACCGCGAGGCCGCCCGGGCGCTGCGCACCCGGGAAGCGACGATCACGACCCGCCTGCACCGTGGCCGGCAGCACATCGCCCGCGCGCTCAGCGAGTCGACCGCGACCGTTGCCTAGCGGAGCACCGGCTCGGCCTGCTCGCCGGCGATGATCGTGGCCAGTGCCGCGCGCGAGCGCACGCCGAGCTTGTCGTAGATCCGGGCGAGGTGACTCTCGACTGTCTTCTCGCTCACGAACAGCGCCGCCGCGACGTCGCGATTGCGCATCCCCGAGGCGACCAGCGTCGCCACCTCGCGCTCGCGCGCGCTCAACGCCGCGAGCCCCGCGGCACCCGCAGCCCCCGGGGTGCCACCGCGAGCGTCCCGGATCCGCCGTCGCACGCGCCGGCCAAGCCGCCGCAGCTCGTGGGCGGCGGCGTCCGCCTCGCGCAGGGCTCCGGCGCCGTACAGCGTGCGCTCCGCGCGTTCGAGCTCGGACACCGCCTCTTCGGTCGAGCCGACGCGCCCGAGCGCCGCGCCGATCAGCGCCCGGGCACGGGCGCCCAGCAGCGGGTTGCCGGCGGACTCCGCAAGCGGCAGCGCCTCGCGCGCGGTGTCGATCGCCGCCGGCGCATCGCCACGCGCGAGCATCACCGCGGCCCGCGCGCACATGGCGGTCGCCGCGCGCTGGGGCAGCAGGCTCGTCCTGGCGCGCGCGTCGGCGGTCGCCGCCGCCTCGGCCGCGGCGTCGAGCTCGCCGAGCGACAGCAGCGTGCGGGTCAGGAGCTCCCACCCGTTGCCGCCGCGAAGGTCGAGCAGACGCTGGCCGGGCCCGGCCTCGAACTCCGCCAGCTCGGACCGCGCCCCCGCGGGGTCCCCGGCGGCGTTCAGCGCCGCCGCGAGATGCAGCCGCGACAGGCTCGAGAAGAACGTCTCGGTGAGATGCTCCGAACGCGCCACCGCCTCTCGTGCGCTCGCCAGCGCGCGAGCCGTCTCCCCCGCGAGCGAGCACACCATCGCATCCGCCCACAGCGACCAGACGGCAACCTGGTCGTTGCCGGCGAGCACCGCGGCGTCTGTGGCGGTCTCGGCCACCGCGACCGCGTCAGCAACGCGTCCCTTCATCACCAACGCATTCGTCTCGACCACCAGCAGCCCCGGTATCAGCTGGCTCTGTCCCGTTTGCTGCGCCAGTCGCAGGACCCTCCGCACGTACTCGAGCGTGGTGTCGGCCCGCTCGAGTAGCAGCGCCGCCTGCGCGGTGTACCCGCCGATGTCGATGTGCTCGGCCAAGTGCTCGTCCGGCACGGCGTCGTACGCAACGGCGGCTTCGCGTAGCTCGACGAGCCCGACGCCGGGACGGCTCAGCGAGGTACTGGCGATGCTGCAGAGCGCTGCTCCCCACGCCCAACAGAGCGTCTCGCCCGCGGCCCGAGCGCGATCGGCGACATCTCGCGCCACGTCGTACATCGCCCCGAACTCTCCGCGCCAGTAGTGATCGACCGCGAGCTCGAGCGTTAGCGCGAGCGCTCCGGGCGCATCGGGAGCAAGCGTCCCCAGCGTCGTCTCGACGAGCTGTCGCGACTGGAATGGATGGCCGTTCATCCGCGTGGCGAACGCGATCCTTCTCACCAGTTCTGCCCGCTCTTCGGCCTGTTCGGGCAACAGCAGGCGGTTGACCGTGTCGAGCACCTCTAGCGCCTTGTCGTACGCGCCGGCATACGTGAGCGCGCTCGCCGCCAGGCCGAGCAGTTGCAGCCTCCGTTCATCGCGCTCGGTCGGCGCCAACAGACGCGCGGCGGCGAGCAGCCACCGGCCGGCGGTCTCGGGCGCTCGCGGCGCGACCTCACGTCCCGCCTGCACGAGCAGCGACACGGCGCGCTCGTCCCCGACCGTGGCCGACCCCTCGACGTGATGGGCCCGCACGCTGGCCGGTGCGTTCGCCGCTTCCAGCGCGTCGGCCGCGCGCGCGTGCGCCCCGATCTGCCAACCGTGCGGCATCCCGTCGTACACGGCCCGCCGCACGATCGGATGCCGGAAGCGGAACCGGCGCGGCGCCTCGGCCGGGCGGATGAAATCGAGCCGCAGGAGCTCGTCAATCGCGGCGATCACGGACGTCGCGCTCTGCTCGGCGATTGCGGCCACGAGCTCGGGCTCGAACGACTCGCCGGCGACGGCGGCCGCCTCGAGCGCTCGCCGCGAGTCCTCAGACGCCGCCAGGACGTCCGCGCGGATGGCCGCGAGCACGGCCGGGGGAACGGTCTCGGGCGAATCCGCCCGGCCTCGAGCCGCGCCGCCGACTCCGAGATGTCCGGCTCGCGCGAGCTGCTCGATGTAGAACGGGTTGCCCCCGCTCTCGCGGTACAGCATCACCAGGGCGCTTTCGTCGACGCCGGACCCGATCAGCGACCCGGCCTCCTCGAGCGTTAGCAACGCCGGTTCGAGCCGGCTCCCCCGCCCGGCACGGGCCGTGCCCTCGAGCGCGGTTAGCAGTCGCGGCGGCGCCTGCCGGTAGGCCACCGCCACCAGCAGCCGCCCTCGGAAGCGCCGCAGCAGATGGGAGAGCATCTCGATCGAGGCGGTGTCGGCCCAGTGGAGGTCGTCGAGCGCGAGCAATACGGGTTGGCGGGCCGCCAGCCGCTCGAGCACGGCCCGCACCGCGTAGTGCAGCCGGTAGCGCTCGGCGCCCTCGCCCCCGCTCACGGCGCCGTTGGGCTCCCGCGGCAGCGCCGGAAAGACCGCCGCGAGCTCGCGCGGGACGTCTTCGTCGAGCGCACGGAGCAGGGCCGGTTCGAGCGAGCCGAAGTAGTCGTTGAGCGCGTCCACCATCACGCCGAACGGGATGTCGCGTTCGAACTCCGCGGCGCTGCCGCTCAGGACGAGATAGCCGCGGTCCTCGCCGCGCCGGCCCAGTTCGGCGAGCAGGCGCGACTTGCCGATCCCGGGCTCGCCGACGATCTGGACGCACCAGGGCTCGCCAGCGGCCAGCTGATCGAGCGCTCCGTCTAGCTCAGCAAGCTCGCGACCACGACCAACGAGTGCGCGCACATGCTCTGACTCCATTAGACCCCCCGGGGATCATGACCAGCCTACCCGGTCCGCCGGGGCTGGGTCAGGCCGCGTAGCGCTGCGCGGACCGGGCGCGCGCCTTGGCTGCCTCGACCTCGCGGTTCTTGGTCGGCGCGTTCGTCTGGAGCTCGCCCAGCAGCTGCAGCGAGGCGTCGGCGACGATGTCGATCGCACGCGCGAACGCCTCCTCGTTGGCGCGTGAGGGCTTCGTGAAGCCGCTGATCTTGCGCACGTACTGGAGCGCCGCGGCGCGGACCTCTTCCTCGGAGGCGGGTGGATCGAAGTTGTAGAGCGTTCGGATGTTTCGGCACATCCGACAAGCGTAACCGTACGATCGCGCCTTCATCGTCCACCGAGGAGTCACGAGCGCCTCGGCGTAGGCGGTGTCGAGCACGTAGCCGACTGTCCGCACGGAGGTTCCGCCGGCGCGTGAAGCCCCGCGATCCGGTCAGGACGGGCCTTCGACGGTCCCACGGACGCCGCCGAAGGCGGCCCAACCTGTACAACGTGACAAAGCTGCCCCGCTCGACGCCCCCGCGCCTACATAAGCATTGACAGCATGCTTATGTGGCCGCGGCCCAGGCGCGGGGGTTCGTTTTGTCACGTTAATCATGGCCCGGGACCTCTGGTTCAAAAGAGCCCGGTTGGGGCAGAAATGTGGGTGCCCTCCGAGGTCGAACGCCGATGAGAGACCGAGAGATCCGCGCGATGCTTCGCGGCGCCACCGCCGCAAAGCTTCTCGACGGCTGGCAGGGGCCGCATCTGACCGAGCGGATGTACTGCATCGCGCCCCGCCACGCCGGCGCGATGGAGCGTCCGCTCGAGTACGTCATCGGCTATTGCGAGCTGCTCGCCGCCGCCGGCGTCCGTCCGCTGTATCGCCAATCCGAGCCACTGCACGCCGACTCCGAGCCGCAGTACTAGTGGACCCGTCCGTAAGTCCCGCGACATTCGAGCGGCCCCACGACTTACGGACGAGCCCACTCGTCGCGCGCCCCGCTGACCACGCCGGCGTTGCCGTGGAGATCGACGTACACGCGCGCCCCGAGAGCTGTCTCGAGGCGCACGGTGATCTGGTGCATATACCCGATCGCCCGCCGAGCTCCGGGCGGCCCGACGTCCACGCCGACCGGGACCACCGCCACCGCCTGAGCCGATTCGACCGTGTCGCCCCGAGCGTACCGCTCGTACTCTGGCGGTCCACCGAGCTGATCGACGGTCAGCGTCACGCCGTCCGGGCCGAGCGCCGCCCGCGCGCCAGGGTCCGAAAGTGGCTCCGGCAGCTCGGGCGTCGGCGTCGGCGGCGGCTCGGGGGGTAGCCATTCCGGAGGGTCGACCTCGGGGTCGAGCACCCAGATCGGTCCGAGCGCGTCGGCCACCTCGAGCCGCCACGCCGGCAGCCGACGACGCCCGCGGTCGGTCACGAACTCCCTCTCGGCCCGGCTCGCCGCGGTGATCAGAAGCGGCCAGGAGTCGATCCGGCGTGGCCCGCGCTCGCGGCGGGGCGGCAATTCGCGCACAACCGCGTCGGGGACGGAAACGGCGCACTCGATCCGCCCCTCCAGGTAGGCAAGTTTGGCCTCCCCGGTTCGGAATCCCTGTTCAACGAACGCTCGCTGTCCGGCGAGCACTAGCGGCCGCGGCGAGCGCTCGACCGGGAAGGCCGCCCACCGGCTGACGGCCCACCGCGCCCACACGAGTCCTTCAGAATGGCGCCGGTCGAGCGCATCCTGCCAGCCGGTCATGTCTTGCGCGCGCCGATCAGCCGCGCACCGACCGCCGGTAGGAGCCCGGCCGCGATCAGGTCGACCTCGGCTTCGTAAAGGCTGGGCCGCAGCTCCCACCGATGCAGGTAGGGACCACGAATCGGCTGCGCCAACTCGAAGTGCGGTCGCAGGGCGGCGCACACGGCCTCGAGCGGGTGAATGTGCTCGCGCATGTGATCGAGGATTTCGAGCGAGCCGTGGTCGTGCTCCTCCGCGCCGATCCCGAGTGCCTGGCGCTGTGACTGCCACCATCGCATGGCTCGCTCGTCGTAGCGGTCGATGTCCAGCTCGTCGATCACCACGAGCGCTCCGGCCGGGAGCAGCGACGCCAGGTGGGCGCAGGACTCCTCCAACGGATCGATGTGGTGGAGCGACACGACCGCCACCACGGCGTCGAACGAGCCGCGCGTCTCGAGCAGTGAGCACGGTGTGACGATGCCGCCGGGTTCGGCCGCGGGATCGACCGCCGTGATCGCGTAGCCGGCATCGCTCAACGCCCCCGCGACCTCTCCCTTTCCCGCCCCGATCTCGAGCACGCGTGCCGGCGGTGCCGGCAACGCGCCCCTGACGAACGCCATAAGTTCACGGGTGACCACGAAGACACCCTAAAGGTCGCGCCGCTCGAAGCCGACAGCGGCCACGAGCGCCACCACGGCGACATAGAACGCGGCCCAGATGTCGAAGCCGATGCTGTTTGGATGCGAAGAGCCGAACGGTCCGAGGTTCACGAGGACCTGCGTGAGCCCGGTCTGATTCGATCCGAGCGCATGAAGCGCCGCCTGATACAGCCCCTCGAATGGCAGCGCGATCGCGATGTCGCGCGCGATCGTCTCCACGCTGTGGGCGCCGAGCGCCGCGCCGATGCTCGCCAACAGCCCCGCCACCAGTCCGGCGCCGTAGAGCATGAACATCGCGATCCCGTTGGCGGTCGCCGACATGAACACGGAGCCGAGCAGCGACACGGCGACCAGGATCGTGATCGCCGCCGCGAGCGCCAATCCCGGGCCGAATACGTGGTCGGGCCAGACGCCGCCGGCCTGGTGGACGATCAGCACTACGACCGCGTACAGAACCACGATGTATCCGATGCACACCGCGTCCGCCCCGACGAACCGGCCGAGGAGGAACTCGCGCCGCCCCAGGGGGCGGACGACGAGGGGTTGCAGCAGTCCGCGTTCGGCGTCTCCGCGGACAGCCCCGAGCGTCAGGAACACCGCGAGCACGGTCGCCAGGAACAGCGCCGAGAACACGCCGAGACCGAACAGTGTCACCGCGGTGATCGCGTGGGGGTTGAGCGTGCCGCCCCCGCCGAACGGCGTCTGCGCGTTGAACGCCTCGACCGTGGCCAGCGTGAACAAGCCGAGGAACAACAGCGTCAGCACGAGCACGACCACGAACACCCGGCGTCGGACGCTTTCCTGGAGAACGTGGCGCGCGATGATCAGCGTGGGGGTCAACTGGGATCGACCACCTCGAGATAGGCATCCTCCAGCGTCGAGCGAACCACTGTCACCTCGTAGATGTCGACTCCACTCGAGACGAGCTCGGCGACGATTCTCGGGACGTCCTCTCTGCTCGCCTGCGGGAAGCGCCGGACGCCGTCGCGGGTCTGGATCTCCACGCCGCCGGCGTGCGTCAGCTCGTCGGGCCGGCCATCGGCTGCGACCCGACCGCGCGCGAGGATCACGACGCGATCGCACACGCGCTCGACCTCGCCCAGCAGGTGCGAGTTCAGCAGCACCGCGATGCCGCGTTCGCGGAGCGCCAACAGCAGCTCCCGAATCGCGCGCCGCCCGGCCGGATCGAGCGCGCTCGTGGGCTCGTCGAGGAGCAACAGCTTCGGCTCGCCGACGAGCGCCTGCGCGATCCCGAGCCGCTGCTGCATCCCCTTCGACATTCCCTCGATCCGCCGATTCGCGACCTCGCTCAAATCGACGAGCTCGAGCAACTCGGCGCGCTCGCGAGGTCCACCGGCCGATCCGGCAAGCCGCTGGTGGAGCGACAGCACCTCCGACGCGGTGCACCACCCCGGGAAGCGAAACAGCTCGGCGAGATACCCAAGCCGCTGGCGGGCCTCGCGGCTACCTGCCGGATGACCGTAGATCGTGGCGGTGCCGCTGGTTGGCCGAACGAGCCCGCACGCGATCTTCACGAGCGTCGACTTGCCCGCGCCGTTCGCCCCCACCAGCCCGACGAGCTCCCCCGCCCCCACCGAAATGCCGACTCCGTCGAGCGCGACTACCGCCCCGTAGCGCTTCCCGAGCCCGGTCGCCAGCAGGGCCGCGGGCTCAGGCGACTGAGGGTGATCCAGCAGCCCCTGGCCCGCGCCCTCAGAACGATCGTCGGCCGCCACGCCTCGAAAGGCTAGGCGGCCGCGATCACGTTGGGGTCACAGCGAGGTGATCCACGCGGGGCGGAGCCTGCTGATCATCGCTAGTCCTCCTCTTCGCAACACGCGCTCAGGCGCCGTGATGTGCTGTCGCGCGCAGTGGGGGAGTACGAGAACGGGTGATGGAAGGCTTCGAGCGCGTCGACCGGGTCGACATCGAGCCGGATCGACTCGCCGTATCGCTCGTCCTCGATCGCGACGAATACGCGACCCGTCTCCGAGTTCCACAGCAGCCTCACATCGAACCCGTCGTTCACGCGGCGATCCAGCTCGCGGACCGCGGTCTCGGACGTTGTGTACATGACCATCTCCTCACGCTTGCTCAAGGATCGTGTTCTCATCGTTCGTGTACTGAGACCATCCTGGGGCCCGGAACTCATCGATCGAGGTCACATCCAGACGAGCTCGCGGGTCTACTCAGATGACCCCCTGGCGAAGGAGGATGTGACAGTGACCGAACAGGAGTGGCTCGCGAAACAGTTCGAGGAACAGCGGCCGCGTCTGCGCGCCGTGGCTTACCGGATGCTCGGCTCGCTGAGCGAGGCCGACGATGCGGTCCAGGATGCCTGGATCAGGCTCAGCCGCACCGATACCAGCGACGTCGAGAATCTCGGCGCGTGGCTCACGACCGTCGTCGCGCGGGTGGCCTTGAACATGCTCCGCTCGCGCAACACCCGGCGGGAGCAGCCGCTGGGGGTGCACGTCCCCGACCCGATCGTCGATCCGGCCGACGGCACCGACCCCGAGCACGAGGCGATGCTCGCGGACTCGGTCGGGCTGGCGCTGCTGGTGGTCCTCGAGACGCTGACGCCCCCCGAGCGCCTCGCGTTTGTCCTCCACGACATGTTCGCCGTGCCGTTCGAGTCGATCGGCGCGATCCTGGAGCGCTCGCCCGAGGCCTCGCGCCAGCTCGCCAGCCGCGCCCGCCGCCGCGTCCGCGGAAGTGCCCCCGTTCCCGACGCCGATCTGAGCGCCCAGTGGGAGGTCGTCGAGGCGTTCCTCGCGGCCGCGCGCGAAGGTGACTTCGAGGGGCTGGTCGCTCTGCTCGACCCCGATGTCGTGCTCAGAGCCGACGGCGGCGTGGCGGGCCTATCTCGCTTCGTCCAGGGCGCCGAGACCGTCGCCAGTCAGGCGATGATGTGGTCGCGCGCGGACCTCAGCCTACGTCGCGCCCTCATCAACGGCGCCGCCGGGATCGTGTCGCTCCGGGACGGCCGGCCGTTCTCGGTCGGCGCCCCGATCGTCCGCAACGGCAAGATCGTCGAGTTCGACATCCTGGCCGACCCCGCCCGGCTCGCTCAGCTCGACCTCGCCGTGCTGGGCGACTGACTAAGCGCTTACGAAAGAGACCGCTTAGTCAGGTCAAACGGTCGGGCAGGCCGAAGCGCGCGAACGCGCCGGCCAGCCGCCGCGAATCGTATGGCTGATCGGGAAAGCGCTCGTAGGACGCGGGGTCCGGCGACTCGGTCGAGCGGACGATGAACGCGGTCACGTCGACAATCTCCGTGCCCCGGAAGCTGAGCACGCACAGCGCAAAGGGCAGGTATGCGGCCGCGTTCCGGTCCCTGGTATAGAAGGCGAGCGCCGGCTGGCCGTTGGCGCGAGTAAGGACCGCTCGCCAACGCCACGCCCCTGACATCGAGGAGAGGCTTGCCCAGGTCGCGATCCCTTCCCGCGTGCTGTACCACGTGGCCAGCGGCGGCATCGCGAACGTCGCATCCTCGGCGAGCATGGCCGCGAACGCTTCGACGTCGCATCGCTCCCAGGCATCGACGTAGCGGTCGACGAGCTCGCGCAGGCCATCATCCCCGAGCGAGCGGAGCGCCGCCTGCTGGCTCTGCTCGGGCACGCGCTCCTCGATGGCGGCCCGGGCGCGCTGCAGAGCGCTGTTGACCGACGCCACCGACGTCTCGAGCATGTCGGCCGTCTCCTTGGCCGAGTAGCCCATCACCTCGCGCAGGATGAGCACCGCCCGCTGGTTGGCGGCCAGGTGCTGAAGCGCGGCGATGAAGGCCAGCTCGATGCCCTCGCGCTGCTCGTAGCGAGCGTCCGGCGAGGCAAGCTCGTCCTCGACCCCGAACGTCTCGTCCGGATAGGGCTCCAGCCACACGGATTCGACGATCGGCTCGCCGGGCGGAGTGTGAGGATCGGCCGCCGGGCCATAGTCGACCGGCAGCACCCGCTTGGGTCGCCGCGAGATCTGAGTGAGACAGCTGTTGGTCGCGATCGTGTACAGCCACGAGCGCAGAGCACTGCGTCCCTGGAATCCCGATAGCCCGCGCCAGGCGCGGAGCAGCGTGTCCTGCAGGGCGTCGTCGGCGTCATACACCGAGCCGAGCATCCGGTAGCAGTGAGCGTGAAGCTCGCGCCGGTAGGGCTCGACCAGGAGCGCGAACGCTCCCTCATCCCCGGCCGTGGCAGCAGCGAGCACGGCGGGCTCCCGCGTCTCCTCTGTTCGCGCGGCTCGCCATCGCCAATCATGACGTTAGACGGACCGACCGGCGGAAACTCATCGGCACCCCCGATTAGTTTGCGCAATCTCCCTGGTCTCAGTTTTCAGAGATGAACCCTGCCGCCTCAGGAAGGGTGGTTCACCTGGAGCTCCATACCTCCGACCTCGTGCAGGCGCGCTGCTTCTACAGGCGGCTGTGCGGTTGGCGCGAGGAGCACGTCGAGACCTCGGCCGGGTCGTACCTCGCCGTCGAGCTCGGGGGCTCGACCAAGGGCGCGATCGGCGGTGGGATGGTCGAGTGCCCGGTCAGCCGGCCGCTGTGGTTGCCGTATGTCGGGGTCCGCGATATCCGTGAGACGACCGAGCGGGCCGAGGTGCTCGGCGCCACGGTCATGCTCTCGCCGCGTGAAGGCCCCGCCGGCTGGCGCAGCGTCGTCTCCACGCCGGCGGCCGGCGAGATCGCGCTCTGGCAGCCCAAGCGCTGAGCCGGCGCCGCCGGTCAGGCGAGCACGATCTCCGCGGCCTGGCGCAGCATCTCCTGGTCGCCTTGGATCATGATCGTGGTCACGAACGAGTCCTTCCACGCCTCGAGGTCGTCGCGGATCTTGTCTGCCGGCCCCACCAGCGACATTTTCTGGATCAGCTCGGACGGGATCCGAGCGGCCGCCTCGTCCTTCTTGCCCCCGAGATAGAGATCCTGGATCTCGGTGATCTCGCGGTCGTAGCCCATGCGGATCGCCACGTTGGCGTGGAAGTTCTGGCCTCCCTTGGCGCCCATGCCGCCGAAGTACAGGGCGTAGAACGGGCGCATCATGTCGACCGCGGCCTCGACGTCGTCGTGGACGATGAACGGCACCATCGCGGCGACCTCGAAGTCCTCCGCGGTCCCGCGGGCGTCGGGCCTGGCGAAGCCCTCGGCCAGCGCGTCGGCGTAGAACCGCTCGTGCGGGCTCAGCAGCATCGCCACCCACCCATCGCACAGCTCGGCCGCGAGCGCGACGTTCTTCGGGCCCTCGGCGGCCAGGAACACCGGGATGTCCTCGCGCAAGGGATGGATCGAGGCCTTCAGCGGCTTGCCCAATCCGACCACCCCCGGCCGGTCGCGGACCGGCAGCGGGTAGTAGGGGCCGTCGCTGGTGACCGGGGCCTGGCGGGCCCAGATGTCGCGCAGGATCCCGATGTACTCGCGGGTCCGCGCGAGCGGCTTCTCGAACGGCATGCCGTACCAGCCCTCGACCACCTGCGGGCCGGATGCCCCGAGACCGAGCATGAAACGCCCGCCCGAGAGATGGTCGAGCGTCATCGCCGCCATCGCGGTTGCGGCGGGCTGGCGCGCGCTCATCTGCACGATCGCGGTCCCGAGCCGCACCCGCTCGGTCCGGCTGCCCCACCAGGCCAGCGGCGTCAGCGCGTCCGAGCCGTAGGCCTCGGAACACCACACCGAGTCGAACCCGAGCCGTTCGGCCTCGACGATCGACTCGGCCGCGCCCGCGGGTGGCCCGCCCGCCCAGTAGCCCGTGTTCAACGCCAGCTTGAGCTGCTTTCCCATGTGCGTCGCCCATGATGACGCACGGAGCGCGCGGCATCAGGGGATCGCGAAGCCGAAGCTCGCGATCGCTCCCCCGCTGCCTTACCGATGAGTTTCCTCGCCGGAGACCGTTAGACGTCGTGAGAGCCATGAGAGACCAGACCAAGAACACCGACCGGCGACTTCTGCTCGCCGCCGCGCAAGCTGGAGACGAGCGCGCGTTCTGCGAGCTGGTCGGGCCGTACCGGCACGCCCTCGAGGTCCATTGCTATCGCATGCTCGGCTCCGCCCACGAGGCCGAGGACCTGACGCAGGAGACGCTGCTGCGGGCCTGGCGCGCACTCGACCGGTTCGAGCCTCGGGCGCAGGTCCAGACGTGGCTGTACCGGATCGCGACGAACGCATGCCTGGACGAGCTCGAGCGGCGCCCGCGCCGGCCCGAGCCGGTGGACCCGTTCCCGGACGCCCGATTGGACGAGAGGTCCGCCCCCACGTATGACCCGGCGGCCCGTTATGCCATCCGCGAGGGCATGGAGCTGGGGCTGCTGCGCGCGATCCAGGAGCTGCCCGGCCGGCAGCGCGCGGTGCTGATCTTCCGCGACGTCCTCGGCTGGACGGCGCCCGAGGTCGCGGAGCTTCTGGAGTCCACCGTGACGTCGGTCAACAGCGCGCTGCAGCGGGCTCGCGCGACCATCGACCATCAATTGCCGAGGCCCCCGTCGATGCCCGCGTTTGCCGGCCCGGACGAGCGCGAGCTCCTCGGGCGATACGTCGACGCGTTCGAGCGGGACGACGTCGATGGGCTGGTGGCGCTCCTGCGCGAAGACGCGACGCTGAGGATGCCGCCGCAGCCGTCGGTGATCGGCGCCGCTCAGATCGTGCATTTCTTCCGCGAGGTCGCCGGTGGAGGCCACCTTTCGAACTTCGTCCTGACGCCCATCCGGGCGAACGGCCGGCCGGCCATGGCGATCTACCACCGCACTGAAGATCACGGTCTGGTCCCCCATGGGATCACCGTGCTCGAGATCGAGGGCGGCGAGGTCGTCGCGGTCGAGGCGTTCATCGATCCGGGTCTGCCCGCCCGGTTCGGCGTCCACGCAGATGGTTCTAGGCGGACGGTCGCCGTAGCGACCTGATCGCCGCCCCTACTCCCCTCTCGCATACCGATCTGCCCCCCACCAGACCCTGGAGGTCTCATGACGTCCCCATTTCCGAATATCAATCGCTGGCGCGCGTTCGCGCTGCTGGCGGTGTCGTACTTCATGACGATCATCGATCTGACGATCGTCAACGTGTCGCTGCCGACGATCGGCCGCGACCTGCACTTCTCACAGACCAGCCTGCAGTGGGTGGTGACCGCGTACGCGCTCACGTTCGGCGGCTTCCTGCTGCTCGGCGGCCGTGCCGCGGATCTGCTCGGCCGCCGCCGGATCCTGATGGTCGGGCTGGCCGTGTTCACGGCGGCGTCGCTGGGATGCGCGCTCGCGACCGGCGACGCGTTCCTGATCGGAACGCGAGCCGTGCAGGGCCTGGGTGCGGCGATCATGCTGCCCGCCGCCCTGTCGATCGTGATGAACATGTTCGAGGAGGGCGCCGAGCGCAACAAGGCGCTCGGGATCTGGGGCGGCCTCGGCGCCGCCGGCGCGACCGTCGGCCTGATCGCCGGCGGGTTTCTGACGCGGTACGCCGGCTGGCAGTACATCTTCTATCTGAACGTCCCGATCGGGGCGGCCACGCTGCTGCTGGCTCCGCGAATCGTGCCGGAGAGCCGGCTCGCCACTACGCGCCGTCGGTTCGACGCGGGCGGTGCCATCGCCGGAACGGGCGGCCTCGTACTGCTGGTGGACGCGATCTCCCAGGCGCCGCAGTACGGCTGGGGCGCAACCAGGACGATCGCGCTCCTCGCGGCGTCCGCGGCCTTCCTCGCCGCCTTCCTGGTGATCGAGAGCCGGGTCAAGGACCCGATCCTGCCGCTGTCGATCTTCCGCCTGCGCACGCTCGCCGGCGCGAACATCGCCGGCCTGCTGCTCGGCGGGAGCTTCTATGCCTTCATCTTCGCCGGCACGCTGTACATGCAGCAGGTGCTGCACTACAGCGCGCTTCAGACCGGCGTCGCATGGCTGGCGGCGTCGCTGACGTCGATCGCCCTGGCCGGCCTGTCGCAGCTCGTGGTCACGCGCATCGGGCCCAAGGTCGTGATGGCGTTCGGGATGACGCTGATCGCCGCCGGCGTGATCTGGGCGACCCAGGTCCCCGTCGACGGCCACTTCCTCCAGAACCTGGCGGGACCGATGGTCGTCGCCGGCGCGGGAACGGCGTTCTCGTTCATCCCGATCTCGATCGCGGCCCTTACGGGCGTCGCTTCACACCGGGCCGGGCTCGCCTCCGGGTTGTTGAACACCTCCCAGCAGCTCGGCGGGGCGATCGGGATCGCGATCGCCTCGAGCATCGCCGCTGGCCATTCGCACTCGTTGCTGCACGCCGGAGACGCCGTCCCCGCGGCCCTCACCGGCGGCTTCCGGCAGGCGTTCTGGGTGCTCGGCGCGATCGCGCTGCTCGCCCTCCCCGCGATCTTCGCCCTCGTCGGCCGGGACGAGGTCTCGGCCAAGCCGAACGAGGTCGCCGTCCACGACGCCGAGCTCGCCCCCGCCAACTGACCACGCCAGCTGACGACCCCCACTGACGACGCCCACTGACGATCCCAACTGACGACGCCAGCTGACGATCCCAACTGATCACACCAACACGAATGAGGAGAAACGATGATGAGCGACCTTTCCGACAAGACCACGATCGTGGTCGGCGCGAGCCGCGGCCTCGGCCGCGGGATCGCCACCGCCTTCGCGCACGCGGGCGCGCCGGTGATCGCCGTCGCCCGCAACGGCGCTGGGCTCGCTGAGCTGGCGGGCAACCTCGGGCTCGATCACGCGATCCAGCCCGAGGTCGCCGATGCCGGCGATCCGGCGGTCGCCGGAAGCCTCCTCGACCGCTACGAGCCGCAGGCCGTCATTCTGGTCGCGGGCGCGACGCCGCTCGTGCGTCCGGTGCAGCTCCAGACCTGGGAGACGTTCTCGATCAACTGGCAGACCGACGTCCGGATCGCGTTCCACTGGGTGCGCGAGGCCCTGCTCAAGCCGCTGCGACCCGGCACCAGAGTGGTCGTCATCAGCAGCGGCGCCGCGGTCGCCGGATCACCACTCAGCGGCGGCTACGCCGGCGCCAAGGCCACCCAGCGCTTCATCACCGCGTACGCGCAGGACGAGGCGCAGCGGGCCGGTCTGGGAATCGCGTTCACCGCGGTGCTGCCCCGGATCACGCCGCACGGCGGCGTCGGCCGCCCGGCCGTCCGCGCGTACGCGGCTCGCGCCGGCCGGTCCGAGGAGGAATACGTGCGCCAGTTCGGCGAGCCGCTGACCGCGGAGATCGCCGGCGCCGCGATTGTCGAGCTGGTCCAGAAGGATGCGGACTCGCTCGCCCCCGGCTACATGCTGACCGGCGCCGGGCTTCAGGACCTGTCCTGATCGCGGTCCCACGTGGTCGCCGTCCCACACAGTCGCCGGCCTCCGACCCCGCCGGACGAGTGGGTCAGGTGCGATCGTTCCTCGCCCCGGTTCCGAACAAGTCAACACTCGGCGCCCCCGTCGGCTCGAGTGCCCCGAAACTCGCACCAGGGCCGACTGAACCTGCATTCACCTCCCGGGAAGGGTCGAGTGTCGAGTTTCTCGGTCTCGTACCCGCGCCACGCCGCGGAGGGGCACCCGTCCCCGGCCGGCGGCTTGGGGTTCAGGCGAGAGCGTCGCGGAACCCGGCGACGTCGGTGAGCAGGGCCTCGCCGAGAAACCGCAGGTTCTCGATCGAACGCGCCGCGGCGTCGGCATTGCCGGCGCCGCACGCGTCGGTCACGACCACGGGGATGAAGCCGAGGTCGCCCGCGTGCCGCACCGTCGGCTCGATGCCGATCTCAGTCGCCACACCAACGATCGCGATCGCCTCGACGCCCGCTCCCCGCAACGCCAGGTCCAGGGGAGTGCCCGCGAACGCCGACAAGGTCAGCTTGTCCAGAACCGCCTCTCGCTCGTTCGGCGCCAGTTCGGCCACGATCTGAGTCTGTGGCGCATCAGGCAGGAAGGGCGAGCGCACATCCTCGAGGCGGTCGACCCCCTGCCACGCGCGCCACATCCGGAGCTGAGCCACGCCCATGAGCTCCACCGGCAGCGTCACGTGGCGCGTGAAGTACGTCCGTACGCCGGCGGCCCGCGCCGCGTCGAGGGTCGCAGAGACATTCTCGAGGACCCTCTCCCGGTCGGCGATCTGTTCGAGGATCCCGACCTGCATGTCGTAGACCAGCAGTCCCAGCCCGTCGGGCCGGCAAGCGTCGCTCAGCGACTGCGGAACGCTGAGACCGTTGAGCTGGTCCATCACGGCCACCCTACACGGCCGTGCCGGAGCTACTCGCGCCAGTGGACGCCGGGATCCTCGTGGACGAACTCGAGGCGCCGCCCGTCGGGATCGCGCAGGTAGAAGCCCTTCGAGAACGCCGTGTGCTCGACGGGACCTCGGACCTCGCACCCCAGCGCCCGAGCCCGCCGCAGAACCTCGTCGAACCCCGCGCTGTCCACGTCGAACGCGATCTCGTCCGGATCCTCGCCCGCGCCGTGCTCGAGCGAGGCGAAGAAGACCAGCAGCGTCTGACCAACCCTGATCGGGCCGTGATCGCCTTCGATCTCGTCGGCTCCGGTCAATTCGAGGTAGAAGCGACGAAGTCGATCCGGATCGTGCGTCCGAAACGCCAGGTGGTTCACGCCGAGCACGCCCACGCGCGAACACTATGACGCCGCGGTCCCGGTCGGCGCTATTCCACGACCAGCGCGTGACCGCCGACGGGCGCGGTCACCGGTCGGCGCCAGCCCGAGAGGGCCATTCCGACGGCGGGAATGAGCGCGACGAGGATGAGCACGAGCGCCCACAGGAAGGTTGAGCCGAACGCGTCGGCCAGCGGCCCCGCGATGGCGGCATGCGCGCTTGGGGGCAGGTGCTGGAGAGTGGCGATCCCGCCGGAATGCGAGCCCGAAGCGCGACTGCCGAGGATGCCGGCGAGGTTGCTCGTGATCGCCGAGGCGAGGATCACCGACAACACGGCGGTGCCGATCGAGGCTCCGGCCTGGCGGATGATGTTCATCGCCGTGCTCGTCCGGGCGATCGCCGAGGCCGGCACGGCCTGCATGGCGGCCGTCATGTTGGGCATCATCGCCAATCCCATCCCGATGCCCTGGACGAAGTTCGCGGAGCACAGCAGCACGTAGGAGGTGTGGGCGCCGACGAACACGAACGGGATCAGCCCGATGGCCACGAACGGCAGGCCGGTGGCGGGTAGCCACGTGGGTCCGTACCGGTCGGTGAGGCGGCCGGACAGGGGCATCATCAGCATCGCGCCGAAGCCGCCCGGCGCCAGCAGCAGGCCCGCCTGGAGCGCCGACGCGCCGCGCACGGCCTGGAAGTAGAGGGGAACGAGCAGCATCGATCCAAACACCGAGATCGCGAACAGCAGGAAGGTGCCGGCGGCCGCGCCCGCCCTGGTATGCGCGAACGTCCGCAGATCGATGAGCGGGTTGGGGCTGCGCCAGGTGTGGACGAACCAGGCGGCGATGAGGACGACGCCGGCGAGCGTTGGGCCCCATGAGCGCACCGACCCGAAGCCGTAAGTCGAGGACTCGGCCAGGCCGAAGATGAACACCGCGAGCCCCGGTGAGAGAAGCAGCATCCCGAGCCAGTCGAGCCGATGGGCGGGCTGGGGCTGGTCGGGGTCGAGCACGATCAAAGCGAGGATGAACGCGACGATCCCGATCGGCAGGTTGATGAAGAAGATCCACCGCCAGGAGGCGTTGTCGACCAGCCAGCCGCCGAGGATCGGGCCCAGGATCGGCGCGATCAGCATCGGTACCCCGAGCACGCCCATGACACGTCCCATCCGGTGAGGACCGGCCTTCCTGGTCAGGATCGTCATGACCGCCGGCATGATCATCCCGCCGCCGAAGCCCTGCAGGACCCGGAAGAAGATCAGCGACCCGGCGCTCCACGCCAGGCCCGACAGCACCGATCCGAGCGTGAACAGCACGAGCGACGACATGTAGATGCGCTTGGTGCCGAACCGGTCCGCGGCCCAGCCGCTCACCGGAATCACAGTCGCAAGCGCGAGCGTGTAGCCGGTGATGACCCACTGGATCGTGGTCAGCGATGAATGAAACGCGACCGCGAGGTGATCGATGGCGACGTTGACCACCGTCGTGTCGAGAATCGACATGACCGCGCCCAGCATCACCACGCCGGCGACGATCAGGGTCTCGCGATCAAGCCCCTCGGGCTGCGATGCCGGCGTGGAGGAGTCGGCCATGCCGCTATCGTACCGGACCGACGGGTCCGCTTTGCTCAAAGGTCGACGGCGCTCGGCTCCGCATCGCCAACGCGCCTGCTAGGGCCGGTGAAGGCGGGTCAGCAACAGCCCGGCTGTGACGAGCTGGGTGAGTACGCCCACCACGACTGGGGGTCTGATCGAGGTGTGGTTGGCGCGGTGCAGGGGCACGGTGACCCGCAGCCCGGTGCGCAGCTCCGCCATCATCATCAGGTCGGGGAGCACGCCGCCGAACGCTCCCTCCACACCCAGCCGGTGGCGACGGGCCAGCACCGCGCTCAGGAGGCTGGCGACGGCGAGGTCAGCGAACAGCGCCTTGCGGTTGGTGGGGCGATAGTCCGTGTGTGGGACGCGGTCGAGGGCCAGGTGGCTGATCACGCCGGCGACCAGCGCTCCGCGGGGGGTGCGGGCGAACCGGGAGGCGAAGGCCCCGGCAAGGACGTGCGGCGTAGCGACCATCAGCGATGAGATCCCTTCACCCCAAAGATATCGCCGGAAGGCCCACAACTTTGAGTGCACCCGCGCTCTACGAGGTGACCACGGGCGCTAACGCGTCCCCTCGTCCAGCAGCCCGCGCTTGCCGGCGGCGTAGGCGACCTCGGCCCGGCTGTGGACGGCGAGCTTTCGCATCACGTTCCGCACGTGGAACTTGGCCGTGCTCTCGCTGACGAAGATGCGACGCCCGATCTCGGCGTTCGTCAGGCCGCTCGCGACCAGCTCGGTGACCTCGCGCTCGCGCTCGGTGAAGTCCGCGTCGGCGCCGGCGCGCTCACCGGCCACGAGTGCCCTCATCATCGCGGCGCTGCGTCCGTCGAACCCGGACTCGCCTTGGGACACGCGACGGATGATCCGGACCAGCTCGACGACGTCGACCTCCTTGAGCACGTACGCCTTGGCCCCGCGCTTCAGCGACTGGTTCAACAGGCGCTCGTTCAGGAACGTCGACAGGATCACGACGTTGGACTGGGGCCGGCGCCGGACGATCTCGCTGCACAGGTCGAGCCCTTCGGTGTCGTGCTCGGAGCTCAGCTTGAGATCGAGCACGATCACGTCGGGCCTGGCGCGATCGAGCGCCGCAAGCGCGTCGCTCCAGCCGCCGGCCTCGGCCACGACCGAGATGTCGGACTCGAGCTCGAGGATCGAGCGCAGCCCGCGGCGCACGATCGCGTGGTCGTCGACCAGCATCACGCGGGCCGGGGCGGCCGGCTCAGGGGGCGCCAACCGACCCTCCGAGCGCCACCTCGACTCTCAGCTTCACGCCTCCCCCGCGCCGGCGCTCGAACCAGGTCGCGCCACCCAGTGCACGCACCCGCTCGGCGATGCTCGTCAACCCGAGGTGATCGCCGTTGGTCTGCGAGATGAACAGGTGGTGCTGGAGCTTGCGGTGGCTGCCCGAACCGTCGTCGGCGACCGCGAGCGACACCACCTGAGGTCGCCACCGCAGCGTCACCCACGCATGTTGCGCCTCGGCGTGGCGGACCACGTTGAACAGCGCCTCGCGCGCGATCTGGACCAGCGAGTGCTGGGTGGCGGCGGGCACCGGCTGAGTCTGTCCGTAGACGCGTAGCCTGACCTCGAGGCGAGTGCCGGCCTCGACGTCCTCGATCACATCGCGCAGTGCCCGAGGCAGATCGATCTGCCCGTCGCTGGAAAGTTCGAAGATCACCTCGCGGATCTCGTTCATCGACGACCGCGCGAGCCCCTGGGCGGCCAGCACTCGATCGAGGACGTCCGGGGGGGTCGACGTGTGACGCCGGCACCACTCGAGATTCATGCCGATCGTCAGCAGGTGCTGGGCGACGCTGTCGTGGAGCTCACGCGCGATCCGGTTGCGCTCCTCGCTCAGGAGTTGGCGCCGGCCGGCCTGCTCGAGCCTACGCAGCGTTCCCTCGAGCTCTGACCCACGGCGCTCGAGCTCCGCCGCCCGGCGCTCGTTCTCCTTGAAGAGCGAGGCGTTGTGCAGCGCGACGCCGGCATGGTTGGCGAGCGTGACCAGGATCGACACGTCGGCCGGCGACACCTCGACACCAAGCGGCAGCCCCACCGCGAGTATCCCGGCCGGCTCGCCCTGCACCGGCATCGGAGCGGTCACGCTGACGCAGGGCTCACCGCCGAACTCGAGACCCTCGTCGTTGTCGGCGAGCACCGGCCGCTGGGATGCGAGCGTCCGCTCGGTGAGTGCCTCGAGCATTTGGGGCGGCACCTCCCAGCGCTGAATGACGGATTGACTGGCGTGGACGAACACCCGAGCCATCCCGACGCCGGCGTGCTCCCTGGAGAACACCATCGCCGCCCAGCGCGCTTCGAAGTGGTAGGCGGCCGCCTCAACGACGGCGTCGCACACGGCGACCGGCCCCGCCGGCGCCGCGCAGAGGGCCGAGGAGATCCGCTCGAGCGTCTCGATCGTGTGGTCGAGGCGAGCCGATTTGTCACGCCAAGCGGCGTAGAAGCTCGGCTTCGACGAGCGGACGCCGATCAGGTGCTCGAGCGCCGGCCGGTCGACGCCGGCGGTGCGCTCAGTAGGCGGCGACGCAGATGTCGCGGACATCGTTCTCGTCCACCGGTCGAGGGTTGGTCGCGATATACGCGTCGCGCAGCGCGTTCACCGCGAACGAGTCGAAGTCGGCGGGATCGACGCCGATCTCGCGCAGTCCGCGGGGAATCCCAAGGGTCCGACTCAACTCCTCGACGCTCTCGATCGCCCGCTCGGCCGCGGTACTCGCGTCGAGCCCGTCCGTCGCGACGCCGAGCGCCCGGGCGACGTCCAGGTACCGGTCGGCATGGGTCTCGGCGTTGAAGCGCATCACGTGCGGCATCAGAATCGCGTTGAGCAGCCCGTGCGGGAGATCGAGGGCGCCACCGATCTGGTGGGCGATCGCGTGGGTCGCCCCGAGCAGGGCGTTGGTGAACGCCATCCCGGCCTGGAGGCTCGCGCGTGCCATCCCCTCACGCGCGGCCAGGTCGAATGGATCCTCGACCGCTACCGGGAGGTGCTCGACGATCCCTCGGACGGCGGAGATTGCCAGCTCCTTGCTGAGGAAGTCGCAGGCTTCTGAGACCGAGGATTCGACCGCGTGGCTGAGCGCGTCGATTCCCGTGTGGGCGGTGAGCTCGGGGGACATCGTCGTCAGCAGTTCCGGGTCGGTCACGGAGATCTCAGGTACGAGCGCGCGGCCACCGATCGTCACCTTGAAGTTTCGCCTCGTGTCGGTAACCACGCAGAACTGCGACACGTCGGACCCTGAGCCGCCGGTAGTCGGCACCATCACCATCGGCGGGATCGGGCTGGTCGCCCGATCGATGCCCTCGTAGTCGAGGATCTGGCCGCCGTTGCCGCTGAGGATCGCCACCGCCTTGGCCAGGTCGATGCAGCTCCCACCACCGATCGCCAGGAGCGCATCGCAACCGCAGTCGACGTAGCTCTCGAACGCCGCCTGGACCTCGAAGTCCTTCGGATTGGGCGTCAGGTCGTGCCAGAGTCGCCACTCAACGTGGACGTCGGCGAGGTGCGGCATCGCGCGCTCCACCCAGCCGGCCGCGAGCACCCCCGGATCGCTTACGAGCATTGGACGCCGGCCGCCGACGCGGCGGACCGCGCCGCCCACCTCCGCCAGCGTGCCCACGCCGAAGATCACCTCCGGGATCACGAACTTGCTCACTCGCCCGCGCGCCGGCCTCGATGCCTGCGCCACTCCGGAAGATGGAGCGGCTTTAGCCAAGGGGCGAGCCATCGCAGTGGACGCCGGTGGTGCGCCCTCTGCCACCGCCGTTGGTCTCGGGCTGAACCGCTCCAATCCCTTCTCCGAGCTGGATTGCCATGCGATCGTACCGCGCTGGCCGTTCCTACGTGTTGCGTTTTGGCGCACAAAACGCCACCAAAGCGCGTAGGTCGCCGGCCGCGCCCTCCTATGCAGAGACGTACAGGTCGTACGCGGCCAGGGCGCCCCGCTATCGCGTCCGGTGTCAGTCGCCCGGAAGGTTGATGCCGACGACCAGGAAGACCGCCATCGCGACGAACGCCAGCCCGGTCAAAAGGTCGGTGCGGATGCGGGGGATGAAGTGGGCCGCCGTGCGGCCGACCTGGTGCCCGGCGACCGACATGAGGAACGTGATGATCCCGAACAGGGGGGGCGCGAGCCAGGGGGAGAATCCGGCGATGCCAAGCGCCGCGCCCGCGGCCACGTTGTCGACGCTCAACGGCAGGGGCAGCCCGCGCGTCGCGAACCGCAGGTCCGGGTCGGCATGCTCGGTGCTCAGCAACGATCGGACGACGACGAACAGGCCGTATGCACCGAGGCCGACCGCGGCGACGATGTCGGCGGTGGAGCTGATCTTGTCGCTCAGGAAGTGGCCGACGAGGATCCCGACCAGCGGAGCGACGCCGTCCCACAGGCCGAAGATCGTGGACGTCTTGACCGATCGCAGGAGAGTCGGCTTGAGCCCGCCGAGCACGATCGAAGTGCGGAAGTTGTCCAGGCTCAGCGTGAAGCCGAGAGACAGAAGCGCGAGCATTGGTTCTTCGAAGGTTGTGTCGAGACCTGCGATCTGTCACGGCGTGGGCGCCGTGACAGATCGCATATGGCTTCGGTCGCTGTGCGCTACTCCGGCAGCGCGAACGCGAACAACGCGGATCCACCCGCCTGGGCGAGGGCCCCGGGGTAGAACCCCTCGGTCCAAGCGCCGTACCCGACCGGCACGGCGATGAACTGCCGCCCGTCGACGGTGTAGCTGCAGGGGCTCGAGTGGTGGCCGCTGCCGCACGTGAACTGCCACAGCAGCTCTCCACTGCTGGCGTTGAACCCCCGGAATATCCCCGCGGGGTCGCCCGCGAACACGAGGTCGCCGCCCGTGGCCAGCACCGACGCGGTCATCGGGTGCTCATTGCGGAACCGCCACTTCTCCTGACCCGTGGCTGGATCGATCGCCGACAGGTAACCGGACACGTCCTCGGTGTCCACGGCGACACCTGCGCCCCAGTAGGGGATGCTCTCCTTGAACTCCCGGCGCCGCCGCGTGGCCGTGGCCCCGACGTCCTGCACCGGCGCATAGAAGAGCCCCGTCTTCGGGCTGTAGGCAGCGTGCGTCCATTCCTTGGCGCCGGCCGGGCCGGGCCAGAAGTGCACAGGCTCCCCCTCCTTGTCGGGGAACACCCGCGGCGTCACCTTGCCGCTCGAGTCGATCTCGCCCCAGGTGATGCGATCGACGAACGGCACGACCCGGATCAGGCTGCAGTCCGTGCGATCCAGGACGAAGAAGTACCCGTTCTTGTCGAAATGCCCGGAACACTTCCGCCCGTCCATCTCGAACAGGATGTTCTCCATCGTCGAGTCGTAGTCCCACACGTCGTGCGGGGTGTACTGGTAATGCGCCTTGATCTGACCGCTGTCTGGGTCGACCGCCACGACGCAGTTCGTGAACAGGTTGTCGCCCTCGCGAACCCCCCCGTCGAAATCGGGGCACGGGTTGCCGGTGTTGAAGTACAGGAGGTTTAGCTCCTGGTCGAACGTCGGCGTGGTCCAGCAGTTCGCGCCGCCCCGGGCCCAGGCCTCGCCGTCGGACGGCCAGGTCTCCGACCCCGGCTCTCCGGGCTCCGGGACCATGTAGCAGCGCCACACGCGCTCTCCGGTCTCGAGCTTGAAAGCGTCGGCGTGCCCTCGCACTCCGAACTCGCCGCCGGAGCTCCCGACGATCACCATGTCCTTCACGATCAGCGGAGCGACGGTCGCGCTCTCGCCGGCCCGCACGTCCCCGTACGGCTGGTCCCAGATCAGCTGGCCGGTCGTGGCGTCGAGGGCGATCACGTGGGCATTCAAGGTCGCCATGAAGACCTTTCCGGCCGCCACGGCGCACCCACGGTTGACGTTGCCGCAGCACAGGCGCACGTCGTAAGGGGACGCGCGGTGGTAGCGCCACAGCTCCGCTCCCGTCTTGGCGTCGAGCGCCCACACCCAGCCATCCCAGCCGGTGACGTACATGATGCCGTCGACGACGAGCGGCGACGCCTCGAACGAGTACGTCGAGGCGCCGGAGTGCATGCCCACCGAGCCGCACTGGAACACCCACTCGGGCTTCAGCTTTTCGACGTTCCCGGTGTTGATCTGATCGAGCGGGCTGTACCGCTGCCCGTCGTAGGCGCCGTAGTACGTGAGCCAGTTCTGGGGCTCCGCATCGCGGCCCTTGAGGATCCGGTCGTAGTTGACGCCTTTCGCCACGGGCGGCGCACTGCCGACGTAGCCGGGGCTCAGATTCCTGAAGTCGACCGCAGCCCCTGCGTCGACGTACTCAGTCTCAGTTGCCATGACTGCTCCTTTCTACGGGCGGGGCTGGGGTGGGCGGTCGAGCTTGGCTTCGTCTGGGACCTCGCCTCCGACGACGATCGTGCCGGTCAGGCCGCCGCCCTCGTCGTTTCCGGTCCGGGAGCCGTACCAGTAGTAGCCCGGACCGTCGAGCTGGAGGCTTGCGGTTCCTTTCGAGAAGTTCACCAGCCAGATGAACTTGCTGTCGCCGTTGCACGGCAGGACCGCGCAGTGCGAGTTGTTGTCATCGTTGATGATCTCGAGCTCGAGGTCGCCCCCGTGCGGGAGGACCAAGACCCCGGGGTCGAAGACCAGCTCGTCCATCGGGATCCGGACGGTGGCGTGCATCTTGCCGTCTGATCCCTCCTCGGCCATCCCGACGTTTCCGCGGCCAAGCACCCGTCCGAGTGTCACCCCATTCTGTTTTCCCAGCCCCTCCATAACGCTCTCGTCGACTGTGGCGGTCACGGCGACTCTCTCCTTCCGTCGAAAATGGGCTAAAAAGAAGCTAACAGGGGTGCGACCGCTGCACAACCTGACCGTTAGTTACAAGACCTTCTCTCAGCCGATCAGGATTGTTGACTGACCGATCGGGCAGGTAGTGATACTGACCGAGTGGTCAAGTGTCAAGTGACCAGTCAGTCAAGCTCACGCGACAGCGGGGCGAAATGGGTCACCCTACGGACACTCTCAGCCCAGCGAAATCGCCCCGGCACCGGCCACGCGCAGGTGATCGAGCACGGTACCGCTCGACTCGCGCAGCCGGAGCACCTCTACGAGGGCGGCGTTCCGGCCGCCGGTCAGTCCGTCGGCCAGCAGCGCACCGCCGCGCGCGGCCGCGCTCGCGCGACCCGGAACGAGCGAGACCACCGGCGCGACGCCTTCCAGTGAGGACCCGAGGGCCGCGATCAGCTCGGGCACGCGGGCCAGGCGGCCGGAGACGACAACCTCGAGCGGCGCGGGCACGCTGACGGTCAGGGCCCGCACCGCCTTGGCCGTCCCCTCGAGCAGCGCCGTCCAGCCTTCGGTGTGACTGGGCGCGGCCCACAGCGCCTGGAGGTCGGCCATGTCGATCGTCCCGGCCGGGTCCAGGGCACCGCCGCTGTAGAGGGTGTCCTTCCGCAGTGCCGGCCCGAGCAGGTACGCGAGCTCGCCGTCGAGGGCGCCGACCGCACGGGCACCCAGCGGTCCGGATGACCCGCCCATGCCGTCGACGATCCGTCCCCCGTCGATCGCCAGGGCCGCCGTGAACGCGCCTCCCAACTCCAATAGGACCATCGCCGTCTCGTCCACCGGGATCGCCCGCCGGCTGGACTGGTCGGCGACCGCGCACGCGGCCGCGCACACCTTGTCGGCGGTCCCGAGGTCGATCCGGTTGTACTTCCGATGCCGCGGGACCGTCGGGAGGTGGATGACGCCGGGACCGAAGACGACCGGCAGATCGCTCCCGGCCAGCGACCGCAACAGCGACCGCATGCCGCCGACGCCCGCGTTGGCTCGCGCCTCGTCGGGCCTCACCAGCACCATCTCGGCTAACTCTCGCTCCCCGACGTCGACGGCGGGCACCAACGGGAGGCCGTAGCCGCTCGGGCCGTAGATCAGGTCGTACGGCCCGTGGCACGCCAGCGCGTCGAGCAGCGGGGCGCTGTCCTTGCTCAGCGAGCCGGTCTGGAACACCTCTTCCACCACCGACTCGCCGTCCTCGAGCACGCACAGGTCAAACGAGACCGTACCCGGATCGATGCCGGCTACCCGGGGCATATCATTCGGGAATGAGTTCAACGAAAGACAAGCCGCGCACCTACAGCGAGGACGAGATCCCCGCGAAGTTCTCGGAGTACGGGCTCGACGAGTGGTACTACGAGGACAAGTGGATCCGACGCAAGTACAACACCGACGGCTGGCCGACCACGCTGATGGCCGTGAATGCCGTGGGTTACCTGTGCGAAGCCGCCGGGCATCACGCCGATCTGAATGTGACCTGGGGCAAGCTCTGGGTCAAGCTCGCCACGCACTCGGCGGGCGGAATCACCGACAAGGACTTCACCCTGGCGCGCAAGATCGAGGACACGATTTTGTGGCGGCCCG
Organism: uncultured Solirubrobacterales bacterium; assembly: GCA_963709205.1. Classification (GTDB taxonomy): domain Bacteria; phylum Actinomycetota; class Thermoleophilia; order Solirubrobacterales; family Solirubrobacteraceae; genus Palsa-465. The sequence goes on from CAVPVP010000001.1 coordinate 51,892, forward strand.
AGGCCGACGGCCCACTCGACGGGCCGATGGGTAAGTTCGTGTTTTCCAAGTAGGGATCAAAGAGCTTCGAGCGCGACGTCGTAGACGCCCTCGAGGTCCAGCACCGTGCCCTTGGTCTCGAACATCCGTCGGATGCAGGACTTTTGCAGCCTCATCTTCGGGCCGCCCACCGCCAGCGCGCCGAGCTTCAGAACCCCGTCTTCCTCCTCGAGCTTGTCGCCCCGGTCGACGCCCTCGACGCCGACGGGCTCCGCCGCCGAGTAGTCGACGACCACGCGCAGACCCTCCTGTGCCCAGCCGCTCCGTCGCAGGATCTGCGTACCTGCCGGGCCCGCGGCAAACACGACCGCGCGATCGGCGAGCGCCGCATCGAGCTCGTCACTTGACGCCGGCTCGGCGACCTCGAACCCGGCATCCTGGGCGACCGGGATTCCGGATGCACGACGATGGCGGCCCTCCATCACATCGGGCGGGAAGGTGAACATCATCACCTCGGCGCCCTCCCGCTTCAGGAGCTCGGCCGTGCGTAGTCCGACGGGTCCGACGCCGATCACGGCGGCCCGGTTGTCCTTCAGCGTCACCGCCCCGCGGACCTCGGCCACCGCAGCGGCGGCGGTCGTGTTCGAGCCGTCCGAGTCGAGCATGATCGATGGTTTGAACGGCTTGAAGAACAGCTTCTGAGCGGCCTCGAACACCGCCTCGCCGTCGCGAACCTTCGACCCGCCAACCCAGAAGGCGGTATTGGCGAGGCCGTCGGGGCCGCGCGGGAAAATCGCGCCCTGGACGACGCCGTCCAGATTGTCCGGCGCGATCTGGCCGTACCCGATCACGATGTCGACGTCGGCGTCGTAGGCGGCGATCGCGTCGAACGCGCTCGGGTGCTGGTCGGTGTCCAACTGGATCAGGATCTTCTTCATGAGGTCTCCTCCCGTCGAGGCTCGGGAAAGCTCAGGATGCCCCAGTCCAGCGGGCCTTCCTGGCGATAGCTCTTGTGCAGGCCGCGCGCGATCGTGGCCTTCATCAGCTCCTTGCCGAGGTAGAACGCATGTGTCGGGTCGTCGACCGCGAGCTGATCGAACACGGCGTAGATGTTCGCTTCGCGGACGAACCGCTCGCCGTTGAGCGCGTACAGCCAGTCCGCATCGGCGAACAGGCGGTAGTTGGGGTCCGAGATCTGTGCCTGCATCGTGCGCAGCTCCTCCTCCGTGGGCGCACGCATCGACTCGTCCTTGCTCGTGACGAGGCCGGAATCGATGTGCTTGGGCGGCCGCGCCTGGCGCTGTGCGAGGTGCATGATCTGCGCCGCCAGCACGGTCTCACGAACCACTCCGCGTGCCCACCCGATCACCTCGGTGGTCAGGACCGCGCCGATCCCGACCTCCTGGCAGAAGCCGATGAGGAGAGCGGTGACACCGGTCGAGTCGGCCTCGGTCAGCTCGGTCAGGTTGCCGATCCCCATCAGCATCTCGGACTGTGGGTGGCGCCGTCGGACCTCGACGTAGCGAGCCAGCGACGCCGCGAAGCCGGAGTTGATCGGGGCCAGAATTCGAGTCGAGCAAGTACGGGCGACCGAGCTCCTCCATGCGGGCGGCCATCCTGTCCAGGCCCTCGAGGTCTTCCGGGTCCTCGGTGATCAGCACCGGCGTGGCGCGGAGTTCCGGAACCAGCTCGATCGTCGCCGGCGTGAGGCTGAGCACGTAATCGACGCCGGCGGCGTCGGCCATCCGGATGTGCTCGGGGTCGAGTGTGTCGATGCTGACTGACAACCCACGTTCGCGCAGCGCCGCGATCGTCGGCGGCCCGTCGGTGAGCCACGAGCGATCGAGCGACAGGCCGAGGTCGATCACGTCGGCGCCCTCGGCGCGGTAGGCCTCGGCCCGTTCGATCACCTGCTCCCGGGTCAGCGACTGAACGTCGTTCACCTCCGCGAACACGCGCACGTCACGCGGGCCGAGCTCGGCGCGAATCGCCTCGCGTCCGTACCACTCGGGGAGCGCCCGCACGTCGGCCGGACCCTTGCGCACGGGCAGACCGGTGGCCTGCTGCAGCGTGTCCACGTCGCCCTCGCACAGCCCCGGGATCACGATGTTGTCGACCCCCGTCGGCACCGCGATCCGCCGGGCGATCCAGCGCGTCGTCATCAGCGCCGCGACGCTGATGTTCAGCACGGCGATCTGGTGATCGATCTCCAGCTCGGCGACGATGTTGCGCACGGCCGGCTCAGCCAGGCGGCCCGTGACGAACAGCGTGTCAGCCAACGACGCCGCCGTTGACGTTGACCGCCTGACCGGTGACGAACGCCGCGGCCGGCGAAGCTAGCCACACCGCCGCGCCCGCGATGTCCTCGGGCTGACCCCAGCGGCCGAGCGGCGTGGCGTTCGCGATCTTGTCGTAGAAGGACCGGTCGGTGCCCGCACCGTACGCCGTCTCGACCCAACCCGGGCACAGCACGTTCACACGGACGTTGGGGGCGACGGAGCGCGCGAATGACTTGGAGAAGCCGAGCACCCCGCCCTTGACCGCGGCGAACAGCTCGGGGTTGCCACCCGCCATCCCGTCGATCGTGGCGTGATCCCAGCCGATGTTGATGATGCGGCCGCCGGGCCGCATCCGGCCGGCAACCAGCCGCGAGCACCGAATCGTTGCCTTCAGATCGACGTCGATGAGCGCGTCGAGCTTGCGCTCGTCCGTCCAGGATCTCGCCTGCCCGGTGAGTACGTCGGCGCCGGCATTATTGACCCACACGTCGACGTGCTCGAACGCGGTGAAGGCCGCATCTACGATCGACGCGCAGCCGTCGCGCGTACTGAGGTCGGCCTGCAAAAGGCGATGTTTCCCGTCGCCGAGCTCGCCGGCCAGTGCTCTCGCAGCGTCGGCCGAGCGAAAGAATCCGATGCCGACGCGCGCGCCGGCCGCGGCGAACGCGGTGGCGATCGCGCTCCCGATCCCGGAGCTGGCCCCGGTGACGACGGTGCGCAGACCGGCGAGCGGCGGCTCTCCGGTCTGCGCGGTCAACTGCTAGCCCTCGGCGCCGCCGGCGAACGGGTGACGCGCCGCCGGCGTCTCGGCGAGCACCTTGTCGGTGCTCGGCTCACCGCCCAGGGCGCGCGCGATCGAGCTCTTCACCGCCTCGTAGTTCCAGTCGTAGATCTTCTTGTCGTCCTCGGCCTCCCAGTGGATGAACACGCCCACGATCATGCAGAGGTCGTTGACCTGGTCCGTGGGGATGACGCCCTCGGCGACCGAGTCCACCACGGCACGCGCGACCGCGGCCTGAGCCGGGCCGAACAGCTGCACGGCCTGCCTCGCGCCCTTGATCGTCACCTTGTTGCTGATCACCGTGTCCGGCTTGGCCGGCAGGTTGGGGGTGACCACGGCCAGTAGGTTGGTGTGACCTTCCGACTCGTTGACGAACGCGTGCGCGAACGCTTCGCCGACCGGTCCGCTCTTTGACCCGATCAGAAGGTCGATGTGCGCGACCTCGTTACCTTCGCCTACCAGAGCCTCGCCGGTTGCCAGGGTGATGGCCATAAAGTGAGTCTCCTCTCTCCTATCGTATGGTGACGCAGTGGACGCAACCCTAGCTCACTCGAGACTGAGCCGGGACTTACTCGCGCAGCACGTCCAATTAGCGTGTCTGCTGGAGGTGTCAGCAGCGAAACCGGGCAACATCACGCCCGCCCACGATTTCTCCGACACCACCTACGCCGACATGGTGCGCTCGGGGCTGGCGCTCGGCCCGGCTTTCGCCCGCCGTCGGGCGCGGCGGCGCCATGTCGGAGAGCTGATCGCGGACGGGGTGAGCGCGACCGCACGCGTCACCGGCGCCAACACCAATCTGGGGATCGTCCTGCTGATGGCGCCCCTGGTTCGCGCCGAGGCCACGCGGCGAGCGGACGAATCGCTGCGGGTGGCGACCGAGCACGTGCTGTCGGAGCTCGACGTCGACGATGCCTCGGCGGCCTTCGCCGCGATCGTCGCGGCCCATCCCGGTGGTCTCGGCGAGGCGGCGGACCACGACGTCAGAGAGCCGGCGCGCGCCTCTCTACGCGAGGCGATGGCCGCCGCCGCCCACCGGGACAGCATCGCCTCCGAATACGCGACCGGTTACCGGATCGTGTTCGACACCGGACTGCCGTTGCTGGCGGAAGCGCTCGGCGCAGGCGCTCCGACGCTCGACGCCATCGTCTCGTTGCACGTTGGGCTGCTCGCCTCGCACCCGGATACGTTGATCGAGCGCAAGGCCGGCGCGGCAGCGGCGCAGGCCGTCACCGCGGCGGCCCGCGACGTGCGCGCCGGCACCAGGACGCTCGAGGAGCTCGACGCGTCGCTGCGCGGACCCGACCACCGGCTGAACCCCGGCACGACCGCTGACCTGGTGGCGGCCACGCTGCTCGTCGCACTGCTGACCGGGGTCGACCTCCCATGAGGGTGCTCGGTCGCGCTGCTGACCGGGGTCGACCTCCCATGAGGGTCCTCGTCGTGGCCGTGAGCGCCCGCATGCTGGCTGAGCTCGTGGCCGCCGACCGGTACGACGTGATCGCGCTCGACCGCTTCGGCGACGTCGACCTGCGGGCGGTCGCGTCCGGGACGACGGCGCCGAGCAGCGAGGCGCTGGCGGCCCTAGCCTGCGACTTCGAGGCGAACGCGGTCGTGTACGGCGCCGGGTTCGAGAACCGCCCCGATCTCGTTGGCCGGATGGCGGACGGCCGCGAGCTGCTGGGGACACCACCCGAGCTGCTGTCGTCGGCGCGCGATCCCTGGGCGGTGGGCGCCGCGGCGCGGGCGGCCGGAGCGCGCGCGCCCGAGACGCTCGCGTCCGCGCCCGAGACGCTGGCGTCGGTGCGCGAGCCTCGCGTCGGCGGGGCGGCCGGCGGGGGCTGGCTGCGCAAACCGCGGCTGGGCGGCGGTGGGCGCGGGGTGCGGCCGTGGCTGGGCGGGCGGCTGGCGCGGACCGAAATCCTCCAGCGCCAGATCGACGGGCTGTCGTGCTCGGCGGTGGCGATCGGCGACGGCCGCCGCGCGGCCGTGCTCGGCCTCACCGAGCAGCTGCATCTCCGGCCGGGCTTCGCGTGGATGGGGAACGTGACGCCTCCGCGTCTGCCCGATCCGGAACTCGCCGAACTCGACGGTCGGCTGCGCGCAGTGTGCGACGAGGTCGTGGCGCGCTTCGGCGTGCGCGGGGCGTTCGGGGTGGACGCCATCTGGGACGGGCACCATGCCTGGGTGCTCGAGGTCAACCCGCGTCCGCCCGCCTCACTCGAGCTGTTCGGACCCGGCAGCTTCGCGGCGCACGTGCGCGGCGTGCGGGCACTGGGCCTTCCACGCGCCGGCACACCCTCGGCGACGACGTGTGCGAACGTCAAGCTCGTGCTGTTCGCCAGCCGCGAGCTCCGCGCCCCCGATCCCGGCTGGTGGCCGGCGGGCCTGGTGCACGACGTCCCTCGCGCCGGCGAGACGATCAAGCGAGGCGCGCCGGTGTGCACCCTGATTTCGTCCGACGCCGGCTTGCCGGAGCTGACCGAGCGGGGAGCGCGCCTGCTCGCCGCGCTATCCGAACCAGTGCTCGCTCGTGGCTGAGGTCGGTCCACTCACATGCGCCGGCTGCGGCCTGCTGTGCGACGACGTCACCGTCGAGCTCGGATCGGACGGGGTACGGCTGGAGCCGGAGTGCCCGTTGGGCACGACCTGGTTCGCCGAACGCATGACGATGACCGCCGGCATGCCGGCCGCGACCGTCGACGGCGAGCCGACGGACGTCGAGTCGGCGCTTGCCCGAGCCGTCGGGATGCTCCGCGGAGCGCGCCGCCCGCTCGTGCGTGGATTCGAGAACGCCACCGTGGAAGACGCACGGGCCGCGGTCGCGCTGGCGGACCGACTCGGGGCGCTGGTGAGCACCCAGTCCCTGGCGGGCGCGTGGCCGGGGGCCCCGGCGGCCCCGCTCCGCGGCGCCTCCACCGCGACGCTCGGCGAGATCCGCGATCGCTCGCAGCTCGTCGTGATCTGGCGCGAGGATCCCGAGACCACCCATCCGCGGTTGCTCGACCGGCTCGGGTTCGGCGACTCGTCCGCGCGGTCCGGCACCGACGGCACCGACGGCACCGACGGCACCGACGGCGCCGATGGCGCCAGCCGCACGATGGTCCTGATCGATGACCGGGACTCGGCCACGGCGCAGCGCGCCGACCTCCGGCTGAGCTGGCCGGGCGAGCGCGACCTCGAGGCACTCACCGGCCTGCACGTGCTGGAGCGAGGGCTCATGCTGGGGTCGGGCGATCCGCGCGGCGAGCTGACTGGGCTCATGGATCGCCTCGGCTCGGTCCAGCATGCCGCATTCGTCTACGGATCAGGCCTGACCGGTGGCGCCGGCGGTCAGCGACGCGCGCTGGCGCTCCACGAGCTGGTGCGGGCACTGTGCCACGACCGGCACGTGGTCACCCTCGAGTTGCCCTCCTTCCCCGGGACCAGAAGCGCCGACGATGCGCTGGCCTGGCAGTCCGGATACGGCGGGACGGTGGATTTCGCGTGCGGTCATCCGGAGCCGGTCACGACCGCGCCGCCGCTCGACGATGTCGACGTCGCGCTGCTCGTCGAGCCGGGGCCGGGCGGCGCCGGTGAGGTCGCGCTGGCCAGCCTCGCGGCCGGACCGGGGGTCGAGGTATGGATCCGCACGGCGGCCGCCGGCGTATCGGCCACCGGCACCGCTCACCGGCTGGACGGAGTCCCGCTGGCGCTCCAGGCGCCAAAGCCCGACGACGCGCCGACAGCGGCCGCGCTGCTGACCCGGCTGCTCGCGGAGATCGGAACATGACCGCGGAGATCGGGACATGACCGAGATCCGGATCAGCGGCGGCGCCGTCCACGACCCGGCGAACGGCGTGGACGGCGAGGCGCGCGACGTCTGCGTGAAGGACGGCAAGGTCGTCGCCGACGTCGGGCCGGACGCCCGCCGGATCGACGCTCGCGGGATGGTGGTGATGGCCGGTGGCGTCGACATCCACGCCCACATCGCCGGTCCCAAGGTGAACGCCGCCCGCAAGCTCTCGCCCGAAGAGCGCCGTGATCACCCGCTCGACCGGACCGAGCTGCTCCGTTCGGGCACCGGCGGTCTCGTCCCCTCGACATTCGCGACCGGGTACCGCTATTCGCTCCTCGGCTACACCACCGTCGTGGAGGCGGCCGCGCCGCCGCTGGCCGCGCGCCACGTGCTGTCCGAGCTGCGCGACACGCCGATGATCGACAAGGCCTTCCTGATCCTGATGGGCAACAACCAGGTGCTGTTCGAGCTGATCCGGCAGTCCGGCGGTGCCGTCTCGCAGCAGCTGCGCGACGCCGTGGCGTGGTGGCTGGACGCCACCGGCGGCTACGGGGTGAAGCTCGTCAACCCCGGCGGCGTCGAGCTCTGGAAGCAGGACAACGGAAACGTCCACTCGCTCGACGACGACGTCGCCGGCTTCGACGTGACCCCGCGCCAGGTGCTCGAGGCGATCGGCGGCGCCGTCCATGAGCTCGGGCTGCCGCATCCCGTCCACGTCCACGCCAACAACCTCGGGGTACCGGGCAACGCTGAGGTGACGCTCGACACGATGCGCACGCTGTCGGGACGCCAGGCGCACTTCGCCCACCTCCAGTTCCATGCGTACGGCGGCCGCCCCGGCGGCCAGACGGGCGGGATGAATTCCCGCGCCCCCGACCTGCTCGAGTATCTGTCCGCTCACCCGGAGCTCACGGCCGACGTCGGCCAGGTGATGTTCGGGCCTGCCGTGACGATGACGGCCGACGCCGCGGTGTCGGCCGTCCTGCGCGACCTCGGCGCTGAGAAGTGGATCAACCACGACACCGAGGTCGAGACCGGCTGCGGGATCGTTCCCTACCGGTATCGCCCCGGCAATTTCGTCCACGCTCTCCAATGGGGGATCGGGCTCGAGCTGCTCCTGCTCGGCCACAACCCGTGGCAGGTGATGCTGTCGACCGACCACCCCAACGGCGGTTCGTTCCTCTCGTATCCGAAGTTGATCCGGCTGCTCATGGACCGCGCCTTCCGGGAGGACCAGCTGAGCCGCGCGAACCAGCGAGCGATCCGCCGCACCGCCCTGTTGGACGGGCTCGACCGCGAGTACACCCTGAACGAAATCGCGATCATCACCCGCGCCGCGCCCGCGCGCCGGCTCGGCCTGCGCGACAAGGGCCACCTCGGGGTCGGCGCAGACGCCGACGTCACGATCTACGACGATCGCACCGACCGCGAGGAGATGTTCGCCACCCCTCGCTACGTGATCAAGGGCGGTGAGGTCGCGGTCGAGGAAGGCGAGTTGCGCCACCCCGACAACGGACTGCTGCTCTCGAGCCGCGCCGCGTTCGATCCCGACGTGAGCCGGGTGCTCGAGCCGTTGTTCGGCGACCGCTACACGGTGGCGTTCGAGCACTACCCGGTCCGCGACGCGGCGCTGCGCGAGCCAACCCGGACCGTCGAGGCGGCGCGCCGATGAGCGGCTACTGGCTCGGCGACACCGAGGTCGATGACACGTTCGCCGAGGCGTTCCCGATGCGCTACGCCCGTGTCGTGATCACGGCGGCCACCGACGCGTGGGCGCTCGAGGCGGCTCGCTCGATGACCGGCTTTGCTACCTCGGTCATCGGCTGCAAGTGCGAGGCGGCGATCGAGCGCGCGCTCGCCGAGGGCGAGACTCCAGATGGCCGGCCGGGGATCGCTGTCCTGCTGTTTGCGATGGACCGCGAGGGCGTCGGCAAGCGCATCGTCGAGCGCGTCGGCCAGAGCGTGATGACCTGCCCGACGACCGCGTGCTTCGACGGGCTTCCCGGGGCCGAGAGGACGGCGGCGCTCGGGGCGAGCCTGCGCTACTTCGGCGACGGCTTTCAGGCCAGCAAGGTGATCGCCGGACAGCGCTACTGGCGCATCCCGGTGATGGAGGGCGAGTTCCTGGTGTCCGAGTCCGTCGGGGTCGGCCACGGAGTCGGGGGAGGCAACCTGGTGATCGGGGCCGGCGACGAGGACATCGCGCTCGCGGCCGCACAGACGGCGGCGGAGGCGATGCGCGGCGAGGGCATCGCGCTGCCCTTCCCCGGCGGGATCGTTCGCAGCGGCAGCAAGGTCGGCGCTCTGACCTCGAAGTCAATGCCCGCCTCGACCAACCATCAGCTCGCCCCCACCCTCCGCGCCCAGGTCGATGACACGCTGGTGCCCGAGGGCGTCGGCGCGTTGTTCGAGATCGTGATCGACGGCGTGTCGGAGGGGGCCGTGGGCGAGGCGATGCGCCGCGGACTGCACAGCGCCGCCGGCGCCGGCGCGACGCACGTCACCGCCGCCAACTTCGGCGGGAAGCTCGGCGAGTTTCACTTTCCGCTCTCGGAACTCCTCGACCCACCGTGACGCTGACCCTGACAGCGCGAACGGAGCCGCCGGCCCGGGTGCTCGCCGTCCCGCTGACCCCGGAGCGGCTGCGCGGGCTGAATGCCTCTGCGGTTGCCGCGCTGCGCCTCCGCTGCAGTGGCGAGACGGTGGCTGTTGGCGACCTGTTCGAGGTGTCCGGCGCGGGCAGCGACCAGCTCGTGCTCGTCGGCGACCTGCGCCGGTTCGATTGGATTGGCGCTCGCATGTCGAGCGGCGAGATGGTTGTACGTGGCGACGTGGGCGCGTGGGCGGGCGGCGAGATGTCCGGCGGGGTCTTGCGGATCTCCGGAGACGCGGGGGCGCGGCTCGGCGCTGCCTACCCCGGCGCCCGGGTGGGGATGACCGGCGGCGAGATCGTCGTGACCGGCGATGCGGGCGAGGAGACCGGCGCCGGCATGCGGCGGGGGTTGGTCGCGGTCGGCGGGCGAACGGGAAACGGCGCCGGGTTGCGGATGCTCGCGGGCACGGTGATCGCGCTCGGGGGCATCGGCGATGAGGCGGGCCTCGGCAACAAGCGGGGGAGTCTCGCCTCCGGGCGACCGGTGGAGCCGCTCCCGGCGTATGCGTTCGCTACTCGCTTCCGGCCTCCCACCCTGCAACTCCAGCTTCGCCGAGCACGTGAACTGGGCCTGGCCGTGGACGACGCTCTGCTCCAGGGGACGTGGGCGAAATGGTCCGGGGACCGGACCGAGCTCAGCCGGGGCGAGATCCTGATCTTCGACGACAACGAGGAGGGCGCGTGAGCCTGTCGATGAACGAACGTGCCGCGGCGCTCGTGGACGCCATGGTCGCCGACGCCGACGCGCTGGGGATCGGGGTCCGCACGCTCGATTCGGGGGCGCGGATGGTCGATTGCGGCGTCCAGGCCCGCGGCGGACTGCAAGCCGGCCTGGGATTCGCGGCCGCGTGTATGGGTGGGTTGGGACGGATCGACCCAGTGCCGGTCACGGTGGGCGAACGGACCTGGCCGGGGGTCGCCGTCGCGGCCGACGACCCCGCCGCCGCATGCCTTGCGGCGCAGTACGCCGGCTGGAAGCTCGAGCACGATGATTTCTTCGCGATGGCCAGCGGCCCGGGGCGCGCGCTCGCCCGCGCCGAGGATCTGTTCGATGAGCTCGCCTGGCGCGAGCAGGCCGACCGGGCGGTCCTTTGCCTCGAGACCCGGCAGGACCCGCCGGGCGAGATCGTCGACAAGATCGCGGAGCGTTGCGGCGTTCAGGCGTCGGCGGTCACGGTCCTGATCGCGCCCACCGCGTCGATCTGCGGCTCTCTCCAGATCAGCGCCCGCGTGGTCGAGACCGCGCTGCACAAGCTGCACGAGCTCGGAGTGGATCCCGCGCGCGTCCGGCAGGGCTGGGGTTGCTGCCCGATCGCACCGGTGGCCAAGAACGATCCGGCGGCGATCGGACGGACGAACGACGCCGTGCTGTACGGCGGCACCGTCCACCTATGGATCGAGGGCGCGGACGACGAGGTCGCCGACCTGGCGCGGCGGCTGCCGTCGGCCGCGTCGGAGGCGTTCGGGACTCCGTTCGGAGAGCTGCTCGAAGCCGCCGACTGGAACTTTTACGACATCGATCCGATGCTGTTCAGCCCCGCCGCGGCGACGCTGACCAGCACGGAATCGGGGTGGGCGCATCACGGCGGAGGGCTCGCGCCCGACGTGCTCGAGCGCTCTTTCACGTCGTGACCGAACCGCTCCGAGTCGCGGTACTCGGCGCATCCGGCTCCTGGCACTCGCGTGGGCTGATCGGCGCGCTCGCCGCTCGCGGCCACGACGTGCTCGCGATCCCCGCGACGCGGCTTCGGTCGATCGTCGACTCGGGCGGGGGCGTGCACATCGTCGGTCCTGACGGCATTGCGCTCGACGCGCTGGACCTGCTGATCGTGCGCGGACTGCCGCGCGGCTCGCTCGAGCAGGTGATCTTCCGCATGGACGCCCTGCACGTCCTCGCCGAGCGGGGCGTCCGGTGCGTCAATACCCCGCGTGCGATCGAGCGGACCGTCGACAAGTCGTGGGCCGGCGCCCTGCTCGCGATGTCCGGGCTGCCCACCCCGCCCACGATCGTGTGCGAACGCTACGACGGCGCGATGCAGGCGTTCGAGCAGTTGGGCGGCGACGTCGTTGTGAAGCCGCTGTTCGGCGCGATGGGTGCCGGAATCGTGCGCGTCGAGGACCGCGACGTCGCCCACCGCGTGTTCCGCGCGCTCGAGCTCGAGCGGACCGTCTACTACGTCCAGCGCACGGTGGCACCGGCCGGCCGCCGGGACCTGCGGGTCCTCGTCGTCGCCGGCGAGGTGGCCGGCGCGATGGAACGCGTCACCGACTCGTGGAGGGCGAACGTCGCGCGTGGCGCCCGCCCGCGGGCGGTGACGCTGACCGAGGACGAACTCGCGCTGGCCCTCGCCGCGGCTGCCGCAGTCGAGGCCGACGTCGCCGGGGTCGACCTCCTGATCGCCCCGGACGGCGAGGCGTTCGTGCTCGAGGTCAACGGGATCCCGGGCTGGCAGGCGCTCCAGTCGGTGTGCCACGCGGATCTCACAGCCAGAGTGGTCAGCGCCTGCGAGGCGCTCCTCACGGCGTGATCCGACCCTCGTGCAACGCGGTGGCCACCAGCGCGCCGGCCGCCCCAGCTGACTCGAGCGCGAGCAGGTCCGCCTCGTCGCGCACGCCGCCGCCGGCGTAGATCGCGACGCCGGGCAGCGCCGCCGCAAGCTCGGCGACGGCCTCGAGCGGCGGCCCGGCGCCGCTGCCGACGCGGGCGAGGTCGATCACGAGGAGCTCGCTGACGCCCAGCGCTCGCGCCAACGGCACGACGGCCGCCGGTTCACGGCCGGCGAGCACCGGGTCCCGCGAGATCAGGCACCCGTCGCGCAGGTCGACGCTCAGGACCACTGGGGAGGCGATCTCGACGCCCAGCCCGAGCGATTCCGTGCCGACGACGTTTCGGGCCGCGCCAGCACGGTGCAGAGCCGCCGCCGCCTCAGGCGTGATCGCGCCGGCGTCGACCCACGGCTCCGCGACCGACGCCAGCGCCGCCAGCGCCGCCTCGTTCACCGGCTCGCCGGCGAGCGCGTCGAGGTCGGCCACGTACAGCGTCTTGGTCCGGCAAAGGCCGGACAGCGCGCGCGCCACCGCAACCGGCTCGCACCCGTCGACGAGCGGGCTGCTCAACGGCGCGTAGTTGTCGCGCTGCCCGCGGCGGGCGTGAACCACGACGCCGCCCTTGATGTCGATGACCGGAACGATTCGCATCGTCCGCGTCATGATGCCCTGATGGTCCCGGTGATCGGGCTCGACGTCGGCGGCGCCAACACGAAGGCGGCGGTGGTGGACGGCGACATGTCCGTCAGGACCGCGTCCGAGCCGTTCGAGGTGTGGCGCCGGCCCGACGCGCTGAGCGGCGCGATCGCATCCGTCGTCGGGCGGCTGCGGGTGGAGGACGCCCCGGTCGCGCTCACCACGACCGCTGAGCTCGTCGACGCGTTCGGGACCAAGCGCGACGGAGTGCTGCAGGTGCTCGAGGCCACGCGTCACGCGCTGCCCGGACGGCGGCTGCGCGTGCTGACCACCGCCGGCGAGCTGATCGGCCTCGACGAAGCGCGGGCCGCCCCGTTGCGATGCGCGGCCGCCAACTGGATGGCGACGGCGCTGCTGATCGCGCGCTCGCTGCCCGACGCGATCGTCGTGGACTGCGGCGGCACGACCACCGACGTGGTCCCGATCGCCGGCGGCGAGGTCGTCGCTCGCGGGCGTACCGACCTCGAGCGGCTGCTCTCCGGCGAGCTCGTCTACACCGGCGCGCTTCGAACCAACGTCGCCGCTGCGGTCTCGCACGTACCCATCGGCGGCCGCCCCTGTCCCGTTTCCTCGGAGCTGTTCGCGATCAGCGCCGACGCGCACTTGCTGCGGGGCAGCCTGACCCCCGAGGAGTGCACGTGCACGTTCCCCGACGGTCGCGGCGCCTCACTCCCAGAGGCGCGGGCCCGGCTGGCCCGCGTCGTGTGCGCCGATCCCGAGCAGCTCGCCGCCGGCGATCTGGAGGCGATCGCCGGCGCCGTCGAGGAGGCACAGGTCACCGCCCTCGCCGCGGCGCTCGAGCGGGTGGCCGCGCGGCTGGCCGTGCCGGCGTGGCAGTGGTGGCGATCGGCGTGGGCGCGTTCCTGGCCCGCGCCGCCGCGGCCCGCTGCCGGCTGCCGGTCCACGCGGATGCCGGTCCGCTCGCGGGTCCGGCGGGAGACGTCGCAGCCGCGGTCGCGCTCTCGGTGCTCGGCCGTGAGTGACCTCCGTCCGCAGCCGCTGCCGCTGGTCGTCAAGGTCGGCGGCGGGCTCCTGCGGGACGAGGGGCTCGACGGACTGCGCCGGGCATGCGCCGAGGTGGAAGAGCTCGCGGCTCGGCGGCCCGTCGTGGTGGTGCCCGGTGGCGGTCCGTTCGCCGACGCGGTGCGCGCCGTCGACGCGCAGGTGGGGCTCGGCGACGCCGTCGCGCACCGGCTCGCGCTCCAGGCGATGGATCAGCTCGGCGTGCTGCTGGCGACGCTGCTGCCCGACGCCGAGCCGCTCACCGACCTGGTCGCGCCCTGCGGGCTGGGGCTGCTGGCGGTGGCGCCCGCGTTCGCCGGTCGTCCTGACGTGCCCGAGTCGTGGGCGGTCACGAGCGACTCGCTGGCGGTGCTGGCGGCCGGTGCGATCGGCGCCGAGGAGGCGGTCCTGCTCAAGCCGGTGGCCGGCGTGGTGGCGCGGTGGCCCTCGGACGACCCGCCGCTCTCGTCGCTGACCGCGGATGAGCTGAAGGCGTTGCAGTCGCGCGGCGGCGGCCGCGTCGTCGACCCCTACCTTGCCGACGCCGTCCGTCGCACCCGCGTCGCGGTCACGGTTCGGCCGCCGGACGGCGTCGGCACCCGCATCACCGCCGGCTAACACCGGACTTTGGCGATGGAGGTGGCATATACGCACCTCCAGCGCCAAAGTCCGCGTGGAGCTCGGCCACGGCGGCCGCCACCAAGCCCTCCTCCAGGTGCGCCGTTCGCTCGCCGCCACGGCACACCGCGGACCGCACGCCCACCACATCCGCCGCCACGCGTCCCAGCTCGCCCAGCCGCAACTGACCCGCGACCGCGAGCAAACCACCCGCGCGGCGCGTGCGATCGACCAACTCAGCGAGCTCGGACTCCGACAGCCACCCGTACAGACCGCGCCCGTCCTTGACGAATGTGTCGACGAGCGCGCCGGCAATCCCGGTCCGCTCGACCAACGCCGCCAACAACCCCGGCGCGAGCGCCGGCGGGTCGAGTGTGCCGGCGTCCGCGTACGCCACGGCGATCACCGCAGCCTCATCCCCCACCGCATCCGCGACCGCGCCCATCACCGCCGCTGCGCGATCAAGTGAGCGCACGCCGCGCAGCCCCACCTTGACGAACGAAGCGCCACACACGACCGCGCCGCGCGCGGCCAGTGCCGCGGTGTGCGGAAGATCCGGCAGGTCACCGAGCGCGACGCTCACCGGGACGGCGCCGTCCACCGTCCGCACCACCTCGGACAGAACGCTCGGCGCGGGCGCACCGAGCGCCCCTTCGCGAGGGTCCTTGACGTCCACGATGTCCGCACCCCCGGCGACGGCGCGCTCCGCCTCCTCCGCGGACACCACGCTGACGAGCAACCTCATGCCGCCTCCTCCGCGGACACCACGCTGACGAGCAACCTCATGCCGCCTCCTCCGCGGACACCACGCTGACGAGCAACCTCATGCCGCCGCCCGCCCCGAGCCGTCGTGCGCGACCCACGCCCCCCGGCGGTCGAAGTCGACCACGCGAACGTCGACGTCCGGACCCACCGCGGCACGCAGCCGATCCGCGACCTCCAAGGCGGGCCCGGGCCCGTCGACGATTCCGTACACCGTGGGCCCCCACGAGCTCTGGCCAACGGCCCCGACGCCGAGGGCCTGGAGCGACTCGACGACCGGCGCCGCGCGCGGATGAAAAACGCCACCCTGGCGGGACGCGAACATCGATCCGATCTCGCGCTGGATCTCTCCAAGCGCGGCGCCGAACTCATCTACCGAGTCGGTCACCAACCCCGCAAGCAACCCGGTGAGCACCAACCGCGACACGCTCGGCTCGATGGCGGTCCGCTCCTGGTGCAACAAACCGAAAAACCTCTCCTCAGCATTCCCGGACAGGCCCTCGACCCCGAGGGGCAGCGCGAGCACGCACCGCCACCGCTCCGGCATGGGATGACGCGCCACCAGCGGACTGACCGAGTCGTGGTCACGCACGCCGGCCTCGACCACAAGGCCGGGCGCCGCAAACGTCCAGCAGCCTACGCTGGACCGTGCCCCCCGCCCGCTCGCGTCCGCGAGCTCCTCGGGTCGCGCCGCGATGCCCGCGAGCTCGGCCACCCCGCGCGCGATCGCCAGCCCGAGCTTGGTGCCGGATCCGAGGCCGGTATGCGGCGGGATCGCCTCGCGCACGTCGACCTCGACGCCGCCGCGGTACCCGAACGCCTCGCCGGCGCGCGACGCGAACGCGACGGCACGGTCGGCCTGGGGTCCGTGCGCGACCACGTCCTCGCCGGGCCGCGGCCGGACCCCGACCACCACCCGCGGGGACTCCACCGCAACGCCGCAGCCGCCAAAGCGACGCGACCCGATCCCGGCCGGATCCAGCATCCCGAAGTGCAGCCGCGCCGGCGCGGTGACGACGACCCCGGTCACGTTCGCTCCGCGACGCGTTCCGCGACGTAGCGTCGCACGTACTCCATCGCCGCACGCTCGCGCGCGCCGGCGGTCTTGTCCACGAGCTCCTGCAGTCGCTCGAGTTCGGCGCTCACGCGCTCTGCGCCCAGTAACCGCAACCGTGACGCGAGGATTGACGCTTCGACGGCGGCGTGCCGCGCGCGGCACAGCCCGAGCGGCTCGCGTGTGCCTGCGCCGGACGCCACCACCCGAGCCCGCACCCGCGAGCGAGGCGTCTCGCCAGAGGCGGGCGTGATCTCGACGACCACGACCTCCCGCCAGGACTGAACGTCCTCGATCACCGCGCCGTCGATCGCGGTCGCCGGACGCGTCGCGGGGCGCGGATGGCCAAGCGCCGACTCGACGAACAGGAGCACGTCGTCGGTGAGGTGGACGACCGCCTCACCGTGCGCACGGAGGTTCCGCAACGTGCGCGTCGCGTCGAACGGCCAGAACACAAGCTCCTCCTCGCCCCAGCGCACTCCCATCGCCGCGCAGTTGACCACACCGTCGCGGCCGATCGTGGTCACTACGGTCTCGATCAGCGGGCCGGCCTCAGCCGACAAGGCTGAAGAACTCCTGTCGCGTACGCGCGTCGTCGCGCAGCGAGCCCCGCAGCGCCGAGGTGACCGTTCGCGCGCCCGGCTTGCGGACGCCGCGGATCGTCATGCACATGTGCTCGGCGTTGAGCACCACCCCCACGCCGCGCGGCGCGAGCTCGTGCTCGAGCCAGTCGGCGATCTGAACGGTCATGCGCTCCTGGAGCTGCAGGTCGCGGGCGAAGAACTCGACCACGCGTGCCAGTTTCGACAGCCCGATGATGC
This sequence comes from uncultured Solirubrobacterales bacterium, assembly GCA_963709205.1. GTDB lineage: Bacteria > Actinomycetota > Thermoleophilia > Solirubrobacterales > Solirubrobacteraceae > Palsa-465. Next base: position 68,862 of record CAVPVP010000001.1, read on the forward strand.
TGTCCCCGGGCAGGTAGGCGACGTGGGCCACGCCGTGGAACGGAAGCAGGTGGTGCATGCACAGCGTCTGGAACGAGATGTCGCGCACCAGCACGAGCTCGTCGTACCCCTCGTTCGGGAACACGGTCGCGCCGAACTCGGCAGGCGTCACGAGCTCGGCGAACGAGGCAGCGACTCGCCGCGGCGTCTCGAGCAGATCGGGCGAGTCCGGATCGGCGCCGATCGCTCGCAGCAAGTCCCGTGTGGCTCGCTCCGCGGCGGCGAGGTCGAGCTTCGAGCTGTCGACGACACGGCCGGGCGTCGGCGGGGCCACAGTTCGGCGATCTCCGTCCCCGCGATTCATCGAGCCAGCGTAACGCGTCACGCGGTGACGGCCCTGACCGGGTCGATCATCTCGGTGACCAGGTGGGCAAACTTAACTACCCGATCGGTCAGTACTGAGGGCAAGATCAAGTACAGCTGCGCGTCACCAACGTCCCGGGGCCTTGTCGGCGACTTGCACTCTGTGTGTAAGATGCGGGCGGACCGTTGAACTCTAAGAGGGAGAGCATCCTATGACTTGGAGCAAGCCGAAGTTTGAGTTCATCGAGATGTGCTCAGAGGTCACTTCCTACCTGTACCACCGGTAGGTAGCACCGTGGAGCTGGCGTGGCCTCAGGCATCCGCCCGAGGCTGCGCACCGCTTCGCGCGTAACGCGTGCGCGTTCGGGTCCTCGGGTCGGCCGCCGGCGGAGGGTTCCCGCAGTGGAATTGCCGCTGTCCGACGTGTGAGGCCGGGCGCGCGGGGATCCGTGCGCAGCCGCGCACTCAGTCGTCGCTGGCGATCCGCGGCGGCGACGGACCCTGGTTTCTCGTAAACGCCTCGCCCGATGCGCGCCAGCAACTCGAAGCGATCGAGGACCCCGACGCCGAGGGGGTCCGGTCGCCACCGATCGCGGGCGTGCTGTTGACCGACGCCGAGATCGACCACACCGCGGGGCTGCTGCTTCTGCGCGAGTCGGCGACGCCGGTGAACGTATATGGCCAGGCCGGAATCGAGCGCGCGCTCAGGGACGGGTACCCGGTGCTGTCGATTCTCGAGCGTTACTGCGGTTTGCGGTGGCATACGCTTGAGCCACAGCGGGCGTGGTCGCTCGCAGGATCGAGCCTCACCGTCGAACCCTTTGACGTCGGCGGTGACGCGCCGCGCTATCTCGACGGCTCGGGCGTGGAGCTCGAGGCGAGCGGGTTCGTGTTTCGGGACGGCGTGGGCGGCGGCGTTCTCACCTACGTGCCCGGGCTGGCTCGCATGGACGACGCTGTGCTCGCCCGGTTCGCGGCCAGCGACCTCGTGCTCGTCGACGGCACCTTCTGGCGCGACGACGAGCTCGCCAGACTCGGTATCGCGGCGCGCAGCGCACGCGAAATGGGGCACCTGCCGCTGTCGGGCCCGGACGGGACGCTCGAGGCGCTCGCCCGGTTGGAGCGCCCGCGCAAGGCGCTCGTCCACATCAACAACACGAACCCGATCCTGCTCGAGGACTCTCCCGAGCGCGCAGAGGTCGTGCGCGCGGGGGTCGAGGTCGCTTACGATGGACTCGAGGTCGAGCTGTGACGGAAGAGTTCATTGCCGAGCTGAGGGCCCAGGGGACGCGTTATCACAATCTGCATCCCTTTCACCGTCGTATGGACAGCGGCGAGTTGACACGCGACGAGCTACAGCGTTGGGTCGCGAACCGCTTCTACTACCAGAAGTGCATTCCGCTCAAGGACGCCGCGATCATGTCCAACTGCCCCGACGTCGAGGTCCGGCGCGAGTGGATCCAGCGGATAATCGACCACGATGGAACAGCGGACCGGACGGGCGGAATCGAATCGTGGATGCGGCTCGGCGAGGCGCTCGATGTATCCCGTGAAGCGCTCGAGTCCGAGCGCGGTGTTCTTCCCGGGGTGCGCTACGCGGTCGACGCGTACGTGAACTTCGCGCGTCAGAAGCCGTGGATCGAGGCGGTTGCGTCGTCGCTGACCGAGCTGTTCGGCCCGGCGGCGATCCGGGTGCGGCTCGAAGCGCTCGAGCGGCACTACGACTGGATCGACCCCGCCGGTCTCGAGTATTTCCGCGCGCGCCTGGTGAAGGCGCCGCGCGACGCCGAGTATGCGCTCGAGCTCGTGGTCGATCGCTGCCGGACACGCGAGCAGCAGGATGCTGCGGTTTCTGCTTTGAGATTTAAGACCGAGGTGCTGTGGGCGCAGCTGGACGCCATCGAGCGTGGCGATACGCAGCCAGTCGGTGAGGGGTTGCCGTGACTCGTCCGCGCCTCGTGACCGGCGCCCGCCTGCGCTATGACGAGGTGCGCGAAGAGCACCTGCTCCTGGTCCCGGAGGGCGCCGTGCGGCTCAACCCGACCGCGGCCGAGGTGCTCGAACTGTGCGACGGCGAGCGCTCGCTCGAGGACATCGTTGGGGTCTTGAGCGCGCGCTACGAGGGAGCGGATGTCGGTGACGACGTTCGCGAGTTGGTGGATGGAATGGCCGAGAGAGGGCTCCTGGTCGATGCCGCCACCGCCTAGGCCCTACTCACTGATCGCCGAGCTGTCCTACCAGTGCCCGCTCCACTGCCCGTACTGCTCGAACCCCGTGGAGATCGGTCACCCGAGGTACCGGCGCGAGCTGTCTACCGACGACTGGGCCCGGACGTTTGCCGAGGCTCGCGGATTGGGCGTGATCCAGCTCGCGCTGACCGGCGGCGAGCCGATGCTGCGCAGCGATCTGGCGGCGTTGTGCGAGGCGGCGTGCGACGCGGGCCTCTACTCCTCGCTGATCACGGCGGGCACTCTGTTCACGCGCGAGCGCGCGCGCGAGCTGAAGGACGCAGGGCTCGACCACGTGCAGATCTCGGTCCAGAGCCCTGACCCGGAGGAGAACGACCGCATCGCCGGCAACCGGTCGTTCGAGAAGAAGATCGCGGCCGCGCGCGCCGCCAGGGAGCTGGACTTCCCGCTGACGATCAACTGCGTGCTTCACCGGCAGAACCTCGATCGAATCGAGGAGCTGCTCGAGCTGACCCTCGAGCTGGGCGCGCAGCGGCTCGAGCTCGCCAACACCCAGTACTACGGCTGGGCGGTGTTGAACCAGGACGCTCTCATGCCATCGGTCGATCAGCTCCGGTGCGGGGAGGAGGCGGTGGCGGCCTTCCGCGAGCGCGTCGGCCCGAAGGTCGACGTCCTGTGGGTGCTCCCCGACTACTACGAAGACCTCCCCAAGCCGTGCATGGGCGGTTGGGGCCGGACGGCGATCGTCGTCGCACCGAACGGCGACGTCCTTCCCTGCCAGGCGGCGTCGACGATCCCGGGCCTCGAGTTCGCCAACGTCCGCGAGCATCCGCTCGACTGGATATGGAACGAGTCCGACGCGTTCACCCGCTTCCGAGGAACGGACTGGATGCAGGAGCCGTGCCGCTCGTGCCCGCTCGGTCGCCAGGAGGTGGACTTCGGTGGGTGCCGTTGCCAGGCGCTCCGGCTGACCGGCGACCCGGCCGCCGCTGATCCGGTTTGCCGATTGTCACCTCACCACGAGCAGGTTGTGTCGGCACGGGGCTCCGCCCAGAGCGACGAGTTCGTATATCGCGCGATGAAACGCCCGGCGCGGGTCTGAGTCGCGGACGTCATGGGCGCGGTGGCCGATTCGGCAAACTGGTTCTGATGGCGCAAGACCCATACATCCCCGCCGGGGCAGGAGGTCTCAGCGTTCCCCTCGCTGATCGCTCCGAGCTGTCGATCTTCCCGCGTCTCTCGACGTACTCCCAGATCGTGGCCAAGCTCCAATGGGAGCCGGCCGCGATCGACCTCGCGCCCGACGCCCGCGCCTGGCCTGACCTACCCGACGAGCGGCGACGCCGCCTGACCACGCTGCTCGCCGGCTTCCGCGTAGCCGAGGACTCCGTCGCCGAGCACCTCACGCCGTTCGCCGATCGCGCCGAGCACGTCGACACGATGATGATGTGGATCTTCTTCCTTCAGCGCCGGGACGAGGACCGGCACGCCCTGTTCTTCGACCGCGTCGCCGCGGAGGTGCTCCGACTGCCCGGCGACACCCCGGCCGAGCGGCTCGCCGCGGCCCGGGAGCACGTCCCGGGCCCATTCCTCGATCTGTTCGAGGTACGGCTGCCGGCGATGGCGGCCGAGCTCTCGGCGGGGCGCACCGACATTCTCGAAGGCATCCGCCTGTACCACATGGTGCTCGAAGGTGCCGTGTTCTCGGCGGGACAGCGCGCGCTGCTCGATGACCTGGGAGACGGCGCCCTGGCCGGGATACTCAAGGGCGTGGAGAACGTCGAGCGCGACGAGCGCTGGCACGTCGGCTTCGGCGTCCGTTGCCTGACCGAGGCGAAGGATCCCCACGTCCTCCTCGAGCACGTGCTCAGCCGCGCCGCCGAGGCGGCGGCGGCGTGGGGCAACGCGGTGCCCGCGGCCACCCGCGAGTTCGCCGTGGACCTTTGCCGGCGGCGACTGTCGATCGCCGGCCTCGGCGACGCGCTCCCGGCGGCCTAGCACCACCGGCTTCGCCGACGGGCTCTCGGCGCCTCGCGCGCCCCGACTCCTCGCGCGCGCCCCGACTCCTCGCGCCCCGGCGGCTTGTACTTGCCGGCGGCCTGTACGTACGGCCATAGACCGCCGTGGCGCTGGTTGCTATCCAACCGGCGACGTGTAAAGCGCGCGTGTGCGGGTATAACCGGCGCGGCCGGAAACCTACGGCGGCGTAGCTTCGATGCGCGCCCAACCCCAATACGAGAGAACGAAACGATGAGGTATCTCACCGACGGCACCCACCTATACGAAATCGTCTCGCGGCGAACCGTGCAGAACTTCGGGCTCAAGCGAGGCAGCATCCGCTACCTGATCATCCGCGACTGCGTAAGCGAGGCGACCGCGACGATCGACGACCTACAACTCGCGGCACTTTCTGAGGTGATGTAGCCGCAAATAGCTCAAGTTCGGAGCGGCTGTGCCGTTTATCTCGTGCAGATTGGCACTTGCCGAACGGGTGGCGGGAGCCACGGAGAACGGGAATGAAGTACCTCACGGACGGGATTCACCTCTACGAGATCGCCGCGCAGCGCACGGTTGAGAACTTCGGTTTGCGTCGCGGCACCATCAGCTACACGATCATCCGGGACGTCGTCAGCGAGGCCGTCGCGACCATCGACGAGCTCCATTTGGCGGCCCTGTCTGAAGTGACGCTGAACCCGCGTCTCGCTTGAGAGGTCGGTTCGACGTTCTCGCCTCAGGTCGAGACGGCGATCGCGGCCGCCACGTAGGCGACGTATAGCCCGGTCAGCGCGGCGCCTTCGAGCCGGCCCAACCGCTTGCGGAGAACGAGTACCGCGGCGAGGATCGCGGGGCTGGCGGCCGCCACCGGCAGGTAGAAGTGTGTGGTGTCCCACCCAAGGGTGAGCGGTTTGACGATCGCGATGATCCCCGCGTTGAGTGCCGCGAAGTGAACGACGGTTCCGGCGATGCTGCCGAGGCCGATTTCGGGACGACCGCGACGTGCCGGCACCGCGAAGCGAGCGAGTTCCTCGGCCTCGACCGTCGCCGCGAGCGCCGTGTTGCCAAGCAGCGTCTGCGGGACACCCAGCTGGCGCACGGTCGTCCGCAGACCCTGGCCGATCAACCAGCCCCCGCCGGTCAGGAGCGCCAGCCCTGCGAGCAGCTTCACGCCGGGACGCCGGACGTGCTCATCGTCATCCTCGGGGGCGAGCAGATCGCGTCCCGAGCGTGCCAGGCCGATGAGCGCCACGACCGACCACGCGACGAGCACTCCTCCTTCGAGACGTGAGATATGGCCGTCGACCGCGAAGGCGAACAGCGGCAGCGGCGCGATCGCCGTCCAGACAGCGAACCGAATTGGGAGCTCGACGCGGATCGGCGCGATCAGCCCGCCGAGCCCGGCCACGCCGAACGCAAGAAAGGTCACACCACCCAGGAACGTCCCGGCTGCGGCGCCGGGTAGTCCCTTGGCATTGGCGGCGATCCCCGCCGCCAGGTTCTCGGTCTCGAACCCGGACAGGGCGACCGACAGCACGAACGGCGCGATCCCGAGTGCCAGTGCGACACCGAGCAGCCCGTCCACGAACATGTCGGCGGCGAACACGACCACGCCGAGCCCCACGACCAGGACGGCAACACCCGCGGCGCCGGACACTCGAGCCTAGGCGAGTCCCACTCCGCTGTAGGCGGACGGGACGGATGTGTTTGCCTGCGCGGCGGCGATCTGTGAGAGCAGCTGAGACGGCGTGGTGCCGGCGGTCACCACCAGCCTAGGTAGGCGGAAGCGGTCCCCCTGCGGGTTCGCCCAACCTTGGTTGACGGTCGTGCCGCCGGAATATCCGGCGGCACGCACGGCGCCGGTGACGGTCGCGTTGTAATCACCCGACGGGTAGCTGAACCAGTTCGGCGTGACTCCGTATTGGCTCTGCATCATCTGCCGGGCGCTCGTGAGGTCGTTGGACAACTGCGAGGGGTCGAGCGCGGTCAGGTCTGTGTGATCGAGGCCCTGGGTGTCAAGCTCCCAGCCGGCCGCGATCAGGCCCCGGATCTGCGTAACGGTCAAGCCGCCCTCGGACGGCGGCAGCCCGGTCAGCTGAAGGTTCTCGACCGCCGCCCACCCGAGTCCCTTGAGGACGGGCAGGGCGTTTGAGTACTGCGAGGAGTAGCCGTTGTCGAACGTGATCACGATCGGCTTGCCGGAGCCGAGCGAGGTGCCGTGGGTCCAGTTCGCCTCCAGCTGGTTGAGCGTGACGGCGTGCCAGCCTTGCGACTTGAGCGCCTGCATCTGGCTCTGAAACTGATCGGCGGGGACGTACAGAGCCGGATCTGCCGTGCTTCCGGCGGGCTGAGCGTTGATCACGTGATAAACGAGAATCGGGACGCTCGCGGTTCCCGGCTGAACGACCGTGCGCGACGTCCGGCCGCCTTGCGACGCGCGCGGCGCCGACGCCGTCGGGGTCACCGTGATCGAATGCGGGCGCACGTCTGGGCTGGAGTCGAGCACGATCATGAGCACCACTCCCGCAACCAGGATCAGCGACGCGATCGCCGCGACTCGGCCGAGCGCAGTCGGTAAGACGGGCCGGCGCGCCTGGCGCCGGTGACCACTCTGCTCCCCGCGAAAGCTCATTCGGCGCGACGTTACACCCCGCCTCGCCGGTAAACGAACCCGGCAGGAACCCTGTCACGCACCAGGACGACCAAGCGGCGCGGGTCGAGGTCGAGCGCCTCAGCGCAGCGATCAAGCGGCCGCAGCCCAGCTGAAGGCCGATGACGAGATCCTGGACCACGAGCGTGGTGGTGCCGCTCACAGGATCGACAGACTTCTTGTTCCGGCGGCCCGGAAGGGGCAGGCTGTGACGCCATGAACAAGACATCATTTCTGGGCGACAAGCCCGTCAACCGCATCGGCTTCGGCGCGATGCAGCTCGCCGGCCCTGGCGTGTTCGGACCGCCGCGCGACCCGGACGGCGCCCGCGCGGTCCTGCGCCGCGCGATCGAGCTCGGCGTCGACCACATCGACACCTCGCAGTACTACGGTCCCGAACGTCGTCAACGAGCTGATCCGGGACGCGCTGTATCCGTATCCGGAGCACCTGAAGCTCGTCACCAAGGTCGGCGGCCGCCGTGACGACGCCGGCGGCTGGCTGCCGGCGCAGTCGCCGGCCGAGCTGCGCGCGGGCGTCGAGGACAACCTGCGCACGCTGCAGGTCGAGCGGATCGATCTCGTCAACCTGCGCCTGTTCGACGAGCACGACGCCGAGGGTCGGCTGGCCGAGCAGCTGGGCGCGCTCGAGGACCTCCGCCAGGAGGGCAAGCTCGACCTGATCGGGATCTCCAACGCCGCCGCCGACACCGTCCGCCGGGCGCTCGAGCTCGTCGACATCGCCTGCGTGCAGAACGCCTACAGCGTCGTCAACCGCGTCGACGAGGACGAGCTCGCGCTGTGCGAGGAGCGCGAGCTCGCGTTCGTGCCGTTCTTCCCGCTGGGCTCGGCTTTCGCCGGCGGCCCGACGCAGCTGGCCGCCGACCCGGCGATCGCGGAGGTCGCCGCGCGGCGACAGGCCACCCCGTCGCAGATCGCGCTGGCGTGGCTGCTGCACCGCTCCGAGCGGATCCTGCTGATCCCCGGCACCAGCTCGATTCGCGCACCTCGAGGAGAACATGGCCGCCGGCGACATCGAGCTCGACGAGCAGGACATGCGACGGCTCGAGGACGCCGCCCAGGTCGGCGACCCGCTGGCCGCCGCCGAGCACTAGGTCAAGGGGTCGCGAGCGTCGCGAGCGCGGCGCGGGTCGCTGCGTCTGCGGGCGCGTAGACGGTGAGCCGGAGGTCAGGCGCCCCGGTCGGCACCGTCTGCGCGTGGTGCAGACGCAGCCTCCCGAGCGTTGGATGCTCGATCGTCTTCGTCCCGCGCTGGGTGTCGTTGACCTCGTGCTCTTCCCACCACTCCGCAAACCGAGGGCTGTGTTCGCTCAGCTCGGCGATGAACCGCTCGTAGGCGGGCTCGCCGGCGTGACGCGCGTACTCGGCGCGGAACCGCGCCACCATGTTGCGAGCGGTGGCCTCCCGACCCGGGTTCTCGCGCGCCTCACCGGGATCGACGAGCAACAGCCACAGCAGCGAGCGGTGCTCCGGCGGCAGGTGATCGGGCGACCCGAACAACGCCGACGCCGCCGGATTCCAGGCCAGAATTCGGGTCATCGGCCCGAGCAGGTACGCCGGATTCGGGTGCAGTCCCTCGACCAGCGACACGAGCAGGGCGATACCCTCGCCGGCGCCGTCCTGCGGCGCAGTCAATGCGCCATCGGGAAGCGGCACCTCGGTGCGGGCCAACGCGAACAACGTCGTTCGTTCGGCGGCGTCCAACCGGAGCGCCCGCGCCAGCGCGTCGAGCACTTCCGGGGAGGGGTGGATGTCGCGTCCCTGTTCGAGCCACGTGTACCAGGACACCCCGACGCCGGCGAGCGCGGCAAGCTCCTCGCGCCTCAGACCCGGCGTACGCCGACGGGCGCCGTCATCAGGCAACCCGACGTCCGCCGGCGACAACCTCGCTCGGCGCGAGCGCAGGAAGGCGCGGAGCTCATCGCGCCGGGAGGGTGAAGAGGCGACGGCCATCGGCCCGACCCGCGACGGTAGCACCCTGTGACACAGGGTTCGTGGGGTCCAATTCCTCTGGACCTAGAGGTGACAGGGAGTGACTATGGATTGCGGCGACGTCGACGGCTAGGAGTAGTCGCTGGCCCGGAAGCAGCCGTGGACGTGGTCGTTGACCACGCCGACGTTCTGCATGAAGGCGTACACGCTCGTGGGTCCCACGAAGCGGTATCCCTGTGACTTCAACCGCTTGGCGAACTCCTCCGCCTGCGGTGTCGACGCCGGGACGTCCGCAAACGACCGCGGCGCGCGCTTGCGGTCACTCGCGTACGACCTGGCGAGCGTCGCGAGGCTGGGCGATGCGGACTTCATCGCACGCGCGTTCTCGACCGCGGCCTGGATCTTGGCCCGGTTGCGGATGATCGAGGAGTCTTGCACCAGCCGCTCGACATCCCGCTCGGTCATCGCCGCGACCTGCGCGACGTCGAAGCCATGGAACGCGCTCCGGAAGCCGTCCCGCTTGCCGAACACGATCGACCAGCTGAGCCCAGCCTCGAACACACCGAGGGTGAGCGCCTCGAACAACGCGGACTCCTCGTAGGTGCGCGTGCCCCAGACCTCATCGTGGTATCGGACCGAAGAAGGGTCGCCAGCCGTGATCCAACCACAGCGTGCCTTGCCGTCATCCCCGATGATCAGGTCTTCGCGCACTCGGCCCTCCGACACCCGACACTCAAAGCCTCGTCGATTACCTTATACCTAGCGGATCGAGAGATTCTCCCGCCTCGATGCGAACGAAGGTAGGTTTGGTACAGCGATGACCATCTCGGGATCTCGTCCACGGTCCTTCGAGTCGCTGCGACGGCTACCACTGGTAGGCCGTGCGATGGACTGGGGACTGGGCGAGGGCGCCGCATCGGCCCGTACGCTCCGGGCCAAGGCCAGGATCGGCGGACTCAAGGTGACCGAGTCCATATGTCCGTTCTGCGCGGTGGGCTGCGGGCAGCTGGTTTATACGCGCGACGGCGAGCTGGTGGACATCGAGGGAAACCCGCGCTCGCCGATCAATCAGGGGACGTTGTGCCCGAAGGGCGCGTCGTCGCGGCAGCTCGTGCAGCAGCCCGGGCGGCTGACCAAGGTCAAATACCGCGGGCCCGGAGGCACGGAGTGGGAGGAGCTCGAGCTCGAGCAGGCGATGGACATGATCGCCGACAGGGTCATCGCCGCCCGCGAGAGCGGCTGGCAGGACACCGACCGCCACGGCTGGCGGGTCGACCGCACGCTCGGGTTCGCCCACCTGGGCGGGGCGACGCTTGATAACGAGGAGAACTACCTCATCAAGAAGCTGTTCGCCGCGATGGGGGCGGTCCAGATCGAGAACCAGGCGCGGATATGACACAGCTCCACGGTCCCCGGTCTGGGGTCCTCTTTCGGGCGCGGCGGAGCCACCAACTTCCAGCAGGACCTCCAGAACGCCGACTGCATCGTGATCGAGGGCTCGTCGATGGCCGAGGCGCACCCGGTCGGTTTTCGGTGGGTGATGAAAGCCAAGGAGCGGGGCGCGCGTGTGATCCACGTCGACCCGCGGTTCTCGCGTACAAGCCAGCTGGCTGACCTGCACGTCCCGATCCGGGCGGGAAGCGACATCGCGTTCCTGGGTGGACTCATCCGCCACGTGATCGAGACCGAGTCGTATTTCAAGGAATACGTCGTCAACTACACGAACGCGTCGACCATCGTGTGCGATGCGTTCCGCGACACGGAAGACCTCGCTGGGCTGTTTTCAGGCTTCAACCCCGACAGGGGTATGTACGACCCGGCCACCTGGAACTACGAGGACTGTGCGGTCGGGGTCTTTGCCGGGGTAGACGAGTACGCCACGCAGGCGTTCAGCGAGCACACCGGCGCGGGGATGGATCTGGCTGGCGTCAGGCACGATGAGACTCTTCAGGACCCACGCTGCGTGTTTCAGGTACTGCGCCGGCACTTCAGCCGCTACACGCCTGAGACGGTGCAGCAGATCTGCGGGATCTCCCGCGCGCACTTCATGGCGGTGGCCGATGCACTAATCGCCAACTCGGGGCGGGAGCGGACGAGCGCGTTCGTGTATGCAGTCGGGTGGACGCAGCACTCAGAGGGGGTGCAGATGATCCGCGCCGCCGCGATCCTCCAGTTGCTGCTGGGGAACGTTGGGCGCCCCGGCGGAGGGATCATGGCGATGCGCGGCCACGCGTCGATCCAGGGCTCGACGGATGTGCCAACGCTCTACGACCTCCTGCCGGGCTACCTGCACATGCCCCGCGCACGCGATGCTCACTTCACGCTCAACGACTACATCGGCGTGGGCAAGGCGGATCGGGGCTGGTGGTCTCATTTCGACGCCTACATCGTGTCCCTGCTCAAGGCGTGGTTCGGCGAGGCGGCTACCAAGGAGAACGATTACGGCTTCGGCTGGGTGCCCAAGATCACCGGCAACCACTCCCACTTCTCGACGATGCTCCGCGCGCTGGACGGCGGGGTCGAGGGCCTGTTTGTGATGGGGCAGAACCCAGCGGTCGGCGGTCAGCACGCCGGGCTTCAACGCCGCGCGCTGGCCCACCTGAAGTGGCTGGTCGTACGCGATATGGCCGAGATCGAGACCGCGACGTTCTGGCGCGACTCGCCAGAGGTGCAGTCGGGCGAGCTGGACCCCGAGACGATCCAGACGGAGGTGTTCCTGATGCCCGCCGCCTCGCACATCGAGAAGGAGGGCACGTTCACGAACACCCAGCGGCTCGTGCAGTTCCGCGACAAGGCCCTCGACCCGCCCGGTGACGCGCGCTCGGAGCTGTGGTTCATGCACCACCTCGCCCAACGCGTCAGGGCGCACTACGCCGGATCCGACCGCAATCGGGATTGGCCAATCGCCAATCTGAAGTGGGACTACCCGGAGCAAGGCGACATCCGCGAGCCCGACGTCGAGGCCGTGATCAAGGAGATCAACGGCTACGACGTCGCCACGGACGGACCCGTCGCCTCGTTCGACGAGCTGCGCAACGACGGTTCGACCGCCTGCGGCTGCTGGATCTACTCCGGTATCTACAAGGACGGCGTCAATCAAGCGCGCCGGCGCGATCCCGGTGACATCAGTGCGCCGGGCGGGATCGTCTCGCCGGAGTGGGCATGGGCTTGGCCCGCAAACCGGCGGATCCTCTACAACCGCGCCAGCGCCGATCCCCAGGGCAGGCCGTGGTCGGAACGTAAGCGGCACGTGTGGTGGGACGAGGAGCAGGGCCGCTGGGCCGGATACGACGTCCCGGACTTTCCGGCCAGCAAGCGCCCGGACTATCGCCCGGCGACGGACGCTCGAGGCATGGACGCCATCGCCGGCACGGACCCCTTCATCATGATGGGCGACGGTCGCGGGTGGCTGTACTCGCCGAGCGGGCTGGTCGATGGGCCGATGCCGACCTTCTACGAGCCGGTGGAGTCGCCGGTGCCGAACCTGCTCTACCCGCAGATGGACGGCAGTCCCGCGGCGATCCGGTGGCGACGGCCCGAGAACCCGTACCAGGCTACCGGCGATCCCCGCTTCCCGGTCGTGGCGACGACGTTTCGGCTGACCGAGCATCAAACGGGCGGCGGAATGACCCGTACCGTCCCATGGCTGGTCGAGCTACAGCCCGAGATGTTTGCCGAGATCGATCCGCAGCTCGCCGCCGACCGCGGAATCGAGGACGGCGGCTGGATGACGATCTTCACCGAGCGGGCCGAAATCGAAGCGCGGGCCAAGGTCACCCGCCGCATCCGGCCGTTGCGAGTGGACGGACGAGCGATTCATCAGATAGCGCTGCCGTGGCACTGGGGGTACAGCGGGCTGTCTCGCGGGGACTCTGCCAACGACCTCGTCGCCCTGACCGGCGATCCGAACGTCTCGATCCACGAGGCCAAGGCGTTCACCTGCGATGTGCGGGCCGGCCGCCGGTACGGCGCGAGCACGGCGCGGCTGGCCGGCGTCGCGCTCGCCGGGCACCACGTCCGCCCAAACGAGGACGACCCGTCGGCGGAGAATCCGGCGGAATGGCCTGGGGGCCATTCCGCTCGGAGTTCCGCTGCGCGGAACTCCCGAGGTGGAGAAAGCCCATGAGCACAAGCGCGCCGGATACCGAGATCGCCATCCATCGTCCGGGCGCGCAGCGGATGGGCTTCTTCACCGACACCAGCGTGTGCATCGGCTGCAAAGCCTGCGAGGTCGCGTGCAAGCAGTGGAACGACCTGCCCGCGGACGGCTCGCAGTCCGGGAAGGGCGTCTCCTACGATCACACGGGGGATCTGTCGGCTTCGACTTGGCGCCACGTCCGCTTCGTCGAGCTGTTCGAGCCCTCGCCGCTGCTGAGGGAAGAGGCAAAGCGCGCGCTCGACGCCGGGGCCGGAGGCAAATTGCCGGCTATCCCCGCCGCGGGCGGCGTCGATCTCGTTGACGTCGCGCAGTCCGGAGCGGGCGGCGTCGATCTCGTTGACGTCGTGCAGTCCGGAGGCGTCGGCCGCGATCTCGTTGACGTCGCGCAGTCCGGAGCCGGCGGCGGCGTCGACGTCGACGTTGCCGACGCCGTGCGCAAGATGGGCGAGTGGGTGTTCATGTCCGACGTCTGCAGGCACTGCACGAACGCGGGCTGTCTCGATGCCTGCCCCACCGGCGCGCTTATCCGCACCGAGCATCAGACGGTGGTGCTGCAGCCGGACGTGTGCAACGGCTGTGGGTACTGCGTGCCGGCGTGTCCGTTCGGCGTGGTCGGCCGCGACCCGGAGGACGGGCGTGCCGGCAAATGCACGCTCTGTTACGACCGCCTCGAGGACGGGCTCGAGCCCGCCTGCGCGAAGTCCTGCCCGACCGACTCGATTCAGTTCGGCCCTCTCGAGGAACTCGTGGAGACCGCCTCTCGCCGGGTCGCCCAGCTGCACCAGCGCGGCATCGAGGGCGCTTACCTGTACGGCGCCGGCGACGAGCCCGAAGAGGAGCTCGCGGGCGGCTTGGGCTCGTTCTTCCTCTTGACCGAACCGCCCGAGCGCTATGGGCTGCCCGCACACGCGGACTCGCCGGTGCAGGAGAACGTCGTCCCGGCTACGGTGGCCGCGGTCGCCGCCGGTCTGCTCGCGAGCGCGGGCACGGTCGTCGCGTTCGCCGTGGCCGCGCGTCGCGGACGCCGGACGCGTGAAGGGCGAACCTGGTGAGCGCCGAGGACCGCGACATCAAGCCCGCGCTGGGTGCGCGCGGTGGACCGGCCTCGTGGAGGGCGGCCGAGCCGGGGGCGCCGGTCGCGCTCGCTCGCCCTGACTTCGGCGACGCTCAGTGGTCGTATCTCTACAAGGCGCGCGACACCGACTATGCCGGTGCCGAGCCGGCTCCGGGTTTGGTCGCCGAGGCGAACCGGCGGATGCGCGGAGCGCCGTTCTCGGAGGTCAACGGGCCGTTCATCCACGCACCGGTGTGGAGCGGAACGGTCGCGACCTACTTCTGGTTCGGCGGGATGGCATCCGGCTCGGCGTTCGTCGCGCTCGCCTGCGACGCCGCCGGGGACCACCGCTCCGCGGCGATCGCTCGCCAGGTCGCGCTCGGCGCCGTCGCGCCGGCGCCGCTTCTGCTGATCGCCGACCTCGGGCGGCCCGAGCGATTCCTGAACATGATGAGGATCTTCAAGCCGCGCTCGCCCATGAACACCGGCGCCTGGTGTCTGGTCGCCTTCAGCGGCTCGGGTGCCCTCGCGGTGGGTTGCGACCTGATCGGGCGGCCGAAAGCCGCCCGTGGGCTGGGCGCGCTCACCGCGCTGCTTGGTTCCTATCTTGGCTCCTACACCGGCGTGCTGCTCGCGTGCACCGCGGTCCCGCTGTGGTCGGGCAGCCGGACGATCCTCGGACCGGCATTCGTCGCTACCGCGACCGCCACCGGTGCGGCCGCGACGCGCCTCGTGCTCGTGGCCAGCGGCCTACCGGATGGGCATCCGACGCGCCGGGCACTCGGCACGATCGAGACCGCCTCGATGGTGACCGAGCTCTCGATCTCAGCCCTCGGCGAACGGCGCCTCGGAGACGCTGCTCACGCGCTCGGCCGGGGGCGCCCGGGGCTCTACTTCCGCGCCGCCAAGACCCTCGTCGCGCTCGGTATCTCGCTCCGACTGGCCGCTCGCCGTACCGGCCCGCGTGAGCACGAACTCGCGAGCTTCATGTACCTGGCGGCCGGTCTGCTGTTCCGCTTCGCCTGGGTGTACGCGGGCAAGTCCTCCGCGGAGGACGACGAGATCGTCGCCGCGATGGCCCGCGACCGACGCGGGCCGCACGACGGCCCCCGGCGGCCATGGCAACCGCGTGCCCTATCGGTCCGCCGCTCCCCGTGGCCCGTGCCGCCCGTGGCGCACCGGGCGTACGGTGAGGCTGTCAGGCGCACCAGCCTGGTGATCGAGCGGCTGGTCCGGCGGCGACCGGCGGCATGACGCTGCGCACCGGCCGCCGCCCCAGCGCCTAACGCGGGAGCTTTCGCGAACCGTCGCGGCACGCCCGGGACGAACCGGCTCCCGAATGGTTGCAACGCCGTCGGGCTTGTCCGGCGTGGTCGGGGTCATCGGGGGCGCGAGATACCCCGGTCGGGGCGATGCGGCCTTCCCCACACCGGTGGGAGCCTGACGTCATGACACACGACACGAATACACACATCGACGACACAACACCGCGTCGCCTGGGCCTGAGAGGACTGGTGACAAAGCTCACCTGGCGGAAGGCACCGATACGCCTCGATCGGCGGGCCGGGTTCGCCGCGGCGGCGCTTGCGCTGTCCGTTGGCATGATGGGAACGACACTCCCGACGCCGCTGTACGTGCTTTACCGTCAGCAATTCGGCCTCTCGGAGCTGATGATCACCGTGGTCTTCGCCACTTATGCCGCCGGCGTCATCACGTCGCTTCTCTTGTTCGGCCGCCTTTCGGATCAGGTCGGCCGGCGGCCCGTGCTGCTCGCGGCGCTGGCAATCTCGGCACTCAGCGCGGTCTTTTTCCTGGTCGCCGACGGTCTCCCGCTCCTCCTGGCCGGGCGCGTCGTCTCCGGGCTCTCTGCCGGCATCTTCACGGGTACCGCGACCGCGACCCTGCTTGACCTCGCTGCGCCGGGGCGGCGAGCCCGAGCGACACTGGTGGCGACGGTCGCGAACATGGGCGGGCTCGGCTGCGGACCGCTGCTTGCCGGAGTGCTGGCGCAGTGGGGAGGAACCCCGCTTCGGCTCGTCTTCTGGGTCTATCTCGCGCTGCTGGTGCCCGCCGCCATTGGGATCTGGGCGATGCCGGAACCGATCCAGGCGAGGCGCCACGCCGAGCTGCGTCTCCGGTGGCGCGTCCCGCGCGAGCTGCGGGTGGTCTTCATCGACGCGGCAATCGCCGCCTTTGCCGGATTCGCCGTGCTTGGTCTGTTCACCGCCGTAGCGCCCGCCTTCTTGGCGCAGGGCCTCGGGGTGACGAGCCCGGCCGCGGTCGGCCTCGTGGTCTCCTTGGTTTTTGCGTCGTCCACCGCTGGTCAGGCGATGCTCGGGATCATGGGCAAAAACCGGGCGCTGCCCGCAGGGTACGTCGGTCTGCTCGTGGGGATGGGATTCCTCGCGCTCGGCCTGGGCCTGTCATCGCTGGCGGTGTCGATCCTCGCCGCGGTCGTTTCGGGACTTGGTCATGGCTTCAGCTTTCGTGGCGGGCTGACCGGGCTGAACGAGAACGCGCCCGCCGACCTCCGCGCCGAGATCGCTTCGAGCTACTTCGTCATTTGCTACCTCGGGATTTCTGTGCCGGTGATCGGCGAAGGAGTCCTCACCCAGCTGGCTGGGTTGCGCACCGCCGGCTTCGCTTTCGCCGCAATCGTGGCCGCGATAGCGACGGTCGGACTGGCATTGCTGGTTGGCACCCGTCGCCCGGCCGTTTCCGGGACCAGGAGCCTGGCCCTCTACGCAGCCGACACGGAAGGAAGCCCGGCATGAGCGTGAACTCGCCAGTGGGTTCTGAGATGCTCACCGGTGCGACACCCCGCGAACGGATCGCCGCGCCGCCCGTGACGACTGGAGCATGCACGATCAGGGCCTACGACATCACTACAACCGAAGGAGGCCATTAGCCATGCAGACCATCGGATTCGTCGGCCTAGGGCACATGGGCGGCAACATGGCCGCCCGATACCTCGCCGCGGGTTACACGGTGTACGGCGAGGATCGCCATCGAGACGACGCGCAATGGCTCCTCGACCAGGGTCTGCGCTGGGCCTCCACGCCGCGCGAGGTCGCTGAGGCCGCCGACGTCATCCTGACCTCCCTTCCGAACGACGACATCGTCGCATCGGTTGCCTCGGGCGACGACGGCATCCTGGCAGGTCTAACCGAGGGCAAGGTCTGGGCGGATCTGAGCACGATCAGCCCCCGCGCCAGCCGCGAGCTCGCGGCCCGCGTACGCACCGAGGGACACGGTGCACGGATGCTCGACACCCCCGTCTCGGGCAGCGTCCCCCAGGTCAAGAGCGGAACGCTCACGATCATGGTCGGCGGCGATCAGGACGCTTTCGAGCAAATCGAGCCGGTCCTGCGCGTTCTCGGGACGCCGGAGTACGTCGGCGAGAACGGGCATGGCCTCGTGCTCAAGCTCGCCATCAACATCAGCCTCGCGGTGCAGACGCTCGCTTTCTCGGAAGGGCTGCTGTTCGCGGAGCGCGAGGGGATGGACGCTCAGCTCGCCGCCAAGGTGATGGCCGAGAGCCAGATCGGTTCGCCGCTCCTCAAGCTGCGCGTTCCGCTGATACTCGACCCGCCCGACGAGGCGTGGTTCGACATCGGGCTCATGCACAAGGACATCCGCCTCGTCCGCCAAGCCGGCGCCGATGACGGGACGCCACTCCCGACGGCGGGTGTAGCGGACGAGATCCTCAGCAAGGCCGAAGAGCTCGGCTACACGCACCGCGATATCGCGAGCATGCACCAAGTTCTCGCACAGCTGGCCAAGCAGGACGCCCCGGTCACTTCATGAGCCGTGTCGGAGCGGGAAGGTCGCCGCGACGATCGTCCCACGTCCGGCGGAGCTCTCGACATCCAGCCGCCCGTCGAGAGCGGTCACGCGGTCGCTGAGCCCGACTAGCCCGTGCCCGCGCGGGTTGACGCCGCCGACGCCGTTGTCGCGAACCTCGACGTGGAGAGTCTCGTCCTGCGCGAATGCCCTGACCTCGGCATGGTCGGCGTGCGCGTGCTTGACCACGTTGGTCAGAGCCTCGGCGACGACAAAGTAGGCGCTCGCTTCGACCTCCGGAGGGAAACGCCCATTGGGGATATCGACCTCGACGGGGAGGTCGAGCCGGGACACAATCGAGCTCACGCCGCTGCGCAGGCCACCTTGGGTGAGAACTGCCGGAAGGATCCCGTGCGCAAGCTCGCGAAGCTCCGTGTTTCCCCGTTGGGCGTGAGCAAGCGCCTCTGCGATGAGCGCCTCGGCCTTTTCATTGCTCGGTTCAAGCGCTCGTTGGGCGAGCTTGAGCGTCACGATCGTTTACAGCAACCGCTGCTGTGCGCCGTCATGCAAGTCTCGAACGACGCGGCGTCGTGCTTCATCTGCTTCGGTGAGGAGACGCGCTCTCGAGGCCATAAGCTGGTCGCGGCTGTTGGCGTTCGCGATCGCGGTGGCGACGAGCTCGGCGAACTCGTGGATCTGCGCCTCAACCTCATCCGGGGGTGGGTTCGGTACCAACCAGTGCGCGACGATGACTCCCCACAGCCGAGCCTCGACGATGATCGGTGCGCCAACGGCCGAGCGCAGACCTCGTTCGGCCGCAAGTGAGACGACCATGCCCGGCGTTCTGACGCGGCCATCCCGTCGACTGGGCCGCTGCGTGCGCAGGACCCGGGCCGTGACACTGTCCCCCTCGAGCGTCAACCGTGTCCCAACCGGAACCGGTTCACCCACGGTAGTTCGCTCGGCGAGAACCGTCGCCGAGCCGTCCACCTCATAACGGCTAACCCGCGCAGAGTCGGCTCTCATCAAGGTGAGGGTCTCGGCGGCCACCGCATCGAAGACGGCGGCGGGCGGGGCGCCGGCCGCGACTAGCACGGCCACCTGGCGTAGTGCCGCCTGCTCCCCGACCAGCCGGCCAAGCTCGCGGATCTCGGCCTCGTGGTGTGCTGCCGCCGACGTCCGCATCCCCACGTCGCCCCACTGCAGCGAGGCGACAACGAATTCGAGGAGCGCGTCCTTGCCGATCCCGAGCTCGTCAGCGCGGACGTGCGCCTCCTCGCGTACGACCTCCAAGCCGATTCGCCACGCGTCGAGCATCTCGTCGCTCGTGATGCCCTGGCGGGCTCGGGTCGCTCCGGACTCCCGCGGCTGCGCCTCGGCTCGGCCACGATCAGTCTCGACCTGGCCCACCGCCTCGAGCAGGTTCCGTGTGTTGGCAAGCACAACCGGGACCAACTCGTCGCGAGGAACCCGCGCGTACGCGGGCAGCAGCTCCTGCATCCGCGTGACGCCGAGCTCCGCGATCCGCTCCACGTCATCGAGCAGCACGCTTGCGAGCTGCTTGACCTCGCGGCGGACCTCGTCGGTACTTGCCACGACTCTCTAGCGAGAATCCTGGAGGTACGTGACCGCGGCAAGCACCCGGCGATGGCCCGTCGGCGTGCTCGCGATCCCGAGCTTCTGGAAGATGCTGGTGATGTGCTTCTCGACCGCGGCCGTACTGATCAGCAGTGACTCGGCGATGCCTAGGTTTGACTTTCCTTCGCCGAGCTGGCCAAGCACCTCACGCTCCCGCTCGGTCAGTTCCGAGAGCGGGCCGCCACGAACCCGTCGACGCCCGAGCGTTCGACCGACGACCTCGGGATCGAGGGCGGTCCCACCGGCCGCCACTCGGGAAACCGCGTCGGTGAACGCCTCGACCTCGCCAACCCGCTCCTTGAGCAGATAGCCGACACCCTCCGCGCTCTCCCCGAGGAGATCTACCGCGTACGCCTCTTCGTAATGCCCCGAGAGCACCAGGACGCCTGCACTCGGGAGCTTGGCTCGCACCTCGAGCGCGGCGCGCATGCCGTCGGCGCCCTCGCCAGGTGGCATCTGGATGTCAACCACGGCGACATCGGGGCGGTGCGCGAGCGCCTTGCGCACGAAGTCCTTAGCGTCCCCCGCCCGGCCGACGACCTCGAATCCAGCGTCCGCGAGCAGCCGCGCGATCCCCTCTCGGAAGAGAACGTCGTCTTCGGCGATCACGACGCGCAATGCCTGCGACACGCGGCCGAACACTACTCCGACGAACTTGACCAGGCTATTCGTGTAACAGCGCGCGCTCGAGGGAGTCGCCCCCGAGCTCCTCCTTTCCGAGGAAGGGGAGGTGCGGAAGGCCGTCGCGGGGTTGCAGAGCCAGCATGGCATCGCTGTCACTCGACGTCAGAACGATGCGTGGCCGCCACGGCAGCTCCAAGAGCTCGTAGGCAAGATCGATGCCAAGCCTGTCGGGAAGCCCGACGTCGACCAGCACCACATCCGGCCGCGACTCCTGGACCAAGGCCAGCGCCTGTGTCGCGCTTGCCGCGGTAAACACAGCTTCGACGCCTAGCTCGGTCAGGATCCGGGCACTGAGCCCGAGAAAGTCCGGGTCATCATCGACGATCAGGGCAGAGCGAGCCACGGCCCGATCATGGCAGCGACGGCCGCGGGCAAGGGTAGGGCTAGCCGGATTTCCAATCGTCCTAACCCGAGTGCGCGCACCGAGTTCCCCACCGGTGATGTCGGTCCGCACCGAGGATGTTTCCGGTTGACGGGTATGGCCAGACGGGCCGGCGACGCGGATAGTGCCCTCAACGTTCTTCGATCCCAGGAGACGAGACATGGGACAGATCCTCCAGATGCAAGACAGGTACAGCGTCGGCGCTATCTCCGCCCGGGCGGTTGACGCCGGCGCCGGCACGGAAGCCGACACCGCGAACGTCGTGCAGCTGTTCGGCGTCAGACGCACGGCGCCAGCCCCCGCCGACCTCACCGCCGGCGACTCTCCCTCGGCCATGGCACTGCGCGGCTGGTTTGTGCAGTCGCTTCTCCTGGAGGCGATCATGCGCGATGAGGTCGGCGACCTCCCCGCCGCCGAGCGCGCGCTCGAACGGGCGCTCGAGATCGCGGCCACCGACCGCGTCGTGTTGCCTTTCGTTGTCGACCCCGTGCCGGCGCTGCTCGAGCGACACGCGCGCTGTCACACCGCGCATGCCGAGCTGATCGCCGAGATCTTCCACGTACTCACGAGGTACGCCCCGGGCCCGCCGCGGTCGGAGTCCGAGGCGCTGATCGACTCGCTCACCGACGGCGAGGCACGCGTCCTTCGCTACCTCCCGACAAACCTTTCCAAGCGAGAGATCGCCCAAGAGCTCTACCTGTCCGTCCACACGATCAAGACATACATGAAGCACATCTACCTCAAGCTCGACGCACACGACCGCCGGGAAGCCGTCCTGCACGCCCGCGAATACGGGCTGCTCAAACCACGGCCGATTGCACCCTGACGCTCTAATGCGGAGACAGCAAGCTCAGGTCGCGTTGGCACCGGCCGTCCCCGCGCCGGCGCGCCCGCTGGCGGCATTTGCCGTTCCGAACTACAGACGCTTCACGGTCGGGCAGACGATCAGTCTCGTCGGGTCCTGGACGGAGACGGTCGCCCAAGCCGTGCTCGTGCTCCAACTCACGCATTCGGGCGTGTGGCTGGGGCTCGCCACCGCGGCCCGGTACGCACCGGTGCTCGTCCTCACACCGTACGCCGGCGTGATCGTCGACCGCCACCACAAGCGGCGGATCCTGCTCCTCACCCAGTCGTCACTCGCCGGCGCCTCCCTCGTCCTGGGGCTGCTCGTCATCACCGGGTCGATTCGGCTGTGGATGGTGTTCGCGATCGCGATCGCGTTCGGAGTCGCCACCGCTCTCGACAACCCTGCCCGCCTCGCGTTCGTCACCGAGATGGTCGGTCGGCCGCTGACCCGTAACGCGGTAACGCTCAACAGCACGCTGGTCAACGTGGGCCGTGGCGTCGGTCCGATCGTTGCGGCGACGCTCGTGGCCACCGTCGGGGTTGGGTGGTGCTTCATCGCCAACGCCGCGAGCTTCGGAGCAGTCATCTACTCGCTGTTGATTCTCGACAACTCACAGCTGCACCCGTCTGCGCCCGTTCGGCGCGCCCGCGGGCAACTCCGCCAAGGCCTGGCTTACGCTCGCACGGTGCCAGAGATCCTGGCGCCCGTGAGCATGATGGTTCTCGTGGGCACCTTCACCTATGAGTATGAGGTGAGCCTGCCCCTGTTCGCGCGGGGCCCACTCCATGGCGGAGCGACGACCTACAGTCTGCTGATCGCCGCTTTCGGTCTCGGCTCGGTTGTCGGCGGGCTCTACTGCATCCGTCACCCCGAGACGGGCGTGCCGAGGATGATCAGGGCCGCGATCCTCTATGCGGTCGCGATGCTCGGCACCGCCCTGACCAATCAAACTTACCTCGCCGTTGTGTTGCTCATCGTGGTCGGCGTCGCCAGCATCACGTTCCTGACCACGGGAAACAGCACGATCCAAATCGCCGCCGACCCGGACATGCGCGGGCGTGTAACCGCCCTGTGGTCCACCGCGTTCGTTGGCAGCACCCCGATCGGCGCCATCATCATCGGTGCGGTCGGTGACTCGGCTCCTCGGCTCGCGCTGATCGTGGGTGCTGCGGCGTGTGCGGCCGCAGCCGCGGTGGCCGCGGTGATCCTGAGCCGTACCCGGGCCGAGACGGTCACCGTTTACCAGGCCGAACACTAGTCAGTAACCCATAAACAGCAGCGCCCAACGTTCGGGAGGCGTGGGCGCCCTTACCGCACCGTATATGCCACGACCTGCGGGTTGCCGCTTCCGGTGCTGGTGACGGGGCCGCCCGCCGGAACGATCACGGTGTTGCCGGCGATTGCGATCGGAGAGTTGCTAGAGGTGGGCAGCTGGCGGCGGTAGACGACCGCGCCCGTGCGGCGGTTCAGCGCGACCAGCACGCCGTTGTAGAGCGTCGTGACGACGAGATCGTTGGAAACCGTGACAGCGCCGAGCGGCAGCTGCGGCAGCTTTCTGTCCCATTCGACCTTGCCGGTCGCGAGGCTGAGCGCCTCGACCTCTCCGGTCGGAGACCCAGCCCCCTTGGTCGGCGCTGGGAGCTTGAAGGTCGTGTACGTAAGCGGTAGGTCCAAGGTCGCCACGTACACGCTGTTGCTGGCGACGGCGAGGTCGGTCAAGACGCCGCCGAGCGACCCGGGAAAGATCGTGAGCGGCGCCTTGAGCGTGCTGCGGCGCTCAAGCGCTTGGAGTGAGTCGTCGTCGTGGCCGTTGTGCCCGCCCACCGGCGTCTTCCAGATGAGCTTCCCGGTGCCGCGGTTCATCTCGTACACGTAGCCCATCTTGCCGCTGCCGATCACGGCGGAGCTGCCACCCACGCGTGCCGAGATCGGCGAGGCCTGCATGTCGTAATCCTTGAAGTCGTCGGGCACGCCCTGGTAATACCAGCGGAGCTTCCCGGTCGCGGCGTCCAGGTTCACGTCGCTGTCGGTGTACAGATCCGCCGCCGGATGCGCGATCGCCGCCGCAGGGGTCTGATAGGGGTTGCCGATCCCGAACGTCACCGACCCGTCGCCACCGACCAGCGGCGTCTCCCACGCGCCGCCGGCACCGAGGCCTAGCGCCTGGACGCCCGACTCGGGGCCGGCGACCGTATTGAACCTCCAGAGCACCGCTCCGCTCGAGGCGTTAAGCGCGAGCAGCACACCGCCGCCGGGCCCCGAACCGTACTGGCTCCCCAGATAGACCCGCCCGCCGGCCACCTGTGGCTGGATGCCGAAGGTACCCTGACCTGCGCGCAGGAGATCGGTGTCGGCCCAGATCGTCCGGCCGGTGGTCGCACTCAGCGCAAACGCCGCCGTCGGGGTGAGCCCGTACACCTTCCCGTCGGCGACGGCGACGCCGTTCGGACCCGGGCCACTCTTCTCCGGCTGATCGCACTCATACTCCCAGCGGAGCTTCCCGGTCGTGAGCGCGAGGGCGTACACGTTCGAGTCGAGATCCTGGAGATAGACGACGCCGTTCTCCACGATCGGGTTCGCGGTCAAGGAGCCGTACGGGCGCACGCCGGCCGCGGCCATCCCGGTGAGCTTGAACGTCCAGGCCGGCGCGAGCCTGGCCACGTTCGCCGAGGAGATCGTCGACCCAGTGGCGTCCCGGGTGTTCGCGAGGTCGACGTTTGCGTACGGCCACGAGCCAGAAACGCCCGTCGTCGAACCAGCCACATTCGCGGTGACGGTCTTGCAGCCGGCGCTCGCGGTCGCGGTCCCACTCCCGCCACAGGCGGTGAGAAGAAGCCCCACCGCGACGAGCAGAGCCGCGCTGAGGGTGATGTGACGGCTCGTGTTCGTCTGAACTCCTACATGGTCGATTCCGCGCGCGCGGTGAGAGCGCACTCTGGTAGCGCGATGATATCAGATTGCTACCAGGTGGGCGAGTCCTCGCCACACCACGCCGGCCGGCGTCGACTCGGTCTCCCGCGACAATGTCCCGGCCAGCGCCTACCAAGGAGACGACCATGACTGTCGGGAAGGCCAAAGCAGTCACCCCCAACGGCGACGATGACGAGTTTCGGTGGGAGGTGCCGTGCTTCACCAAGATCGACGAGCCGCGCATCCGCGAGCACCTGCAGAAGGATGAGTTCTTCTGGCTGGACCTTCAATCGCCCGGTGACGAGGAGCTGACGCAGCTGCGTGAGATCTTCGGCTTTCATCCGCTCGCGCTGGAGGACAGCGAGCACTTTAGGCAGCGCCCCAAGCTCGACGACTACGGCGATTACGTCTTTCTCGTCTTCTATGGCGCGTCCGCCCATCACACGGGACGGCGCGGCCTCCTGAGCGAGGTGCACATGTTCATCAGCGGCCACTATCTCATCACGATCCATCGCGGGCCTCTCCCGCCGCTCGATCGAGAGCGCGAGCAACTGGACGGGCGGGTCCTGCATAGTGAGCAGTTCCTGCTCTATCGCGTCCTCGACGCCCTCGTCGACAGCTTCTTCCCCGTGCTGGCGGACATGGACAACGAGATTGACACCCTCGAAACCGCCATCCTCGCCAACCCCAGGGAAGAGCAACTCGAGCGGCTGTTCGCACTCAAGCGAGAACTTCTTGCCATGCGAAAGGTCATAACGCCCGAGCGCGACCTGTTCGCCAACTCCGTCGACCGCATCGCGCAGCTGCCCGGCCTCGAGCTCGACGAGCGCGACTACTTCCGCGATATCTACGACCACCTGATCCGCATCAGCGACCTGATCGACTCTTACCGCGACCTGCTCTCGGGCGCCAGCGATCTATACCTGTCGACCGTCAGCAACCGTCAGAACGACGTCATGAAGCAGCTCACGGTGATTGCCACCGTGTTCTTGCCCCTCGGGTTCATCACCGGGTTCTTCGGTCAGAACTTCAGCTTTCTCGTCACCCACCTCATCACTCATCAGTGGACGTTCTGGGTGATCGGGGTCGGCAGCATCGTGGCCACTTGCGTGGGTCTTCTCATCTTCTTCCACCGCAAGGGCTGGGTGTGAAGGCACCCTTGTCGTCAGCGGCAGGGCGTGTTCGGTCCCGCGCCGGCGCCCATGACCGAGTCCGCGCGTGAAAGAATCCTCGCGGGTGCGCGAGGTCGATTTCATCGTTCGGCTTCAGGAGTTGGTCGACTCGCCCGTCAGCGGGCTTGACGCCGACTCCAAGGCGCGCATTCTGCTCGCGGCGGGCGAGCGGGTGCGGCGCGGGGACGCCGGACTCGACTGCCGGGTCGTCCCCTTCGTACCGGGCTGGAGACCGGTCGATGAGGCGCTGCACCCGGGCATGGGATCGAGTGACCCGGCTGCTCTGGTGCTCGGCGACGACGCGCTGCGGCGCCTGGAGAACGTCGCTTACGTGCTGTTCGACGTCAGCGGTTGCGGCGACCGGCGACTCGAGCTGGACGTAACTCTGTCGTTCGTTGGGCGTGACGGGTCGAACGAGTCTGCCCCGATTCCAGGCTGGGATCGGCGACCAGTGCGCGCAATGGCATTCGATACCGGAAGCGGAAGCGAAGTCGCGCTCCGAGAGGCTGACCTTCGAATCGGTGGCGGCGAGCGGATTGCGCTCGGGTTCTCGCCGGAGCACGACCTCTTTCCGGGAAGCGGATGGTCGTGGGAACAGCTCGACGGAGCGCTACGCGATGGCTCGACGGGCGCCGAGGATCCCTACACATTTGGCCATCTGTTTGCCCAACGCGTGCGTGTCGAGCTTCGCGTGACCGAGGGTAGTGTGCCGGTCGCCGGCGCGGAGGCTCGTCTGCTCGCGTGCGACGCCCGCCGCTTTGGGTCCCTCTATCGGCGACTGGTTGAGCGGTTGGTCGCGCCAGATACGGCGCGTCAAGCGTCCGCGTGTGGCGTCCCAGATCCGGGCCTGGCGTTTCATCCTTGGTATCCCGTGCTCGAGATCGGCGGTGATAAGGCTGAGTTGTACAAGCGCGCGTTGATCGCCGACATAGTCCAAAAGCGCCGGAATCTGACCGATCCGTGCTGGCTCTTGCAGGTGGGCCTATACCTTGAGTTCCTCACCTTCCTAGGCGTGGTTGAGGCCGTCCGGGACGATGTCGGAGATCTCCTCACACCGTCAGAGCGTCGGGCGTTCGCGGAGTCTTCTTCGTTTGCCGAGATCCGGGATCGCATCAACCCAAAGCGGTGGCAAGCAGTCTGGAGGCTGCGCCGCATCGCCTTTCCCACTCGCGGCGTGCCGCGGACAGGGCCGGTGTCCGCGCGCAATCTGCTCGCCAAGCGACGTGCGACGCTAGCTTTTCTCGAGGCTCACCACGACGACCTGAAGCACGCCATCGAGCTCGCGGGGTCGAACCACCACAACGCTCAGGAGACCTGGCAGCGGGTCTTCCGCGATGCCGAGCGGGCGGTTCTTCGGATGACGCCCGCGGCCTTTCCGGAGCTAGGGTTCCTCCCCGCACAGGTGCGCGAGTTCGTGCTCTGGCATAAGCGGGGGCAGCTGGGGCTGGAGGGCTCACTGCGAGTCCCAACGCCGATGACCAGGCTACTCGGCGATCACGACGGGCTCTTCGCGTCAGCCTGCACGCAGTACCGCGCGTCAATGAATGCGGTGGCAGCGTGGTCCAAGGAGCGCCTCCTGATGGACTTCACGGGCGACGAATGCATTCCACGCGAGGCGAGCTTGCTCGAGACGAAGATCGCCCGTCCGGCCCAGGTCGCCTTGCTTCAGCAGCGAGACGGATACCAGGAGGGGCTCGACTTGCCGGTCGAACTCCCGGTGGAGTACGAGCGATCCACCGAGGACCTCTCCCGGCTGCTCGACGACGTCCCTATCTTTGCCTCGCTCACGAAAGATGAGCGGCGTGAACTGGCCCGTACGGCGCGTCCGCTGAGACTTGGGCCGTTGGAGCGGTTGGTCGTCCAGGGGCAGGAGGGGACATCGCTGTTCGTCGTCGTCGAAGGCGCTGTGGAGGTGCTCTTGCGCCGGGAGGATGGTCGGGACTGGCCGCTGGATACGAGGGTGAAGGGATCCGTGATCGGTGAGATGTCGCTCGTGACGGGCGAACCCCGAGCCGCCACCGTCCGCGCCGTGACGGGCGCCACCGTCTATGAGATCGGCAAGCGTCAGTACGAGCCGCTGTTGCGCAGACGTCCCGAACTGCTGGACGGGCTCGCAATGATCGTCGAGCAGCGCCTACGCGAGCAAGCCGAACGGCTCCACGCGTACGACGCTGACCGCGAGCGCAAAGCGATCCGTGACCGCATCAGCCAGTTTCTGAACAGCGGCTGAAACCGAGCTACCTATCGAGCGAACCATCTGCGATGGTCCTCGCAATCCTGAATACGCCTTCCATGAACGGAGGAGACATGAACCCAGAGACATCAATGGCCGAACATGAGGCCGAGCAGATCACACGGGCCAAGGAGTCGGGCCGGACCCCAGTCGTGTTCGTCCACGGTCTCTGGCTGTTGCCGTCCAGCTGGGATCGGTGGGCGGCGTTCTTCGAAGAAGACGATTTCGTCGCGCTCACCCCGGGCTGGCCCGATGACCCGCTCACCGTCGAGGATGCGAACGCCCGTCCGGAGGTGTTCGCCGGGAAGTCGATCGGCGACGTCGCAGCCCACTACGAGTCGATCCTCACTCAGCTTGACCACACGCCGGTGATCATCGGACATTCGTTCGGCGGGCTCATCGCGCAGATCCTGGCGGGACGGGGGCTCTCGGCCGCCGCCGTGGCGATCGATCCTGCGCCGTTCCGGGGCGTGCTGCCGCTGCCGATCTCCTCGCTCCGCGCCGCCCGCCCGGTGCTCGGCAATCCGACAAACCGCCACAAGGCGATCCCGCTCACCTACGAGCAGTTCCGCTACGCGTTCGCGAACGCGGTCGACGAGGACGAGGCCAAAGCCCTGTATGAGGAGTTCGCAGTGCCGGCGTCCGCCGAGCCGCTGTTCCAGGCCGCGGCTAGCAACCTCAACCCGTGGACAGAGGCGAAGGTCGACACCGAGAATCCGAATCGTGGCCCGCTGCTGATCGTCTCGGGCGAAAACGACCACACGGTGCCGCCGGTACTGGCTAACGCCGCCTACCAGCGTCAATCGCGCAACGAGGGCGTGACCGAGATCGTCGAGATGCCCGGACGTGGCCATGCGCTCACGATCGACCACGGTTGGCGAGAGGTCGCCGAGGAGGCACGCGCGTTCGTGCGGCGATTCGTCTGAGCCGGAGAGCAGGGCCGGTGTTGACGGTCCATCGCTCTGTCATTGGCGGATGTTGCGGTTTCCGAGACGCCGCGGCTGGGAAAGTTGTGGGTAGTCCGAGGTCGCTGGGAGGTGGGTGTTGTGAGTCATCGACGAATCGCAACTATCGTGGCGCTGCTGTGCGCGGCGGGCTCTGTCGCGGTGCCGGCAGGCGCGTCCGCGGGCGCGACAGGCGCGCGGCACCGGGTGCGCTACCCCGATGAGCCGCTCGCGGTCGGCACCGGGGGTGCCGTCGCTTCGATGGATGTGGGCGCCAGCCGGGCCGGCATCGATGTCCTCCGCCGAGGCGGCAACGCCGTCGACGCCGCCGTCGCAACGGCGAGCGCCCTTGGAGTGACCGTCCCGTTCGTCGCCGGTCCCGGCGGCGGGGGCTTCATGGTCATCTACAACGCGCGCACGCACAAGGTCACGACCATCGACGGTCGCGAGACGTGCCCGTCGGCCTGCACGATGAACCTGTTCATCGACCCGACGACCGGCAAGCCGATGAACTACACCGCGGCCTCTGACCAGCCGCTGTCGACCGGCGTCCCGGGGAATGTCGCGACGTGGGCGACCGCCGTGGGCGACTTCGGCCGCCTCTCGCTCAGCGCTGACCTGCGGCCGGCGATCGTCCTCGCCAAGCACGGTTTCGCGGTCAACTTCGACTTCAACCAGCTCGAGCAGTCCGGCCTGTCGACGCTGCAGGCCTACCCAGCGAGCCGGTCGCTCCTGCTCACTCCGTCAGGCGATCCGCTGCCGGTTGGGACTTGGCTGCGCGACCCCGACCTCGCGCACACCTACGAGTTAATCGCCCGCCGGGGTCAGTCCGCGCTGTACGACGGACCGATCGGACAGGCGATCGTCCAGGCCGACGATCACCCAGTGCTCACCCCGGGACAGACGATCGTCACGAACACGGGCATCATGACCACGAAGGATCTTCAGACCTACCAAACCCGCAGCCTCGCGCCGACCCAGGTGACCTATCGGGGACTGAAGATCTACGGGATGGCGCCGCCGTCGAGCGGCGGCTCGACCGAGGGCGAGATCCTCAACATCCTGAGCGGCTACCCGCTCGGCGCCGAGCCGCGCGTCGAGGCGCTGTTCCACTACCTCGAGGCGTCCCGGCTCGCCTACGCCGACCGCAACGCCTTCGTCGGCGACCCCAAGTTCGTCAGCGTGCCCCTTTCGGGGCTGCTCGATCCGGGGTTCGCGGCGACGCGCCGCTGCCTGATCGGCAACACCGCGGCGACTTCGCCGGTCGCGCCGGGCGCGCCGTTCCCGCCGTTCTCGGGTTGCAGCAGTGCCACTGCGGCCCAGTCATCCTCGGCGTCGCCAGAGGCCCATCACACGAACAACATCGTCACCGAGGACAAATGGGGCGACATCGTCGCCTACACCAACACGATCAACTTCTTTGGCGGCAGCGGCCAGGTCGTGCCCGGCTACGGCTTCCTCCTCAACGACGAGCTCACCGACTTCGATTTCGCCCCGCCCTCGTCCGGCCCTAATGATCCGAACCTCCCGGCACCAGGCAAGGAGCCGCGGTCGAGCATGGGCCCGGTCATCGCACTCCGCGACGGCGAACCGCAATTCGCGATCGGAGCCGCCGGCGGCTCGACGATCATCACCACCGTCGTCCAAACCCTCATCAACCACGTCGACTTCGGCATGACCCTGCCAGCCGCGCTCGCCGCACCGCGCGTAAGCCAGACGAACTCGTCGTCCAACACCTCGCTCGCCGAGCCTGACTTCTACAACAGCACGCTCGCTCAGCAGCTCACGAGTCAGTACGGCGAGAAGTTCGCGCTCGCGACCGGGCCAATCCTCCCGCTCGACAACTATCCGGGGGATGCGACAGCGCTCCAGATGCTCGGGCACGGGAGGGCCGAGGCGATCGCCGAGCCTGTCCGCCTGGGCGGCGGGAGCGCACTCGTCGTGCAGCCGAACCGTCGGTGACCGGCTAGAGCTCCCCTCTCTCCCTTTTGGTCTCCACGGCTGCGCGAGCCGATTCCCTGCGATCCTCGGCGGTTCGTCCGGTGTGGGGCCGGCCTCCGAGATCTTGCCACTCCGACTCGCTCACTTCGACGCCGTAGTAGTCGGCGGCCTGCTTAATATTCGCGAAGGCCAACTCCCGCTCTTCGTCGGTTACGTCGGTTACTTGGTCAAAGCGCGCGATCGCATTCCGGACGTGCGTGGCATCCGTGAGCGGCTCTTTCCGCTCTTTCGGGAACGCGAAGACACTGTCCGGCAGGTCGCTCTGCTCGGTCAGCTCACCATGCTTTTCGTGCGGTTTCCAAGTCGCATTCATCGAAGTGACCTCCTTTATGGGTTCGGTTGGACTCTTCGGCGCTGTGGTCGTACTGCAGTCCGGCAGCGGCGAGGTCCACAGCCGTCATCGCGACGAACGCGATCTGAGCCGCACCCGGATCGGAATCCTTGAGAGACCGTCAACCGGGTTGGCCGGGGCATGCCTGGCGCCTATGCTACCTCCGGCGACTGGCGGTCGGCAGCTCTTTTCGAGCGGGCCACTTCTCGCCGGCGGTCGCGTGTGCCGGTTAGCCTCGCGTGATGATCGCATCGGTTTCTCAGACCGATCCGCCGAAGCTGGGCCGGCGGATCGTGCGTTTGTTTCGGCCCCATCGCGGCACGCTGGCGGTGATCGTCGCGATGATCTTGATCAGCTCGCTGTTGAGCGTGATCGGCGCGCTGTTGGTCCGTCGGGTGTTCGACCACGCCCTCTTCGTTCGGGGCGGTCCCGACCTCGGAGTGCTGTATCCGCTGGTGGGGGCGTTGATCGCCATCCCGATCGTCAACGGGGTCCTGAATGTCGGTCAGACTTGGCTGACCGAGATAGTAGGCAACCGGGTGCTCGAGCAGCTTCGCAACCAGCTGTTCGAGCATCTGGAGCGGCTCTCGCTGGCGTTCTATACGGCGACTCGCAGCGGCGAGGTTCAGTCGAGGCTGGCCAACGATGTCGGCGGCGTGCAGACGACGATCACCTCAACCGCGTCGTCGGTCGTCAGCAATGTGGTCACGTTCGCGTCCTCCGTCGTGGCGATGCTGGTGCTCTCGCCGCTGCTGACGGCGATCTCCCTGGCCGCGACGCCGGTGTTCGTGTTGTTCAGTAGGCGGGTCGGGCGCGCGCGGCGAAGGGCCCGTCGCGACGCCCAGGCGTCGCTGGCGGCAATGGGCTCGATCACCCAGGAGACCCTGTCGGTGTCCGGGATCCTGCTGGCCAAGGTGTTCGGGCGCCAGGAGCACGAGGTTGACCGCTACCGCACCGAGAACGCCAACCAGGCCGAACTACAGATCCGGCAGGCGATCACCGGGCGGTCGTTCTTCGCGGTCACCCAGGCGTTCTTCGGGATCAGCCCGGCGTTGGTCTATCTGGTGGCCGGCCTTCAGGGCACTCACGGCGGCCTCTCGGCGGGGACACTCGTGGCATTCACGACCCTGCAGAGCCGGCTGCTGATCCCGATCAACCAGCTGCTGCAGGTGTCGGTCGACGTCCAGTCATCGCTCGCGCTGTTCGGGCGGATCTTCGAGCTGATCGACCTGAAGCCCCGAATCACCGATCGGCGTGACGCGCTCAACCTGTCCGCCGACGAGATCCGAGGCGAAGTCGCGCTCGAGCACGTCTCGTTCCGCTACGGCGGGGGCGAGGACGGCGGACCACCCGCACCCGAGGATGCGCTGCGCGACGTATCGATCCTGGTCTCGCCCGGGCAGCTTGCGGCGCTCGTCGGTCCTTCCGGCGCTGGCAAGACGACTATCTCGTACCTGATACCCCGGCTCTATGACGTCGAGAAAGGCGCAGTCAAGATCGACGGTCACGACGTGCGCGACCTCACGGCTGCGACGATCGCACGCGCGGTGGGTGTGGTCACGCAAGAGAGCTATCTCTTCGGAGGCACAGTGCGCGAGAACATCAGTTACGGTCGGCCGACCGCGACCGACGAGGAGATAGTGGCCGCGGCGAAGGCCGCATACATCCACGACCGCATCCTCGCGCTAGAGCACGGCTACGACACCATCGTGGGCGAGCGCGGCTACCGGTTCTCCGGTGGAGAGCGCCAGCGGCTGGCGATCGCGCGCGTGATCCTCGAAGACCCGCCGATCCTCGTGCTCGACGAGGCCACCTCGGCGCTGGACACCGAAAGCGAACGCGTCGTGCAACAGGCGCTCGTGTCGCTCATCCAGCGCCGCACCACGGTCGCCATCGCGCACCGGCTGTCGACGATCCGAAACGCCGATGTCATCTTCGCGATCGAAAACGGCGCTGTCGTCGAGCGAGGCACCCACGACGAGCTCCTCGCTCAGGGCGGTCTATATGCGCGGCTATACGAGGAGCAGTTTGGCGACGGAGTGGTCGAAGCCCATTGCAGCGACGGTGTGATTCTGGCCAACGGCCACCCATGCCGACCTTCGAGCTGGCGACCGCGACCAGACGCACAGCTCCCGTCCCTCCCGACACCCGAATCACCGCAGCCGGTAGCCGAAGTTCCGGCTGAGCTTCGCACTGTCCTGACGGCATAGCGGCGGGCTGAACTTACGCCTGTCACGCCGCGGGATCGTCGCGCTGGCGTAGGATCCGCGCGTGCTCGCTTCGGTTGACCACGTCGAGGTGACGGTGGTGATCGACAACTTCCTCGACTTGCTGATGGCAGGGGAGGAGGGCGTCGTTCGCTACCAAACGCGGGACTTGGGAGCGGCAGAACAGTTGGTTGCCGAGCATGGTTTCTCCGCGTTGGTCACTGTCGAACGGCACGGTGACCGAAGCACTGTGCTCTACGACGCCGGCCTTTCGCCGCACGCCGTGGCCCGCAACCTCGACGTGCTTCAGGTGCCGGTGGACGACCTGCGTGCGATCGTCATCTCGCACGGCCACGCTGATCATCACGGCGGCCTTGAGGGGCTGCTCCGCCGTCGGGGCCGCTCGCGGTTGCCGCTGTTGATTCATCCCGATGCTTGGCGCGAACGAAGAATCGCCTTTCCCGCGGGCGGCGAACTGCGGCTGCCGCCGCCGAGCCGTCACGACCTTGAGGCCGAGGGCCTTGAGGTGGTCGAGGAGCGCGCGCACAGCCTCCTGCTCGATGGCGCCGTTCTTGTCTCCGGACAGGTCGAGCGGGTAACCGAGTTCGAGACTGGGTTTCCGATCCACGAGGCGCGGGACGGCGACGATTGGCAGCCCGATCCGATGATCTGGGACGACCAAGCACTCGTCGTCAATGTGCGCGGTCGCGGCTTGGTGATCATCTCCGGCTGCTCGCACGCGGGCGTGATCAACGTCGTGCGCCACGCTCAACGTCTGACCGGTGAGGCCCGCATCGCTGGTCTTATCGGTGGCCTACATCTCACCGGCGGACTGTTCGAGGCGCGCATCGAGCCAACGGTCGACGCGTTGCGCGCCGCCGGGGTTGGTCGCGTCCTGCCCGCG
Source organism: uncultured Solirubrobacterales bacterium (assembly GCA_963709205.1). GTDB lineage: Bacteria > Actinomycetota > Thermoleophilia > Solirubrobacterales > Solirubrobacteraceae > Palsa-465. Next base: position 103,237 of record CAVPVP010000001.1, read on the forward strand.
CACTGCTCGGGCTGGAGGGCGGTCCACACCATCGCCCGCGCCATGCCCGAGGCCTTCGTCCAGTGCGCGGTGGGAACGACCGTGATGTTCGACGCCTCGCCCGGGTAGCACCCAAGCCGAACCAACGGATTAGGCGAACCAGGCCGGCCAGCGCGTCTACCAGGGTGTAGGCGAAGGTCTCACGGGCGCGAGATGCCGGCGCGGGGAGGAGTGTCTCCGCTTGTAGGTGCCTAGGTAGTTCGAGCTGGCCGGTCTGGCGTGTCCTTCGATTCAAGCGCGTCGGGGGGCGGCGTCGCGCCCACAGGCAATCCACAGCGGACCCCAAGTGGGATGACAGCGGCGCCGACCAAAGTGCGGTTTGCAATCCGAGAGCGACCAGATTGGAGCGCAGTAAGAATGAAGACCGATAACGAAACGGCTCGTCCGGAGCGTGGGGTGTCGGCTCGACGGAAGCGTGGCCATGTCGGGCGACGGTGGCATGTATTGAGCAGGCGGCGGCTCGGGGCCACGGTCGGGTTGATCGTTCCCGTGCTCGGGCTCGGGGTCGGAGTCGCGGCCTGCGGTGGTACATCGAGCTCGCAGGCCGCCACGACCACATCGAGCACCGCGGTGAGCACCTCTGGTTCGGGCGGGTTTGCCGGCGGCGCCGGTTCCGGCGGGGGGTCTAACGCGAGGTCGACGAACGCACCGGGCGGATCGGTCGGCACCGTGAACGGCGTGTCCTCCCAGAGCTTCACGCTGTCGACCCCGACCGGCGAGAAGGTGACCGTCAAGGAGAGTTCATCGACGGTGTACAACGACGGCACGCGCTCGTCCTCGGCGAGCGCCATCAGCAAGGGCGAGGCGGTCCTCGTGTTCGGCAAGGTCGACAGCACGACGATTACTGCTACTCAGGTCATCGTGCAGCCGGCGATCAACCTCAAGCAGGCCTCGTCGAACGTGATCGCGTTCAGCCAGGGTACGCAGGGTAAGTCCAAGAGCGTGGGTCAGATCCCGACGGACTACACGCAGGGGTCCGGCACGCTAGTCAGTGGAACGAACGCGACCAAGGCCACTGAGGCCGCCTTGGCGTCCTACGCGGGCGGCGTCGTTGATCGTGTTGTGCAGCTGAGCAACGGTGATTACGAAGTGCACATGATCGGTGTCAGCTGGCCGCATCACGTTTTCGTTAATCAAGCGTTCAAGGTGATCGGTGCCAACGACTAGGTTGGCGTACTGGAAATGCGGGTCGGTGGTGGCCGCGAGTGTGTTTCGCGGCCAGCTCGCGTCTGGCTCGAGCGCGCGGGCCACGGACCAGGCCGTGCTAGCCGAGTGGCAGCACGATCTCGAAGCGTGCCCCCTGTCCGGGGCGCGGGGTTACGGTCGCGGTACCGCCGTGGGCCTCGGCGATCGTTTTGACGATCGCGAGTCCGAGGCCGCTTCCCTCGGTTCGAGGAGCCGCGTCGCCGCTGCCTGGCGGGGTGCCGCGATAGAAGCGCTCGAACACGTGCTCGATCTGGTCGGGGTCGATCCCCGGGCCCGTATCGACAACCGATAAGACGGCCATGCCATCGCGGACGCTGGCCTCGACCCGGACCGGGGCATCGGCGGGGGTGTGGACCTGCGCATTCTCGAGAAGGTTGCCCACGATCTGCCGGAGGCGAGGCTCATCGCCGTTCACGATCACCGGATGGCCGGCGTCGACGCTGATCGGTCGCCCCGGATCGCGCGCCTGCGCGTCCTCGACCGCGTCGCGCGCAATCTTCGCCAGGTCGGTGCTGGCCCTTGCGAGTGGTTGCTGCTCATCGAGGCGGGCGAGGAGCAGGAGATCGTCGATAAGTCCGGCCATGCGCGTCGCCTCGGATTCGATGCGTGAGATCGACTTCTCGAGATCCTCGGGACGGTGCCGGGCGCCCCGCCGCAGCAGCGCCGCGTACCCGCGGATCGACGTCAGTGGCGTGCGCAGCTCGTGAGATGCGCTTGAGACAAACCGTCGCAACTGCGCCTCCGAGCGGTCTCGGCGCGCGAACGCGTCCTCGAGCCTCTCGAGCATCCCGTTGAGCGCCAGGCCCAGCCGTCCGATCTCGCTGCCGTCCTCCGCCGGGGAGAGCCGCACGTCTAGGTCCCCCTGCGCGATCCCTCCGGCGATCTGGGAGATCCGCTCCAGCGGTCGGAGTCCCCTTCGCAACAGCCAGAACGTGGCTATGGCGAGCACGGCCAGCAGTGATGCGGCGATCAGCAACTCTACGAGCAGAAGACGGTGGAGCGTCGCGTTGACGTCATCGAGGGAGACGGCCACGATCAGCACATCGGCAGAGGCCGGCAACGAGCTGACCAGCACGCGGTAGCGCCCCGTTCCGCTTGCCGCGGGCGTGTCAAACGACAGCGCCTGCTCGCGTGACGGGAAGCCCGCCGTGGGCGCCGGGGGCGGATGCAGCACCGCGGGCAGACGGGGCTCCGGGCTCGAGCCGCTCAGTGAGGTTGGACGATGTACGGCGAGGACTCGCCCGGCGGAGTTGCGGACCTCGACGAAGGCGACCGGCGGGGCGACCCGGTCCAGCGTCGTCGAGTCGATGGTGCTCCCGGGGGATTCGCGCAGACTCCGTCCGACCGTCGCCCGGGTCGCCATCAGTTGCTGGTTGACGCGGTCAAGCAGGAACGAGCGCAACGCCAGATAGGTCCCGCCGCCCGCGGCGAGCAGACCGACGGCGGTCATCACCAGCACGCCCCCCAGCAACCGGGTGCGGAGCGACATCAACCCTGCGGGGAGCGCAGCGTATAGCCGAACCCGCGCACCGTCTGGATCAGCGGCGGTTCCTCGGCGTCGATCTTCTTGCGCAGGTAGCTGATGAACGTCTCGACCACGTTGCCGTCGCCACCGAAGTCGTACTCCCAGACGTGATCGAGTATCTGCGCCTTGGACAGCACCCGGCCGGCGTTCAGCATCAGAAATCGCAGGAGCCGAAACTCGGTCGGGGTCAGTGAGATCTGACGGGGCCCGCGGGAGACCTCGAGCCGATCCTCGTCCAGCACGAGGTCGGCATACCGAAGCACCCCGGACGTCGGCTGCCGCGCCGCGAGGTTATTGCGCCGGACTATCGCCCTAACCCGCGCAATCAGCTCGTCAAGACTGAACGGCTTGGCAATGTAGTCATCCCCGCCGACCGTCAACCCCGCAATCTTGTCCTCGGTGGCATCCCTGGCCGTCAGAAAGATCACCGGTATCCAAAGGTTCTCCGCCCGCATCCGACGCACGACCTCCAGACCGTCGATGTCCGGCATCCTCACGTCGAGGATCACCACCTCCGGCTTGAGCTCGCGAACGGCTCGCAGCGCCCCCCGACCGTCATGAGCGCTGCTCACGTCGAACCCCTCATACCGCAGCCCGAGCGACACGAGCTCGGTGATGTTCGGCTCGTCGTCGACCACCAGCACCCGGGTGCGATCCTCGCTCAAAGACGCCCCTGACAAACTCACCGCCGTAGCTTGGCAGCCGAACCTGTGGATTAGCTGTGAAAGCCACCGATCCGGCTTACCGGCACGACCGGACCTGCTTCCCGGCCGGGACGGGCACCAGGGTCGCGCTCCTGCGCCCGGCTGCTTGCGAAACTGGGGCGCATGGCGCAACCGAGGCTGCATACCGAGCGGTTGGTTCTCGTGCCGCTGGCCGATGAGCATCTCCCGTTCGAGATCGAGTTGGACTCCGATCCCGAAGTCATGAGGTACATCACCGGCCGAGCTGTCTCATCTGTCGAAGTCGAGCAAGCGCACCAGCGGCGGCTCGCCGCCGCCAACGAGGTGCCTGGTCTAGGGTTTTGGGCGGGTTTCGCGGAGGACGATTTCGTCGGCTGGTGGATTCTGCGGCCGCCGAACGGACCGGATCAGCCGAGAGTCGCCGGCGAGGCCGATCTCGGCTACCGGCTGCTGCGGCGGCACTGGCGCCACGGATACGCCAGCGAGGGTGCGCGAGCATTGGTCCGCTACGGCTTCGAAGAGGTTGGCCTCGATCGTATCTTCGCTCAGACCATGGCAACCAACGCTGCGTCACGGGCCACCATGGCCGCCGTCGGCCTGACCTTTGCCCGGGCGTTCATCTCCGGTGAGCCGTACGCCGATCTGGTCCCGGGCGCCGAGCAGGGCGAAGTCGAGTATGAGCTCACAAGAGCGACGTGGCTGCATCGCTCAGGGTGAGTCGGTCCGACCGAACGGGGTTCTTGAACGATTCTGCGTCTCGTAGCGACGGTTACGCGGGAGCGCCGCGTTGAACACCGACAGCGTCGGCTCTAGCCGAGCCAGCTCTGGTCGGCCAGGAAGCCCCATACGGGTGCACTGGTAGTTACGCAGGCGACTCGACACCAGATCGACCTCTCGTAGGTTCACCGTCGGCAACGTTGACCCCGCCGTCCACCACTTCAGCCACAAGCGCATGGGAGCCACGCCTTGCCGACGATTTCATCGACCCTCCGGCGGAATAGACGGCGGCGCCCCTGGGTGTTGTCGGCGGCTCCTAGGCCATTGGGATCTCGCGGCCAAAGGTCTCCAGGGTGATCGCGTCGGGCTCGGGGCCACCGCGGCGGCCGGTGTCCAGGTCGTCGATCGCGGCCATCTCGTCGGCGGAGAGCTCGAAGTCGAACACGTCGATGTTCTCTGCGATGCGGATGGGCTTGGTGGACTTCGGAATGACCGAGCGTCCGTGCTGCAGACCCCAGCGCAGCATCACCTGCGCGGGAGTCTTGCCGTGGGCTCTGGCGATGTCTCCGATGACTGGGTCGTCGAGGGTGCTGCCGTGGCTGCCGTCGCGGTAGAAGGTGATGCCGCCGATCGGTGACCAAGCCTGGGTGAGGATGCCGTGCTCGGCGCCGAAGTCCTGCACGTCCCGCTGCTGGAAGTAGGGGTGGCACTCGATCTGGTTGACCGCCGGCACCACCGTGGCGCGATCGAGCAGCGGCGGTGAGGTGCTCGACCATGAAGTTGCTGACCCCGATCGCGCGGACCTTGCCGTCCGCCAGCAGCGTCTCCAGGGCACGGTAGGCCTCCAGGGTCCGGTCGAACGCCGACGGCAGCGCCTGGTGCAGGATCAGCAGATCGATCTGGTCGACGCCGAGCTTGCCGGCGCTCTTCTCGAAGGCGTGCAGCGTCTCGTCGTATCCGTAGTCGCTGATCCAGACCTTGGTCTCCAGGAAGACCTCCGAGCGGTCCAGGCCGGAGCTGTGCACGGCTTCGCCGACCTCGCGCTCGTTGCCGTACGCCGCCGCGGTGTCGATGAGCCGGTACCCCACGTCGAGCGCGGCGCGGACCGCGTCCCGGGTCTCGTCGGGGGGCGTCTGGAAGACGCCGAGGCCGAGGGCGGGCATCGGGACGCCGTTGTTCAGTTCCAGGCGGGGTCGGGGTCATGGTCGGGTTCGTTCCTCTCGTGTCGGGTTGTCGCGGGTGTTCGGCTCACAGCGCCTGCGCGGTGGGGCGGACGAGGATCTCGTTGAGCGACACGCTGCGCGGCCGCGAGACGGCGAAGGCGATGATCTCGGCGATGTCCTCGGCGCTGATCGCGGTCGCCTCGTACATCTGCTCGGCGGCCGCCTTGGTCTCGGCGTGGGTGATGTGGTCGGTGAGCTCGGTGGCGACCGCGCCGGGCTCGATCACGATCACGCGCACGTCGGGCTGCAGCTGCTGGCGCAGCGATTCCGACCAGCCGTTCATCCCCCACTTGGTCGCGGCGTAGACCGCGTTCCCGGCACGGGCGGTCCGGCCGGCCACCGAGGAGAGGTTGATCAGGTCACCGCCGCCGCCGGCGAGGAGCTGATCGAGGAACACCTCGGTCGTCGTGATCGCGCCCAGCAGGTTGGTCTCGATCATCCGGCGGTAGTCGTCGGAGAGCTCGGCGGAGAACGGTCCGAGCAGCATCACGCCGGCGTTGTTGACCAGGATGTCGGCGCCGCCGAGCTCGTCCTGGACGCGCTGCGCGGCGGCGACGATCGAGTCGCGGTCGGTGACGTCGGCCTCGATCGCGATGGCGCCGTCGCCGAGCTCCTCGGCCAGCGCCTGGATGCGATCCAGGCGCCGGGCCAGCAGCGCGACGCGATGACCGTCGGCGGCCAGCGCGCGGGCGGTCGCCTCGCCGATGCCCGACGAGGCGCCGGTGATGACCGCGACGCGACCGATGGTGTTCTCAGTACTCATGTCGGTGTCCTCTCCGGCATTGAAGTCGTGCGGGGCTGGCTTTTACTGTGGCAGCGATCGTCGAGATCTGAGAGGCCCTGTCAGGGGGGTACTGACAGGACACCCCACCGCGCACGGGTCCGTGCGTACAGTCGCAGACCATGGACGCGACAGGCGAGCTCTCGCAGTTCCTGACCTCGAGGCGCGGCCAGGGTCTACGCGCCGGAGCCGGCACGGCCGGCGCTCCGACCGTTCGAGCCTCGCCGACGTACGGAGCCCGAGCGCGCCCTCTTCGCGGCGCCGGCGCGGTCCGATCGGGCAGCGCGTCCGGCCGGTCCTGCAGCGCATCCTCGACAGCATCAGCGCGCCGGCGACCGTGAGCAACATGCGCGGTGACTACCTGGCCGCCAACCAGCTCGGCCGCGCCCTGTACGCGCCGCTGTTCGACAGCCTCGAGCAGCCACCCAGCAGTGCGCGCTTCACCTTCCTCGATTCCACCGCCCAGGAGTTCTTCCTCGACTGGGAAAAGGCGGCGAAAGATCTCGTCGCAGCGTTGCGCTCCCAGGCCGGGCGCAACCCCTACGACCGCGCGCTCTCCGATCTCGTCGGCGAACTCTCGACCCGCAGCGACGCCTTCCGCACCTGGTGGGCGGCGCACAACGTCCGCTACCACGCGACGCGGGCACTAAACGACTGCACCATCCTGGCGTCGGCGAGCTCGAGCTGAGCTACGAGGTGATGGACCTCTCAGCCGACGCCGGACTGCGCCTGGCGGTCTTCACCGCCGAACCTGGCAGCCGCTCCGAGCAGGCCCTCAACCTCCTCGCCAGCTGGACAGCCACGCCGCGCCCACCTGCTCTACGGCGAGTGGCTTCGACGTGAGCGCCCGTCGCCTACCACCTGCGCAAGGAGTTCTCGAACCCGGCATAACCTCGCGCAACCAACTCGCACGCGCGCTGCCCGGGAGCGCGACTGCAGGTCAGGTGGCCTAACCGTCCGCCCGCCGAGCCTGCATCTGAGCTGATGGCCGCGCCCCGCTCGGGACTGGTGGTGGTTTTTGAGAGGATCGGGCCGTGACCGACGCCACCATCAGCTTCCCGCGCCAGAACGCCCGCACCGTCGGGTTCTCCCTGGGCGTTCCGCACGCCTTCGCGATCGCTCCGGACGGCAACCGCGTCGCCTTCCTGCGGGCGCGCTCGGGCACCGACCGCAGCACCGGCCTGTGGCTACGTGACATCGCCACAGCCGCGGAGCGGCTGGTTGCCGACGCAGAGGACCTGCTCTCCGGCTCCGAGGAGCACCTCCCGCCCGAAGAGCGAGCGCGGCGGGAGCGCACCCGCCAGGCCGCGGCGGGTGTGGTGTCCTTCGCGGCCGACGAGAGCGTGCGGATCGCGGCGTTCGCGCTTTCCGGGCGGCTGTTCGTGGCCGATCTGGCCGATCTGGACGGCGCCCGTGTGCGAGAGCTGGTGGTGCCGGGGCCGGTGCTCGACCCGCGTCCGGACCCGACGGGAGCCAACATCGGGTACGTGGCGGACGGGGCGCTCCGCGTGGTAGCCACCGACGGCGCGGGTGACCGGGCGCTGGCCGTGCCGGAGGCCGAGAACGTGACCTACGGCCTGGCCGAGTTCGTGGCGGCCGAGGAGATGTACCGGACCCGCGGTTTCTGGTGGTCACCCGACGGACGGCACCTGCTGGTGGCCCGAGTGGACACTACGCCGGTGGCCCGCTGGCACGTGTCGGATCCGGCCCACCCGGACCGCGCGCCCGTGGAGGTCGCCTACCCACGGGCGGGGACCGCGAACGCCGACGTCAGCGTCGTACTCGCCGGGCTGGACGGAAACCTGACGCCCGTGTGCTGGGACTCCTCTGACGCGCCTTACCTGACCTCAGTGCACTGGTCGCGCGGCGGGCCCGCGCTGTTGCAGGTGGCCTCGCGCGACCAGCGAACGATGCGGGTGTTGGCCGTGGCCGAGGACGGCACGGTCGAGCGGATCTGTGAGGACACTGACCCAGACTGGGTCGACGTGATCGTCGGCACTCCCGCCTGGACGCCGGGCGGCGACCTGGTCCGGGTGGTGGCCAGAGACGGCGCGTACCGGCTGATGATCGGCGAGGACCCGGTCACGCCGGTGAGCCTGAACGTCGCCAGCGTCCTCGACGTCGGTGACGACGTGCTGTTCACCGCCACCGGGCAAGATCCGGCCGAGCTGCACGTCTACACCGGTAGTCCGACCAGCACCGTCCGCGTGACCCGCGACCCCGGCATGCACGAGGCCGCCCGGCGCGGGGACCTCGTGGTCACGTCATCGCGGTCGCTCGGCTGGTTCGGCTCTCGGGTGCAGGTCTGGCGGGGCGGCGAGCAGAACGGGGAGATCGCGTCGCTCGCAGAGACCCCGGTACTCACCCCGGAGGTCACGTTCCTAACCGTCGGCGCTCATGAGCTGCGGTGCGCGCTGGTGCTGCCGCGCGGGCACCAGCGCGGCTCGGCCCGGCTGCCGGTGCTGTGCGACCCCTATGGCGGCCCCGCCGCGAGGCGCGTGGTCTCCGCACGCAACGCATACCTGACGCCGCAGTGGCTCGCCGACCAGGGCTTCGCCGTGCTGATCGCCGACGGCCGGGGCACGCCCGGCCGTGGGCCCGATTGGGACCGGTCAATCCACTACGACGAGGCCGGACCGAACCTGGAGGACCAAGTCGAGGCGTTACACGCTGCCGCCGCAGCGTACCCCGACCTGGACCTAACCCGGGTCGGTATCCGCGGCTGGTCCCACGGCGGTTACCTGGCCGCGCTGGCCGTGCTGCGGCGCCCGGACGTCTTCCACACGGCGGTGGCCGGTGCGCCAGTCACCGACCAGCGGCTGTATGACACTTTTTATACAGAGCGTTACCTAGGTCTGCCGGACGACCACCCCTATGCTTACACCTATAACTCGCTGATCGATGATGCGCCGAGGCTGGAGCGCCCGCTCATGCTCATTCACGGGCTGGCCGACGACAACGTGGTGGTGGCGCACACGCTGCGGCTCTCGTCGGCGCTCCTGGCCGCCGGGCGGCCGCACACCGTGCTCCCGCTGTCCGGCGTCACCCACATGGCCCGGCAGGAAGAGGTCGCAGAGAATCTGATGCTGCTCCAGGTGGAGTTCCTCAAGCGCACGCTCGGCATGAGCCCCGGCTAAGTCACCGGCCTTGCGTGCGCGCGTACCGCACGAGGCTACGCAGAAGCCAGAGGTCGAGGGCTAGAAACGGAAGGAAGACGAGTCCCCACCAGTAGCCTTTCACGCACAGGAACACGGTGACGAAGACGATCCACGGCGCGAGAAGGGCTCGTACGACGATCATCTGTTTGTAGTGCCTACGCGCCCAGTGGCCGCCCCAGCCGACGTTCTGATCGCCTGTCGTCATTTCAGCCTCAATAAGCTACAGACTCGAGTGACCCGAGCCCGGTGAGCGCAGGGTGCTGGGGGTGAGTGCTGCGACGAGCCCGGCCTGGTCCTCGGCACTCACGATCAGCCGACGCATCGGGACCCGGAACGGACCCAGGCGCACCGGCTTTGGCTGATCCAATGTGATCTCGACCAGGCCGGTACCGGCGCCATTGACAAGAGCGGTACCTCGCCAGTAGTTGACTCCGCGGAGAACGCTGAGTCCCAAAGGACCCCGCAGTTCGCTCAGGCCGCCGTTCAGTGGCCGGACAGATGCGACGGCCTCGCGGGGGATCCTGGCTTGAAATGCCCACCCAAGGCGAACGTCGACCGTTGAAGGACTCACCGTCACGCGCGAGACGTTCGGACCGGCGCCGAGCACCGTCATAGGGATGCGGCTGGGTCGATCGAACGTGATCGGGAACGTCGTCGTGGTGTCCATGATCGCTCCTCAGGAGGCATTAACCGGTATCCGCATGATATCACGCGTCTACAGCTGTCAAGACATGCGAGCAGGGCACGGGCCACGCTCCTTGCACGGGCCAGGCTCCTTGCACGGGCCACGCTTCTTGAGCCCGCAATGGCTTGCAAGGCCCGGGCGCTACCCCGTGTCGTCCCGACTGGCACCGCCGCCGCCTCCGCGCGCGGGGCCGCCGAGTACTCGCGGCCGTCGCGCGAGGAGATCAGAATCGCGGTGAGGATGGCGCCCGCGATCGCGAAGCCCGCTGCGGCTAGGAAAGCACTTACCGCCGCGGAGCGCTCTGTCGTGCCTGGGTCAGTGCATGGCCAGCGCGATCGGCCCGGTGCCGGCCGATTGGATGGCGCTCGGGTTGGTGAAGCACGTGGTGCTCCCGGGGAAGCACGGCGTAGCGGCGCCGGCCGATGCTGTCTCCGTGAATACGGCTTTGCCGCGGTGGAAGGGCGGGCCTGCCGGGTCGGCGTAAATCGTGATTGGAATCGTGCTCTGACTCCCGTCACACGGGAACAGGAACGTCGGCGAGAAGCTGCTCGTGAGGCCAGTCCCGTGGGCTATGGCTTTACCGGCGGCCTGCTCGACCTGTACGTTGATGTTCTCGGAGTCGAGCGTGAGCGTTGGGTCAAATGGCGAGCACGTCACCGTCACCGGCTCCGTTATTGCCACGCGTCCCGTGATGCTCGGCGTTTCGGGGGTTATCGTCAATGCGTCTGCCGCTGACGCCATCGCTGCAAAGGCAGCCAGGACTGCAGCGGCTGCGGGCAGGATGCGACCGATTCTGATCTGTTTGTCGACCATTTCTTCTCCTGTTGTCCTGTCGAGTGGCGTGCGAGAATCGAGATCGGGCGGTTCGTATCGACCGATCGTTACTAGTAGTCTTCAGTCGATTGACACCTCCCCTTGGTCGGCAGCGGCGCTGGGCAATCGAGTCCGCCGGTCTGCTCATCGTGCGGTGACGGCTCGTAATGATCGCTCCGCGCTGGCCGGCTGCAATCGCACCATGGGGGAGTTATTGACACCATCGCGCTGGCCGAATTGCCACCGAGACGTTCACGTCACCTAGCGGCGCGCCCTCCAGCTGGCCCGCGGTCCGGCTCACACTAGCGGCTAGTGACAACCTGGTCGGCCCTCGGCGCCGCGCGTCACTATTGTTTTCGACGAGCAGCGATCGGGGCCGAGCGACCGCGCCCGGCTACCCCTCGCCGCCAAGACGAGACCAGCCTTCCAGCTGGCGCGGCAATCGCGTTGCTCGTCGTCTCGCCGCCATCCGACGCGCGCTTGCCTTGGGGACGGACTGGCTACGCCGAGTCTCGCGTAGGCGTGGCCGTAGCCGTCCGATACCGCTCGCGCTGTCAGGGCGTTGGTGCGCCCCCGGACGGGTCCGTTCGCAAAGGCCTGCGCCCGGCATTGGCGCCGATGCACTCCTCCCGGCGCCTCGCGAAGCGGCATCCGGCCGGATCCGGCTGAGCGATGGCGGTGCGGCGGCGCCGTTGCCGGAGCTCGACCTGCATGGGCGGAGCGAGCCTGGTGACCGACGGCCGCATACAGACCGAGGTTGCTGGCCATCGCTTACGCCGCGGCTTGGGCTTCTCGTATGGCTGCGCTTGCCGGTAGCAGGGAGGCTTCCATCGCCGGCACGGGGTGCGGCACGGCGGGACCGTGACCGACGACGAGCAGGGTCGGCGCGAGTCTCGTGAGTTCCTTAGCGGATTCGAGGTCCTTTGCCTTGTCCCAGGTCGCCATCTGGGCGAGGGGGAAGCGGAGGTAGAAGTGGTTTGTGACCTGCACCCTGCCGATTGACGTGAAGACGTCGCCGGCGATCAGCGACCGGTCGCGGGTGTCGAGAAAGGCGACGTGTCCCGGGCTGTGTCCGGGGCACGCGATGACTCTGAGGCTGCCGACCTGGTCGCGGTCTTGCAGAGCAATGTCGGGCCTGGTGGTGACCTTGGGCCAGCTGCCGGGCAGCTTGCCCTCCACGACCTGTTCGCCTGCCTGAATTCGAGCGTCGAGCTCGGGGATGAGGACCTCGACCTCCTTGCCGAGTCTCTCCTTCAGCGCGTCCAGCGAGCCGGCATGGTCTCCGTGGCCGTGAGTGAGCGCGACTCGGCGGATCTTGCCCCCGGCGCGGGACGCGGCGGCGACAATCTTGTCGGCGGCGCCGCGGGTCGTCGTGTCGATCAACGTGAACCCGTCGTCTTCGCGCACAAGATAGGCGTTGGGTAACACGAGATTGCGGCGGGTGAGCATGATCAGGTTTTCGCTAACAAGCGTGGTCTTCATGGAGATCCTCTGTGTGGAATCGTGGTTGGGGCTTGGTGGGTCCGATTGCTGTGGATCTGCTACCGCCGGCCGGGATGCTCGCGGCCGGGTGGTGGCAAACGATTGACTTAGGGGGCAGGGCCGATCTCGGCAAATCCGTGGACGTTGCGGATCCGGCCGTCCTCGGTGACGATCACGTCGAAGCCGACGTACGTGTCGGGCTTGTGGTCGGGACCGGCGTGCCACTGGAACCTGGCCTGGTTGTGGTGCGCGTCGATTGGGCTGCCGAGCGTGAATGTGAGCCCTGGGAGGCGCTCCTGCGTTTGCGCGATAAGCCGTCGATTTGGTCGACTCCCTGCAGATCGACGTGCGCGTCTGTGTAGGTGCAATCAGCCGTGTAGAGCGCGCTGAGCAGCTCTCGCCGGCGATCGGCGTGGGCCTCGTTGAACACGTCGAGGTAGCGCGTCACGAGTGCGTGTACGTCCGGCATCATTCTTCCTATCCGGTGGTTGGCAGCTGTCCAAGAGGATGGAGCCGAACCGGCCGTCCGTCGATTACCTCCGGGATAAGCAAGGCGATCACGCTCGGTTTACTCGCCCGCCGTGCCCGGACGGGGGCTGGCCTCCAGGCCGTCTGACCATTCGTTGAGCGCGCGACCCGGCCATTGAGGCTCAGCCTCCTCCGTAGCCGATGTTGCGGATGTGCCCGCCCGCCAGCTCGAGATCCGTCGAGACGACGCATGTGTGGCCTGTGGCGCCGGACTAGCCGCCGGGACGACGGCCTGGTGGGACTCGGAGGCGCGCACCGTGACCTGCACGACATGCCTGGACAGCGCGGACCGATCGCTTATGCCCGCTCAGGCATCGCTCCAACGGGGAGATCCTGGGGCGAGCTTGGTGCGCGAGTACGAGCGTCGCAAGCGCAACCGCGAACAGCGCACGCAAGAGGCGCATCCCCGCATCGGCGGCCTGCTTCTCGCCCTCCGGAGCGCGCCGCAGCATGAATCCGCCTTCCACCAGGGCGCGGTTGCCGAACGCGCGGTCGCCGACTCGATGGCGATGCGCACCGACTCCGATCGGGTCATCACCCTGCACAACCGCCGCATGCCTTCCGGCCGCGGAGACATCGACCACCTCGCCATCGCACCTACCGGCGTCTGGGTCATCGACACCAAAGACTGGAAGGGCAAGGTCGCGATCAGTTCCCCCTGGTTCGGAAAGCCTCGCTTGCTCATCCGTGGCCGCGACTGCACCAAGCTCATCGACGGGCTCGAGCGACAGACGGCCGCTGTCCGCGCCGCTCGACGGCAGCGGCTATGGCGAGATCGCGGCTCGAGGCGCTCTCTGCTTCACAAAGGCCGACCTCCCATCCTTGAGGACCCAAGCCTTTCGCGCGCCACCTGCTTCTGTACCGCAGGGCGCTCGCCCAGCGGCTCAACGCCGACGGTCCTCCTTCTTCAGTGAGCATCGAGCAGCTCGCGCGACACCCGGCAACACTTCTTCCTCCGGCACGCTAAACGCCACCCGGCAGAAGCGGGTGCCCCTCAGGCAATATCGCCGTGCGTCCCACGGCTGGCTTCTCGAGCCTCGAGGCCTCGTTTTGGAGACACGTCGCTGTTACGTCGAAGTGGTTCGCGAGCCGAGGGGTTACACGGTCGGGTCGCGGAGCTACCGGACTGCTCTGCGTCGGATTTATGGGCTGGAGGGCTCCGCACCGACTTGACGACGCTCGCGGTCACGCTGAGGGACCACGACCCAGCCGCGATTGTCACCCAGGTTGTCGGGCGCGAGGCTTATATAGCGATCAACACACTTTCCCGCCCCTCACGGGCCCGGCAAGACGTGCTCGCGTGACGGCTAGTCACACGTGTGGTAGCGAACCTTACTGATGAGGTGGTAATGACGTTTGGTCGTTGCAACGATCTTGACGACGAGGCTTCCCGTCTTCGGCAGGCGCCGCAAGGTCACGTTGTGGAAGTGACCGGTTTTCTCACGCAGTACGTGACGGCCCTTGACGTATACGTCGATCTGCACCACGTTGTGGTGATGTCGGGCGAGGTTCCGCAGTCGCAGAAGCAGGCTCCGCTTGGCGACGCATCGGCCGTTGCCGGGTAGGCCCGTCTGAGCCGGCGGGATCGCCGTCCCGATCGAGCTAACGGGCGTGCTCTGGGGAAGCCCGTTGGACCCGCTGGAGCCCCAGCCGAGGCTCAGCTCCGAGTACCACATCTGTGCCAGCCAGTCGACAGAGGGCTGTGCGTTCGCCGGGCACGGCAGGTAGGAGGGAACGCAGCGGAACGGATCGCTTGCGTTCGGCTTGATTAGGTCGGTGTCGAAGCCGTTGTAGATGATGAGGCCGTTGTTGGTCGCGTATGCGAGCTGAGCGCCGGCCTCGTTGTGCCCGTTCGTACCGACTGCAGCCGCGAACCACCGGGGATCGTCGGAGACGAACAGGTTCGCATCGCCAAGCGCGTCCGTGTATTTAGCCAGCTCAGCGAGGTTGACGTAAGACGTGTCGGCGGGATTCGCGCTCATGAGGGCGCTGTCCTGAGTGATCTTCGAGGTGCCCGATGTGAGGCCGCAGTTGGTGCAACTCGCGCCGATCCTGGACGAGTAGGGCCCCGGCAACAGCCAGGAGTAGTCGTTGCCGGTCGTCTCGTCGGAGTCATGGATGATGAGCTTGCCGCCGTTGGCCACGAACTGCGCCAGCGCAGCCTTCGCCGCTGCGCTCAATTCGGTCGTGGGCACTTGGATCAGCGCGACCGTGTCGTACCGCGAGAGTGTGTCGGGGGTGACCTGGTTGAGCGGAACGTCGCTGAACGAAAACCTGCCGAACGACTCGTCCGGGCGCCCGCTCACGTCGGACGCGGTCGGCATCACGCCCTGCGATCCTTGGGGCGGGACCGGGCCGGCAGCCGGAATCAGACCCACGTTCGTGCTGCTCGCCATGGGCGTTGCCGCCATCGCCGACGGGACGAACATCGCCACAACCGTTACGGCTGTCGCCATAGAGACTAAGAGACGACCGACGACAAATCGACCGACTCGGCCAGGAAATACCCGGCGAGTGCCCAAAGGCGCTGGACCGCGCTTTGCCTCCGTAAAGAATCGTGCTGAGCTGCCAAGACAGCTTTTCATGGTGAACCCCCTTGCGTACTTACTTAGCCCCGAGCGGTGCCTGTGCCCCGCGTTCGTCATCCGATTGCAGCCGTTCGGTCCATCGCAGACGGCCACAACGCGGACCATAACAAAATTCTTACACTATTCAACCCCTCGTGATTACGAACCGGTACGGTCCGAACGGAGTCGTGTAGAGGGGGAGACCGTTTGCCGCACACGGTCGGCTGCGTCATTTCGCCCGGTCGCTCGGCCGACCTAAGATCAGCTGCGCGCGATAGCCGGACTCGAATCGGCGACTCCCGGGGTGCGAGACGGGCAACGCGGGCGCGCGCGACCGTCCGGTGGCAGTAGCTGCTAGAGGCGAAGACCGTTCCGGGGGATGATCGGCAGCAAGCTGCCTGCCTGACCGCGTCGCGCGCGTTCATCCCATCCGGGTGATGCCGTCGTCAGCCGGGTCGGTGAACCTGAACCCGAAGGGATCCCGCACAGGGATGTCCGGCAACACGTACGGAGGACAGACCCTGAATGGAACTTGGAGAGGACGTGTCCGTCGCGGGTGAAGCGGTAGTCGGGATTCAGCTCGAGGTACCAGCTGCCGTCGAGGCGCTGAAACTGGCCTCGGAACCCAAGGTGACGGTAGAAGCGGATGCCACCGTCACGCTTGCGATAGGCACCAAACACCCGGCGCCCGGGTGAACTGCTCGTCGGATTGGGGAGCCGGACGTCGGAGAGATCTTCGGTGGCGCGAAAGTAGAACAGCCGCTCCCGACGGTCGTAGGCCATCATGTCCCGGACCTTCTCTCCCAGCGCGCGGCGCAAGAGCTCAGCGAACTCGTGCTCGCGAACGGGATCATCGGAGTCCGCCCACTCGATGGCGGAGAAGCGCTCCGCCCCCGCCGTATCGCAAAGCTCCTGCCAGACGGGTTCCTTGAGGGGGCGAAAGCTATGGAGCTGACCGGCACGGACGAAGCACTCGACGCCGACGCCGGCGTCGCGGAGGATCTCCTCGACCTCCCACATCTCGTTGACCACGGCCGGTGCAACCCACAGACTGTGGGGATGCTCGATGACCGGGAGCAAGTTGCTGAGCAGTTCCTCGGTGCGAGCCGGCGGCGGGATGTTCAGCCCAGCAGCGCGGGGCACCGCGACGGCTGCGAGCGCGGCTGCCGCGGACTGGTCGAAGACATCGCTGCGCTTGTTGAACACCACCCTCCGGTCAGCGCGTCCCTCAGAGCTGCGGAAGTAGGCGGTGACGTCCTTCCAGAACGCGATCTGGCGGGCGACGTCGGAGCACACGAGTACGACCGGGACATTGCTCGCCACCCAGTCGGCGATGTCGCGTTCCTTGCAGGGGTAATCGAAGCTGGTCTCGCTCTCGTGCTGCCAGGCGCGGCCGTTGCGAGTCGCCTTGCTCTGCAGGCGAAAGACCGTCGACAGCATCTCGCCCGAGCTCGGGTCCCGCAGCTCGACGAAACCATCGGTGCCGGCCTCAACTGCACCCGTCTCGTGGAAGAGGAAGCCGATCTCGGCGAGTCGCAGGCCGACCAGCGAGATCCCTGCCTTGCCGATCATGTCGCTATTGGTCAGCTTCTTCATCGCCCTAAGCGTCGCATGCGCTCCGGCGGGAAACGGGCCGTCAGCGGGCGTTATCGACGGACTCGGTGGGTCTGGCCGTCAGGACAGGTCGAAGTCCGCCTGCGGAAGCCCGACGTCATGCTCCAATAGACGTAGGGCGTCGGAGGGGCTGTCCGCGCGCAGAGTGGAGAAGGGAAGATCGGCGGGTCCGCTAGCTCCGTCCTCGACGTAGAGGAACTCCTGGCCTGGAATCAGAGACGTGACGACGTTGTGCCCGGCCTTGGTGAGCCGCGCAGCCGCAGTCCCGAGCCAGATCGCTGGATAGCTTGAGCGATGCACACTGCGGTCGAGCGGGTCGAGCGACCAGGCGGATCTGCCCTCGGGCGGCGGACGCTCATCGCTTACCGGAACAGCACCAATCACCTGACCGAACAGCACGATCATCAGGAGTGCGGCGCTGTCGTGGAATTCGACCCAGAGGCGGTGTTTGGGAGGTTCGTAGGGCCACACCGGCTCCACGGGCGGATAGTGGGTGCGCTGAGCGAATCTTGGCGGCGCGTCATTCAGAAGATCGTCACTGAGTACGGCCGCTTGGCGAGTGTCGAGCCAGTGATCTCCGTATAGCTCTCGTGCCGCCGCGAGGCCGACTTTCGCCATGAACCTCGACCAGGCCGGTGGAGGCGTCGGCTTGGCAGCGAACTCTTGCGCGGCGCGGGCGAGCGTCAGCCCCTCCTGCATATCCGACTCGGGGATCCCGAGGAGCTCGGCGGTGATCGCGCGGAGCGTCTGCTGGTCGGCGTCCGAGGCGATTCCGAGCGCTTCCCGGGTGGCGGGCGTCATCGCGGCCTCTAGCTCGACTCCAGATTGGTTGATGGTGACCTGTATGACTCCGCCTTGCGGGACCCGGACCGAGAATCGGCAGGCGTCAGGGACCTCACGGTGACGCCGGTCCGAGATCTGGTAGGCGTTGCGGAGAAATACGACCAGCGGGTCTGTGGCAATCAGCTGATCTGCGACACGGTTGCTCGTCGTCTCGCATGTCGCGCAGATTTGCGGGTCCACCCAGTCGCCACCGATGCTGGCCGGGATGACGTGGTCGCCCTGGTGAGCGAATGCGCTCTTCTCTTTGCGTACTCGGCAGTACGTACAGCGGGTCCGTGATTGGGTCATTGCAGGCTGATGGGGTGGGGTGAGCGTGAGTGCGCGTCAATGGCCCCTGAGCCCGGGAACGAGGATGCCCGTCACCATCGCGATCAGGTGGTTCTGGGTAAAGCGATCGCGTCTGTTTCGGAGGTACATGATCTTGCTCCACTGCATGGAGCTGAATTGCGGCTTCTGTGCGAGGTCGTCGATCAGCGCGTCGATGCCGGTAAACGGGGCATAGATGCTTGGCTGGAGCTGCTTCATCGCTGCGAGCTTGCCGTCGAGGACGTCGCGTGCACGCGGATAGCTGAGATCGATCAGCTGGTCCTCGCCAGGCCGGGAGACGAGGGCGATGTAGGCGAGGTCGGCGTAGTGCTTGACCTGGCGGTGCACGCACCACCCGAGGATCTTCTCGGCGACCGTCTCGTGCGGTTCCATGATGTAGACGAGCGGATCGTCGTTCCAGATGCCGAGGTCGTACGGAACTTTGAGGGGGACCTCGAGGCCGTCGAGCAGCATGCCCCGGAAGGAGACGTCGGCCTTGAAGCTGCGATCGTCCGGGTCGGGGATCAGCGAGCTGAAGATGGGCGTGAACTCGACGGGCGCGGATTTCCAGGCGGTCCCGCCTTCGTCGTGCGGAACGAGGTCGGCCGGGGTGATCTCGAGCTCATCATCGCTGTAGGCTAGCTTTGCTTTCATCGCGGTGGCCGGGTTGACGGTGTCGGAAGAGGTCGAAAAGTCGGCGTCGTAGACCGTGAAGCGGGGGCTGTCGAAACAGCGCAGCGCCATCGAGCCGGCGAGCACGCTGCGCGAGGAGAAGAAGTCTTGAGACTTGAGGTTGAGCACCTCCACGATGCGAACGAGATCGCGCACGAGGACGGGTTCGGGAATATCCTGGCGCTCGGCTTCGCCGGCGATGCTGCGGTCGTCGGGGTAGTCGATCATGACGCCGCGCTCACCCAGCCGCGAAGATGGTCTGAGGGCACATTGACCAGCACACCGGTTTCACGATCGCGGGTCATCTCCCCCGGGCTCATCGCAAAGCTGTCGCTGCGGTCGAGCGGTGTGTTGGCCCCGCGGCCCGTGAGGCCGGGGAAGTTCCGCTTGGCGACGGTGTCGAGATTGAGTAGTCGCAACAGGTAGGCGCAACGTCGCTGCATGCTCTGACCACGGCGTTTCGCGATGGCGCAGACCAGGTCCCAGTCGAGGTCCGTCTGGCGGGCGCGCGCCCAGCAGCTGACGACGGTCTCAATCCCGGCGGCGAGCTCGGGACGGGAGAGGCTGTCGAGGAGCGCGCGTTCGATAGAGGCGCGCCAGATGAACTCCTTAGCGTCGGCAAGTGCGCGGACCCGGACCAGTTCTCTGTCCGGGTCGGCCGGCCAGTTGGAGCGGTTGAGGCGGACCAGCTGCAGCGTTCCATCCGGAAGCTCGAACGATGTCTCGCCGAAAGTGCTGTTCGTGGGGATCGCGGCGTAGATCGTCGTGGAGTGCAGATCCGTAAGGCGATAGTCGATCAGCGCGGTGAGATAACTGATGAAGTACTCGCCGCGGGAGCCGAGAAGCAGTCCCGTGATCAGTTCCGCCGACGCGACCTGTGTCGGCGAGAATGTGCCGCGCGTTGCGACGACGTAACGGCCGCGACCAACCCGGTACAAGAGCTCGTTTTCGGCCATGCTCTTGAGCAGTCCCCCGGGGTCCTTTGTCCAGCGCGACAGCCAGTCGCGGTCCTCCGCGATATTGATTGACCGCCGGCGTGAATCGGCGAGCTCCTCAAGGACGCGCGCCGCGACTGGACCTGCGGTACGCAGAGGCTTGTCGTCGGATGGCATGGGTGTGATTCTATCACGATTAGGGGCCGCTGAGGCCGATAATCGTGATCATTCGCCACCCTCGGTGGAGTTCGTTAACGATTAGGGGCCGGCTAGGCCCATTTCAATGGTCGTTCTACACCCGCTGGCCGCTGCCCGGTTGCCGGACGAGGTCACCGCCGGACTCGGTTAGCTGCGCAGAGTTGAGAGTAGGCAGGGCTGTCGCCACTCCGTCAGCGTGGCTGGCGGACATGACGGGGCCCGTTGACTGGCCACGCCGACCCGTCCGGGCACAGATCTGGCTAGCTGTCGTCAGTCGGGAATGGAAGCGTCTCCAGGCGATGTCGAGGATCGGATTCTTTTCGGTCGGGAGATCGGGAAGCGCGTTTTCGAGGTTCCAGGTACGGCGATCAGGGTCTTCGTGGACATTCGTCAGTGGCTCTGGCCCTCCGACGGCGCGGAGTACGTCGACCAGTCGTTCGAGCGCGCGCATTGAGGAGACGCTCGTTGGGATCGCGGGCTGAGGGAGCAGGTCCGCGAGGAACGGGCTATTCGCGTGCCAGTAGGGCTCGAGCGTTGCGATGATGGCGATCCGAGGACGATCGGCTGGAACTTCAGCGAACGCAGCATGGCCGTCGGTGAGGAGCTGGTCGGTTCGGGCCACCTGCTTGTACGCCTTACCCAGAGAGCGCTTCACGTCTTCCTTGAGCTTGTTGCCGCCCATCCGCGCGAGCTGACTCATTCGTGTGGACTTCACCTCGACCAGCACGACGAGGTCGTCGAAGATGACGAACCAGTCGACGGAGAGCTGATCATCGTCGTAGCGAATCTCGGGCAGCACAGTGGCGTTCGGGATCAGCCGTAGCTGCCGGCCGACATAGTTCTCACACAGGAGTCCGATGTCGCGTGTGAACGCGTTGGCCTGCTCAGCGCCGAGTGCCTCGACTGCCGCGTAGTAGAGAGCGGCCGGGGAAAGGCGCTGGAAGACGAAGTGAGGCTGCGGCGCGATGTGGCGGCTGTCCGGGAGCGTGACGAACGGGCGGCTGACAAGCGGATTGAACTCGTGGTGGCGGAGCCGGACATCGGATTGCTCAGCCTTCCGGGCGGCCACGCGAATCTGATCGAAATCCGCGAGGAACTGCTGCTCGAAGATTCGGCGGACGGTGTCGATCGGGAAATGCAGATCGATCGCGTGTCGGCCTTCGCGCAACGCTGGCCAGTCTGGATCAAGAAACCTGTGTTCGCCTGGGTGCTGGTGGCGAGAACGAAGCCTGCGACAACGAACTGCTCGAGCGAGCAACCGAGGACGCGCTCGATCAGTGCCCGGTCCAGGATTTCAGTCTCGAGTTCCTCGACGGTCTCGAACAGTGCCCCCAGACGGCTGATCTCCTCGAAATGTCATTGCTGGTAGGAGAACTGCTCGTAGGAGGTGCGTACAAGAAACGCCCCGACCGTCTCGCTCAGGTCCGCAGGCTGATGTGCGAGCGATGCGTCAAGTGCGTTGTAGGCCTGGCAGATCTCGATGACATCCCTCTCGCTGACGCCGGGCTTGCGATGCTCACTGCCGGCCACGATGCTCGCCTTGGCGGCGGCAGCGACGGACCAAGGGAACCGGACGCGATCCGCCGTCCATGCTTCCTGCGGCCACAAACTCACCGACGTGTGCGCGAGCGCGATCAGCAGGTCGCTTGGGCGGTGGCGATGAACTCGCTGCAGAAAGTCCGTGTAGCGGTGTCCGGGCATCTTCTCGCGCTGAGCTGTCGCGCCACGCCATCATGATGCCTGGCTCTTACTACAGCACGCTCAGCTTTCATGCCTACGCCGGCCCCAACGCCTCCTCGCCGAGTAGTGAAAGCAGGTCGTCTGTCGACGGCTCGTTCCTCAGCGATCGGCAGCGGCGACGCCCTCTCCGAGAGCGGCGTCGCGACCCTCGTCCGGTCGCGTGGCAGGCGACACGTGGCGCGGTGCGCGGGGAGCATCGGCAGTTCCAACGTCGCCTTCCGCGGGATTAGCCCGATCCGGCGCTTGTACGACGGGTAGGCGGAGGGGATCGCTGACCATTCATTTTCCATTGGGAACTCGCCTACCGAGCTCGTGCTGCGAGCCGAACGCAGATCACCTGGAGCGCTGCGAGCAGCCCGGCCGTGGCCTTTGAGCCCACAATGGCTTCCAGCAGGCTTCCACGCCACTCTTCAGCGACCCTGCGAACGACCTCCGAGTGCGGGAACGCCCGGTACACGCAGGCGATTCCTCAGATGGGCGGTACTGGGCTCGAACCAGTGACCTCCTGCTTGTAAGGCAGGCGCTCTACCAGCTGAGCTAACCGCCCCGGGCGACGCCGATGGTACTGATGGAGGGCCCGCGGCCGGCTGGCCGGAGCGTCCGGCTGGTGTCCGTGTGCCAACGTTCGTTTCCAACATGCTCGCTTGTCCGTTCGAAAGTGCTGTCTACATTTCGAACACGACCCGCCAAGCGCGGACTACGGAGACATGACCCGAATCGAGACCGAAACGCGAAGTCAAGACCAGATCTCAGAGAGCGTCGCCGAATCTCAAGCAGAACGGCGGCGACGGCCATGGCGGTGACCGACCGCAGCCCGATGCTCGAGATCTCGAATGCCATGGTCCGGCTCTACAAGGAGGCGTTCGGGCGCGGGCCCACGAAGGCGCGCGCGCAGTTCGCCGGGCCGGACACGCTGATCGTGATCCTCGAATCCAGCCTCACCGTCGCTGAGCGCAACCTGGTGGCGATGGGCGAGCATCAGCGGCTGCGCGAAGCCAGGCTGTTCTTTCAATACGCGCTCGAGGACCAGTTCCGCGGCATCGTCGAGCAGGCGCTCGGCCGCCGCACGGTGGCGTTCGTAAGCGGCATCGACGCGGCCCGCGATGTGGCGATGGAAATCTTCACGCTCGAGCCGACGGACCTCGACGGCTCAACTCCGAGCGAACCGTAAAGCGGCTCCGGCGATCCGGCAGGCCGCTAGGACTCGTGCTCGCGCGCGTGCTCGGCCTGAACCTCGACCGCCTGGCGGTGGATGTCCGCCGCGGCGCGGTGAGTCTCCGCCTCGCGACGGTACGACGCCGCGGACGGCTCGCTGGTGGCTTCCTTTGCCTTGCGTGTCGCCTCGCGCTCGTGCTCGAGCGCGCGGGCTTCGCGTTGCCGCGCACGCTGCTCGCGCGCCTTGGCCTCACGCACCAACTGCTCATCGGTCATACTGGCCTTGTTCCCTCGGGGCGGGAGCGTAATCCGGTAGATAGATGGCCGCCACGGACCGAGTCCCGCTGCTGGACGCCAAGCTTGAGCTGACGCGTCGACTCGTGCCCGAAGAACGCGCCGAGTTGGTCGGCGTCACGCTGTCCGTGATCGAGACCGGCCCCGGGCCGCTGGCCGTCGCCGGCGTGCTCCGACGAAACAACGCGTTCGCGGCGGCACTGCTCGAGGGCGTACTCGTCCACAGCCTGCAGGTCGGCGAGCAGGCCGGAATTCAGCTGCTCGGGCCGGGGGATCTCCTCGTTCAGAGCAACGACACCGCGCCTTCGTGGCTTCACGACGTAGCATTTCGCGCGCCGGCCCCGGTGCGTATGACGATACTCGGCGACGGGTTCCTCGGAGCGGCGCGACGTGTCCCTCGACTGATCCCGGCGCTGTACGAGTGCCTCGCCGATCAGATGCAGCGGTTGAGCAGCCAACTCGTCATCTGCCAGCTGCCGCGCGTCGATCAGCGGGTCCTCGCAATGCTGTGGCTGCTGGCGGAATCCTGGGGCCACGTCACCCCGGGAGGGGTCAGGCTCCCGCTCTCGCTGACGCATGAGACGCTCGGTAGTCTGATCGGGGCACGCCGGCCAACAGTGACGCTGGCGCTGCGAAAACTCAGCGAGAAGGGCTCGGTCGTGCGCCAGGAATCCGGCTGGCTGCTGCTCGAGCCGCCGCCCGAGCCGGAAGGGACTCCGAAGGAGCTCGCGCCAGAGCTGGCGGGTATCTCGCTGTCACGGTGGGCACCGGGACCCGAGCTGCTGGATCCGAGCGTTCGTTTCGCGGGTCTGATCGAGACGGTCCAAAGGCTTCGCGAGCGGCACGTCTACGACCGACAGCAGACGCGCGAGCAGCTTCAGCGCATCCGTACCACACGGGTGCGCATGAGCGCGGCGCGCCAGCGGATCTCGCAGGATGCGCTCAGGAGGGGACGTCCTCCATCGTCATGATCACCCCTGAGGCGTTGCCGTCGCCACCGCTGCCCAGCGGCAGGAAGGTCACGCGGCACGTGAACGTCTTTCCCCGGCGGTTCGTCGCCTCGAGCACAACTTCCTCGCGCTGAGACTTTCCGGTCAGGGTGTCGCGGACCTGCTGGCGCAGCTTCTCGACCGGCAAGCCGATGTCGAGCGCCATCAGGTGTTCGTCCTCGGCCTCCGTCCGACGGTAGGCCCCACAGTTCCCGGGCTTTGCCGTTCCAGATCTGGACGCGCTGGTTTCGGTCCAGCACCGCGACCGCCAGGCCGATCGTCGTCAGGATCGTCTCGAGGAACGAGTTGACGTCATTGAGCTCCTGGCTGCGGTGCCGGAGCTCTTCGTTCATCGTCTCGAGCTCCTCGTTCGTCGACTGGAGCTCCTCGTTCATCGTCTCGAGCTCCTCGTTCGTCGACTGGAGCTCCTCGTTCGTCGTCTCGAGCTCCTCGTTCGCCGACTGGAGCTCCTCGTTCGTCGTCTCGAGCTCCTCGACCGTCGACTGGAGCTCCTCATAGGCCTGCTCGAGCTGTCGCTTTGAGCCGGTCAGCTGATCCTGGAGCTTATGGGCCTCGGTGACGTCGATGTACGCGATGCTCGTCCCCATCGCCGCCCCGTCGCTCGTGAGCGGAGTCAGCCGAACGTCGAAGATCCGCTCGAGGTCACCGGCTCGCCAGTGAACCGCCCTAATCTCCGACGGCCGCACGTCGCGATCGAGCGAGTCGAGGTGGCTGCGGAGCTCGAGCGGGCGGTAGGACAGATCGAGGTCCTGAATCGGCCTGCCGAAGTCGTTCAGCCCCAACCCGAACATCCTGCGCGCCGAGTCGTTGGCCATGATCATCACGCGGTTGTCGTCGAGGACCACCTGGGCTGCGCCGACAATGTCGAAGGCCGCCTCACGAAGGTTGTCGGCCTCGGTCGGCGGGTGACCCCGGAACCCATCGTCTGCCATCACGCGCACGCGGTCGCGGAGCGTCGGCTTGATCATCTTTCGGAACACCCGTCCGCTTGAGCTCGACGGGAGCGAACAGGTCCGCATGCGTGATCAGCATCTCGGACCTGCCGAGCAGGAGATATCCATCGTCGTCGAGCGCGAAGTGGAAGCGCCGCAGGATCCGCGATTGGGTCTCCGCGTTGAAGTACATGAGCGTGTTGCGGCATACGAGCAGGTCTATGCGCGAGATCGGAGCGTCCTGGACAAGATCGTTTCGACCGAAGATGACGCTTCGCCGCAGATCCTTGCGGAACACGTAGCTCTGCTCGGTGCGCTCGAAGAAGCGCTCGAGCGCCTCGGGTGGCACGTCCTCGACCTGACGCGAGAGGTAGGCGCCATGCCGGGCTTGATCGAGGGCCTCGTCGTCGATGTCCGTGGCGTAGATCTTGACGCGCTCACGGAAGACCGAATCACCCATCACGCGGGCGAGCACCATCGCGACGGTGTACGGCTCCTCTCCTGACGCGCAACCGGCGCACCACAGGCGAAGGGGGCAATCGGGGATGCGCGTGGCCAGCAGCTGAGGGAGAACCTCGTCGCCTAGGTAATCCCAGGTCTGGGGATCACGGAAGAAGCCCGTCGTGTTGATCAGGAGCGTGTTGAACAGCTCGACGAACTCCTCGCCGTGGAGCTCGAGATAGTCGACGTAGTCGTCGTAGCGCTCGGCACCGACGGCGGCCATCCGCTTGGCGACGCGGCGCTGGATCGTCGATCGCTTGTAGCCCGTGAAGTCGAAGCCACGCGTTTCCTTGACGAACTCGAGCACCGCGTCGAGGCTGATGTCCACCCGCGGGGCTGTCACGCAGCACCCTCCACCTCAGCGATGTGATCCTCCTCGTCGATTTCCCACACCCGGGTCAGTACCTCGACACCGCCCGCAGACGCACCGATGACGACCAGGTCGCGCCCACCGTCGAGATCCTCGTGGAGTCGATCCCCTTCCACGACCGAAAGCGTACGCCCAGTCGTGAGCGCGTTCCACCTTTTCGGGCGTCCGCGCGAACCCGAACGCGACAACCGCCCGTGAGCTCATCTCAGGCGAACAGCGCCGCCTGGGTGAAGCCGGGCGCACGCTCGATCTCGAGCATCCGCCGCTTCGTCGCGAGCCCGCCCGGCGCCGAGAATCCGTGGAGCGCGCCGGTCGCCGCGAGCACGCGATGGCAAGGCACGATGATGGGGACCGGATTCTGCGCGAGCGCCGCGCCGACCGCCCGCGCGACGCCTGGCTCACCGATCGCGCGGGCTATCTCGCCGTAGCTGGCGGTGGCGCCCGGCCCGACTTCCCGCGTCGCGGCGTAGACGCGCCGCCGGAACTCGTCCAGGTCGCGCTCGTCGAGCACAACCGAGCGCAGATCAGGGCGGCCGCCGTCCAGCAGCGACACGATCCCGGCGATCGCTGCTCGCACTCCGTCGGGCACGCCGGTCGAGGCCTCGAGGCCGGGACGGCTCAGGCCCGGCTGGCGCGGCAGGGCCAATCCTGTGACCCCGACGTCGCTCCAGCTCATGCCACAGGCTCCGATCGCGGTCTCGAACAGCAGCATCCCGACAGCCGAGGCTAGCGATCCACCTGGACAGCGACGAGCGCCGATGAATCTCGACCGGCGCGCGCGTCTAACCCGTATGCCGACCGAGCCGACGCCCCGAAAGGAGCCGACCGCGACCTCAGACATCCGAAACCGCTGGATCGCCCTGGTCCTCTTGTGCATGGGCTCGCTGATGATCGTGCTGGACACGACGATCGTGAACGTGGCTCTGCCGTCAATCCGGGGTGACCTCCACTTCTCCCCGACGTCGCTGGCCTGGGTGGTCAACGCGTATATGCTCACGTTCGGAGGCTTCCTGCTGCTCGGCGGGCGACTCGGCGATCACTTCGGCCACCGCCCCCTGTTCGTCGCGGGGATCCTGCTGTTCACGGCGGCATCGCTCGCCTGCGGCCTCTCGACCGCGAAGGGATTCCTCGTCGCGGCGCGGGCGGTTCAGGGGTTCGGCGGCGCGATCGTGTCCGCCGTGTCGCTGTCGCTGATCGTGTCGTTGTTCGTCGAGCCCGCCGACCGGGCGAAGGCCATGGGCGTGTTCGGGTTCGTCGCGGCCGGTGGCGGCACGCTCGGCGTGCTTCTCGGCGGCGTCCTGACCGATCTGCTCGATTGGCACTGGATCTTCCTGGTCAACGTTCCGATCGGAATCGCGGTCGCCGTCCTCGCTCCGCGGGTGCTCCCCGCGGGCCGCGCACCGCGCGCCGGCGGGCGTCTCGACGTCACGGGCGCGGTGATCGTGACCGCGGCGCTGATGCTCGCGGTGTATGCGATCGTCAATGGAAATCAGGTCGGATGGCTGTCCGGACAGACCGTCGGGTTGCTGACGGCCTCCGCCGCACTCCTGGTCGCGTTTGTGGTGGTGGAGTCCCGCGTGCGCGCGCCGTTGATGCCACTTGCTCTCTTGCGGCGCCGGAACCTCGCCACCGCCAACGCGGTCGGCGTCCTGTGGGCGGCGGCTATGTTCGCGTGGTTCTTCCTGTCGGCGCTCTACCTGCAACTCGTGCTCGGCTACACCCCGCTTCAAGTCGGGCTGGCGTTCCTGCCCGCGAACCTGATCATGGCCGCCCTGTCGCTGGGCCTCTCGGCCAAGCTCGTGATGCGCTTTGGCATCAAGCGGCCCCTGGTCGTCGGCCTCACGCTCGCCGCCCTCGGCCTCGCGCTCCTGGCACGCGCGCCGGTGCACGGGCACTACCTCGTCAACCTGCTGCCGAGCATGATCCTGCTCGGATTTGGCGCCGGCACGGCCTTCAATCCGTTGCTGCTCGCGGCGATGGGTGACGTCGAGCCGAGCGAGGCCGGCCTCGCGTCGGGGATCGTCAACACCTCGTTCATGATGGGAGGCGCACTGGGGCTCGCGGTGCTCGCGAGCGTCGCCAGTTCCCGCACGAACCACCTGCTCGCCACCGGGGCCAACCACCTGAGCGCGCTCGTCGGCGGTTACCGCGTCGCGTTCGTCATCGGCGCCGCGTTCGCCGTGCTGGTCGCCACCCTCAGCGCGCACATGCTCCGCACAGGTGCAATCGAGGCCGCCAACGAGAGCCCGAGCGGGGCCTCGTCGTGCGGACCGGCCTTCGCCGACGCGAACCTGTAGCCAGAACCGAGACTAGACGGGCGTCCGCACCCGGGGCGCCCGTCTCAAGCTCGGCGCGGCAGCCCCCGAAAGGCACACCATGAGGCTGATCCGACCGCGCCTGCCCGTCCTCGGGCTGCTCGCCCGTTCTGCGGTGATCCCGGCGGTCCTGATGGTCACCAGCAACATGGTGATGGTGATGTTCATTCCCGCCGTCCACATGGCCGTGGTGGGCGTCGCCGGCGCAGTGGCCGCGACCTCGGCGATTGCGATGTCGATCATCGCCGCGCGTCGGAACGATGGCCACGCTGTGTGGATCGGCATGGCGTTCTCGGCCATCGCCACGATCCTGGTGATCCATGGCCTCGCTACTCCCGGGGTGATCGTGCCGGCCAACGGCCTCGTCCAGGTCGCGGGCGCGCTGAACCTGCCGGTCTGCGGAATCATCCTGGCCGCGTCGGGGTTGCCGGTGCTGCGCCGACCGCGCCGCGTCAAGCTGCTGCTGGCCACCCAGTTCCTGGTGGTCGCCACGCTCGCGGCCGCCGGGGCCGTGGCGCTCGTGTTCGCGCGTTCGATCCCCGTGGTGCCGAACCCGTCGACGGTCACCTCCAACCTGGTCTTCGCCGCCGGCGCGCTCCCGCTGGCACTCCTGGCCTGGCGTGCCGCCCGCACCTACCTCCTGACCAGGCGCCGCCCGGACCTGATCGTGGTGGAGGGCGTCGTGTGGCTGATCGCCGCACAATACGGCCTCCTGAACCTCTCGACGATGGACGGCGCATGGTGGATGGCGCACGCGCTCGAGGTCGCGGGAATCGGGATGGTGGCCATCCCGGTCGCCCTCGATCTCCGGCACGCGGTGGCCTCGCGCCCGCTCGTCGGCGACCTGCGCGCCTCCGACCTGGTCGAGCACGAGGAGACGTTCCTCGGCGGCCGAGTCCGCGCGCTGCTGGTCCGGCTCGGCGAGAAGGACCCATCCACCGAGGGACACACTCGCCGGGTCGCGACCCTCGCGGTCGCAATCGGGGAGCGTCTGGGCCTTCCCGAGGGGCGGCTGCGCCAGCTCGCGCTGGGCGGCCTGCTCCACGACGTCGGCAAGCTGTCCGTGCCGAACGAGATCCTGAACAAGCCGGGCCGGCTCACCGATGAGGAGTTCGACGAGATCCGTCGCCATCCGGCCGCCGGCCGCGAGCTCCTGGCCGAGCTGGGCGGGTTCTCGCCGCTGGTCCTCGACCTCGTCGAGAGTCATCACGAGCGCATCGACGGCAACGGCTACCCCAATCGCCGGCCGGCGGGTGAGCTTGACCTCGCGGTTCGCATCCTGACCGTGGCCGACGTCTACGACGCGCTCACCGCAGACCGCGTGTACCGCGAGGCGTGGCCCGCCGAGCGGGCGCTCGCGCTGCTCGACGAGGAAACCGGCCTCGCCTTCGATCCCGATTGCGTGGCCGCGCTGCGCGCCGTGGTCGCCCCGAAGCAGCCCGAGCTCAGCCCGGCGCCGGCGACGCGCGAACCCGACGCCGCGCCCGCCCGCGGCCTCCCAGGACCGATATTCGGCGAAGCGGCAGCTTGAGCGACCCCTACGGCGGTCGCCTATTGGCCTACCCCGAGCGCGACTTGCACGGCTCGGCGCACCGAACGCAGCGCACCGGATAGGCTCCGGCGCCGCCAACCAAGGAGGACGAGATGGTCAAGCTGGTGGTCGGTTACGGTCAGCCGGAGGACCCGGCCGCGTTCGACGAGCATTACGTAAGCACGCATATCCCGCTGGTGGACAAGATCCCGAACCTGCGCCGGTTCGAATCGGGGAAGGTGCTCGGGGCGCCCGACGGCTCCGCGCCACCGTTCTATTACCTCGCGGAGCTGTGGTTCGACGACCCCGAGCAGCTCCAGGCAGCTATGGGGAGCCCCGAGGGACAGGCTGCCGGAGCCGATGTCGAGACGTTCGCGACCGGCGGAGCGACGCGCATCATCGCCCAGACGTGAGCTGACTACGACGTTGGTTGAGCGGGTCGCGCGCCGCCTCATCACGGGCGGCGGCCTGAGCCGATCAACCGAGCATGAGCATCGGAGCAGTCAGCGGGCTGAGCGGGTTTGCCGCCGCGCAGTCGATGTTCGGTGTCGCGGCGCAGGCGGCTGGGAGCGTGGACTCCTCGGGCGCGGACGCCGGTGCGAGCGCGTCGGGCGCGGACGCGGGCGCGGCTGCGGCCGAGCAGGCGAGCGTCGCCGTTCTGCGGATGGCGCTCGACCAGGAACGCTCGCTCGTCAACGTCCTGGCCTGAGTCGTCGCGCGCTCAGCGTGGGCGATTGACCGTCGTCCGGCCGACGACGACGCCGGTGCCCGAGCCGAACGGCCCACGGTTGCTGCTCGCCTCGTAGAGCGTCTGCGCTCGTCTGGATGTTTTTGAGCGACCGTTACGATATTGTCGATACCGGCGATGGCGAGACCGCGAAAGTTCGACCCCGACGACGTGCTCGATCGCTCGATGCGCGCGTTCTGGGAGCGCGGCTATCGCGACACGTCGGTGGACGATCTGGTTGAGGCCACCGGAGTCCGACCCGGCAGCCTCTACAACGCCTTCCCCGGTGGCAAGCGTGGTCTGTTCTTGGAGTCGCTCGAGCGCTATTCCAAGCTGGTCGTGCCTGAGAAGCTGGGCGCGCTCGAGCGTCCGGGCGCCGGCCTGGCCGAGCTGCGCGCGTACTTCGACGGGCTCGTCCGCGACCTCACGACGCCCGACGGACGGATCGGATGCCTGATGGTGAACTCCACCGTCGAACTGGCGGCCGAGGATTCCGAGGTGGGCGAGGTCGTGCGCGAACACATGGCGCGCCTCGAGCGGAACGCCGAGCGCGCGCTGCGCAACGCCAAACGCCGGGGTGAGATCTCCGCGGATATCAGCCCGCGGGCGAAGGCCACGCAGTTGATGGCCACGGGGATGGGTCTGATGGTCGTCGGCAAGACCAACCCCGGGAAGAAGGTGCTCGAGACGATCGTCGACGCGGCGTTCGCCGACTTGGGCTGAGATGCGGTCGCTACCGGCTGGATCGCCTGGCCGGCTTGGGTTCGCGCCCACCGGTCAACACAGCGGTGGCGAAGCTGACGAGCGTCGGGGTGAGCGCGCGCAGGCGATCCGAGACCTCGCCGGCGGGGCTCTCGAGTAGGCACTGCTGCACGAGCTCGGCGATGCCGCCGACCAGTGCTCGCAGGAACTCGTCGGGGATGGCTGGGAGCGCGGGATCCTCCGCGCGCGCGCGTTCGCGCAGTCCGCGGTACTGCTCGACATAGGTCGCGAGCACCCGTTCGCGCATCTCGAGCGCCCGCCCCCCGGCGCCGAGCACGTCGAGCAGCAGGACGCGGGCGAAGTCAGGCCCGGCGGCGAGGATGTCGAGGTAAGTCTCGAGCGACACCCACAGGCGCGTGCGCCAGTCCGGTTCTTCGAGCGCGCGCACGGCGGCGTCGATCTGCGCCTGGCCGTTCTCGCAGCCGGTCCGGTAGGTCTCGAGGAAGCAGTGCTCCTTGTCCCGGAAGTGCTCGTAGAACGTCCGGCGAGAGATCCTTCCCGCGGTGACGACGTCCGCGACCGTCGTGGTGGCGTAGCCGCGCTCGGCCACGGCGCGCGCCATCGCTTCGAAGATGCGGGCGCGCGTTATCGAGCTGGCGGTCTCGCTCACGTCGTCCCAGGCCCGGGGAGCCGGGACCGAGTGGAGGAACAAGGAACCGGTTGCTGCCATCTCCAGGCACCATAACAGCCGAAAACGATGCGGTACCAAATCTGACAGCGCGCGTTTCCGTCTGGTACGACTTTGTTTCCAGGTTCACTACAAGTGGGTGAGAGCGCTGCAGGGGCGCTCGCACCCAAGAGCGGGAGACAGCGTGCACAGCAAGAGTGGTGTGAGGGTCGTGGCCGCCCTAGTAGCGGTCACGGCGGTCGCCGCGTTGGCGGCCGGGTCGGCGCCGGCATCGACCGGGACTGGTTTCCAGATCAACGTGGTCTCGACCCGCGCCGATCTCGTCTGGGGCGGTCAAGCGCTGACGTCGATCGGCCTACCGGCGGGGGCGGAACCGTCGACGGTCACGGTCAGCTTGAACGGCGCCAACGTGACCACCCAATTCGCCGAGCGCCCGAACGGCGAGTTCGAGGGGCTGCTCAGCGGCCTAGTGAATGGCTCGAACACCGTCACCGCCTCGCTGCCGGACGGCGCCTCGGCGTCATCGACGATCATCAACCACCCGATCGGTGGGCCAATCTTCTCCGGCCCCCAGGTTCAACCATGGGTGTGTCAGTCGGGCGCCACCGACGCGCAATGCCACGCGCCGACCACGTACGCCTATTACTACATGCCAGCAGCCGACCAGGCGGCGCTGAATTCGGTTGCAGGTCCCGTGGACCACAGTGACCTGTTCCAGTCGTACGACCCGTCGAACCCGCCGCCGGCCCAGGCGATCGCCACTACGACGACCGACAACGGCACCACCGTTCCGTGCATCGTCCGAGTCGAGACCGGCTACCTCGATCGTGACCAGTACTCGATCGCGATGGTGTGGCAGCCGGGCCAGTCCTGGGCACCCTGGGCACCGCAGCCGCAGTGGGACCACAAGCTCGTGATCACCCACGGCGCGAGCTGCGGCGCCGACCACGCCACGAGCACGGCGCCGAGCACCGAGTACGACCCGGCGCTCTCGCGCGGGATGGCGGTGATGGCGACCGCGATGGACAACGCCGGACACGACTGCAGCGTGCTCACCGAGGCCGAGTCGCTGATCATGGTCAAGGAGCGCCTGATCGACGAGTACGGGACGCTGCGGTACACGATCGGCACGGGGTGCTCGGGCGGATCGCTGGCCCAGCAGCAGGTCGACAACGCCTACCCGGGCGTGTACCAAGGGATCTTGCCGCAGTGCTCGTTCCCGGACGCGTGGTCGACCGGCCAGGAGCTCGCCGACTACCAGCTCACGCGTAACTACTTCGAGAATCCGTCGGAGTGGGGAACCGGCGTCGTCTGGACCCCGGCGCAGATCGCCGCCGTCCAGGGACATCCGAACTACGCCAACTCGGTAGAGCTCAGCACTCTGTATTGGCCGACGCTGGCGAACCCGGCGGACGCGTGCGCCGGCGTGAGCGCCTCGCAGCGGTGGAGCCCGACGAATCCCACGGGCACGCGCTGTGACCTCGAGGACTACATGATCAACCTGTTTGGGCCCTACAAGGGGAACAACCCGTACGGCTACGCCGGCATCCCGCTCGACAATGTCGGCGTGCAGTACGGCCTTCAGGCCCTCGGGCAGGGTCTCATCACGCCCGAGCAGTTCATCGATATCAACCAGAAGGTCGGCGGCTACGACAACAACTACGACACGACGTCGTCGCGGTTCGTCGCCGAGGAGCCCGCGCTGACCAACGATTACCGCGGCGGCGCGGTCAACGAGGCCAACAACCTGAAGGGCGTGGCGATCATCGACTTGCGCGGCCCGGACGCGGGCAGCTTCCACGACGCCTACCGCTCGTGGACGATCCGCGCACGCCTCGACCAGGCCGAGGGACACTTCCCCAAGAACGACGTGATCTGGTTCGGGGAGACCCCGCTGATCGGCGATCTGAACTACGCGGCGCAGGCGCTCGTGGCGATGGACGGGTGGCTGTCCGCGGTCGAGGCCGATCACCGCAACGTTGGCCTCGAGCAGAAGATCGCCGACGACCGTCCGAGCACCGCTCATGACCAGTGCTCCGACATCCCCGACGTCGACCAGATCGTCGTGCCGGGCGTCGGCGAGGTGTGCCAGTCGCCGTTGTTGCAGACGCGGTTCGCCACCCCGCGCATGGTGGCCGGCGAGAGCACCGCCACTGACCAGGAGAAATGCCAGCTGAAGCCGCTCCGCGAGTCGGACTACTACCCGGTCACGTTCAGCGCTCAGGAGTGGTCAGAGCTCGAGCAGATCTTCCCGAACGGCGTCTGCAACTGGTCCAAGGCGGGCGTCGACCAGCGTCCGACGATCCCGTAGCAGACCTACCAGGACGCCGCCGGGAACGTCGTATACGGCGGCACGCCGCTTGGGCCGGCGCCGGCGAACTCCGGCGGCGGGTGGACTAGCTCTTCGTTTGATGGGTGGCTGAGCCAGTAGGGGTTCGGGCACGTCCCGGCGGTATAGGCTGCCGGGCCGTGAACGTTTCGACGAGGTTCGACGTGAGCGGGTTCGGCGTGATCGTCACCGGCGGTGCGAGTGGTCTGGGACTCGCGTACGGCGAGGTCCTCGCGGCCCACGGCGCGCGTGTGACTCTGATCGACGTCGACGCCGACGCGGTCGCGGCTCAAGCGTCGCGCCTAGAGGGGGAAGGCCTCGACGTCCGGGGCGCGGTCGCCGACGTGACCGACCACGCCACGCTCGATCGCGTGATCGACGAAGCGGCCGAGACATACGGCCGGCTCGACGTGGCGTTCGCTAACGCCGGCATCGATCCCGGCGTCGGCTTCGTGGGTGCCTGGGCGGACGGCGTCCGGCTGCGCGTGGAAGAGGGCGCGCTCGAGCGCTACAGCGACGAGCGTTGGAACCGCGTGATCGACATCAACCTGGGCGGGATCTTTGCCACCGCGCGCGCGGCGGCTCGGCACATGCGGCCGCGCGGGTTCGGACGGATCGTCGTGACGACGTCGCTGGCGGCGACCGTGACCGAGGGCGCGATCGGATCCGCCTACATGGCCGCGAAGGCCGGCGCTCGGCACTTCATGCACTGCGCCGCCCTCGAGCTCGCCGCGTCCGGGATCACCGTGAACGCGATCGCTCCCGGATTCTTCGTCACGAACATCGGCGGAGGCCACGC
Source organism: uncultured Solirubrobacterales bacterium (assembly GCA_963709205.1). Lineage (GTDB taxonomy): Bacteria > Actinomycetota > Thermoleophilia > Solirubrobacterales > Solirubrobacteraceae > Palsa-465. The sequence continues at coordinate 138,305 of CAVPVP010000001.1, forward strand.
CCACAATCCCGAGGTGCAGGCGGCGCTCGCCAAGGACATACCCATGCATCGCGTGGGCTTCCCCGACGACATCAAGGCGCTCGCCCTGTTCCTCGCGTCGCCGGCGTCCGAGTACATCACCGGGCAGGAGATCATCATCGACGGCGGCTGGGGGTTGGGAGTCGCCGACTGAGGTCGGGCGGGGGTGGCGCGTGTCATCCCGAGTGGCGCATCGCGGCGACCGGCGTATGAGCTCACCTGGATGGCGCCGGTCACTCGCGGGGCGCCGCCCGCCACCCGCCACATACCCCACCTGGGTGTCGCCAGTCACTCGCGGCCGCGGCCCGCCACCGTCACCGCCACCGCCACCCTGTAAAACGTCACAAAGCGGGTACGCTCGCCACCTCCGGGTGCATATAAGCATTCACCAGATGCTTATGTGCATCCAGTGGGGTCGGGCCGAGGCGGTTTGCGACGTTTTACATGGTCCCAACGCCGGCTAGCCCGGCGCCCGCACTGCGCGGACGGCACGACGCGGCGTGACGCGGTACGACGCGGCGTGACGCGGAGTGTGATCCGGCGTGACGCGGCGACGCGGTGTGACCCGGCGTGACGCGGTGGCCGACGGACGCGGTCGACGCGGTGTGACCCGGCGCAACACGGTGTGAGCCGGCGCGACGCGGGGATGCGATGTCATTCGGACGCGACCATGCGCCCGGCGAGCCTTGCGCGCCGGATCCCCTGACGGCGCCTTGTGCCGGCGGCTCTGTCCTCGTCGATCGCCCCCAGCGCCAGCGCGCGCTCGCGTCCCTTCCCGCCCACGTCGTAGTGGTCGTTCTCGGGACGCCCGGGCTTGCACTGAAACCATTCGCGGCGCAAGCCAAGTCGCCCCGCGAACTCGTGCAGCTCCTCGGTCGTGTCGGCCTGGAGATGACCCCCGCCGGTCCACCGGCCCCAGTCGCCGACGGCAAACGCGTTGTCAACGTAGACGCTCACGCCCCGCCCACCGTAGCGGCTCCTCTGAGACCATGGCGGGCATGGACGAGCGGGTCTCCGACGCCGATCGCGAGCAGGCGATGGCGTGGCTGCAGGACCACCTGGTCGCGGGGCGGCTCACCCTCGAGGAGTTCTCCGAGCGGGTGGACCAGGCGTACGTGGCCATCGGCCAAGCGGACATCGAGCGTGTTCGCTCCGGACTGCCGGCGACCGAGCACTTACCCGTACCGCGGTCGCAGCGGCGCGCCACCCGTTTCACGGGCGCGCTGCTCGCCCATGTGGTCGAGCGCGGACGGCTGAGACGGCCGCTGGACAGTCGCCGGCGGCGCTTTCTGCGACGTCGACCTGGACCTTCGATCGGCAGCGCGAGCTGCCGCCCTAGCCTGCCGCGTACTCGCGAGGTAAGGCTCGCACCGGCCGCCCGAGCCTGCCGCGTACTCGCGAGGTAAGGCTTGCACCGGCCGCCCGGGCCTGCCGCTTACTCGCGAGGTAAAGCTCGAAGCCACGCTTACCAGCCGGGTAATCGACAGCGTGCATGCCGCCCGTCACCGTGGTCGGCATGACTACGCAATCGAATTCATCCACGCTCGCGCTCCCGGCGGGCGCCCGCGCCGTGGCGGCAGACGCCGGACGCTGGACGGCGCTTCCCGTTCTCCTGGCCGGGACATTCATGGTCGTCCTCGACTTCTTCATCGTCAACGTCGCCCTGCCGTCGATGCAGAGCGACCTCCACGCCGGCACCGGCGCGATCGAATGGGTCGTCGCCGGATTCGCATTGACGTCGGCGGTGTTCCTGATCACCGCCGCCCGGCTCGGCGACCGGATCGGTCGACGGCGCACGTTCTCGATCGGCCTCGGCGTGTTCACGCTGTCCTCCGCCGCATGCGGTGCAGCCGGCAGCCCGACCGTGCTCGTGGTGGCGCGGCTGGCGCAAGGCGTAGGAGCGGCGCTCCTGATGCCGAACGTGCTGTCGATCATCAACGTGACCTACGCCGGCGCCGACCTTCCGCGCGCGCTCGGCATCTACGGGCTCGTGATGGGTCTGGCGGCAGCGTGCGGACAACTCATCGGTGGCGGCCTGATCCAGGCCGATGTCGCCGGCCTCGGCTGGCGGACGTGCTTCTTGATCAACATCCCCGTCGGCGTCTGCGCCCTCGTCCTGGCTCCGAGGTTCGTGCCCGAGTCTCGCGCCGAGCAGCGCACCCGGCTCGATCTTCGTGGGACGCTGCTGCTCACATCCGGGCTGATCGCGGTCGTGCTGCCCCTGGTCGAAGGGCGCCAGCACGGCTGGCCGGTCTGGACGTGGGTCTCGTTCGGCGTCGCTCCGCTGCTGCTGCTCGGATTTGCCTCGCACCAGCGCCGGCTCGCTCGTCGCGGCGGCGCGCCGCTGCTCGCGCCGGCGATGTTCCGGAACCGCACGTTCACCGCGGGACTGGTGACACAGCTCGCCTTCTGGTGCGGGCAAGCGTCGTTCTTCCTCGTGCTCGCGCTCTATCTCCAGCAGGGGCGCGGCTTGAGCGCGCTCGACGCCGGACTCGTCTTCACGATCATGGCGGTGGCGTACGTGGCGGCATCCGCCCAGGCGCCGGCGCTGGTGCTCCGCTTCGGCCGCCGGCTGCTGGGGGTGGGAGCACTCGTGCTCGCCGCCGGCCACGGCCTGCTGCTGGCCGCGGTGGCGAATGACGGCGTGAGCGGCTCGATCCTCGAGCTCGTCCCGGGCCTCGTGCTGATCGGCGCGGGGATGGGCCTGCTGCTCGTGCCGCTGACCACGACGATCCTCTCAAGTGTCGACACGCAGCACGCCGGCGGCGCCTCCGGAGCGGTGACCACGGTGCAGAACGTCGGTGGCGCACTCGGGGTCTCGATCACCGGCGTGATCTTCTTCGGCGCGCTGCACGGCGGCTACACGCACGCTCTGCAGATGAGCCTGATCGAGCTCGGGGCGCTGCTGCTGGCGGTGGCCGCGCTGACCCGCCTGCTCCCATCAACGCCGCGCCGATGAGCCTGCGCACGCACGGAATCGTGCGATCGAAGCTCGCGCGGGTGAACCGCGGATCGTGCGGCGCAGACGATCCGCCGCGGCTAGCCGTCCGTTTGGCTCGTCCCCGGCTCGGCGGGCTCGACGGGCTCGGCGGGCTCGGCGGGCTTACGGTGGCGACGGAATCCGAAGAAGTGCTCGGCCTCCTGGACACCGTGCTCGGCGCGTTGCATCTCGCGCTCCGCGCCGGCGATCGGTCCGAGCATCTTCACGAGTTCCTGCATCGTGTCGGTGAGGCGGTCGACCGACTCGGTCAACGGACCGACAGACGTCGCCAGCGTCTCGATCACTTCGACGTGGTGCTCGATGGACTCTGTGACGCGCTCCAGCGCCTTGACGGCCTCAAGCGTTTCGCGCTCGGTCTCCTCGAGCGGTCTGAGCGCGTCCTGATCGAGCGCCCGGACGACGGACCGAACCGGGTTCAACACGAAGTCGAGCACCGACCGAGGATGCTATCGACCGCGGCCCCCGGCCCCGCCGGTCACCGGTCACGACGTGCTGTTCAGAGCGCCGAAGCAGCGGGCGCGCCGCATCGCCGCGCTGCCGGCGAAGCTTCGCAAGTGAGGTGAGTCAGAGGAGCGCGTCGAGCGCCGGCTCGATCGGGGTGTCGCCGCCGTTGACGTACAGGGTCACGCGCGCCGCTCGCGCGTCCTGCAGCAGAGCGTCGAGCAGCGCGGCGACGTCGTCGCGTGAGACCTGCCCACGGAACGGATCCATATCAAGCCGGACCCGCCCGGTTCCCGGCTCGTCGGTGAGACCACCGGGCCTGACGACCGTCCACTCGCGGTCGCTCTCCTGCACCGCCCGGTCGGCATCGGCCTTCGCCCGCAGGTACACGCTGAAGACGTCGTCCCCGTCGGGCGGGTTCTCGGCACCAACCGCGCTCACGATCACGTAGCGCGGCGCGCCCACCTGGACCGCCGCTTTCAACAGCTTGATCGCGCCGTCACGGTCCATCGTCAGCTTCCGGTCGGCGCCACTGCCGGCTCCGGCGCCTGCGGCGAAGACGACCGCCGAGGCGCCCTTGATCGCCGCCGCGATGTCCGCCACGTCCGCGTTCTCCAGGTCGCACACCACCGGCTCTCCACCCCGCGCGCGCACGTCGTCGGCGTGGTCGGGATTGCGGATCAGGCCGACGACGGTGTCGCCCCGGCGGCTGAGCAGCTCAGTCAGGCGGAGGGCGATCTTCCCGTGGCCACCCGCGATCGCAATCATCGCGTCACCCTAGCCGTTCCACCGTCGGCCGCCCTCCCACGCGTGCCACGACTCGACCTCGAGCCAGGCGCTCACCCCGCCACGGTCTCGCTGCGGATACGGCCGTCCAGTGTAGTGTCGCGATGACCGAGGGGTTCGGTGCGGACAGGAACTCGGACGGCGCGGGCGGAAGTGGTGGCGACGGCATCTCGCGCTAGTGAATGTAACGAGTTTCGCGTCCCTGCCCGAATTCCATGATGCGCTTATATTAGTGAGTAATGCGTCGTCCGCATGATCGTTCCGTCCACGGATCGAGGCCCGCGGATATCAGCCCGCGACCGCGATTCCCACGGCATGCTCGCCGTGGTGACGTAGCCGCGACGGCCCAGCACACGCTGCGGCGGGTGGCGGACGGGCGCCTCGATCATCTCCCCGTGACCGTGCAGTTCTGGGACGGCAGCGTGCTCCAGGGCGAGCCTCCGGTCGACGAGCGCCAGGCCGGAGGGCGGTCGGCGTCGGTTGTGGTGGCCCGGGACCGGCGGGCGGTCGCCCATCTTCTCCACGAGCCCGGCCAGATTGGCCTGGCGCGGGCGTGGGTCGATGGTTCGCTGACCGCTTGCGGCGACCTCGAGGACGTGCTCGCGACACGGAGCGCGCTCGGCGATGTCCACCTGTCGCTAGGCGATCGTCTTCGGCTCGCCCTAGGCGCCGCGCGAGCGGCCGGCCTTGCTGTGCTCCGACGCCCACCCGTGCCGTCGATCGAGGCGTCCCCCAAAGGGCGGCGCCACTCGCTCGCGCGCGATCGCTCGTCCGTCAGACATCACTACGACATCTCGAACGACTTCTACCGCCTGGTGCTCGGCCCGAGCATGACGTACTCGTGCGCCTACTTCGCCAGCGAGGACGACACCCTCGAAGAGGCACAGGAGCACAAGCTCGACCTGATCTGCCGCAAGCTGCGGCTCGCCCCGGGCGACCGGTTTCTCGACATCGGCTGCGGGTGGGGTTCGCTGGTGCTGCACGCGGCGGCCAACTACGGAGTGAACGCGGTCGGCATCACGCTGTCGGAGGCCCAGGCGCGCCTAGCTCGAGAGCAGGCCCGCGAGCGAGGGCTGGGGGATCGCGTGGACATCCGCGTCGCCGACTACCGCGAGCTAGGCGGTCCGCCGTTCGACAAGATTGCCAGCGTAGGGATGTACGAGCACGTCGGCCGCGCCGAGCTCGATCGATACGTCCAGAGGGTTGCCGGGCTTCTGCGGCCGGGGGGCCTGTTCTTGAACCACGGCATCGCGAGGGTGGCGTCCAAACCGCCGACGGCGCCGACGTTCATCTCCCGGTACGTGTTCCCCGACGGTGAACTTCATCCCGTCGCCGACCTGATGACGTCGATGCAGACCGCGGGCCTCGAGGTTCGCGACGTCGAGTCCCTCCGCGAGCACTACCCGATCACGCTGCGGCGGTGGGTCTCGAACCTGCTGGATCATGGAGCCGAGGCCGAGCGGCTCGTGGGACCGGAGCGCGTCCGCACCTGGCATCTCTACATGCTCGCTTCGGCGACTGCATTCGATCAGGCGGAGATTGGCCTCTACCAGGTACTCGGGGTCCGGTACGACGGTCCGCACGGGCTGCCGCTGACGCGCGCCGACCTGCTCCGCGCTTAGCGCGTCGGCTCCAGCGAGTCGGCTTCAGCGCGTCGTTACGCCGGTCCGCCGACGCCGATGAGGTCGAGCGTGTTCTGCTGCACGCGTTCGAGCGACATCCTGAAGCTGGGCGAGTACAGCGCGACGTGGTCGAAGTCGTGCTCGCGGCGGGCGATCCCGGCGCGGACCTGGTCCGGGGTGCCGCCCACGCCGATCGCGTCGATCATCTCGTCGCTGACGGCGTCGATCATCGTGTCGTGATCGCCGGCCGCGAACGCCTCGCGGATCCGTGCCGCCTCGGCGTCGAAGCCACTCGCCTCGAGCATCGGCGCGTAGGCCCGGGGCGCCGCGTAGAACGCGATCTGTGCGGCGAGCTCCCGGCGCGCGACCTCCTCGTCGTCGTTCACCGAACACAGGAGCATTCCGACGACTTCGACCTCGTTCGGATCGCGTCCGGTCCGCTCCGCCCCGGCGGTGATCGCGGGGCGGACGACCTCGCGGACGTAGCGCGAGCTGAACGTGGGGTGGCACACCAGGCCGTCGGACACGCGGCCGGCGGTCTCGATCATCCGACGGTTGACGCCCGCGGTGTAGATCGGGATCTGCTCGCGGAGCGGCGGGCGGACCTCGGCGGTCGGGGTGAGGTTGATCGAGTAGAAGCGGCCCTCGTGCTTGACCGGCCCTTCGTGGAGCTTCCAGATCCGGCGGAGCAGCGGCACGAGCTCCTCGAGGCGGACGGCGGGCGACTCCGGGTCCTTGACTCCGTGCCACCCGATCTGCATCCCCTTCGTCCCGGTGCCGAGACCGAGGACGAGCCGGCCACCGCTGATCTCGTCGAGGCCGCGTGCGTCGTTGGCGAGGATCAGCGGCGAGCGCCCCACGCCGTACGCGATGCCGCTTCCGATCCGGCAGCTGCTCGTGTTGTAGGCCATCGCCGCGAGCGCGACGATCGCCGAGCGGTCGTTGAACTCGCTCGTCCACGCGGCGTCGAAGCCCGCGGCGTCGGCCGCCGCCGCGACCTCGACGGTCTCGGCCATCCCGCCGGCCAGCACGCACACCCCTCGAGTCGCCATGCGCCGACGCTACCAGTCGCCGCGGGAGGGCCGCGGAAGGCGCTGCCTATAGTGCTCGGGGGATGCCTCCGCTCACGGCAGCGTCTGACCGGATCGACCAGCTCGCGCAGGATCTGCGCCACCACAAGCGGCTCTACTACGCGGGCGAGCCGGCGATCAGCGACGCCGAGTACGACGCGCTCGAGAACGAGTTCCGGGAGCTGCTCGACGAGCACCCGGAGCTGTCGCCGGCGGACAACCCGTTGGAGGAGGTCGGCGCCGAGCTGGCTGGCGAGCTGTACGCCGACGCCCGTCACGAGGTCCCGATGTTGTCGCTCGAGAAGGCCACCACCGACGCCGAGCTGGACACGTTCCTGGGGCGCTTCCCGGACCAGCCGTTCGCGCTGTGGCCGAAGTTCGACGGGCTGTCGGTTTCCGTCCTGTACCGGGGCGGTCGCCTCGCGCGCGCGGCCACGCGCGGGAACGGCGAGGTGGGACAGGACGTGACCGTGAACGTCCGCGGCGGCGAGGTCCACGGGATGCCGGAGGCGCTCCCCGAGGAAATCGATTGCGAGGTCCGCGGCGAGGTCGTGATGCTGCGTTCGGACTGGCGCGCGTACAACGCCGCCCACGAGGACAAGCCGCTCGCCAACGCGCGTAGCGCCGCCGCCGGGACACTGCTTGCCAAGCACCGTGTCAAGGTCGCAGACCGGCCGGTGACGTTCTACGCCTTCGACTTGATCCGCCTCGGCGACGGCGCCACCAACCGCAAGCTTGCCGACGAACTCACCGCGCTGGGGTTCATCGTCGAGGGGTACGAGGAATCGCGCGATCCCGAGACGGTCCGCGCCTACATCAAGCGCATCCTCGACAGCCGCCACGACGTCGACTACGAGCTTGACGGCGTGGTGATCAAGCTCGTCGACCGCGCCGCGTACGAGGCCGCAGGACAGACGGGGCATCACCCCAAGGGCGCGATCGCGTTCAAGCTTCCGCCGGAAGTCGCCGTGACGCGCCTGCTCGAGATCGACTGGACCCCGGGGAAGACCGGACAGCTCACCCCGCGCGGCCGGGTCGAGCGGGTGTTCGTCTCGGGCACGCACATCGAGCACGTCAGCCTCCACAACCTCGCGGTGATCGCGGCCCGCGACATTCGCGTCGGGGACCGCGTGTACATCCTCAGGCGCGGCGACGTGATCCCGTTCGTCTCGGGGGTCGTCGACCCCGCCGAGCGCGACGGCAGCGAACGAGTCATCGAGCCGCCGTCGGCGTGCCCGTCGTGCGGGGAAGCGTTGGTCCTCGTCGGGGAGTCGAGGGTCGTGATGTGCGAGAACAGCCAGGGCTGTCCGGCGCAGCGCCTGCGCCGCCTGATCCACTGGTGCTCGCGCGCGGGCGCGGACGTCGAAGGCCTGTCCGAGGCTCGGCTCGAGCAGCTCGCCGACGCGGGCCTCGTGTCGACGCCGTCCGACATCTACCGGCTCGACTACGACACGCTGATGCCAGAAGGCAAGGCGCGGTTCGAGGGCTGGGGCGAGCGGTCGGTGCAGAATCTGATCGGCGCGATCGAGAAGAGCAAGGGGGTCGGGTTGCGGCGTGCGCTCGTCGGCTGGTCGATCCCGCTGACTTCCGAGGGGACGGCGAAGCGGATCTGCCGCCACGGCTACGCGTCGATCGAGGAGCTGCAGAGCGCCACCGTCGAGGAGATGTGCGACGTCGACGATGTCGGCCCGGTGGTCGCCGAGGCGCTCCGCGAGTTCCTTGACCAGCCCGCCACCCGTGCTGAGATCGCGGCCCTTCGCGAGCTCGGGGTCAGCCTCGATGTCCGCGACGAGGACCGCCCGGTGCAGGTTCGTGCCGACTCCCCGTTCGCGGGCAAGACCGTGGTGATTACCGGGACGCTGTCGGTCGACCGCAAGGGGTTCCAAGCGCTGCTCGAGGCCGCCGGCGCCAAAGCATCGGGGTCGGTCTCGGCCAAGACCGACTACGTGATCGCCGGCGAGTCCGCCGGCTCGAAGCTGACCAAGGCGGAGTCGCTCGGCGTCCCGATCCTCACCGAGGATGACGTGCGGGTGATGCTCGGCGGGTAATCGCGGCCGCGCCGACCGACGCTCTGCCGGGCGAGTCACGCCCGCAATAGCCTCAGCGCGCCGGCCTCACAAGACGAACGGGATGAGCATCTTCGTCGCCGCCTTGTACTTGCCATACGCCGCGGGGAACGAGTCCGTCATCAACCGCTCCTCGACCGTCGCGCTGTAGACGAAGTAGGCGCCGGCGAGAACCAGCGCGATCAGGAGGTAGAGGTTCGTGGCCAAGGCCGTACCGAGGACGGCCAGCAGCAGCCCCGAATAGATCGGGTGGCGGACGTACCGGTACGGGCCCGAGGTGACGAGCTCCGGCTCCTCCTTCTTCGTCATCGGCATTCCCCAGTTCCGTCCGAGATAGACCCGGGCCCATACCGCCAACGCCAGGCCCGCGACGAACAGGACGGTCCCGACGACCTGAAGGATCAGACTGTGCACAGCCAGGGTGTGCGTGTTGAACAGGCGCGTCAGTAAGAACGCGAGGATGAGCAGGAGTCCCGGCGCACGGAGGCGTCCGGTGCGGACGCCCTGCTTGGCGCCGAACGCGGCGATGAGCCAGTAGATCCAGAACACACCCCACACCGCGAAGATGACGCCTCTCAGGACCATGGCCGGGAGGCTAGGACCGCCGGGCGCCGGGCGTAAGTGGCGACCGGCCGAAATCGACGGTGACATCTGTCACCTGTGTCTTCGACGTTCGGGTCACGGCGCTGCTCGCTGCTCGAGCGTTTCGAGAAGCGCTGCGGCGGCCGCGCTCAGGCGCCGGTGCGACGGCGTAGCGATCGCGACCTCGAATTGCGGGACGTGGCGGCGTATCGGAACGACCGTGATGCCGTCTAAGCCGTCCACGAACGACGGAGGCAGCAGCCCGATCGCGAGACCGTGTCGGATGAAGTCGATCATGCTCGCGGTGTCGTTGACCTCGAAGGCGACCGTTCGCCGCACCCCGGCGGCGGCGAAAGCGCGGTCGATGGCCATCCGCGTGCCCCAGCCGCTCGGCAGGTCGACGAGCGTCGCCTCTGCGAGCTCGCGGAGCTCTATGCCGGCACGTTTGGCCAGCGGATGGTCCGTGGGAACCACCAGCGCGATCGCCTCGCGCGACAACGGGGCTAGCCGCACCCCGGCCCAGCGCTGGCCCGGTAGGGCCAAGAACGCGAGGTCGATGCGGCCCTCGCGTACCTCGTCGGCGATCGCGCTCGACCCGCCGGCGTGCCGGACGTTGACCATGACGTGCGGATGCTCGGCGCGGAACGCGGCCAGCAGCCCGGGGACGTCGAACGCGTGCATGGCCTGCGCCTGCATCGTTCCGAGCACGACCGTGCCGCGGAGTCCGCCCTTCACCTGATCGACGGCTTCGCGCGCCGCCGCCGCGGCAGTCAGCGTTTGGCGCGCTTCCGGAAGGAGCACGCGGCCGGCGTCCGACAGGCGGACCTGATGGGTGGTGCGGTCGAACAGCGTCACGCCGAGGTCGCGCTCGAGCGTCCGTACGCCCGCCGAGACGGCGGACTGCACGATGTGCAGGCGGTCGGAGGCGCGGGTGAAGCTGCCCTCCTCGGCAACCGCGACGAACGTCCTGAGGTGGCGAAGCTCCATCCAGTTACCAGCTTATCGCGATATGCGATAACCGTAAACGGTTATTTGCGTTGAATTCGATTTCCGCGCGGTCCATCCTCAACTCATGAGATCGCGAGCACTTGGGTTCTGGGCCGTAGCGGTCGCGTTCACGGCAACCCTCGCCTTCACCACTGTGCCGACACCGCTCTGGTCGCTGTTCGCGCAGCGCGACGGCTTCTCTTCGCTCGTGGTCACGGTCGTGTTCGCCGCGTACGCCGTCGGCGTCGCCGTCAGCCTGTTCCTCGCCGGCCACGTCTCGGATTGGTACGGCCGCCGCCGAGTGCTGGTGCCTGCGCTGCTGCTGAACATGCTCGCCGCGGTGGTCTTCCTGTTGTGGCCGGAAGTGCCGGGGCTGCTCATCGCCCGCATCCTCAGCGGCCTCGGGATCGGCGCGGTCACCGCGACCGCGACCGCATGGCTAGTCGAGCTTCACACCGACCGGCGGCGAGGCGAGGTCGTTGCCGCCGCCGCCAACCTCGGCGGCCTTGGCGCCGGCGCCCTCGTGTCGGGCATCCTCGCGCAATGGGTCGGCCACCCGCTGACCGTCCCGTTCCTCGTGTTCATCGGCGTGCTGGCGGTCGCGCTGCTACTCGTCCTCAGCGCACCCGAGACGCGACCGCCTGCCCAGCCACGGCCGGCGTACCGTCCGCAGCGCGTGTCGGTTCCCGCCGAGTCGCGTGGACGGTTCTTCGCGGCGGCGACGGCCGCGGCGATCACCTTTGCGCTGTTCGGCCTGCTGACCTCGCTCGCACCCACCTTCCTCTCGGGAACGCTGCACCACGGCTCGCGCGCACTCGCCGGCGCAACGTCGTTCGCCGTGTTCGCCGCCGCCGCGGTCGCTCAGGTGCTTGCCGGAGCGCGCGAGCCACGGGTATTGCTCGCGCGCGCGGTGCCCGCGATGCTTCTCGGCCTCGTGCTGCTGACCCTCGCGGTGTGGCTCCCGAAGCCGAGCCTCGGCGTGTTCCTCGCGGGAGTGCTCGTCGTCGGCGCCGGCAGCGGCCTGATGTTCAAGGGCGCGATCGGCACGGTGGCCGCGCTGGCAGGCCCGGATAATCGGGCCGAAGCGCTCGCGGGCGTGTTCCTCGCCGCCTATCTCGGCCTGGCGGGGCCCGTCATCGGCCTTGGTCTTCTCACGCAGATCCTGACCGCGCGGTTGAGCCTTCTCGTGTTCGCCGGGCTGCTCGCCATCGGGCTGGCGCTCGCGACTCCGCGGCTGCTCGGCCGTGGCGACGACACACACGAAACAGGAGGCACCAATGCAGATCACACAGCTGAAAACCACCCAGCTCGGGGACACCGGTCTCGAGATCACGACGATCGGGCTCGGGGCCTGGGCGATCGGAGGCGGGGGCTGGGAGTTCGGGTGGGGATCCCAGGACGACGATGAGTCGGTTCGGGCGATCCACCACGCGCTCGAGCTCGGGGTCAACTGGATAGACACCGCCGCCGCGTACGGCTTCGGCCGATCCGAGCGGATCGTCGGGCACGCCCTCCGGGACATCGCCGAGGGTGACCGGCCATATGTGTTCACCAAGGCCTCGCTGCTCGAGGGGCCCGACCGGCGCGTCGTGCACAGCCTGAAGCGCGACTCCATCCACCGCGAGGCCCATGCCAGCCTCGAGCGCCTCGGCGTCGAAGCGATCGACCTCTACCAGATCCACTGGCCGATCCCCGACGAGGACATCGAGGAAGGCTGGTCCGCCCTCGCAGAGCTCAAGTCGCAGGGACTCGTGCGCCATATCGGCGTGTCGAACTTCGACGTCGAGCAGCTGCGGCGGATCCAGCAGTTCGCGCCCGTGGAGACGCTCCAGCCTCAATACTCGCTGATCGAGCGGGACATCGAGACGGAGATCCTTCCGTTCGCCGAGCGCGAGCGGATCGGGGTGATCGTCTACTCCCCGATGGGCTCCGGGATGCTCACCGGCGCGATGACCGCCGAGCGGATCGAGCATCTCGACGAGGACGACTGGCGCAAGCACGATGAGCGCTTCACCGAGCCGCAGCTCTCGCAGAACCTCCAGCTAGTCGAGCGGCTCCGAGCGGTCGGAGAGCGCTACGACGTGACTCCCGGCGCGGTCGCCGTGGCGTGGACCCTGCGCCACCCCGCGGTCGACGGCGCGATCGTCGGCTTCCGCCGGCCCGACCAGGTCGACCCGATCCTCGTCGCGGGCTCAATGGAGCTGAGCGACGAGGACGTCGCCGAGATCGAAGGCCGCGGGCGGTGAGCGCCCGCCGCGGAGTCCTTTAACACCGTCCGACCGTCGTCGCGTATGTTGGGGGCCAACGTGCCCCCAACAGAGCCCCAGCCGATCCTCAGCCACCCCACCGAGTCGGCCATCTTCATCGTGCTGACGGTCCGGTCCGGGTCCGAGGCGGGCGTGGCCGATCTCCTGGCGGACGCCTCCGGGATCAAGCGCTCGGTTGGGTTTCGCGTGCCCGAGGCCGAGCTGACCTTGGTGGTCGGGATCGGCGCGGGTCTGTGGGATCGGGTCAACGGCGGCCCCCGGCCGGCTGGACTGCACCCGTTCCGCGAGCTCGTCGGATCGCGGCACACCGCCGTCGCCACGCCCGGTGATCTGCTGTTCCACATCCGGGCTCATCGCTTCGACCTGTGCTTCGAGCTGGCCCAGCGGCTGACCGACCGCCTGCGTGGGCTCGCCGATGTCGTCGACGAGGTACATGGGTTCCGTTCCTTCGACGACCGCGACGTGCTCGGGTTCGTGGACGGAACCGAGAACCCGGAGGGGGTGGCGGCCACGGAGGCGGTGCTCATCGGCGACGAGGAGCCGCCCTTCGCGGGCGGCAGCTACGTGATCGTTCAGAAGTACGTTCACGACCTCGCGGCCTGGGATGCACTGTCGACCGAGGAGCAAGAAGCGGCGATCGGCCGCACCAAGCTCAGCGACATCGAGTTCCCCGACGAAGACAAGGCCTCCAATTCCCACCTCGCGCTCAACGTGATCACGGGCCCGGACGGCGAGGAACGCCAGATCATGCGCTTCAACATGCCGTTCGGCCGCGTCGGCGCCGCCGAGTTCGGCACCTACTACATCGCGTACGCGCGCACGTCAGAGCTGATCGAGCTGATGCTGACCAACATGTTCATCGGCGATCCCCCCGGGAACACCGACCGCATCCTCGACTTCTCCACGGCGGTCACCGGGAACCTGTTCTTCGTCCCGCCGGCCGATCTGCTCGAGAGTCTGATTCCCGACCCCGCCGACCCCGCCGACCCCGCCGACCCCGCCGACGCAAGCGCCGCGGCGCCCGGTCCCGAGCCCGAACCTGAGCCCGGCGACGGATCGCTCGGGATCGGCAGCCTCCGCCACCAGCCGGGCTAACCGGCCGCGGCGCGATACGCCACGCACGTCGCCAGCGCGACGGCGGCCGCGACCGCGAGTGGAAGCGTCAGACCCGTCCTGAGGAGCAGCGCTCCGGCGACCGCGCCGGCAAGCATCGCGACGACCGCGGAGACGCGCCGGAGGCTGCCCTTCCCCGTCCCGCCGGCGAGGGTCGAGTCGGCCGCCAGCCCGGTGATGGTCATGGTCAGAACGGTGGTGGTGAGATCGGGGACGGCGAGGCGCCGGACGGTTGCGTTCCGTACGCCCATCGCGGTCGCCATCAAAGCGATAGTCGCGTCGGCGGCGAAGCTCGCCGGGTGCGGGTCGGTTGCGGCGGCGAGAACCGCTGCGCCGGCCAGGAGTGTCGCCTCCAGCCCGAGCGCGTAGGAGAGGTGAGCCGGATGCCGATCGGCCATCCGGCGGGCCAGCGCGCCCCCGATCCCGGATCCGACGACGAACGCCGCCAGCGAGACGATCGGCGACACCACCGGGAGTCCGCCGGCGCGCGCGATCCCGAAGCCGAGGAGCACGACGTTCCCCGTCATGTTCGCCGTGAACACGTGCCCGAGCCCGAGATAGCTGACGGCGTCGACCGTGCCGGTCGAGAAGGTCAGGGCCAGCAGCGTGAGCGACAGCGGGTGGCGGAGGTTCGCCGCCGCCTGTTGGGCGAGCGTCGCGGAAGCGCTGGCCTGGCCGCTCGACATCGTGGCGCGCAGGGTACGCGCGGCCGCTGACGTTCCCGAGCGCGGCACCGAGTGACGGTGGTAGCGTCAGCGCGTGGAGCCGCTTCTCAAGCCCGCAGACTCCGGCTTGTGACGACGTCGCGGACCCGAGGGGAATCCGGTTGGAGCCCGCTTCGCTACCCGGCATTCCGCCGATGGTGGCTCGCCCAGCTGACCTCGAACGTGGGGAGCTGGATGCAGACCGTCGCGGCGCAGTGGCTGATGACGTCCCTGACAACGTCGGCGTTGCTCGTCGGAGCGATCCAGGCGACGAACCTCCCGGTGCTGCTGTTCTCCGTTCCCGGCGGCGTGCTCGGTGACCTCGTCGACCGCAAGCGGTTGGTCCTGTTCGGGCAGTTCGTGATGCTCCTCGCCGCGGCGGCCCTCGGCGGGCTGGCGGCCGCGGGCGTGGTCACCCCGGCCCTGCTGCTCGTCCTGCTATCCGGCGTCGGAGTCGGCCAAGGCCTCACCGGGCCGACAGCGACCACGCTCCAACCCGAGCTCGTTCCCCGGGAGGAGCGCTCGCAGGCGATCGCCCTCGGCTCGGTCAATCAGAATCTCGCGCGCGCGATCGGACCGGCGATCGGCGGCGCGCTGCTGGCGGCGACCAGCGCCGCCGTCGTCTTCTTCGTGAACTCCCTCTCGTTCATCGCGGTGCTCGCCGCGGTCGCGCTGACCGTCGTGCCCGCCCGTGCCGCCCCTGCCGCGCGAGCACGTCGGCGGCGCGACGCGGGCAGGCGGTCGGTTCGTACGCAACTCGCCGGCGCTCATCGCGATCATGATCCGAGCGGCCGCGTTCTCGTTCTTCGCCGCCGGCGTGTGGGCGCTGTTGCCGCTGGTTGCCCGCCACACGCTCGGCCTGGGCTCGGGCGGTTACGGCCTCCTCCTCGGGTGCGTCGGCATCGGCGCGCTCCTGGGGGCGACGTTTTCGCCCTCGCTACGGCGGGCGCTCTCCCCCCGAGCGCTGGTGGCCGTGTGTGCCGCGGCCGTGGCCGGCGCCGCAGTCGTCCTTGCCGTCTCGCACTCGGCCGTCATCGACGGCGTGGTCTTGGTGCTCACCGGCACCGGCTGGATCATCGCCCTCGGGTTGTTCAGCGCCTCGTTTCAATCGATCCTTCCGGCCTGGGTCAAAGCCCGCGCGATGGCCTACTACCTGTTGGCCTTTCAGGGAGCGCTGGGGATCGGCTCGCTCGCACTCGGTGGCATCGCTCAGGCCACCTCGTTGGACACCAGCCTGATCGTGCTCGCCGGCGGGGTCGCGGTCAGCACGGCCGCGACGTGGCCCCTGGCGTTGCCGAGACCGGGAGACATCGACGTGACGCCGGCAGAAGCGATGCCGCTGCCCGACTTGGAGCCGACCCAAGGGCCGGTACTGGTCGTCGTGACCTATTCGCTCGCGCCCGGATCGGAGGACGAGTTCCTCGCCCAGAGAGACAAGCTGCGGCACTTCCGGGGGCGCACCGGCGCGTTCGACTGGCGTCTGTTCATCGACGGAGCGTCGCCGACGCGGTACGTGGAGACGTACCTCGTGGGATCGTGGGAAGAGCACGAGCGCCAGCACGCTCGCGCTACCGAACACGATCAGCAACTGCTGGCGCACATCGACACGTTGCTGGCGCCGGGCACTCACCGCGAGGCCAGCCACTACCTCGCCGTGCCCGCGCACGGCTAGCTGGTTCGTGCCCGCGTTCGTGGTGAACGGCACAGGGAGCCAGGTTTCGCTGATCCCGAGTTAGTAGACACTCAGCGCGCTGGGATACTTGGTCCGGTGGATAGCCGGGCGCTCGAGGTGCGCAACTTGACCTTCGCGATGTTCGTGGAGAAAGGGCGTGCGCCGACCGCCGATGAGGTCGCCCGGGCCGCGCGTCTATCCGATCGTGAAGTGGAAGAAGCCTGGCGCGAGCTTCATTACGACCACGCGCTCGTGCTCGATCCGGGAACCACGGAGATTCGCATGGCCGCGCCGTTCTCGGCGGTGCCGACGTCGTTTCGCGTGAACGCCGCCGGCCGCTGGTGGTACGGCAATTGCGGCTGGGACGCGCTAGGCATCTGCGCCGCGCTGCACACGGACGGCCGGGTGGAGACCACGTGTCCCGATTGTGGTGACACGGTGGCGCTCGAGGTGTGCGAACGGCGGATCGTCGACAAGGACGAGAGCCTCCTGTTTCACTGCCTCGTTCCCGCCGCCCACTGGTGGGACGACATCGTCTTCACCTGAAGCACGATGAGTCTCTTCCGGTCGGAGGAGCACATCGAGCGGTGGCTCGCGGGGCGCGCGCCAGGAGCAACGATCACGATGGCGAAGCTGAACGAGCTGGCGCACGCCTGGTGGAGTGACCGTCTCGCGCCCGAGTGGCAACCGCACACTCGTGAGCAGAACCAGGCGATCCTCGATCGGCTCGGACTGACCAGCGACTTCTGGCGGTTGCCGGGGTAGCGTGCGATCAGGCGCCGGCGAGCTTCTGGAGCTCGGCGAACGTCTCGGTGTCGAGCAGCGCCTGACAAGCGTGCACGCAAGCCCGGCATACGGTCTCGGACAGGGCGCAGTGACGGTGATGGTCCGCGTGTTTGGCGCACTCGTCGGCGCAGGTCGTGCACACGCGGACGCACGCCTGTAGCAATCGGTGGATGACGTACTCCTCAGAATGGGCCGGGCGCGACAGGAGTCGCGCCATGAGAGCGCACACGTCGGCGCAGTTCAGGCAGAGCGCGATGCAGTCGCGCATCTCCTCAACGTCGTCCTCGACGAGATCCGCGTCGGCGCAAGTGGTGCACGACTGCGTGCATCTGAGGCACGTATCGATCGCCGCCGCGACCAGCTCGGAGCCGAACGGGACGCCGGTCGGGACGGTGTCCAGCATATCTTGGGTGGTGGTCATGCCCGGAGGCTAACGCGCTTAGAGAGCTGGGACGGCCACGCGGATCGGGCTCGCCTCGAGCAGCGTCCGGACGTGGGCTGCGGCAATATGCGCCGCGTCGGCCGGAGCCGCCTGCGCCCCATCTGCGATGACCGCCAGGAAGGCGTCGACCACGGCGGGGTCGAACTGGCCGCCGGCGCAGTGGCGAAGCTCCTGGCAGGCGAGCTCGGGCGAGACGGCCGGGCGGTAGGTCCGGTCGGTGGTCATCGCCTCGTAGGCGTCGCAGACGCTGACGATCCTCGCGCCGAGCGGGATCTCCTCGCCGCGGAGGCGATCCGGATAGCCCGTCCCGTCCCACCGCTCGTGGCTCGCGCGAACGAGCCGCGCGATCGGCCGCAGTGCCGGCGCGCCCAGAAGAATTCGCTCTCCGAGAATCGTGTGGTTGCGGACGAACTCCCACTCGCTGTCGGTGAGGTCGCCGTCCTTGTTGAGGATCGCGTCGGGGATGCCCACCTTGCCGATGTCGTGCAGTTGGGCCGCTCGGTAGATCTCGTCGAGCGCTTCGCCGGTGACGGCGAGCCCGCGGGCCAGCCGGGTCGCTAGCTCGGCGACGTGGCCCGCGTGCTGATCGAGCTCGGGCTGCTTGGCCCGCATCGTGCGCAACAGGACCTCACTGGCCTGGCAACCCGCGCCGGTGGAGCGACCGCGCTTGTTGGCGTACATCCGCTCGTCGGCAAGGGTCAACGCGCGCGCGGTGTCGTCCGCCTCCTGCGGCAACAGGACGACGCCGAGCGACGCGCCGATCGTGAACTCCAGCCCGGTCTCGGTCAATGCGGCAGCGGCGGTCGAAATCAGCCGGTCCGGATCCGCGCCGGCGAGATCGAGGTGGGCGCAGAACTCGTCCCCTCCGAGCCGGTAGGCGTGACCGAACCCATCTACCGCGTGACTCAGTCTCTGTCCCAAACGCGTCAGCAGCTCGTCTCCGGCGAGGTGACCGAACGTGTCGTTGTAGGCCTTGAAGCCATCGAGGTCGAACAGCAGGAGCAGCGACGGATCGGCGGTTCCGGCTTTCTCCTCGAACGCGGCCCGCAGATCGGAGGTGAGCCGGCGGCGGTTGCCGAGGCCGGTGAGCGCATCGGTCATGGCCTCCTCGCGGATCGCGTGGTGGGCGATGATCTCGGCCGCCGCGAGCTCCGCCTTGCTGACGAGTTCGGACATGAGGGCGATCTCGTCCTCCTCGAATGCCCGGCCGGCGCGAACCAGCCACAGCGAGCCCACGAGCTCTCCCGGCGACGCAGCGATCCGCAGCGGAACGCTCAGGCGCCACGCGCCGGCGCGCCCGATCTGCACGGGACCGTCGGCGCTCGCACCGGGGCCTTCCGGCCTCATCGCGTCGAGCCAGCCGTCGACGCCGACCGACAGCCGGAGCGGTGAGGTCCCGCCGGCCAGCTCGAGCCGTCCGGCCGCGGCGTCGGCCGCCTCGATCGATCCGTGAAGCAGGATCTCGAGCAGGCCGCTGAGCTCGAGCTTGGCCGCAAACGCGTCGCCGAGGCGGCGCACCGCGGACTGCAGTCGT
Source organism: uncultured Solirubrobacterales bacterium (assembly GCA_963709205.1). GTDB lineage: Bacteria > Actinomycetota > Thermoleophilia > Solirubrobacterales > Solirubrobacteraceae > Palsa-465. Next base: position 157,396 of record CAVPVP010000001.1, read on the forward strand.
ACCCGCTCCTGCTCGACGAGCTTGAGGCGCTGGTGAGCCTGGTCGATCCGCTGGGTGCGATCGCGGGCCAGCAGCCACAGGAGGAACACCAGCGGGAGGACGAGCACGATCGCGGCGGGGTGGCGGCGCGTGGAGATCGCAGCCAGGAAGCCGAGCGGCGCCAGGCAGAGGTCGACGGCCCAGACGAGCGCGATCACGCGGATGTGCAGGTCGAGCTCGGGCACCACGCCCGCGAGCCGCATCCGCGCGAGCGAGCACGTGAGATCTAGTAGGCAGCCGGCGGCGATCGCCACCGCCAGCAGCGGCAGCTGTTCGAAGCCGATCAACGGCGACCCGGCCAGCAGCAGAACCGCCGCCGGGCCGACGGCGTGCCAGGCGTCGGGCACCGCCGACAGGACTCGGCGCGGGGGCACTCGGCCGAAAGCCCAGTCGACGGTGTTCCCGAGCACCATCCCGGCGCCGACCGCGAGGGGCACCGCGGCGGGCGGGAGGACCAGCAGCATCGGAACGAGGATGAGCTGGGTGGGGACGACATAGCCGGCACCGACGGGAAACTCGATACGCCCGACGAGCGCGTAGACCGCGATCAGCAGGACGGCCGTGGCGGTGAACGGTCCGACCTCGCCGGCGTGCGGATGGGTGACGCCGGCGGTGAGCAGGAGCGCACCGGCCACCGCCACGAACAACGCCGCGGCGACCGCGTCGACGAGCAGCTCGCGCTGTGACGCACGTCGCTCACGGCGCTCCCAACTGCGCTCGAGCAGTTGCTCGGTGGCCGACTCGGTCACGACCTCAGCCCGACCGGTAGGGATCGACGTAGACGTCGTCGATCTGCCAGCTCGCCGCCCAGGAGCGCACCGAGAACTGGAGCGCGACCGACAGCGTCTGATCGTCCGACAGACCGGAGGTGTCGCCGGTGATGGGGGCGGTCGGCGCCCAGGTGGACATCGAGCCGTCGAGGAGATGGGCGATCGGTACCGTCGTCACGGTGCCGTCGGAGTTCTGCACGAGCGCCTGGACCCGGAGGCCACCTCCGGAGCTGGCCTGCTGAGCGAAGAAGCGCAGCGACCCCATCGTGTTGTCGACACAGAAGAACGGCGAGGTCGCGCTGCCTCCGCCCGAGATCGTCAACGACTGGCTGTCGCCGCTGTCGTTGACATAGAACGGCTCGTTCCCCTGCGTCAGGTTCGCGTTCGACAGCGTCCAGCCGACCTGATCGGCCGTTCCCTCGAACGAGCCTCCCGGGATGAGGAAGTAGCTGTTGCCGTCACCCCACTGCGAGAACGGGGTGCTGACCGGCTGAGCCGGGCATGACGCAAGCGCGATGCCGGGCGCGGCGAATACGCCGAGAAACGCGAGGGCCGTAACACGGCGAATGACGCGCACGCGTGAGCGGACGAGAGAAAACAAGGCTGAACCTCCATGCAGGGTCGCCATTCCATGACGCACGATCTCCTGAACATCGGCAGCTGGGCCATCTCGAACCCGAGATCCCTGGCTTTGCGCCCCCGCCTCACGACGAGTTAGCCTTTCTCGACACCCTCGGAATCGGCACGCAGGTCCCGGGCCTTGAGGGGCGAGGAGGGGACTGGAGATTTCGCACAGGTTCCGAGCCACAGGCGATGCCGGTGTTGGCGTTCGGGGTACGGCCGCCGTACTTCGAAGGTCACTCGCCGACGAACGTGAGCTGGCCAACCGGGTCGCGGGACGCGTGCTCCGAGGGATCTCGGGTGGCGAGCCAAGCGGCGGCCTCGGCGAGCGCTGCGGCGTGATCGAGGGCGGCGACGCCTTCCAACAGCGCTCCCCGCTCCGCGATGCTCAGGACCGCGAGGCACTCGTCGCGCAGGATGCTCTCCGGCCACAGCTCGGAGTCGATCGACACCATGATCCGCTCGGCGTGGGCGAGCCACTGCGCGGCACCGTCGGGGGCCACCGCCGCGGCGTAGCGTGCGACGAACCACAGGGCAAACGCAGCGAGCGGCTGCACGCTGACGTGGCGAACGAGCTCGATCACCTCGGCCAGAGCGGGCTGGGGGATCGCCCCGTCGCGCGCGGACTCAGCCAACAGCCGGGTGGCGGTGGCGGTGGCGAACATGTACGCGTGTCCGAGCTCGGTGGCGCTCGCGGCGCTTAATGTCGCGTGCTCGTGGGCCTCCTCGAAGCGCCCATCGACGTACGCGTCCAGCGCGAGGAAGTAATGCGTCCATCCCAACGACTTCGCGCTGGCCTCGGGCGCAAGCACCGCCTGCAGCATGGGTCGGAGCCGGCGCATCTCGTCCCGATCGCGTGCATTGATCGCGCGACCGAACAGGTTGCCGGTCGCGGTGGCGAGGGCCTCGGTGTCGCCGAGCTCGGCGGCCCGAGCCGCCATTCGCCGTGTCCACTCGGATACGACCGGACTGAACCCTTCGACGAACGACACCGCTCGCAGCAGCGCCATCTCCTGCTCGGCGGCGATCGGGAACCGCTCGAGCAGGCGGCCGACGAGCTCCTGGCTCTCCTGCCTGAGCATGCCCGCGAACCACACCGCGCGCAACCCGAGCGCGAGCGCAGTCGCCGACTCTTCATCACCGGCGTCGATTGCGTTCTCGAGCGCGGCGCGCACGTTCGCGTGATCGGCGAGCAACGGCGCCGCTGCCTCTCCGGGTGAGGTGCCGGCGTCGAGCGCCTCGCTCGCGGTCCTGACCTGCGCGGCGAAGTACGCGCGATGGCGGGCTCTGGCCGGTTCCAGCTCGCCGGCGCGCGCCAGCTCTTCCACCGCGAACGCCCGGACCAGCTCGAGCTGCTCGAATCGGCGGCGATCGGCGCGCCGGCGGAACAGGCTCGTCTCGAACAGCTCGTCCAGCTCGGGACCCGGAGACCGGCCGACGGTCGCCGCGAGCGCGGCGGCATCGAAGCCGCCAAGGAACACGCCGGCGCTCAGGAACAATTCGCGCGCCACGGGCGTGAGCAGGTCATAGCTCCATCTGATCGTCGTTCCGAGTGATTGCTGACGGTCCGGGAGATCTCGGAGCGCGCGGCGGCCGATCAACAGCGGTTGCGCCAGCTGCTCGGCGATCTGAGCGGGCGCCAGGACCGAAGCTCGCGATGCCGCCAGTTCGATCGCGAGCGGAAGGCCGTCGAGCGCGCGGCAGATACCCGCCACCGTACGTGTGAACGCCGCGTCGACCTCGAGGCTCCGGTTCGATGCGAGCGCGCACTGGAGGAACATCTGCACGGCTGGGCTCCCCAGGGCCTCCTGCTCGGTTTCGTCTGCCGGCAGCCCGAGCGGATCCACCTCAAACACCTGCTCGCCGCGGATCCGCAGCGGCGTGCGGCTCGAAACGAGCACCCTGAGCCGAGGCGCGATCCCGAGTAGCTCCGCGGGCAGGATCGCCGACGCCATGAGGTGCTCGAAGTTGTCGATCGCCATTAGCAGCTCACGGTCGCGGAGGTAATTCGGGAGGGCGTCCGCGCCCGGTCCCTCGGTCCCGTCGCGCCGGGCGATGGCGCTCGCGACCTCAGCCGCCACCAACGCCGGATCGGTGACCTGCTCCAAGCGGACGAACACGGCGCCGTCGGCATATTCGTGCTCGTGGCGGCTCGCCAGCTCGAGCAGCAGGCGCGTCTTCCCGACCCCGCCCGGGCCGGTCACCGTAACGAGGCGCACGTCCGAGTCGGCCATCAGGCCGCTGAGCGCGCGTAGCTCTTCATCGCGGCCAACCAGCCGCGTCACGGGGCGGGGTAGGCTGGAGGACGCGGCCGCCGGTTCTGTTGTCCGATGCGATGCGCCCGCCGGCTCCGCCGCCGCCGCCGTCGCCGTCGCCGTCGTCGCGAGAAGGGTCGGGTCGCGCTCGAGGATTCTCTGCTGGAGTTGCACCAGCCGCTCGCCCGGATCCAGCCCGAGCTCTTCGGCGAGCCGCCTGCGCGTGCGCTGGTAGGCGTCGAGCGCATCGGCCTGGCGGCCGGCTCGATGCAACGCGAGCATCAGCTGGATGCAAACCCGCTCCTCGAACGGATGGTCGGCGGCGAGACGCTCGAGCTCCGGCACGAGGTCCGCTGAGGAGCCCCGCTCGAGGTCGGCGTCGATCCGCATCAGGATCGCCTGGAGACGCTTCTCCTCGAGCGCGCGCCGCCAATGCCCGACGCTGCCCTCGGCTGCGACATCGGACAACGGCTCGCCGCGGAACAACGCCAGCGCGTCGCGCAGCAGCGTGTGCGCGCGGTCGGGATCGCCTCGGGCCCGCTCGACCAATTCGTCGAAGCGCCAGGCGTCGAGGTCGAACTCGCCCGACGTCAAGGCGTAGCCGGCCGTGTCGAGGACGAGCAGGCCGCCGAGCAGGGCGCGCAGCTTCGAGAGATGCACATGGAGTGCCGACACCGCGCTCGGCGGAGGACGATCGCCCCACAGCTCGTCGATCAGCCGATCTCGCGAGAGGGGCACGCCCCCGGCCAGCAGCATCAGCGCGAGCAACGACCGCTGGCGGCCGCTCGGGACGGCCACGGCGAGTCCATCGCGCTCGAACGTGAGCGGACCAAGCACCCCGAAACGAGCAACGCCACCGGCCAACTCGCCACAGGGTAAGCCCAGGCGAATCTGGGGACAAGCGCCGCTTTGGCGGTCCTTTGGTGCGCCTTAGGCCCGACCGCTCAATCTGACTCTCGTCAACGCAAGGTTCTTACGAGGAAGGACAAGCAGATGGGGCTTTTCAACAAGATGCGAAATCTGGCGGGAGCGGTTCCGAAGGAGCTGCTCCAGAACGGTCTGCTCGGTCGCGGGATCATCGTGAGCATCCAGCAGACGTCCGTCAGCACCGGCGCCGACTTCGATCCCTCGCACGTTTGCGTTTTCACCGTTGAGGTCGCGCTCGATAACGAGCCGCGCTACACCGCGACGTGCCGCCAAGCGGTGAGGGCGACCGTTCTGCCGCAATTGATGCTGCCGAGCGCGACGGTCGCGGTCCGAGTCGACCCGAACGATCGAACCCGGATCGCGCTGTCGCTCGGCGAGGCGCCGCCAACCGTGACGATGACGAGCTCCGACCCGAACACGGGATCGGCGGCGCAGATTCTCGAGTACGGCGTCCCGTGCAAGGCGGTGATCGTTCAGTCGCAGCCGATGGGGATGCGCAGCTCGAGCGGGAAGGACATGTTCGCCTTCGTGCTGACCGTGCTGGCCGACGGACGGCCGCCTTATCAGACCCAGGTCGGGAACCCGGTGCCGGCAGATGCGGTGCCGCTCCTGTACCCGGGCAACACCGTCCCGGCGAAACGCATGGCCGACGGCGCCGATCACGAGATCGTGATCGATTGGGACACCGCGCTCGCGTGGGCCGCGGCCGCGACCGCCTGAGAGGGCGACACGCAACTTCACTCGGCGGCCCGGGCGGCCGCCAAACAAAAGACACCACACGACAAGGGGGTAGTAACAATGGTTGTAGTCACAGGAAATTGGCGGATCGCGCTCGCCGGCTTGGCGGCCTCGCTTCTGATCTTCGGGGTGCTGTTCTTCGCCGTGATCCAGCCGAGTCAGAACACGGCGAATCAGGCGGTCAAGGCTGGCCTGCAGCAAACCCAGAACGCGCTCAGCCAGGCACAGAAGCAGCTGAGCACGGCGACCGTGCCGGCGAGTCCGGCGACGCCGGCGAGTCCGGCGACGCCGTCGAGCCCGGCCGCGCCGCAGACCCAGCAGCAGGTCGCCGGCGCGAGCAGCAAGGCCCAGCAGACGCTCAACAAGGCGGCGAAGCTGGCGAACTGCCTATCGCAGGCCGGCATCGACACGTCGAAGGTCGCGGCCTGCCAGGCGAACTTCGGGCACTGACGCCAGAGGGGGCGAGTGCCGCCGGGGGCGCGGCGGCAGACTACGGGGGCAGGCACCGGCGGCCCGTCAGGCGATGAAGCGCCTGGCGGGCCGCTGGCCGTCGATCCACTGACGGCAACCGTGGTCGATTTGCCCTCATAGTGAAGAAATCGACCACTCCCCGCCTCGACTATCCTTGAGGCAGGCGATGAAGCTCGCCTTGGACCGCGCCTCGTGGCGCTGATGGCTTCTACGGCTAGCCAGACCGGCTAATCAGCGTCAGCGACCGGAGGAGGCGATCACGATCCAGAACAGGGCAGCAGTCCAGGCCGTGGCAATAGCATCGCCACCCGTGCCGGGCCGGGACAGACGCGAGCTGGGAGCGATCTTCGCCGGCGGAGTGGTCGGCGCGCTCCTGCGCGTCGCGCTCCTTCAAGCGCACGCCGGGGCGGCGCCCGGATGGCCCTGGGTCACGTTTGCGGAGAACATCCTGGGCACGTTCCTCCTCGGTTACTTCGCAACGCGACTGCAGGAGCGCCTGCCGCTGTCGGCGTATCGGCGGCCGTTGCTCGGCACCGGGTTCTGCGGTGCGTTCACGACCTTCTCGACGATGCAGCTCGAGCTGTTGACGATGCTCGACGCGCACCGCTACGGACTCGCGCTGGCCTATGCGGCCTCGAGCGTCGTGCTCGGCTACGGCAGTGTTCACCTCGCGACGCTGTACGTGAGGCGAGTAAGGACAGTGGTGTGAGCGTCGGCGTTTGGATCGGCGTCGGCCTGCTCGGCGGCGTGGGCGCGCTGATGCGGTTCTTCGTCGACGGCCTCGTTGCTGCTCGCTTCGGAGGTGACTTTCCGTTGGGCACATTCGTGGTCAACATGAGCGGGGCAGCGATTCTCGGCTTGCTGGTTGGCCTTGGGCTGACCGGCGACGGGCTGCTGCTGGCCGGCACGGCCACGCTCGGCTCCTACACGACGTTTTCGACTTGGATGCTCGAGAGCCAGCGTCTGGTCGAGGACGGCGAGCTGGCGACCGCGGCCGGCAACCTCCTGCTCAGCCTCCTCGTGGGGCTCGGCGCGGTCGCGCTCGGTCGCTTCATCGGAGGCCATCTTTGAACGACGACTGCCTCAAGCTCACCACCTACTTCGGCGAGCGCCACCGGACCGACGACCGGTTCGTCGCCGACGCGCTCCTCGACCTCTACGGGCGCCGGGAGGTCGAGGTCAGCGTGATGCTCCGCGGCGCGGAGGGGTTTGGCCTCAAGCACCATCTCCGCACCGACCGCCTGCTCACCCTCTCCGAGGACCTTCCTCTGGTCACGGTCGCGGTCGATACACGAGCGCGGATCGAGAATTTGCTAGAGGAGGTCACTCAGATCAAGCGTCACGGCCTGATCACGCTCGAGCGCGCGAGGATGCTGACCGGCGACGTCGGGACGGTCGCGCTACCCGAGGAACTGAACGAGGCGACCAAGCTCACGATCTATGTTGGACGCCAAGAGCAGATCGGGGGTTCTCCGGCCTTCGTCGCGATCTGCGAGCTGCTGCACCGCCGCGGCATCGCGGGCGCAAGCGCCCTGCTCGGCGTCGACGGGACGGCCCATGGGGTGCGGCAGCGGGCGCGGTTCTTCGGACGGAACGCCGAGGTACCGATGATGATCATCGCGGTCGGCGCCGGCGAGCAGATCGCCCGGGTGGTGCCGGAGCTCGGTGCTCTGCTGGCGCGTCCGCTGCTCACGCTCGAGCGCGTGCGCGTATGCAAGCGTGACGGCGAACTGCTTGCCTCGCCGATGGCGCTCCCGGCGACGGATGCGCACGGGTTGGCGATGTGGCAGAAGCTGATGGTCTACGCCTCCGAGCAGGCGCGTCATGGGCGCAGTCCCCTGCACGTAGCGCTCGTGCGCGCGCTGCGCGAGAGCGGAGCCGCCGGAGCAACCTCCCTGCGCGGAGTGTGGGGGTTCCACGGCGATCACCCGCCGCACGGCGATCGCCTGCTCCAGCTGCGCCGGCATGTCCCGGTCGTGACGATCGTCGTCGACACTCCCGAGCGCATCGCGCAGTCGTTCGAGATCGTCGACGAGCTCACCGACCAAGCGGGGCTGGTCACAAGTGAAATGGTGCCGGCGATGGCGTCGCTCAACGAGGGAGAGCGGCAACGCGGCGGTCTGCGCCTCGCCCGGCATCGCTTCTGATCGACACGCGCACGCGGCTCGCCGAGGAACACGATCTCCGCCGGCGACCGCGTGTCAGACACCCGATCAGCCGGTCACCGGAACGCGTTCTGGGATTGTGGTGGTAGGAACAGCCGGCCGCGGAAGGAGCCGTGTGCGGTGCCCGCCGCGGCGGTGAGCCAGGCACCGATCAGCAACACGTAAAGGGCAACGCTGGCCCAAGTGAGGAAGTTCGCGTGTGTGTGCAGCGCGAGCTCCGATGTGCCCGTGACGAGCGTGCCTACGGGGAAGGTGAAGCTCCACCAGGTGAGCGAGAAAGGCAGGTGACGCCGGGCGGTGCGTAGCGTGATCAGGGCGGCGAGAACCAACCACATGACCGCGAACCCCCACACCGGCACCCCGTAGAGCACGCCGGTGGCTCGCATCGCGCCGGCGTAGGGCTCGGGGATCACCGATGGTGCGGCGTTGGCCAGCAGGGCCACCGCGGTGATCGATTGTCCGAGCGGTCCGAGGACGATCCACAGGGTGGGGATGGTGCGGGCCGGGCCGACGTCGTCGTAGACCAGCCGCCCCCACAGCAGGGTGATCGTAATCAGCGACGCGAGCAGGCTGATCCCGAACATGGCGTAACAGCAGAGCAGCAACGCCAACCGGTCCTGGCCGGCGGGCAGGTGCGCGATCAACGCGGCTCCCGTGGCGGCGGACACCATCGGCGGCACGATCGGGATCAACCACGTGGCAAGAGTGTTCCCTCGCTCGAGGTGGTGTTGCGTGAACATCAGATAGGGGATCACGATTGTGCTGGCCAGGCCGGTGACGGTTCCCAGCGTCCAGAGGATCTCATCGACGGTGATCGCGGCCGGGAGCCCGATCAGGTCTCTGCCGACCAGCAGCGCTCCGGCGCCGACGGTGAGCATCGCCATGGGCGGGGCGCCGTAGAAAGGGGCCATCGCCGGGTCGCGATGATGCCCGCGGGCGTTCCCGGGGTAGCGAAGCCAATGAACCGCGGTCGCGAGTGTCAGCGCGATCAGCAGCGTGGCGGCGAGCACCCATACAGCGAGCGCGAAGGAATACAGCGCCGCCACGTGGACGGGCAGCAGGATCGCGGCGTTGGCCACGATGCCGGTGCCCATGATCGACGTGTACCAGTTGGGCCCGAGGTTGCGAAAGACATCGCCGGGGTGCTCCAGGTCGCCGAGCAGTCCTCGGGAGGGCAACCGTGGGTGCACGGCCGGCGGCCGGGAAGTGGACCGCCAAGCGGGTCGATCGGTAATCGTCGATCCGTTGCTCATGCGGCAGATGATCGCTTCCGCCGCCGCCGGGAACCACTCCGATCAGGCCGCGTTCAATTCCCGATGGGAATGGTAGGTTGGCGCTGGTGTCAACATCGGTGGTCTCCGTCGCGAACCCGCTGGCCGGTTCTGAGCTCGCCGCGTTCGTCGCGGCCGTTGAGGCGGGAAGCGTTCACGGTGCCGCGGATGCGCTGCAACTGACGCAGTCGGCGGTGACCAAGCGGATCCAGATGCTCGAGCGGCGCGTCGGGGGCCGGCTGTTCGAGCGCGGACGGTTCGGGGTGCGCCCGACCGAGCTTGGGCGCACGGTCTATCCCGCGGCCAAGCGCGCGCTCGAGGCGCTCGACGGCGTCGCGCAGTTGGTCGAGCTCTCCCGAGCCGCTGGAAGCACGGACCTGCGGTTGAGCGCCAGCCTGACGATCGGGGAGTTCCTGCTCCCGGGATGGCTTGCCGACTTTCGCCGCGAGCGCCCCGAGGTTCATCCGCAACTCGAGATCGTCAACTCCCAGGGCGTGATCGATGCGATCCAGGAGAACCGCAGCGAGATCGGCTTCATCGAGGGGCCGGACTCTCCCACGAGCGTCCAAACCCTCACGGTCGCACACGATGAGATCGTCGCCGTGGTTGCCGCGGACCATCCGTGGGCGCGCCGGCGTTCCGTGACGGTGGGTGACCTCGTGACCGATTCGTATCTGACACGCGAGGCGGCCTCGGGCACGCGTGCCGTGGTCACTTCCGCCCTCGCACGCGCCGGCGTGGAGTTGGTCCCAGCACTTCAGGCGGCCAGCGCCCAGAGCCTCAAGCGCGCGCTGGCCGGCGGCGGATTCACCCTCATCTCGCGGTTGACGATCGAGGTCGAGGAACGCGCCGGAGCGCTGGTCGGCCTGCCCGTGCGCGGGCTCGACCTTCACCGCGAGCTACGCGCAATCCGCCGTCGCCGCCCCGCACCCAGCGCCACCGCTCGCGCGTTCTGGCGCTGGCTCGACAGCCACACCGGCTGATTCCAGACGGGCTCGATCCTATTCTTGGCTCGTGGACAGCAGCGCAGTTGGAGAGCCCGGCGACATCGCGGGTAGCTGAGCGTCCGGTTGCGCCTGCCGCGGCTGAGACCCGATCTCGCACCGCTGCGCGACAGTCGCGACTTCCGGCTCATCGTCATCGGGAGCTTCCTGTCGGGCTTGGGCGCGCAGGCGACGCTGGTCGCGCTGCCGTACCAGGTGTACGTTCAGACGCGGTCGGCACTGCTCGTGGGGCTCCTCGGGGCGGTCGAGCTAGCGCCGCTCGTCGCCGCGGCGCTGCTCGGTGGCGCCGTCGCCGACCGGGTCGACCGGCGCCGGCTGCTACTGCTCGACCAGATCGGACTCGTGCTGACGGCCGCGGGGCTGGCGGCGGCGGCCGCAATTGGCCACCCCGCGATCGGGGTGCTGTATGCGCTGGCGGCGCTGCTGGCCGCGTTCGTCTCACTCGAGAGCGTGGTGGTGTCGGCGATCGTCCCGAACCTGGTCGACCGCCGCCAGCTCCGCGGGGCCCTCGCGCTCGAGTACGGGTTGGGCACGCTCACGATGGTCGCGGGGCCTGCGCTCGGCGGCCTCGTGATCAGCGCACTCGGCTTGACGTGGGCGTACGCGATCGACGCGATCAGCTGCGCCGCGATGGTCGTCGCCGTACTCCCGGTGGCTGCGCAGCCGCCTCACGAGGTGGCGCCGCACGAGCGGCTCCGCGACTCGATCGTCGAGGGGCTGCGGTACGTCCGCAGCAACCAGGCGCTGCTCGGATCGTTCGCGATCGATCTCGTGGCGATGACGTTCGGCATGCCCCGGGCGCTGTTCGCCGTCCTGTCGGTCGGCGTCTACCACGCCGGCGCCGCCGGTACGGGGGCGCTGTACTCGGCGCTCGCCGCCGGCGCGACCCTGGCCGCGATGACAACCGGTTGGCTTCCCCACGCTCGCCGGCTCGGGCGCGTCGTGATCTGGGCCGTGGTCGTGTGGGGCACGACGATCGCGTTCGCCGGTCTGGCGCGCACACTGTGGCTCGCCGCGGCGTTGTTTGCGCTGGCCGGCGCCGCCGACTCGGTCAGCGCCGTCTGCCGCACAACGATCAACCAGACGGTGACGCCCGAGCGCATGCGCGGCCGCATGTCCGCGGTCTACTCGCTCGTCGTCAGCGGCGGCCCGAGGCTCGGCGACATCGAGTCCGGCGCCGTCGCCGGTGCTACCAGCCCTCGCTTCTCAGTCTTCTCGGGCGGCGTGCTGTGCGTGATCGGGGTCGCGGTGATTGTGGTCGCGTTCCCGGCGCTGCTCCGGTACGACGCCGACGACTGGGTAACCGCACCCGCGGTCAGCTCGACGTGACGTGATTCGACCGGGTCACGCGGCGGGTGCAACGGTGTGTTTTCCGGTCCGCTCAAGAGCGCGTCTCCCGGCTTCGCTCGCGCTGGCGAACGACACTTCGGACAGGCAGCCGTCTGCTGCGACCTGATCGCCGCAGAGGAGGATCCCGTCGCCGCGGTCCACGGCCGGGCGATCACGCCAAGTGGTGCCGGGTAGGTCGAGCGCGCCGGTGCGGCCGTCCATGATTTGCCGTCGATGCCAGGTGATGCGCTCACGCCACTCTTCGAAGGAGGCGTCGAAGAGTTCCTCCAAGCGAGCGGCGGCCCCGTCGGGGCTCTCGTCGGGCCGGATCGGCATTTGTCCCTGCACGAGCGACTCGCCGGCTGGGGCGAGCGATGGGTCGTGGGCCGTGAAGCGCTCGATCCAGCCGGCGCTCTCGAGGTCGGAGACGATCCAGGGGTCGCCGCGCCTGGCGCGCAGCCCGAGGTCGAGGCACACGGTGTGGCCGCTGGGCCACTGCAGGGTGTCGTCCCTCAGGAGCGTTTGCGCGTCGTGCAACTCGAGCGCGACGATCACCGGCGGATTGGGTAGCGCGTCGACGCGCTCGCCGGTGATGATCTGCACGCCCAGCTCACGAGCGCGGCGCTCGAGCGCGTCCACTAGGTTCGTCCACCCGCCGATGATGAACCGTGCGGGAGGCCGGGGGGAAAGCAGGAGCCGCTGGGTGCGCTCCCACACGAACGCGGCCGACAGCTCGCCGGGATCGTGGTAGAAGGTGTACACGCCGGCCAGAGCCGAGAGGAAATCGGCGGTGCGCTCGTCGGCGTGGTCGGTAACCCAGGAGCGGAAGTCCTGGTCGACCGGCGCGACTCGGCCTCGGAGACGAAGGCCGGGCGGGATCAGGCTCAATGGTGGGGTGCGGTGGACAGCTCCGGAGTAGCGAAAACGAACGCCCGTTAGCGGCGGTCGGGCTATCGGCGGCATCAGGTTCCGCTGGGTAAGCCAGTCCCATAGAACGCCGCCCGTGTAGATCGCGTGCGGGCCGAGATTGGCCTTGTAATGACCGTCGGTGCTGCGGGCGCGGCCGCCCAACTGCTGATGGGCTTCAAACAGCTTCACGTCGGCGCCGCCCTCGGCGCAGGTGGTTGCCGCGGCGAGCCCGGCGAGCCCGCCTCCGATGACTGTGATCTCGCTCATGGCGGGGACCCTACGCCCGAGCTGGCTCCCCGTACAGTTCCAGTTGTGGCCGATCAAAAAGGGCCAGTTGGTCTCCTGGTGGAGCTCAGCCGCCGCTCTGAGCAGCCGCTGTACGAGCAGCTCGAGCACCGGTTGCGCGCCGCGATCCGCGACGGTCGCCTTGCCGCCGGCGCGCGCCTGCCGTCGAGCCGCGGGCTTGCCGCCGAGCTGGGGATCTCCCGCGGGGTCGTCACGTCGGTGTACGAGCAGCTCGCCGCAGAGGGCTACCTCGACACCCGACAAGGCGCCCCGGTCCGCGTCGCACAGGCGATGCGGGCCCAACCGCCCACACCGCCGGCGCCGCCGCTCATGCCGAAGTTCGCCTACGACTTCACCCCCGGACTGCCAGACCTGGCCGGGTTCCCGCGCGATCGCTGGCTACGCTCGCTCCGGGCCGCCTGGCGCGAAAGATCCTTCGATGCGGTCGGATACGGCGACCCACGCGGGGCGTCGGAGCTCCGAGAGACGCTCGCGGACTACCTGGGACGCGCCCGCGGGGCGGCCGCCGATCCCGAGCACCTGATCGTGTGCACCGGCTTTCGCCAGGGGCTGGCGCTCACGTGCCGCTGGCTGCTGGCCAGCGGCATCGATCGGGTGGCGCTGGAAGATCCCGGCTGGCATGCCCAGCGACTGATCGTCGAGGACGCGGGCCTCCAGGTTGCGCCGATTCCGGTCGACCGATACGGCATCGACGTCGCCGCACTCCAGCGCAGCGGCGCCGACGCGGTGATCGTGACTCCAGCCCACCAGTTCCCCACCGGAGCCGTGCTCGCGGCCCCGCGACGCGCGGGACTCATCGAGTGGGCCGAACGGGGAGATCGGCTGATCGTCGAGGACGACTACGACGCCGAGCTGTGCGGCGAGCGGGTCGGCTCGCTGCAGGGCCTCGCGCCCGACCGGGTGCTCTACATCGGGTCCGCCAGCAAGCGGCTGACCCCGGGGATGCGCCTCGGCTGGATGCTGCCGCCCTCATGGCTGTCCTGGGCTCTGATCAGTGCCAAGGCGATCGAAGACGCCGGCTCCGAGGTCGCCGGTCAGCTTGCGCTGGCTGACTTCATCGCCCGCGGCGAGCTCGAGCGGCACCTGCGCCGCATGCGGCTGCGCTACCAGCAACGCCGGGCCAAGCTGCTGGCCGCGCTGGCCCAAGAGCTGCCTAGCTGGCGACCCATGCTCGCCGGCGATGGGCTCTACCTGACCGCGGTCTTACCCGAGCGCGTCGACGAGCCGGCTCTCCTGGCGGCCGCCGCCCGCCGCGGCGTCGGTGTCGAAGGGCTGTCGCTGCACAGCTACACCGGCGACTGCCCGCCCGGCGTCGTCCTCGGCCACGGCTACATGGCCGAGCCGGCCATCGAACGCGGCATCGAACTACTCGCCGAAGCGCGCACGAAGATCTAGGCACGCCGGATTCGGTGGATCGACGAGACGCCGGTGTGTAGCCTGCCGCCATGGACGATCGTGTCGACCTGCTGGTTCGGTACGGAGGGGAGTTCGTCGACGGGGTGGTGTCCCGGGCGTCGGGATCGTTCGTCGAGACCGTGGACGGGCGGCGCGTGCTCGATTTCACCGCAGGTCAGATCTGCGCCACGGTCGGCCATAACCACCCGCACGTGGTCGCCGCGATCGAGCGCGCCTGCCGCGAGGTATTGCATCTGAACTCGTGGATGTTGTCGGAGCCGGTGCTAGCGCTGGCGGAGCGGCTCGTCTCGACGCTTCCCGAGCCGCTGCGCCGGGTGTTGCTGCTCTCGACCGGTGGTGAGGGGATCGAGGCCGCCTTGCGGATGGCGAAGCTCTCCACCGGGCGCTTCGAGGTGCTCTCGCTGACGCGTAGCTGGCATGGTGTGACGGGTGGCGCGTCGGCGGTCACGTACGCGGCGGGGCGGCATGGCTACGGACCGGCTGTGCCTGGCATCTTCGCGCTGCCTGCGCCATACGCGTATCGCTGCCCCATCCGCCACTGCGACGAGGTCTGCGACTGCAGCTGCCTCGAGGCCGGGTTTGACTTGTTCGACCAGGTATCGGTCGGCTCGCCGGCCGCGGTGGTAGCCGAGCCAGTGCTGTCCGCCGGAGGCGTGATCGTGCCGCCGCCCGGTTATTTCGTGCGGCTCGCGGAGTTGGCGCATGAGCGCGACATGCTGGTGATCTTGGATGAGTGCCAGACCGGGCTGGGTCGGCTCGGCGCGATGTACGGCTTTCAGGTCTACGAGGTTGTGCCCGACCTCCTGGTGCTCTCGAAGACGCTGGGCGGTGGGGTCCCGATCAGCGCGCTCATAACCAGTGCCGCAATCGAGCAGGAATGCTTTGCGCGGGGGTTCATGCACGTAACCTCGCACGTCTCGGATCCGATGCCGGCAGCTGCGGCTCTGGCAGTGATCGACGTGGTCGAGGAGGAGCAATTGGCTGATCGCGCTCGTGCTCGCGGGCAGTACCTGCTCGAGCGTCTCGGGGACCTGCAGGAGCGGCACGAGCAGATCGGTGACGTGCGCGGCCTGGGGTTGCTGTGCGGGCTTGAGCTGGTGCTTGACCGCGACACACGGGAGCCCGCGGATGCGCTCGGTTTGGCGCTCACCGACGAGTGCCAACGCCGCGGGCTGTCGATCAACCTCGTGCGCGGCGGCGCGGCTGGGCAAGCGAGCTGTCTTCGGATGGCGCCACCGCTCACGGTCAGCGAAGATGAGATCGACCTCGCGGCGACGATCATGGACGACGCCCTGCGCACCGTCGTAAACCGCGAGGCAGCCGGCGCCACAGCGTCATAAATCGTCGCTGCGCCTCACTTCTCGGTGAGGGCTAATGGCGGTGTTGCACGTCGAGCGGGTGCTCACCGCGTCGTAATCAAGGCTTGCCATCAGCTCTGTCGTTCCTGGTCCTTGTCGGAACCTGCGACCGAGTCAGCCGGATGATCGACTGATGCAGACCCCGTCGTGGGGCGGGCGGGGGCGAAGAAGTCGATGAGCATCTGTGTGACGCGTTCAGCCGCGTCGTGATGGACCCAATGCGACGCGCCCGGCACTTGCTCGATGCGGTCCAGGCCGGGCACATCGGCGCGGTCGGGCTCGCGCACTCCCGGACCGAGATAGCGATCGCGCTCCCCCCAGATGAGCAGCGTGGGCGCCGAGATGGGGCGCACCTCGCTTTTGGTGCCTCTTGGCGGTCGCACCGCGGCGCGGTAGTAGTTGATCATCGCGGTGGCTGCCCCCGGCTGGGACCACGCCTCGACGTAGCGATCGATCTCCGCCGGCGTGTACGGGGGGCGGGCGTCGCGCATGAAGTTGCGCAAGAACCGCCAGTTTCGGGCGCGCACGTGGCGCTCGGGCAAATCCGGTGGCTGGAGGTAGAAGAAGTACCAGGACCTTAGGAGCTGCCGGGGGTCGTGGAGTCCCTTCTGGAGGGACCGGGGATGGGCCGCGTCGAGGATGGCGAGCCGGTTCACGACCTCCGGGTGATTCATCGCGGTGGTCCACGCGGCGGTTCCACCCCAGTCGTGCCCCACCAACAGCGCGGACTCGGAACCGCGTTCTCGGACCAGGCCCCGCACGTCGTCGGCCAGCCTGTCGGCGGTGTAGGGCGCGAGGCCAGCCGGTTTCGATGACAGGTTGTAGCCGCGAAGGTCGGGCGCGACGACGCGGAAGCCCGCCGCCGCGAGCGGTTTGATCTGAAGCCGCCAGCCGAACCAGAACTCCGGGAAACCATGGAGCAGAACGATCAGCGGCCCATCGCCGGCCTCGACGTAGTGCAACCTGACGTCGCCGAGCTCCGCGTAGCCCTCCCGAAGTTCCGTCCCGCCGCCCGGCACCAGGCCGGTGAACGCGTCCAATCCTGGCGACGGCGTCGGCGCCGCCGAGACGGAGCCGTCCGGGGTGGAGGGGCGCGTTGAAGCTGAGCTCATGAAAATCTCCTCTCCTGACTGACGAGCGTGGCGCAAAGGTTGGTCCGCCCGCCTCCGCGTCGCGCCCGTGAATGCACCGGTCCGCTCCCTGGTCTTGAGGTTGCCTACCAAGCGCGTCCGGGGAACACGCAGCTCCGCCGATCCGTGGCGAGCGCCGAGAACCGAGGGCGGCCCGCCACCGTATTCCCAGACATCAGAGCGAGACAGGAGGCGAGATGGCGGGCCGTGGCTCTGGCAAGAGCGGCGACACCGGAACTAGAATCCGGCCGGAGATCGGGGACCGGAGTTGACTGAATACATTCTCCGGAGCGCAAGTTCGCCCGAGGTCGAGCGCGCTCGGTTAAGGTTGCTCGAGGAGTTCCACGATCCCATAACGGCCGGCCAGTTGGACGCGATCGGCGTCGGCGAGGGGTGGCGCTGTCTGGACGTCGGCGCGGGCGGGGGCTCGGTGACGCGGATGCTCGCCGAGCGGGTCGGGAGCACTGGCTCGGTGCTTGCGGTCGATCTCGACACCGGTCTCCTCGACGCGCTCGCGAGTGATCGCGTCGAGGTGCGACGGCTCGACGTTATGTCCGACGAACTGCCCGAAGCGGCCTTTGACCTCGTTCACGCGCGCCTGCTACTCATGTTTCTGTCACCCCGATTGGGCGCGCTGGACCGGCTTGTGAACGCGGCGCGGCCTGGAGGGTGGGTGGCTTCGATCGCTCCAGACTTCAACACCGTGGCACTGTCGCCGAGCAGACCGGTGTGGAACCGGGTGTGGTCGCTACTCCTTGACGCGGCTTTGGCCGGTGGTTGGGATCCGAGCTACGGCGCTCGCCTGTGCAACGACCTGCGCGCGGCCGGACTCATCGAGGTTCACGCCGACCACATCTCGCGGTCCGTCCCGGGCGGGTCGCTCGCCTCCCGCCTTATTTCGCTGACGATCGAGCGGCTGAGAGAGCGAATGGTACTGATGGGCGGCGATCCCGGCGAGATCGACGAAGCGCGTCGGCTCCTGGACGACCCCGGCAACACGGTCACATCGCCCACCAGCTGTGTGGCGCGCGGCCGGCGGCCCGCCCGCTCCTGAGTCGAAACCCGGTCGATGATCCAGACGTCCCGGCGGTCTTGTCCGAACGGTTCGCTACCCGAAAGTGATCCGGACGGCGCCCCGCTCCGAAGGAACCGGTGCCAGCGAAATTCGACAGATCGGAAGGCCCAACGATGCTCGGACTTGACAATCCAATCCACCTCGCGTTCATCCTGATCCTGCTGCTGCTGGTGTTCGGAGCCAAGCGGCTGCCCGAAATGGGCCGGTCCCTCGGGGCGGGACTGCGCGGCTTCAAAGAGTCGATCAGCGGCGAGGACATCCAATCGACGATCGCCCAGCACGAGCCCTCTTCCTCGGTCCAGCATGCGCCGCCGGCCGAGCCCGACCACCGTCCCGTCGAGCCGGCTCAGCGCGCGCCCGCGGGGACGGCCGTCTAGCCGCGGACCCGAGCGCGTCAGATGCAGATACCGAACGCCATCTCTCCGTTGCGCTGGCGCCCGATTGGGCACAGCGACCAGCTCAGCGTCGTCGGTCACCTCGACGAGCTGCGCTCCCGGCTGATCGTCGCGTTGCTCGCGGTGGCGGTCGCGTTCGGGATCTGCTTCTGGCAGAACAACGAGCTGTTGCACCTGATCGACACGCCGCTGGCCCACCAGACCCAGCAGCAGGTACGCGCCGGGCACGGACCGCTCGGCGCGACCTACCGCGTCCAGCAGAGCACCCGCGACGTCGCCACCCAGCTCGACACCGTCGTCGGCGTCCTCGCTGCCCAGGGCCATCAGCCCGCGGTCACTGCATCACTCGCCCGAGTAAGGCAGAGCCTCCAGCGGGACGTCGCGCAGCTCTCGGCCGCGCCGACCGGCGATAAGCCTGTCACGCTGGGGATCGGGGAGCCATTCACCACCACCGTCACCGTCACTCTGATCTTCGCACTGATCCTCTCGCTGCCGGTGATCCTGCTCCAGGCGTACGGGTTCCTGATGCCCGCATTTGACCCCTCGCAGCGCCGACGGATGCTGCCGATCACGGTCGCGATACCGGTGCTGTTCGCCGCCGGTGTCGCGTTCGGCTATGCGGTCGTTCTTCCGGCCGCACTTCACTTCTTTCAGAACTTCAACAGCAGCGAGTTCAACGTCCTGGTTCAGGCAAGCCAGTACTACAAGTTCGCCGCGACCACGCTGCTGGCCATGGGGCTGCTGTTCCAGGTTCCGGTCGCGATCATCGCGGTCACCCGCGCCGGCATCATCACCCCCCGCCAGCTACGACGCAACCGCCGCTACGCGGTGCTCGCGTGCGGCCTCGTCGCCGCGACGCTGCCGGGAGACGCGATCACGATGCTGCTCGAAACGCTGCCGCTCTACGTGCTGTTCGAAGCCAGCGTCCTCGTCGCCTCGCTCGCCGAGCGCCGCCAGCGAGCCCGCGAGGCTCGCGAGACCCGCGCCAACCAGCCCGAACGCGACGGCTCGGGACTCGGCCTCTGAGCGCTCCGGTCCGGATGGCGATCCGAACCGCAGGCGCTCCCCTGCGACGTTCGGCAAGGGCGACATCGGGATCCTCAACTTCGCCCTCACGCTCGAGTATCTCGAGCGCGCCTTCTACGACGAGGCCACCGCCAAGGGCGCGATCACCGATCCCAAGACCGCGACCTTCCTCAAGGTCGTCACGTACGATGAGCGCAAACACGTCGCGTTCCTCCAGAAGGCGCTCGGCAAGCAGGCCGTCAACGAGCCGAAGTTCAACTTCCACGGCACCACCGCTGACCAGGCGACCTTCCAGAAGACCGCCTACGTGCTCGAGAACACCGGCGTGCACGCCTACCTCGGGCAGGCCGGGAATATCAAGACGCCCGCTTACCTCCTCGCCGCGGCGTCGATCGTCACCATCGAAACGCGCCACTCCGGCCCGATCGGATCGATCATCGACAAGGCGATCAATCCCAACGGTGCATTCGACAACGGCCTCCCGGCCAGCGCCATTCTCAAGGCCGTAACCGGCACGCACTTCATCGCGTAACCGCGAACAGCTACCTAGGGCTGGGGACTCGCCAAAACCAAGCACCCAGGCTCTCGGACGGCCCCAACAACCGTCCGAGAGCCGTGCGGGTCCCCGCGACCATCGCCAACCATGGCGAAACGCCGAGCGTTTCTGCTCCGTAGATCAGCGGCAGCGTTCTAGATGGCGAACTGGGTCTCTGCTGCGCGACTGTCGGGCCGCAACCGGCGCGACCTTGAGGAGCGGAGGGCCGTGATGCCGGCTGCGAGGATCCAGAAGGCTTGCAGTCCGGCCAGGGCTCCGGCGGCGGCGGCAGCGTCCGGGGTAACTGCCGCGACCAGTCCGATGAGGACAAAGCCAATCCCGATCACGGCCGCGAGGCGGGTAAAGATCGCGGGTAGCACGGACCGGCCGGTGGCGAGCACCGTGGCGAGCGCGAGGTACACGGTGGGGGCGGGAACGATTGGGAACACCTGGGCGAAGTGGCCGTCAGGTCGTACGCGGCGCGTGCGGTACTCGACTGCCCGTGGACCGCCGAGTTGGCCCAGGTGAGCGTGAACAGCATCTCGGCGAGCACGAGGCCGACGAGCGCCGCGCAGCCGAGCACTAGGATCCGGCCGGCCAGGCTCGAGGCGCCGCCGGACCACTGGGCGAGCGCGAGTAGGAACACCACGCAGAGCAGGGCTCCCGTGCCCTGCACCCAGGCGCCCAGGGTGAGCAGCTGCTGGTACTCGGCGCCGACGGCCACGATCCTTCCCGTGGTTGGCGTGCCGCTGTACAGCAATGATCCGAGGCGGGGCACCAGAGCGGGGGCGCCGAAGTACACCCCCAGGAGTACCGGGCCGGCGATGCCGCACATGGCCAGCCATCGCCCGTACCGATCTTCTGGGCTTTCGATACCACTGGTCACGTCCGGTTCCGGTTGAGCTTGGGCCTCGCCGGATGATCGTTGGTTTGCGTGCCTCCGGGATCGTGCTTCACCCACGACGTTCGTTGCGGTGCTCATCGCAGCGCTGCGGCGATCTTGAGGGTGCCGTTTGGCAGTAGGGACGCACTGAACTGCCCTTTCGCGTTAGCGAACGTTCCGATGCCGCCGTCGATCACCCCGGTGAAATGTGAGGGTCCCAGCAGCGAGGCGTTGCGGTCAACCCAGAGCCACGTCGCCTGGATCTGCCCTTTGCCGGGCAGCACCAGGATCACCTGGCAGAGGTCGTTGTCGTCGAACGTCACCGTGCAGAGCTCGTTGTCATAGCCGATCGTTCGGGTGCCCTGCAACAGCCTGTCGCGTCCGAGAATTCGGTCGCCGGTCTGCAGGCGACCTGGGAAGACGGGGCTTGATCCCGCGGCCGTGAGGTACTCGTGGCCGTTGCTCTGAACTACGAGATTTAGCGTCGACGATGTTTTCGCTCCCTGCGCGGTGCCCACGAACAGGGCGGCGGCTGCCGCCGCGGCCGCGAACGTGAGCGCGATCGCAGAGCCTCTTGTCAACTTCATCGGTCCTGTTCCTTTCTGCCGCTCGAGCGGCTACGATTCCTGTGTGGCAAAGAAGCTTTCTGAAAAAGATACATTGCGGGAAAGGCAAATGTCAAGACCGGCGCTCGTCGGCGCCGCGCTCGGCGCGATCCGCCGGCTCGGCACGGAGACCGACGGTCTCGACCAGCGCGCCGCGAACCACTTCGGGATCGGCCGGACAGACCTGCAGCTGATCGACAGGCTCCGCAGCGAGGGCGCGCAAACCCCCACGGAGCTCGCGCGCTCGGTCGGTCTCACAAGCGGCGGTCTGTCGATCGCGCTCGAACGGCTCGAGCGCATCGGCTACATCCGCCGCTCGCAGCACCCTGATGATCGCCGTAGGGTCCTGGTCGAAGCGACATCGGCGGTCGTCCCTCTCGAGGACGAGGTGTTCGGGCCCCTGATCAAAGAGATGAAGTCGCTCCTCGATACCTACGGGGATGGCGATCTCTCCACGATCCGGGACTTCCTCGACCGCGCGGCGGCCGTGATCAGCCGAGCCGGTCCCGGCGCCTCGCCCGCCCCCGACCCCGCAGAACCGCAAACGTCGAGGACGACCTCACGCCGACCCCGACTCCCGGGCCCACCCTGACGCTCGCGACGACGTTCTGTGGTGCGGAGCGTTTGAGTGGGTAGCTCGGGGTATGGCCATGTTTGCTTCGTTGCGGGATCGTCTCCGCGACCCGGTCATGTGGGCCGGTGTGTCGCAGCTGGTCAAGACTGCTCTCGCGACGGTCATCGCCTGGGTTCTCGCCGCGCAGGTGTTCGGCCTGGAGCAGGCGTATTTGGCGCCATGGGCGGCATTGCTGACGGTCCATGCGACCGTGTTCGGGTCGCTGCGGCGTGGCATCCGGCAAGCCGGCGCCAGCGTGCTCGGCGTCCTTGTGGCCTTTGCCGCAGGGCAGCTCTTCGGCCTCAGCGCGGTCTCGGTGGGGGCCGTAATTCTCGTCGGTCTTCTCGTCGGCTCGGTCGGCGGCCTTCGGGACGACACGACGACAACAGCGGCAACCGCGCTGATCGTGCTCACCAACGGCTACAGCGACAACGGAGGCATTCTGGGTGCCCGGCTTCTGGACACGGGTGTCGGCATCGCGGTGGGCCTGCTTGTGAATCTCGTCGTCTGGCCTCCGTTGCGTGATCGCAGCGCCGCCAGTCAGATCGACGCGGTGGCCGGCGCCGTCGGTCGCCTCGTCAGCGAGATCGCCGCCCGCCTCTCCGGCGAATGCGGCCCCGCCGACGTCGATGACTGGATCGCCAAGACGAACGCGTTGGATCGCGCGATCGATCGAGCCTGGAGTGTGCTCGCTGAGGCTCGTGAGAGCGGGCGGCTGAACCCGCGCCCCGCGACTGCACGGCGTATGCGGGCTGCCGAGGGTTTCGATGACATCTTGGGGAGGCTGGGCCAAGCGGTGGCCGAGACGCGCAGTATGGCCCGGACGATCGGCCACGCTCGTGTGCCGACGGGCGAATGGGACCCGGGGTTCCGGGAGCGCTGGCGGGAGTTGCTTGACCGAGCCGGCGGGGCGATCAGCGCTGGGGACGCCGCGGCCGTCGCGTCGGTGCGAGCCGACCTGACCGCCTACGCCGACGAGGTCGCCGTCGGTCACCTCCGCGAAGGTTTCTGGCCCGTCGCAGGTGCGGTGCTGGTCAATCTGCGCAACATCCTCGATGCGCTCGACGTCGTTGCCGACGCACAGCCCGTGGAGGTGCCCCGCCCAACGTTTGCACCCAGCGCTCAGACGTCGGCCAAACTGGCCGAGCGCCGGCGGCGATCTACTGAGCCGGAGGAGAAATCGACTAAGCGGCTCGCATAGCTTCGCGTTCATGGCCAAGCGCTCGTCCGGCGACCGGGGTGGCGAGCCGGGGCTTCGAGCCGCGAACGTATGTATTTCTGACGCATGGCTGTGCTCTTAGGTCCAAACGTCTAGGAGCGCCATGCAGATTCTGTTCTTCGTATCAGCACACAACGGCTTGAGCCAGCGCGCTTCCATCGCGATGACCGAGCTCGGTCACGACGTGGCGATCGCGGTAGTCGGCTCGGCCTCGGCGATGGAGGCCGCGGTGCGGGTGCACGCCCCCGAATTGATCGTGTGCCCGTTTCTCAAGACGCGGATCCCTGATTCGATCGGGAACGTCATTGCTGCTTGATCGTCCATCCTGGTCCCCGGGGCGATCGTGGTCCATCTTCGCTCGATTGGGCGATCGAGCTGGACAGGCCGGACTGGGGGGTGACGGTGCTGCAGGCTAACGGCGACTTCGACGCCGGGGAAGTTTGGGCGACCGGCACGTTCAGCATGCGCAAGGCATCAAAGAGCAGCCTCTACGGGCACGAGGTCCGCCGGGCCGCCACCGAGGCGGTCATCGACGCGATCGACCGACTTGCGTTGGTCGGGGAACCGCAATCGGCACGGGCCGACGAGGCGAGCGTGACAGCCGGGCCGTGCCTGCCGCTCATGACTCAGGAGGTTCGCGCGATCGATTGGACGTCCGACCGCACCGAGCGCGTACTGCGGAAGATACGCGCGGCCGACGGATCCCCCGGCACGCTTGACACGATCGACGGCAAGCACTTTCACCTCTTCGGGGCCCACCCGGAACAGTCGCTCCGCGGCCGGCCGGGAGAAGTGCTGGCACAGCGCGACGGGGCTATCTGCCGAGCCACGGTCGACGGGGCGGTGTGGATTACGCACCTCAAACGCCAAGACTCGGCGCGCGAGACGCATTTCAAGCTGCCGGCCGCCCGCGCGCTCGCGTGTACGGGTGTCAAGCTTGACGTGCCGGAGATTGGGATTGCCTTCGGCGCGGCGGTTCCCGAGGGACACACCTATCGCGAGATCGCCTACCACGAGCGCGCCGAGGTGGGTTACCTGCGGTTCTCGTTCTACAACGGCGCGATGAGCACCGACCAGTGCCTTCGACTTCGCCAAGCGTACGCACACGCCCGCGCGCAGCAGCACACCAGCGTCATCGTGCTGCTCGGCGGCGACGATTACTTCTCAAATGGCATTCACCTGAACGAGATCGAGGCCGCCGACGACCCAGGCAAGGAGTCCTGGCGCAACCTTCAGGCGATCGATGATCTCGTCAAGGACATCGCCACGACCGATTCTCATCTGGTGATCTCGGCGATCGCTGGAGACGCCGGCGCGGGCGGCGTTCCTCTGGCTCTGGCGGCCGATTACGTCCTCGCGCGAGACGACATCGTTCTCAATCCCTACTACCAGCACATGGGCGGCCTCTACGGGTCGGAGTACTGGACCTACCTGTTGCCGCGGCGGGTTGGGCCAGCGACCACGGCGCGGCTGATCGGGGAGCCGTTCCGCCCGGTCGGAACCCCCGAGGCGCTCCGGATCGGATTGATCGATGCCGTGCTCGGCGTCGACCTCGAGGACTTTCGGTCCGCGCACGGCTGACTTCGCCGAACGGATCGCACATGACGGGATGCATCAGGCGCGCCTGCGCGACAAACGACGCCGACGAGCGCAC
This sequence comes from uncultured Solirubrobacterales bacterium, assembly GCA_963709205.1. GTDB lineage: Bacteria > Actinomycetota > Thermoleophilia > Solirubrobacterales > Solirubrobacteraceae > Palsa-465. The sequence goes on from CAVPVP010000001.1 coordinate 182,110, forward strand.
GACGAGCGTGTCAAGCCACTGGAGTCATACCGCGAGGAGGAACTGGCCCGCTGCCACCGATCCTTCTTCGGACCCGACCCCGGCTACCACGAGGCCCGGCAGCGGTTCGTGTACAAGCTCGCTCCGGGCGACGACGTGAGCGAGGAACCAGCCCGTCTCGCGATCCGAACGCGATCGCATTGATCCCGGGTCCTGAATCGCCCGCGAAGACAGGCACCCCGGGCACCTGGGCGCCAGTAGGCTCCCAGCCATGTCGAGCCGAGAGCTGATCAGCGCCTTCTGGGCCGCCATGCAGGAAAACGACTGGCACACAGCGGCCACGTATCTCGCGGCGGAATGCGTAATCGACTGGCCATGCTCCGGGGAGCGGATCGTGGGACGTAGTGACTTCGCCCAAGTCCAGGCTCGCTACCCGACCAACACCGGTCGCTGGAGCTTTGATGTACACCGGGTCGTGGCCGACGGAGACGTCGTGGTCAGCGAGGTCACCGTGACCGACGGTCAGCAGTCGGCTCGCGTCATAGCGTTCTCCGAGCTCGAGGGAGGCCAGATTGCTCGTCAAATCGAGTATTGGCCCACGAGCTACGACCCGCTGCCCGGACGCGAGGACCTAACGCGGCCGATCGATCGCGTCCCGTAACGATGGATAGTCGCGCGCGCTCCTGAACCGACGTCAGTCCCGTCGCGGCGAGGACCGCCGCGCGCCCGGCGCGGCCAGACTGGCTGAGGACGAACATGGCGTAGGCAATCACGGAAGCGCCGATCATGATCAGCGTGACTGTTAGGCCCAGCAGCGCGACGGCCAAAGGTGCGATGAGCGCCCCGGCGGCGATCCCGCCGAGGAAGGCGGGGAGGGCGAGACCGTAAGCTCGAGCGAACACCTCGGGTCGAGCGAGCGCTGCAGACAGGTGTCGCCGACCACCTCGGCGGTGACCGAGCCAGCGCCGATCACCACGGCAAGGATGAGCGCGACGGGGACCCATCCGGTGACGGCGAGCAGCGGCAGGGGAGCGCCGACGGCAAGCATCGACGCGATCAACGCGGTGGACGGCTCCACGCGACGCTGTCCCGGCGTGTCCGCGATTTCGGTCACGGTGCTGCGGGCTCGGGAAGCGGGAGCGCGGCGAGCAGTTCCTCGGTGGGCGCCTCGGCGATCGCGCCGTGATCTGTCTCGCTGGCCTCCGAGGCCCTGACGATGTCGATCGCGATCGAACGCACCTGGCCGGCGATGCCGTTCACCGCGATGGCTGGTTCGTGCGCCGCGGCGGCCGTGGCACGCCCCGCGGCCTGCAGCGCGATGCGAAGTACATCACCGCCGCGCCAAGGCTCGTCGAATTGAGCTGGCAGCTCCCATGCCGCCAGGCCGAGATCCCGGATCGCGTCCGCGAGCTCGCCTTGCGGCGGGCCGCCGCTGCGGACGTACTGGCGGACGTTACGCACGAGCACCCGCGCGCTGCGCGCCGCGAGGTCTGCGTGGTCCACGATGCGCGCGTAGCGCTCAAGCTCAATCCGCGCGCCGCGCCGCATCGGAGCCCAACGAGCCGTGTCGCTCCCCACAAGGACCGCGTGCCTCAACTCGCCGACATGGATCTCAACCCTCTCGGCTGCCTGCGCAGCGGCCTCCCCGCGAACCGCATCGCCGCCGGTCAGCACCCCCGCTGTATCACGGAGCACGGCGCCCAACTCGCCGAAGACACCGCCCGTGGCGCGTGCGACGCCGACCACGGGATCGGGCGGGAATACGAGCGTGTGGATCGTGAGCGCCACCCCTCCACCGATCAAAACATCGAGCAGCCGAACCTCGGGCGTCGAGGACAGCGTCGCGACGAGAATCGCCGACACAGCCGCCTCGCCCACCACCAGCTCCCCTCCCCCGAGGATGACTGCAGCCAACATCGCCAACACCACCAGCACCCCGATCTGCGGCAGTCCGGCCCCGATCACCCGTACCAACAGATCGGCGAGCACGATTCCCAACATCACCCCGGCGATCAACTGCACCGCCCGCTGTCGGCGCTCCCCGAACGCCGCGCCCAAGGAGATCACCGCCGCGATCGACGCGAACGCCGGCCGATGCTCGACCCCCAACAACACCGCGCAGTACCACGCCCCGACGGCGGCCACACCCGTCTGGACGATCGGCCACAAATGACCGTGAACCCGTCGACGGGCCAATGAGATGTATCCCAGCACGCTATAGACAACCCGCCGTTGCGACACCCGTTACACCCCCAGGGACCGTGTTCACGGGGCGCTAACACCGGCACGAACCACCCAAAGATCGTGGTGCGGCGACCAGCTGCACACCAACCTCACGTTACCCCACTGCGCCCTGCTTGGTGCGCGGCAGCGCGGCGATCGTCGCGTCGTCGAGGTTGAGGTGGGCCTTGACCAGCTCGGGTGGGAGCGCGCCCATCCATTGGCTCAGCGAGACGTCGGCGAAATGGTCGGAGCGGAACATCTCCAGGAATGTGAGGGTTTCCTCTCCGGTGTTCTCAACGTAGTGGCCCATCGCGAACGGGACGTAGCCGACATCCCCGGCCTGGTAGTCGAACGTGCGGGCCTTCCCGCCGGAGGCGAACACGGTCATCCGGGCGTTGCCCTTGAGGAAATAGACCCATTCGTCGGCGTTGGGATGCCAGTGCATTTCGCGCATCGCGCCCGGTTCGATCTCGACCAGCGCCGACGCGATCCGCTCAGACACCGTGAAGTTCCGCGAGTCGGTGATTCGCCTCTGCCCGCCCGGCAGTTTGGTCGGCTCTTGGGCGTGCATGTGCCAGGTGTAGGACTGGGGCGTCTCGGTCACCGGGTAGGGCGGCGCGTCCTGGCCCAGCGCCGGCGGCACCTCACCCGCGAGCATGTATCGGGTGTGAGCTATGTCGCTCGGCAGGTTGTCGAAGGCCGACTCGCTGACCCCGAAGTTCTTCGCGAGCACCTCCCGCGGGGTGTGCTCGAGCCAGTCGGTGATCAGGAACGTCTCGTTCTCGGAGAAGTCGCCGCTGTCGAACACCAGCAGGAACTCGCAACCGTCCTCCAGCGCCTGGATCGAGTGCGGGAGCCCGGCCGGGAAGTACCACAGGTCGCCGACGGACACATCGTCAACGAACACCCGGCCCTGCTCGTCGAGCAGGCTTACGCGGCAGCTGCCCGCGATCATATAGGCCCACTCGACCTCCTTATGCCAGTGCAACTCACGGATCCCGCCCGGCATCAGCCGCATGTCGACACCCGCAATCTCGTGCGCGACCGGCAGCTCCCGAGCGGTGACCTCTCGCGCCCACCCGCCGGACAGCACCCGGTTACGCGCCATCGCGTACGGGAAACTTCAGATTCGGGATCGTCCCGCCGTCGGTCACCGGCGAGACCAGAACGTCGGGATTCTCAAGCTCGACCGGCACGTTACGCGGGCCGAGGATCGTCGCGCCCCGACCGGGTCGGATCGGCTCCGGAACGGTGCCAGCGCCGCTGGTCTGCTCAGAGGTGGATGTGGCCATCAGGCTCTCCTATCGTTGGGTGATTACTCGGTGGACGGTCTCGAGCGCGCCGCCCGGCCGGCCGAACGGCGGGACGACGTTCGTGGTGACCGGCCGGAGGCCGGACCTGTCCGGCGTTTGGAGCGTCTGTCCCATGTCCTGCACCTCCTGAGATCGAAGAAGCGTTTCAGGCAATATCCGCGTCCGCGGGCCAGGGCGCCATACCCGCCAGCCGGAAAAATGATCCGTCCGAACCGACATCGCCGGTACCGAACCGGCCGCGGGCGGTCGGGTTGCGCGGACGGGGAATACGGCTGGCCCTACCCTCAGCCCGCCATGCCGCTGCGATGATCAGCCCTTGGCTCGTTACGCGCTGATCGTCGATGACGACCCCGACTGCTCGGGCTTGCCGCCCGCATCCTGACCGACCTCGGGGTCGAGACGGTCTGGACCGCCGCGAGCGCGACCGAAGCGCTCGAGATCGTCTCCCACGCCCGGCCGGCTCCGGGGTGGTTTGCGGCGGCTGTTGCGAGTCGCCGGGCGTGGTCGCGCTTCTAACGTCGCCTCCGGCAGGTTGCGGCCCCGTCGTGATGTCGGCCGCCGCCGAGTCGGTTGACATCGCCGCGACCCGCTGCGACGCTTGCCAGCGATCGTCGAGCGGCGACTCGTCAGGTGCAGAGAAGGACGAGATGGACGCTTTCGCGCTGACCTACGAAGGATTCGATCCGGATCAGGAGGGGCTTCGCGAAGCGCTGACCTCGACCGGCAACGGATATCTGTGTGCTCGTGGGACCGCCGAGTGGGAGGACGCCGACGGGGTGCATTACCCCGGCACGTACGCCCACGGGGTCTATAACCGGGAGACGACGATCCTGGGCGGTCTGCCCGTTCTCAACGAGGATCTCGTCAACCTTCCCAACTGGCTGGTGCTCAAGCTTCGGATCGAGGGTGAGGACGCAATCAGGCTCGCCGACGTCGAGTTGCTTGATTACCGCCACGAGCTCGACATCCGCAACGACGTGGTCCTGCGCGAGCTCCGCTTCCGTGATCGCAGCTCGCGGGAGACGACGCTGCGCAGCCGGCGGCTCGTCAGCATGGCGGAAGTTCACCACGCCGGGATCGAGTGGACACTGATCGCGGAGAACTGGTCCGGGCGCGTCGAGGTCGTCTGTGCGCTCGACGGGCGCGTGACCAATAGCGGCGTCGCCCGCTATCAAGAGCTCGAGGGTCGACACCTCGACCCGGTCTCGCCTCGGACGTTCGGGCCTGAGGTGATCGCGCTGAAGGTCCAGACGCGGCAGTCGAACCTGTACATCAGCCAGGCGGCGCGTTGCCACGTCTTCGAGGGAACTGACCCAGTCACGGTACAACGCAGCCTCTATCAGACGGAGGATTACATCCAGCAGGTGCTGGCGTTCGAGGTTAGGGAGGGAGTAGCGGCGCGCGTCGAGAAGATGGTGGTGTTCTCCACCTCTCGGGACCCAGCGACGAGCGACTCGCTGACCAAGGCCGGCACGTCGGCGGTACGCAGCGGGGATTTCGAGACCGAGCTCGCGCGGCATCGGTCGGCCTGGGAGGAGCTCTGGCGGCTGTGTGATATGCGGGTACAAGCGGGCCACGAGGTGCAGCGGCTGCTGCGCCTGCACACCTGCCATCTGTTGCAGGTGTGCTCTCGTCACACAGCCGATGTCGATGCCGGGGTTCCGGCCCGCGGACTCAACGGCGAGGCCTACCGCGGCCACGTCTTCTGGGACGAGCTATACGTGTATCCGTTCCTCAACTATCGGATGCCCGAGGTCACGAAGGGACTCCTGATGTACCGGTATCGGCGCCTGGGCGAGGCGCGAGCGGCCGCCTACGAGGCCGGCCTCCGCGGCGCCATGTTTCCCTGGCAGAGCGGGAGTGAGGGCAAGGAAGAGACGCAACGCGTCCACCTCAACCCGCTCACGGGGCGCTGGGAGCCGGATCTCAGCCGGAACCAGCGCCACGTTAACGCCGCGATCTTCTACAACATCTGGCATTACTTCCAGGCCACCCAGGACCTGGCGTTCCTGCGCGACTACGGCGCGGAGATGATGCTCGAGATCGCTCGCTTCTGGGCGTCGATCGCGCACTTCAACCCCGATCGCGGACGCTACGAGATCCACGGGGTGATGGGCCCGGACGAGTTCCACGAGAAGTACCCAGGCGCGACCGAAGGAGGCCTTCGAAACAACGCCTACACGAACGTCATGGTGGCCTGGCTGTGCGAGCTCGCGCAGGAGGTCCTCTCGCTGCTACCCGAGAGCCGCGCGGAAGCGCTGAGGGACAGGCTTGGGCTCGGCGACGAGGAGCTGGGCACATGGGAGGACATGAGCCGCCGGATGTTCGTGCCCTTCCAGAACGGGGGCATCATCAGCCAGTTCGAGGGCTGGGACCAGCTCGAGGAGCTCGACTGGGATGCCTATCGCGCCAAGTACGGAAACATCCAGCGGCTCGACCGGATCTTGCGCGCCGAGGGCGATGACCCCGATCGCTACAAGGTCGCCAAGCAGGCGGACACCGTGATGCTGTTCTACCTATTGTCTTCCGAGGATCTCCAGCGGCTGTTCGATCGCCTCGGCTACGAGTATGGGCCCGACACCGTACGAGACAACGTCGCTTACTACGACCGTCGCACATCACACGGCTCGACGCTCAGCTACGTCGCCTACGCCGGGGTTCTCGCGGGGCTAGACGCCGATAGCTCCTGGGATCGGTTCCTCGTGGCCCTGAACAGCGACGTCGGCGACGTTCAGGGTGGGACGACCAAGGAGGGGATCCACGTGGGGGTGATGGCCGGCACGCTCGACCTCGTCCAGCGCAGCTATATGGGCACTCAGGTGCGCGACGGGGTCCTTCGGTTCGACCCCAGGCCGCCGGCGCCGATCGAAGGCGTTTCGTTCTCAATGCAGTTCCGGCGGACCCCGCTACTGGTGACGCTCGCTGACGGCAGGCTGACGCTCGCCGCCCATCCCGAGGGCGTTAACCGGCCGATCAAAGTTGGGGTCGGAGATCACGTTCGTGACTTCTGCCCCGGCGACCGTCACACCTTCGAGTTGCGGCCGGACCGAATCGTCGAGCAGGAACTCCACAGCTAGAGAGGAGCACGCGTGCCGAAACGATTCCAGGGAGCGATCTTTGACGTCGACGGAGTGCTCGTCGACTCGCCCCATGAGAAGGCCTGGCGCCAGTCGCTGCGTGAGCTGATGGAGAACGACTGGAGCGATATCCGCGGTCAGACGACCTGGTCGCCGGAGGCGTTCACATCCCGGGTCTACGAGGAGGAGATGTCCGGCAAGCCGCGAATGGACGGCGCCCGCGCCGCCCTCGAGTACTTTCACGTACCCGATGACGACGACCACCGCCTCGCCGAGTACGCCGATCGCAAGCAAAAAATGGTTGTGCGCCTGATCGAAGCTGGGGATTTCACCGCCTATCCGGATGCTCTGCGCTTCATCATCCACGTCACCGACGCGGGGATCCGCACCGCCGCCGCCTCCTCGTCCAAGAACGCTGACCTGTTCCTGAGCCAGATCAGGCTCGACACGTTTGCGGACGAGAACGGGATCACCTCGCCGTCGCTGCGGCCGGGTCTGACGCTGCTCGAATACTTCGACGCAGACGTCTCAGGAAGGGACTTCGCCCACGGAAAGCCCCACCCCGACATGTTCTTGGCTGCGGCGCAGGAACTCGGAACCGCGCCCGAGGACTCGATGGTGATGGAGGACGCCGCGGCGGGGGTGCAGGCCGCCAAGGCCGGCCACATGGCCGCGATCGGCATTGCCCGTGTAGATGACGCAGAACTCCTAGCCGCAGCAGATGCCGACATCGTCGTCACGAGCCTCGACGAGGTGGACCTCGCGGCGCTGCGCGATGGCCGTCTGGCCGCCAAGCGCGCGTAGCCGACCCGGGTTGTGGACCGTGATTCGGCCGTTCGTGTTGCAGACCGAGGACAACCAAACAAGCGGGCTCGCTATATCCCGGGGTTCTAGCGCGCTCGCACCGAAGCGCTAGGGCTCACGTCCCCCCGACCGTAGCGTCGGGATGGCTAGCCGTGCCCCCCAACCGCCCTTGGCACTGCCGGCCACCCGAAGGAGGGACAAGTGAAGATTGAAGATTACGCGCTGATCGGTGACCTGCGCACCAGCGCCCTCGTGGGACGGAACGGATCGATCGACTGGCTGTGCCTTCCACGCGTGGACTCGGCGGCTTGCTTCGCCGCGCTCCTTGGCAGCGAGGAGAATGGCCGCTGGCTGCTGTGCCCGTCAGCGCCGGTGCGCCAGGTGTCCCGGCGCTACCGCGAAGGCACCCTGATCCTGGAGACCGACTTCGAAACCGACACCGGCACCGCCAGACTCATCGACTTCATGCCGCTGCGCGACGGTGGCGCGCCACAGCTGGTGCGGATCGTCGAGGGTCTGCGCGGAGAGGTGGCGATGCACATGCAGTTCATCGCGCGATTTGACTACGGCTCGTTGATTCCGTGGGTGGAGCGGACCGCCGACGGGATCCTGGCGCTCGGAGGTCCCAACGCTCTGCACCTCTCGACGACAGTACAGACGCACGGGGAGGACCTGACGACCGTCGCCGACTTCACAGTCCGCCAAGGGGTGCGCGAGCGCTTCTCGCTCATGTGGTACCCGTCCTACGGTACGTCTCCGGAGGTCGAGGACCCCGATTCTGCCCTCGCCAGGACAGAAGCGTATTGGCGAGAGTGGTCGTCGCGATGCACCTATAGCGGCGAGTGGCGCGAGGCGGTCCTGCGCTCCCTGATCACACTTAAGGCGCTCACCGACCAGGAGACCGGTGCGGTCGTAGCCGCTCCGACGACGTCGCTTCCGGAAGACCTCGGTGGCGTGCGTAACTGGGACTACCGCTATTGCTGGCTGCGCGATTCGGTGCTAACGCTCGACGCCCTGCTCGAGGGCGGCTACGTCGACGAGGCGCTCGCGTTCGGTCGCTGGGCGCTTCGAGCCGGCGCCGGCGACGTCTCGAAGCTGCAGATCATGTACGGCACAGAGGGCCAGCGCCAGCTCGAAGAGATCGAGCTCGACTGGCTCCCCGGGTATGAGGGCTCCCGACCGGTGAGGGTCGGCAACGCGGCCGCCAAGCAGTTCCAGCTCGACGTCTACGGCGAGGTCGCCGGCGTCGCGTATGCGACCAGCATGATTACCGGCAGCATCGACGCTCAGAACTGGCCGCGCGTGCGCGCGCTGGTCGAATACCTCGAAACGGTGTGGGACAAGCCGGACGACGGCATCTGGGAAGTCCGAGGGCCGCGCCGGCACTTCGTGCAGTCGAAGGTGATGGCGTGGCTCGCCTTCGACTCCGCGGTGCGCCTGGTGGAGCGGTTCGAGCTCGACGCGCCCTTGGCGCGCTGGAAGCAAATCCGCGCGCGAATTCACAGGCAGGTGACCGAGAAGGGATATGACCCGAAGCGAAAGACATTCACCCAGTACTACGGGTCCCAGGAGCTCGACGCGGCCGTGTTGATGATCCCCATCGTGGGGTTCCTGCCCGGCACGGACGAGCGGGTGACCGGCACCATCGACGCACTGCGGCGCGAGCTCGGGCATGACGGGTTCATCTCGCGCTACTCGACGACAGCGACGGACGACGGACTACCCGGAAGCGAGGCGCAGTTCCTGGCTTGCTCGTTCTGGCTGGTGACCGCGCTGGCGATGAACGGACGCGCTGAGGAGGCGCGGGAACTGTTCGAGCGGCTGCTGTCGCTCGGCAACGACCTCGGGCTGTTCTCGGAGGAGTACGACGTCGCCCACGAGCGGCTGATCGGAAACTTTCCGCAGGCGTTCACGCACCTCACGCTCGTCGCGGCCGCGAAGACGCTCGCAAACCCGAGCGCCGACGCGGCCGCTCGCTACCTGGATCCGCAACCCGCTGGATCCAGAACCCGCCAGCGTCCGAACCCGCGCGCCCGGCGCAGAACTCGGGCACCCGGCGCATAACCGCCCTCCGGGGCATCGCTGTCGGGCTGCGCGGGCTGGGACCTGGAGACTGGCGCCCGCCCTCATCTGCCCGCGTGGATGTGGGCGCCCGACGGGACCGTTGGCACGGCGAGCGGATCAGGAGCGGATCAATGCCCCGAGACGTTCGGGGTCGTACAGGCTCTCAGAGTCAATCGGCCGGCCGTCCAGCAGCGCGAAGGGCGTGCCCCGCGCGTCTTGCTCTCCGAAGACCTGGTCGATCTCACGGACCCAGCTCTCGTAACGACCTTGCTCGACGGCTGCGACATAGTCGGCGCTGGTGAGGCCGACGCGGCTGCCGAGGTCCAATAGCTCCTGGTTCGAGAAGCCGCCGCTCTGCTCCGGCGGCTGATTGGCGAACATCTCGCGGCGCAGCTCATCGAATCGGCCGGCCCCGGCGGCGACCGCCAGAGCGTTTGCCGCCCGGACCGATTCGTCTCCGAGAAAAGACCGGATTCGATACTCCACGGCAACCGCGCCGGCCGCGACCTCGCGACGCAGCAGATCTCCAGACACGTCCTCAAACTCGCGACAGTAGGGACACTGCGGATCCTCGAAGACCACCAGTCGGCGCCGCGCACCTTGGCTGCCTACAAGCACGCCCCCTTCAGGAGTATGGCCCGGCGGCGCTTCAGTCCGTTCCATGACACCCATTCTGACCCTTTTCGAGGCGCAGGAGCCGCCGCCCACGTGCGCGGCGGTTGCCAGCGGACGGATCTACGGGCGCTGTGTCTGCGAGATCAGATCAGAGAGTTGGACGGCGGTGTAGATGGTTGCGTAGGGTGAGCCGTCGGGCTGCAGTGACAGACCATTTTCGAGCGGTCCCGCGTCAACAGGGTCGAATCCGAGTCGGTCGATGAGTCGCATGACGGTGCGGACCGCGAGGCGGTCATCGCCCGCTGCGCCGATCCCGATGCGGTCGGGCGCGTCTCTCGGGCGCCGGGTTTCTTCGAGGTCGTGATAGCCGAGTTGGTTGAGGGTCTTGACCACTCGCGCGGTCGGGAAGTGGTCCCGTACGACGACGCTCGTCCCTTGCGGTGCGGCGGCAAGTTCCTTGTCGATGCCATCGACGGGTTCCCAGTAGTTCATCGCGTCGATCAGGATCTTGCCGGCGAACAGTTCTCCCGGCAGCTCCCGGAAGCGATGCGCGGGTACCGCCAGCACGATGATGTCGGCATGGCCGACGACCTCCTCGGTCGTGACGGCGCGGGCACCGGGTGCAAGGACGTCGACGGTCAGGGAAATGTCGTCTGCGGGTCCGGAGCCCGAGATCGCGACGTCGTAGCCGGCCTCGATCGCGGCGCGGGCGAGCGTCGTGCCCAGCTTGCCGGCACCGACGATCCCGAGGCGCAACTCCGCCGTCTCGGGGCGGTTCACGGCGCTGCCCGGCTGACGGTCTCCCGCTACTCCGCCGACCGGCCCCGGCGCGAGGGAGCTCGCTTCGAGTGCCATCTTCAGCTCCCGACCTCGGAGTTGACGGCGATGACGTCGCCCTCGCTGGGCGGCGCGGCGAGCAGCTCGCGTACACGGGGGATGACCTCGCGGCCGAACAACTCGATCGTGGCCATCCGCTGCTCGTGGGGTATGCGTCCGACGGCGTAGAGCAAGTCGAATCGACTGAGCGACAGCGTCCGGATGACGCCTGCGATCCGGTCCGCGACGGTTCCAGGCGACCCGACGTACATCGAGCCGTGGTCTACCTCGGCCAGGAACTGCTCGTACGTAGGGAGCCGCCAACCGCGCTCGTGAGCCGCCCATTCGAATTGCTCCTTGTAGTACGGCCACTGGACGTCCATGGCTTCCTCGTCGGTCTCGGCGATAAACCCGAGCGAGTGCAGCCCGATCGGCAGCGCCGGCTGGCCCTGCTGTTCGAGCGCGCGCTTGTAGAGCTCGACGTAGGGCGCGAATCGCTTCGGATTGCCGCCGATGACCGCCAGCATGAGGGGCAATCCGTAGCGCGCGGCCCGGAGCACAGAGTGTGGGCTGCCGCCGACTCCTACCCAGGTCGGGATGTGCCCCGCGGGGATCGGTGGGCTGACGAGCTGGTCGATGAGCGGCGAGCGGAAGTTTCCCGACCACGTGACTGGCTGATCCCGGAGCAGCCGCACGAGCAGGTCAAGCTTCTCCTCGAACAGTTCCTCATAGTCGGCAAGGTCGAACCCGAACAGCGGGAACGACTCCGTCAGCGAGCCGCGGCCGACGATCAGCTGCGCGCGGCCGTTCGAGACCGCATCGAGCGTGGCGAAGTCGGTGTACACCCGGACGGGGTCCTGGGTGCTGAGGACGGTCACGGCGGTGCCGAGACGGATCCGTTCGGTCCGGCTTGCGATCGCCGCCAGGATGACGTGGTTCGCCGAGTCCATGAACTCCGTGCGGTAGTGCTCGCCGACGTTGAACGAATCGATCCCGACGGACTCGGCGAGGATCGCTTCCTCGACGGTGTCGCGGATAACCCGGTCGCCGCGGACCGGCTGCCCGCACCGGTCGACCGTCACCGGGATGAAGGTGTCGAGACCAAACTCGAATTCGGCAGTCGGCGTCATTTTGATCAGTGCTCCTTTGCGAGTTGGACGTGTTCGCTACGCCGCCGAGCGGACCGGTTCCGAACGTTCTGTCGCTGCATCGATGAGTTCCTCCACGACAGTGCCCAGCGCGTCGGCGAGCTCCGCATCGATGAGCGAGTCCTCGTCGAACGCTTCGTGAGCAGTCGCGACGGCCAGCTCGGCGTCGACCACGCGCGCGCCGGACGCAGACAGGACCTTGCGCAGCTCGGCCTGTGCCCAAAGCGCCCCGAACATGCTCTTGCTCGCGCCCACCACGGCGACGGGCTTGTTCAGGAGCGCCGCCTCCGACTTCGGGCGCGAGGCCCAGTCGAGCGCGTTCTTGAGCTGCCCCGGGATCGAGGAGTTGTACTCGGGCGTAGCGAACAGAACCGCGTCCGCTGCGTCGATCGCGGCGCGCCATTCCTTGATCTCGCGCGCGGGCATGGCCTCGTCGTCCTCGTCGAACGGAGGGATGTGCTTGAGCCCGCCATAGAGCTCGAGTTCCACCCCGGGCGGCAGCTGCTGCGCTGCCGCCCGAAGCAGAGCGGGTGTTGTGCGAGTCGCTCCTGAGCGACCCAGAAACCGCCAGCACCCGCATGTCCCTACGCCTCCTCGCGCGCCAGCTCGAGCTCAACCGTGAGCTTGACGTCGTTCGCGACAGCGACGCCGCCCTTCGGCAGCGGCGCGTTCCAGTCGAGGCCGAACTGCGTACGATCGATCACGGTCTCGAGCGTCAGACCGACCTTGACCACGTCGCCGAAGGTGACCGCAGGCCCTGAGATCGTGCCAGTCGACTCGACCCGACGCGTCCGGTCCTTGATCGTGAGGTCGCCAGCGATCTTCAGCTGGCCGTCCGGCCCGATCTCGATCTCCGAGGCCTCGAACCGGATCTCCGGAAACCGCTCGAGGTCGAAGAACTCGGGCGAGCCGAGGTGGGCCTTCAGGTTCTCGTCCTTGACCTCGATCGAGCCGACCTGCACGACGCCCGAGAGGCTCGCGTTGCCGGCATCGTCGACGGTGAGCGTCGCGTCGAAGTCCTCGAATCGACCGCGGAACGTCGCGACAACCATGTGCTTGACGGCGAAGCCGGCGCTCGAGTGCACCGAATCAAGGCGATAGGCGCCCGCGGGAATCGTGGTCGGGGCGGCGGTGGTTTCTGTAGCTGACATGTGCTTCCTCCTGGGTTCTTGACTGCTGCTCTCTGAACTAACCGGACCCTGGTCCGGATCCTCCGTGAAGCATAGCACGCAACCGGACCATGGTCCGGTTATAATCAGGACTATGCCCGCCACCCCCACCTCTTCGCCCGCGCCAGCGCACCACGCGCCGTCCCGGTTGCCGGCCGGCGAACTCCCTCTGGTTGGGCACCCCCGGCGCGAACGAGCCGACGCCGCCCGCAACCGCATGGCGCTGCTCGATGCCGCCAAACGATTGCTTCCCACGTGCGGACCCGAGGGCCTCACGATGGAGGCGGTCGCATGCGAGGCGGGCGTCGGGAAAGGCACGCTGTTCCGGCGCTTCGGCGACCGCGCGAGCCTGTTTCACGCGCTGATCGACGACCGCGAGCGCGCCTTCCAGGAGGCCTTCATCCGAGGCCCGGCGCCACTCGGCCCCGGAGCCCCAGCCCGCGAGCGGCTAAAGGCCTTCGGCCACTCGATGCTCGAGCTGATCGAAGAACACGGCGCGCTGCTCGTCGAATCAACGCCTGGGGACCGCGCGCTGCGCTATAGCCACCCGGTGTACATCGCCTACCGGACCCACATCGTGGCTCTGCTTGCCGAGCTCATCGGAGAGCGGCGCGCGCCCTACCTCGCCGACCTCCTGCTCGGCGCGCTCGACCCCGACCTCGTGCTGCACCAGCGCCAGACGCTCGGGCTGTCGAGAGACGACCTCGAGCAAGGCTGGTCGCAGCTAGTCGAATCGCTGTAGCTCGGAGAGCTGAATGTGCAGTGGTGGTGGATCGATCTCTCTCTGACTACCGCCGATGACTTCCAGACTCGTGGCCAGTCGTAGCTGTTATGAAGCGCGCGATCGAGATATTCACGTTCGAGCAGCGCTCGGCGCAGTCGCCGATGATCCACCACGCGTGGCAGACGCACAGCGAGCCGGAGGAGTCCTTCATCTCGGCGGCGGCGAGCCACTGGGAGATGGTCGTCACGCGGCAGGGGGACTCGGCTCGGCTGACGGTCCGTGGACCGGAGACCAGGGCGACGACGGCACCGATTCCTCAGGACGCCGTGTTCTTCGGGATCCAGTTCACGCTCGGCACGTTCATGCCGGGGCTTCCACCTGGGCGGCTGGTCGATCGCTCGGTCACCCTGCCGCCGGCGACAAGGCGGTCCGTGCGACTCGACGGGTCCAGGATCGAGCTTCCGGAGCCCGACACCGCCGACGCGTTCGTCGACCGGCTCGTCCGCGCTGGGCTGCTCATGCACGACCCGATCGCTTCTGCCAACCTGCGAGGCGACGTCGCAGCCCTCTCCGCGCGCTCGCTCGAACGACGGGTGTTACGCGCCACGGGCCTGACGCGAGGTGCCATCAGGCAAATCCGGCGGGCCGAGCGAGCCGTCGAGCTCCTCTCGCAGGGCGTGGCCCCGATTGATGTGGTGCACCAGGCTGGCTATGCGGACCAGTCCCATCTGACCCGGTCCCTCAAGCGCTTGGTGGGGCGAACGCCGTCCCAGATTGCACCGCTCGCGACCGCCGGCTAGGTGTCGCTTTCGTTCAAGACTTGGCCGCTCGCTCGCTGGTAGATGTACAGCTGAGGCAGATCAGATCGACGCCGAGCAGACCACAGGAGGTCAGACGTGGGAGCAGTTCTTGTGCACGAGTTCATGAGCCTTGACGGCGTGGTCGACGCGCCTACCTGGACGGCCGAGTACGGCTTTGACCCGAAGATGGGAAAGGCGATCGCCGAGGTCGTCCAGCGCTCCCGGGGCATCCTGCTCGGGCGCACCACCTTTGAGATGTTCGCCCAGAGTTGGCCGACACGGACCGCCGAGGACGATCCAGGGGCGCCTTTCTTTAACGACACCACCAAGTACGTCGTCTCCTCGACGCTCACGGACCCGACGTGGCGGAACACGACGGTCGTCGGGCCCTACGACGCCGACGCGATCCGCAAGCTGAAGAACGACGTCGATGGTGACCTGTACACCAGCGGGAGCGCGGAGCTAGTCCGAGCGCTGCTGGCGGACGGCCTGGTCGACGAGTTGCATCTCTTTGTCTATCCGCTTACACGCGGCGTTGGTCCACGGCTCTTCCCCGACGACGCGGCGCCCCTGAAGATGTCGCTGATCGCCAGCGACGCCTACGACAACGGCGCGCTCTACCTGGCTTACCGTCCGCAGGCCTGAAGCGTGATCCTGCCGAGACACACCGTCGTCGCCCGGCTCAGCTGGAACCCCTCGGCGGACGCCTCGACCGGTGTCCTGGCGCGTGATTGTGCCCGCTAGGCCTTGGGCCCCCGGGTGGGTGGTCCCGGCGTGGAGGGACAGGGTACAGTCGGGTTGTGCCGGTTAAACGCGGCATCTTCTTGGCGCCGTTCGATGAGCTGATGGAGCCGCGGCTGCTCGCTGAGCTGGCTAACCACGCCGAGCGCAACGGGTGGGACGGATTCTTCCTTTGGGATCACCTGTCGTATCGCCCGCCGGTGCGCGCTGTGGCCGATCCGTGGGTGGCACTGGCCGCAATCGCCTATGCCACCGAGCGGATCCGGCTCGGACCGCTTGTGACGCCGCTGTCGCGGCGACGGATCCACAAGCTGGCTCGCGAGACAGTCACGCTTGACCATTTGAGCGCAGGCCGCCTTACGCTGGGTGTGGGGCTCGGGAGCAGCCGGAGCGGCGAGATCGAGCGGTTCGGCGAGGTGGCCGACCCGCGCGAGCGAGCACGGCTGCTTGACAGCGGGCTCGAGGACCTGACCGAATATTGGGCGGGTGCGCTTGAGCCGCCTCCCGTTCAGCGTCCGCGGATTCCCATCTGGGTCGCGGCTCGCTGGCCGAGCCGCCGGCCCGTGCGTCGCGCCGCGCGCTGGGACGGCCTGTTCCCGATCGAGTTGCCCGACCCGGATGCCTTGGCGACGTTGGCCGATGAGCTACGCGAGCTGCGCCCGAAGGACGCGGGACATTTCGATCTGGTAGCCGAAGTACCGCCGGGCGCGGATCCATCGCCGTGGGAGGGCGCCGGCGCGACCTGGGTGCTGACGTCGTTCGACTCCCAGCCACGCGAGGCCGAGGTGCGTTCAGCGATTCTCGCGGGCCCTCACAGGTAGGGCCAGCGTCAGCACGGGCTTACAGAACGTCTGCGCGGACCGAGGAGCCCGACAGCGCCCTCGATATGGGAATACTCACCGAACACGGCGTTGAGCGGCGATACGCCGCCTGCTGCGTCTAGCCCAAGAGAGAAGCGACGCGGTCCGCGCGAAGCGCCGCCCTAACGTGCGGGTGGCGATGCGTAGCGTTCGCCTTTGTGGAGAAGAGTCATGTGATTTCGTCCTAGGCAAAGCCACTCCCGAGGGGGCAGCGTGTCTCGTAACGGAGTGCGGGTGACACTCAGTGCCGACGGCGAGTGGGGCTGCCGGTGCTGACCCGGCGAGCTTTCTTGATCGCCGCGGCAACCGACAGCCCGGTGTCCAACGTGCTACGGAGGGCGATCACCTCCCGATCGGCGTAACGGCGCTGTCCGGTCGTCCTAAACACTGAGTGTGGATAGCCAAAGCGCTGTTCCCACGCTCGCAGCGTGTCCGGACTCACACGAAGCATCGCCGCTGCCTCATCCGGCCGCAGATCGCGCATCTCCCTGCCCGGTAATTTCGCCGATTTCGCGGCACAAGTCGATGCGGCAGATGGGGCCGCACGCTGCGCCCTGGTAACAGCTCCTACTGCCCACAATATGCAACGGCACTTTGACGTGTTCAAGCTAGACACGGAAGATCCTGCCCATTACCAGAGATGTGCGGCCGCGCGCTGAAGGACCGGAAGATCATCCGCCGTGCCAAAACGATTCGTGAGCGCACTGCCGAGTCGGTCCGACGTTCCCGCGCCGTGAAGGACCAAGGAGATCGTGGAAACGGGCTGACGTTGCTCAGAAGCTGCGGCGGATGCGGCAGGATTAATCCCGCGACGGAGGCACGGCTCCCGCCGCCGCGGGCCGAGCGCGTGGCTCGTCGGGGCGGAACGGAGTCTCGTCGACAAGACTTCGGTCCAGGCCGACCATCAGGGCTGGTTGCCGATGCGCCCAGGGGTCTGCTAACGGCGGGTATTAGCGAGGCTGCAGAACCGCGCAGGACGCGCGCCGCCGTATGGCGACCGCGTGATCGCGTGACAGCAGCCTCGCGAGCCGGCGCCGGGGGCGGGGCGGGAGCATTATCGCGTCGCAGCCGAATTCCTCTGCGCCATCGGGAAGCGCACGGTGCGCCGGACCGAACAGCACCGTGAATTCCGCCGGTGCCTGCACGAGGCGCGCGGCCCGATCAAGCTCAGCTCGCGCGCGGTCGAGGAGAACGTCGTTCCACACGCTCGTGCCTCGAGGGAAGCGCGTAACCCACCGCAACGGCCGCTCCAACTCGACCACGACCACGATCGTCAAACGCGACCGGTCTCGCTCGGCCAGCAGGTCGGCTGCGACGATCGCCTCATCTCCCTCCGACGTTCCGTCGTAAGCGACAAGAAGATGCTGGTATGCAATGTCGCTCAGCGTAGCGGCGAACGGACATCACGCGGGTGCTCGACCGGCGGCGAGCCCGCCGCCCAGGCCTACCTGCTACCGAACGCGTGCGCGGATAGTCGTGCGGCTCCCTGGCGCGCCCCCCCGAACCTGACACGGAACCCACGGCCACAAAGTGGGCGTCGCTCTCCTCCGGCGCCAGCCACGCCGACTGGCTCGTGTACACGGCCGCAGTGCGAAGCAGGCACGATGAGCAAGTACGGTCAGCCGCTGTGCGGTACCCGTCGCGCGGCAAGAGCAAGACTCATCCCTGCTGGCCGGTCGAGCCCCATTCGCCCAGAGCAGGGCGGATGCGACGGCGCACAGAATCGGTCGATTGCGTAGGCAGGGCTCGACGGCTCGGGTCGCGAGTTAATGTCGAATCCCAGGGCCGCGCGCACCCCTCGTAGGGGCTACCTGCCGAGTTGGTCTAACGGGAGAAGCGACGGACACTGAGAGGCTCATGTCGGGCGGTGGCGTCTGCAGAAAGATCCCCAACGCGCGGCGCTGCTAACCAGCGGGCCGACCGACCCTGTGCGCTACCGGTCTGGCCTGCGTCGCACACACGCTGTTCGAAGCCTCTCGGATTCACGGGGTGATGCGATGCTGTTGCGATGTCAGACAAGTTCAAGTTCCTCCCACATCCGCACATCGCGGTCCGGAAAGCAGCCGGGCCGCCGAAGGTTTCTGATGTCGTCGCGCAGCCGGCGACGGCGCCTTGGTATACGCGTTTCAACGCCTGGTTCGCGGTAAAGATCACCGAGGGCGTCGGCACGATGTGGTGTGCCTACGCGTTCGCGATCCTGGCGTTCGTTTCGCTCCCGTCAGCGATCAAGTCGGGGAGTGCCGTGACGCTGGTCTCGTGGGTCAGCCAGACGTTCCTGCAGTTGGTGTTGTTGAGCATCATCATCGTTGGCCAGAATGTTCTGGCCGCAGCATCCGACAAACGTGCCGAGGCCACCTATCAGGACGCCGACGCTGTGCTTCATACCGCGATTGACATCCAAAAGCATCTTGCGGCTCAGGACGCCGAGATCGAGCGGCTCCTGGCTGAGGTGTGCCAACTCCGCGGCGCCTGACCGTCACGGAGAAGCAGGCTGCCCTCGGACGCGTCGTGCTGGTTGATTGACCTTCAGCGGATCAGGCTTCGGTTGCGCGCATGATCCGACCGTCCTTGCGCTTCCACACCCGGACGCTGCCAAGGACGTAGCCATGGCCACGTCGAGTCGATGATGGCTGGTCTTCGCTTCGGAGTTGCCAGCGAGTGCCAGCCCAACTGCCGGCGTGAGAACAGCCACCAACCATGATCGCCGCATTTCGATCCCCTTTACTCCTTATCGACGAGCGGCACGCGCCCTGGTACCGCCGAGAGGCTAGGCGCCGAGCGCAACATCCCGGCGATCACCCGAGTCTTCGAACAGCTCGGCCGACGGGATCGTGCCGCATGCCTGACGGTGCCACGCCGCCTTCCAGCCCCCGTCTCGGAGCGTCATCATCTATTGCGTCCGATCGCCGACTCGCGCGCGCACGACCGTCTCGCTCCAACTGAGCGCGCGAGGGCCTTGCGAGCAGTCGTCAAGCCAGGCGCCCTTCACTCGGAGCTGTCGGCAGCGCCACGACGACACGTTCACGTAGACGCCGGACTTGACCTGCGTCCGAGAAAAGACGGCGTTGGCTCGCCCGATCAGAATCCGACTGCCATGGCAGTTTCGGTCGAGGGCCACGATGTCGCCGACCCGGACCATACGCTGCCAACGATCGGCCGCTCTCTGCCCATAGACGAAGGTGTAAGGCGCACACACGCGGAGCGACGGGCGCGACACGACCGGCGGCTGCGGCTCGGCTCCGTTTGACCCGGCGACCACGACACCGCCGGAGCCGCCGTTGCTCCAGCCTCCAGAGTTTACGGCTCCGCTGCTACCCGCCGGCTGGTTGAGCTTGACCGTGGCTACTCCACAGTCGTTGAGCGGGTTCGGGTCATCGATGGGGTAGGGTGAACGCGCGCAGGCGACCTCGGTAGCGTAGCCGCTGCTTGTAGCCACGGTCTCTAGAGTGTCTGTTTGGGTAACGGTTTCTCCGGGCTGGATCAAGCCGTATTCACAATCCGAACCATCGTTGCTGATGCCGAAATCGCACACCACCGTATCGGCATCGGGGATCACTGCCAGCCCCGAGATTGTGGCTACGGTATTGACGAATAGCACCACCGCATCGGGTCCGTTGTTGTGTGCAACGATCGTGAATGTCACATCTTGGCCGATCGTCGCGTCCGCGACGCTCGGCGTATTCGACACCACCTGGACGTCGGCCTGACAAGGCAGAGTGGACATGGTGGCGGTGTCCGCAGTCGAGACGTCGCCGGAGGAGTCGACGGCCACCACGGAGAACGTATACGGGCTGCCGCACTGAAGTCCCCCGAACGTCGCGGATGTGGTGCTAGCGCCGACGCTGGCGCTCTGCGTGTAGTAGCTCGGGGAGCCAAGGAACGCCTTGTACCCGACAACGTCGGTGCTGGTAGAGGGCGTCCACGTGATCGTGATGCTGGCCTCGGTCGCGTCGGCTGAAGCGAGGTCCGTCGGCGGATTGGGCGGCGGACCCGCCGCGACCGCGATCGACGGCGTCAGAAGCCCCACCGCCGTCGCGAGGACGATGAGCAGAGATACCCGCTTCATGATTGCCCCTTGGCTACCTCCACGAGCGCTCGCTCCGTCGGTACGCCACCACCCTTACGCCCCTCTCGACCAGCTTCATATCGATGAGCGGCTGCCCGACGTCGCTCAACCCGATCGTACGCCGGGCCCACGATCGCATCAACAATGACGCAGGCGACCGTTTGCGGCAGGAGGCTGAAGCTGCGCGATAACATCACTCTGACTGCGCCGCTCTCCCCGCGTGGTTGCGGCAGTCGTGTGGGCGGTCGGCAAGCCGCCTGATACAGAAGGCGAAGGGGGTGATGGTCAATGAGCTGGACGCTAGTGCGCATGCGGCGACCGATCGTCCGCGTGGCCGACGGAGTGCGGTACAGGAGGGATAGACGGCGACACATCAGGCAGTTCCATCGCGTCACCCGGGTGACGCTGCGGAACTGAGCGAAGCAGCAGAACGACGCATCACCGCGCCCAGCCCAAGATCAGGACGCCGGCTACGGCGATGAAGCGAGGCTGTCCCGGGCATCTGCGACCACAGAGGTGCTCAGCGCGAGGAAGCTGCTTCGGTGGCCAGCACGATCGCTCCGGCCTCTCGGAGTCAGACGCCCCGTAGGCCGGCGGCGGCGATCGCGATCCGCGCGTCCGCCTCTTCGGCGAGCCTGCGATAGGCGGCCGCTGGACCACCTGCGGTAGCAGCGTCTGCGACAGTATCTGAGGACGCGACCCCCGGTCGTCGACCTCGGCGGTGCATATGCACCCGGCGGGATCGGGTGACAGCGAGCTCACTGGTGGAAATCGTCGACCTGGGGAACTGGACCGAGCTGCGGGTGGGCTTCTCCTCGTCACGGTTGCGGAAGTCCGGCCTCGATGACGCCGCCCTCCGCCACCACCGACTCCCTGTCGAACATGGAGGCCAACCTGAGCAGCGGAGAGCGGCCGTCCACGGGATGCAGGACGCCTGGAGGCGGGGCGGCGATGCCGATGGCATGAGCGAAGGGGGCTCGCGATCTGGGGTTCTTGCTCGTAGGTGCACGCGTTACGGCGTGGTCTGGAAGATCGGCCATCCGATCCGCGTGCGCCACCGTTCCTGGTCGGGCGTGTCGGCAAGGTCGGTGAGGTAGTACTCGCGAATCGGTCCGGGTACTGCGAGCGCGTGCTCGGCAACATAGGCGGCCAATGCGCCGTACGAGCGGTCCAGATCCGCGTGGGGGCCGGCGTGCACGATCGTCGCCAGCTCGGCTTCCGGGACGATCACCGGCTGGACGCGTCCGGCGGGGCGGATCTCGCCCGTGCATGGGAGGAACAGCGTCGCTTCGCCGCGTGCTTCGGTAAACAGCTCGTCGGCGTAGATCCCGCCGGCTAGCCCGGTAACGGCGATGCCCTGCGCGGCGACGGTCGCGCGGAGCTCGCCTAACGCGCCGAGAACCCACGGCATTGTGTCGTCGTCGGCCGCGATCGTGGCGGTGATCGCCGCTGCTGCGGTCGCGGAGACGGCGACGTGCTCGATCGTCGGAGGTAGCGGCTCCGTTCGTCCGAGCAGATCGCGGAGCGACTGAGCCGCTGACCGTGTGTGCTCGAGGGCCGCCTCGAGACGTTCCAGATGTGCCGCGATTACCGCGTTACGCGTCACGAGATCTGGCGCGGCGAGGACCTCGTGAATCGTGTCCAGCGGCATGTCGAGTGAGCGGAATCGGGAGATGATGAGCGCCTGGGGAATTTGGTCGGTGCCGTAGCGGCGGTAGCCAGTGAACTCGTCGACCTCAGCGGGCGCGAGCAGCCCAATGCGGTGGTAGTGGCGAAGGGTCTTGATCGTGAGGTGGGTCGCCCTGGCGAAGTCGCCGATCCCGATCGTCGCTGGCTTCATCACGGCAAGTATCGACTCTCCCCTGAGGGGAGAGTCAACCGGGCACGCAGGCCTTGACTCTCCCCCTGCGAGACGACGCATTCTGGCCAAGAGCCCCCGCAGACTCGACGGGGACGCGACTTCCAGACAGGAGGATCACATGCCCACCGCCAACACCACATTGACCGGAGTGCTCGCCGAGCACGTCCGCGCGGTCAACGCCTTCGACACCGTCGCTGTCGTCGCGACCTTTGCCGAGGACGCCTTCATCAACGACGCCAGTCGCGAGATACAGGGCCTGGACGCGATCCGCGCGTTCGTGGCCAAGGAGATCGTCGGCGACAACGTCACGATGGACGTCACCGAAGTCATCGATCACCACGGTGACACGATCGTCCGCGCCGCGTATGACGGCGACTACGACAAGAATGGCCTCCCAGACCCGCTGATCCTCACCAACTACTTCAGCGTCCGCGACGAGAAGATCGTCAGCCTCATCACGATCCGCAACAGGCCCTCCGAGTACTAGCCGCACCACGCCAGGCGCCGGGGGTACTCAGACCGCCGGCGCCGCCGCCGCGGACCTGGTCGTCGCCACAACGATATGTCGGCTGCTCCGCTCGCGCGGACCGGCGCGTCGCGCCCGCAACCGGTCAGCGGACGATCGCCACCAAATAGGCCCGGGACGGGACGGACCGTCGAAGCCGCATCTTCATGCCGCAAGATGGGTCATTGAGGGCGGACGATTTGCGCGTCGCCGAGACTGACCTCGACGTCGCGGGCTGCGCGGTCCTGGTGCCCGCGGGAACGGCGGCCGGCGACGGGCGGTCGTTGAGCGCATGTCCCCCGGAGACCTATTCGACTCGCGGATCCTTCCCCGTCTAGCCAATCCTGTTGGGGCAGCGAAGCCGAGGGCCACGCCACCGTCGTCAGTCGGGCAGCGCGGAGCGTGGAACAGCGCCGGACGCCGGCTGGAGTCGGAGGCTGCGACGATAGTTCACACCTAGCACGCCCAGCACCGCTGGAATCGCGGCGAGGACGACGACGCAGGGCTGATGGGACAGGAAGGGGAGGGCGAGCGTGGCCGAGCCGCTGGCTACTTGTCCGGCCAGAACGGCGACCGCGACCAAGAGCACGAGAGCCGACGCGGCCGCGAGGCAAAGAAGGACCGGAAAGCGCCAGCTGGGCGGATCTCCGAGCAGGTAGTCGACTCGGGCGGGGTCGATCCCGCTTGAGCCTGACGAGCCTGGGGCGTCGGAGAAGCTAAGCATCGCGCGAGCGAGGGCGGATCGATTCGCCGGCGCCACGTTGACCGCACTCTCATCGGCGCTCAGCTCAGCCAGGGTCCGCTGACGCTCGACGAGGTCGGCGAGCTCGGGCAGGAAGAACAGCGCCCGGGCAAGGACCCGGCCGGCGGCGAGTCGCAGCGGGTCGCGGCGGCGCGCGTGGTGGTGTTCGTGGGCCAGAACGGCGCTCAGGGCCGCCTCGTCGAGGATCGCGATTGCCCCGGTGGAGACGTAGACCCGGGGTCGGAACAGCCCCGCGCAGAACGCCCGTGGCTGCGGGTCGGCGATCAGCAGCGCGCCGTGCAGCGGCCGAGGCTTGCTTTGGTCAAGAAGCCGGTCAAAGCGCCGGGAGGTCTGGACTTCGCGCAGTGCGCCTGTTAAGGCCCGAGCGGTGACTACCGATCCGAGCACGGCGAGGAGGAGGATCACCACGGCGTCGATGTTGGCGGCGGGGTAGCTGAGCGTCTGGCCGAAGATCAAGATCCGGTGCGAGGCCGCGTGGGGTGTGACCCGCCAGGACTCGAGCAGCCTGGCGAGGACGAAAATGGCCGACGCCAGCCCGAGTCCTCCCAGCACGAGGCTGGCTCGGGAGACCCGAGCGGCGGCGATCGCCGCGGGTCGCTCCTCATCACCGCTGGACTCGGCCGCCGTCGGCGCCAAAGATCTCCTCTCCCGCTGGGTGGGCGTGGATGTGATCATCTCCTACTCGATATCGTAGACCACCGTTGCGCGAGCGCGCGCGTTCTGGCCTAGCCGACCCGTTCTGTCGGGTCCTGATCGGGTGTCTGGGGCGCCGCCGGCTGGGCCGGCCATCGCTCCCCCGCGATCAAGCCCTCCAGAGCCATTCGCTCGCGCTCCGCCACTCGGCCGAAGCAATCGTCGGCGGCGAGCTTACCCGGGGAGGGCGTCGTGTCGCCCAGGCGCGGTAGATGCGAGGCCTGTCGCCACGGCGGCCAGCAGGGACAGAGCTTCTCGAGCAGCGTGTGGCGCACTGGGGCAATCAGCCTTCATGTGACGGATAGCTACGATGCACGGTAGTATTATAGGGGAACCGCGGGGTCCGGACCGGCTAGTCTCGGCCTTACTCGCCGGATTGCTACACTGAGTCGTAGATGTCTTCACGCAACGGAAAGACGGCAGGCCCCGCTCAGGTTCCCCCGCCGCTGCACCAGCTCGAGGCGGAGGTCATGCAGGAGCTCTGGCGATCAGGGGAAGCTCCGGTACGGGCGGTGATGGAGGCCCTCAACAAGTCGGCTAGGCCCGAGCGCGCGTATACGACGTACATGACGATCATGGCGCGACTTCACAAGAAGGGCCTGCTGGTGCGCCGTCGCGAGGGCAAGACCGATTTCTACGCACCGAGCCTGAGCCACGAGGAGTATCTGGCGGTAAGGGCGCGCACGGAGGTCGAGGACCTCGTCGCTCAGTACGGAGACGTGGCGCTGAGCCACTTTGCGCGGCAGATGGCCAGCCTCGATCCGGCCCGGCGCCGCGCGCTTCAGCGGTTGGCGCGCAAGACGTGATCCGCCGCTGATTCGATGCTCGAGCGAGCGCCGATGCGTCCGCCGCGGGTGGGATGAAGGCGGACTTGCGAAGTACGACGTTGTGTAGTAATCTGCGGCACATGGACGATCAAATCAGCCCGCGGCCTCATCTCGCCACGGCGGCGACCGTCCGCGGTGCGATGTGCGGATCCAGCGGCTTGCTCGCTGGGATCGTCGTTCATTCGGTGGCCGCTCCCTCCACCGCTTCCGCACCGTAGTGACATGCCCATCCCGCCGGGGTGCGGCCGCTTTGCGGTCGCACCCCGAACGGGAGGACAGGCAAAGGACGGGCCCGGGGGCAGCGCGTAAGACGATCTACGATCGTATGTAGTAATCCGCGACCGCATCTGCTACGCTCCGTCGTAGAACGATGATGCTGATTCCCAAACCGCACCCTCTCCAGGTGGACGATCGATCGGAGGACCGTCTGATGAGACCAATCCTGGAGCACGCGCTCCGCCTCGATTCGGCGATTGGGACCTGGCGATGACGGCCGGTCTCCAATCGCTTCCCCTTGGTGCCGTCAGTCACTTGACCGCTGGTCGCGGGCAGATGGGGACTTCGCTGAGCTTTCACTTGTTCTTCGCCGTGCTCGGGGTCGGGTTGCCGTTGATGATGCTGATTGCGGAGGGTATGCATCTGCGTACGGGGGACCCCGTCTGGCGGGCGCTGGCCCGTCGTTGGTCGAAGGTGTTCGCGATCCTGTTCGCCGTCGGGGCCGCGTCGGGGACAATCATCAGCTTTGAGCTCGGGCTCCTGTGGCCCCGGTTCATGGCCTTCGCGGGAGGCATCATCGGGCTGCCCTTCTCGCTCGAGGGTGCGGCGTTCTTCCTCGAGGCGGTCTTCGTGGGTATCTATCTATACGGGTGGGATCGCCTCTCCCCGCGTCTTCATTGGCTGTCGGGGTTTCCGATCGCGCTCGCCTCAGCGGCGTCGGCATTCTTCATCGTCACCGCAAACGCTTGGATGAACGTGCCGCGGGGCTTTCAGATCGTGCATGGTCGGGTGACGCACGTCAACGTCCTGGCCGCGATGTTCAACCCCGCGTGGGCGACCGAGACCACTCACATGGTGCTCGGCGCCTACCTCGCGACCACCTTCGGGGTCGCGGCGGTCTACGCGGTCGGCATGCTGCGTGGCCATCGCGACTCCTACCACCGCAAGGCCATCACCGTCTCGCTTTCGCTGGCGGCGATCATCGCCCCGCTCCAGCTCGGCGTCGGCGACCTGCTCGGTCGAACCGTGGCCCAGCACCAGCCGGCGACGCTGGCGGCGATCGAGGGCGTCACCCACACCGAAAGCGGTGCCGGACTGAACATCGGCGGGATCCAGCTGCCCGGACACGCCACCACGGTGCTGAACGTCAAGGTTCCGAACCTGCTCAGCCTGCTCGCGTACGACCGCCCGAACGCACCCGTGCGCGGTCTTGACACGTTCCCGAAGGCGGATCGCACGCCCCTGGCCTGGGCGACGCGGCTGGCGTTCATCGGGATGGTCGGGATCGGTACGGGTCTGGTCTTGCTGAGCCTCTGGTACTGGCTGCGGCGCCGGCGCAACGGCCCCGGGCCGGAGGACCGGTTCACGCTCATGGCACTCGCCGGCGCCGGCCCGCTGGCATTCCTGGCCAACGAGCTGGGCTGGTTGGTGAGCGAGTTCGGACGACAGCCATGGGTCGTCTACGGAGTGTTTCGTACCTCAAGTGCGATCACCACCGCACCCGGATTGGGGGCGACGTTCACCGGGTTCACCCTCCTCTACATCGCGCTCAGCGCGGTGACGGTCTGGGGAGTGCGGCGGGTGTCGACGGGGACCCCCGACCTACCGCCAACCGCGATTGTGAGCGTGGCCTGAGATGAGCCTCCCCGCCCTCATCGCGATCGGTCTCGGTTTCGCCCTGACCGCGTACGCGATCCTGGCCGGCGCCGATTTCGGAGCCGGCATCCTCGATCTGACCTCCGGCCACAGCCTCGAGCAGCGCAACGCACTCGCGCGCACGATCGGACCGCTGTGGGAGGCAAACCATGTCTGGCTGATCTTCTCGATCACGATCCTGTTCTCAGCTTTTCCGACTGGCTTCGCGGCCCTCGGGACGGTCCTTTTGGCACCGTTCACCCTCGCCGTGATGGCGATCGTCGTGCGCGGGGCCGCCTTCAGCCTTCGCACGGAGGCGCTGGGTCGTCAGACCCGCAGTGCAAGGCTGCTCGGCCGGGCGTTCGGAGCGGGAAGCGTCGCCGCGCCGCTGCTTTTCGGCGCATCCGCCGCAGCGCTGGCGCAGGTCTCGAGCTCGACTCACGGTGCCGCGACCGTCTCGTCGCTCCCGTGGACGGGCCTGTTCGCAGGCATCGTCGGGCTGCTGGCGGTGGCGCTCTGCGCACACCTCGCGGCGACGTTCGTGACAGATAGGCTCGGGCGCGCGAACCAGGCCGCGCTCGCGGACCGCTTCCGTCGCCGCGGCCTGCGCACGGGAGCGTCCTTGCTCGCTCTAAGCCTGCTCGCTCTCCTCGCCGCCGCCTGGAAGGCACCGGCGCTGTGGCACCGCCTCAGCACCGCCGCCCTGCCGCTGCTCGTGGTCGGGGTCCTGGCCACGGTCTTGTCGCTTTACGCGCTCGCGCGCCGCCGCTACCTGCTCGCCCGAGGCGCCACGATGGTGACCGCCGGCGCGATCGTCTGGGGGTGGCTAATCGCCCAGTCGCCGCGGTTGATCGGAACCCGACTGACCATCCACAGCGCGGCGGCCACCCATGCCGCGTTGACGGCACTCGCGATCGCAGGTGCGGCGGTGCTCATCGCCGTGCTTCCGGCCTTCTACCTGCTCTACGTCCTCTTTGCCCATCCGTCACCGGAGATGACCCAATGAACTCGTTGATGAAAACGCTGCAAGACCGAAGGCTGAATGCGGCCGCGGGAGCGCTAGTCCTATGGGTCGCGCTTGGCCCGTGGGTCTGGGGCTACGCCAGCAGCCCAGCCGCCGTCGCCAGCCACGTCTTCTTCATCTTTGCTTTCGGGCCGCTTACCCTCCTGATTGCGGTCCTCCGTCCCGCCGCCTACGTGGTCTTCGCGGCCGGCCTGTGGCTCGCCTCGAGCCCGTGGCTGCTCGGCTACGCGACCAACCACTCAGCTTGGCTGAGCGAGTTGGTCACCGGAGCGCTGCTCAGCGTGGTCGCCGCGCGCGCGGCCGGGATGAACGTCGGCGCGTTTGTGCCCGCGCGCCGCCGGCGCCGCCGGCCCGCGACCAGCTCCACCGCCGTCGAGACGGCCAGCTCACGCTCCTAGCCTCCGGTGCCGCTTCCCGAGGATCGTCCCAGGGACCTGGCGGTGACCGACCGGCGCTCGGCTCGATGGCCGCTCAGGCGCATGCTAGTTGCGATCGCGGTGGCAGCCACGTTTCTCATCCTCGCTGCTCTCGCCGCCGTCCCGGAGCGACTAATCGAAGCTTGCGCCGCGTGGATCGTGACCGCCGGCGTCCTCGAGCTACTGTCGGCGCTCGGATTCGTCGTGTTCTTCAAGCTGGTCTTCGCCATGCCGATCAGCTGGCGGCAAACGACCCCCGCCGCCCTTCGCGCCCTGGCGGCGAGCACAGTCCTGCCCGGGGGACCGCTGGTCGGTGGGGCGGCGGGCGCGTGGTCGACCAGCACCCAGAAACCGTCGTTCGCACAGCTGGCTCGGTCCACGATCACCTTCGTGATTCTCATCAACGCACCCGGGACGATCGTGCTCGGAGCGCTCGGCACGCTGCTCTGGCTCGGCCTCCCGAGCGGCCCTCATCAAACCGCGCTGACGATCCTTCCGGCGGTGCTGGCCGTCGGGCTCCTCGTCGCGACGTGGTTCGCAGGGCGCGCCTCGCGGCGCCACCCACCACCACAGCGCCAGCGGAAGTTCTGGCGCACGCTGGCCAAGCCGACCGGAGCGGTGAGCGCGAGCATCACCGAGGCCCGCGCGCTGGTTAGCGCCGGCGACTGGAAGCTCGTCGGTGCGCTCGCCTATTACGCCTTCGACAACGCGGTGCTCTGGGCGGCCTTCCACGCATACGGCCACACGCCCCAGATCGGAGTTGTCGTGATGGGATACCTCGTTGGGTCGCTAGCTGGGGCATTACCCATTCCCGCCGGCCTCGGAGTCCTCGAGGGTGGCCTGATCGGAGCGCTCGTGCTGTACGGCGCACCCGCGGCACCGGCGACCGCAGCGGTACTGCTCTACCGCGGCATCTCGCTCTCAGTACCCATCGCACTAGGCGCCCTCGGATGCACTCGCCGCCCGAGAAGCCGGCCGCTTCGCCTGGACCCGATCACGGAGCTCCCCCAGTGAGGCAGTCGCCGAGATCACACAACATCCACGTCGGGGGACCGGATTGACTTCTGGCGCATCGAGCCGGATTGCGGGCTGCTACCCGGCGCCGCGATGAAGATCCCGGACGGCTATGGCTGCAGCGGCCGCACCGCTCTACCTCTTCGAGGGCGACCGCCCCGGCGTCAAGCACGCTGTCCGCCGCCGGTGCCACCGTCTGGCCGCGCTTTGCCTCCGCTGGCCCCGTAGAAGCCGAGAAAGGAGCTCAGGCGGCCTTGGCCGGCACCACGACCGCGGCAGCCATTCACGAACGCCCCCGCGACGAGCTGCACGCCGCCCGGCAGGCGCTCACGGTCATCGAGTTACAGACCAGCGTTGAGCGGTTCTTCGTCCACGATTCCAGGCGCAACTCCGAACGTCAGGCCGAGCCTATCGACTTCGGGATGATCAAGACCATCGCGTGCAGCAGAATCGAGTTGAAGCACGCTCTCCTTCGTCCCGATCTCGAGCACCCACGCGCATGCCGTTCACGACCGATTGGCCGCGCTCGGTTTGTTCGAGCTCGACGAGCCTCGCTTCGATCCCCGCTCGTGCTCGAGTATGTGCGTGCCAGCAATGCCCCGTTGTGCGGACGGCATACCCGTCACCGTGAATCCCCAGTACGTCTCGAGGCTGCTGGCCCACGTCGGCGATCCCCGCTCGAATTATCGGATCTGATGAAGAGCGAGAGGATCTCCGCGGAATCACCGCTGGCAAGCCATGCGGGTCATGACGCTGGCACTGATCGGCCAGCTCAATGCCAGCGCGGCATGCGTCACCGCTGCCGCCAGCGCGTGATCGCTGGGCGGGACGCGGAGCTCCTCAACGATCCCCGGTGCCGCGCGGGGGCGGCTCTCACCGATCCGCGTTGAGCGATCGCACCCACCGGGTGAGCACCCTGACGTAGCCGGCGGCCGGCACGATGCTCATGATCACTAGACACGGTCGTGACGAGACGATCGGGAGGTTGAAGGTGGCGTGCGCGCGGGCGCTCTCGCTGATCAACCAGATGACTACGGTGAGCGCCGCCAGGGCGGTGACCGACCCTGCCAGCAGCCAGGCCGGCAGGCGCCAGCGTGTCGGCTGGCCCAGCAGCGAGTCGACGCGCTCGGGCGAGATACCGCTGGTGCCCGGCGGTGCGGTCTCATCGAAGGCCAGCAGCGCGGAAGCCAACGGCGCTTCGCGGCCCGCGCTTGCGCGGACTGCCGCCCGATCTGCGCTCAGCTCAGCGACGTCCGCGTAGCGATCGCAAAGCGGCTTGAGGACGGGCAGGAAAAACAGGGCCTCGCTCAGGACACGGCCGCAGGCGATCCTCAGCGGATCTCTCACCCGCCGGTGATGATGCTCATGCGCGAGTACCGCATCGAGTTCGGCGTCTCCGAGCAGCTCGACGGTTCGGCGTGAGATATAGACGGCAGGCCGCAGATAGCCCGCACAGAACGCCTGGGGCCGCAGATCTCGGATCACGGCTGACTCTCGGATCTCGGTCGAGGAACTCGACCGGCTCCAGCACCGCCGTGAAGCGCCGGTGGGCACTGATTTGGCGCCAAACTGCGCGAACGGCCGTCGCAATCACCGCGGCCGCGAACATCCCGAGCACGAACAAGAGGACTTCTGCGCCGTTCACGGTCGGATAGGTGAACCGTATCCCAGCGAGCACGATCTGCCCGGCGCCCGCGGAAGCTCGATGCACCGACGCGAGCGTGGTGGTAATCGTCGCGGCGGTCACGCCGAGGCCGCCGGCGCCCAGCGCGGCCGCCAGCCGGAACACGTAGCGGTGCCCGATGTCACTTCCCGCGGGCAAGACGCGTGAGCGATCGACGGTGGGCCGGATCCAGCTGCGCCATCTGACGGGCGAGGTGAGCGAGCGCGACCTCGCCGAATCGCTCGACGATCGCGTCGATAGCCGCGCCGGCACGAAGATCCGCGTAGTGTTCGCGGGTGTACACGGCCCGGTAGAAGTCCGTCTTCCCGCGGCGTGTGCGGATCAGCAGGCCCTTGGCATCCAGCCGGGCCATGATCGTCATATAGGTCGTGTACGCGCGCGCGGCGCCACGACCATTCAGGGCTTGCATGACCTCTCGCACGCAGATTTCGTCGCGCGCCCAGATCACGTCCATCACCGCCTCCTCGAGCTCGTGAAGCGCGGGAGGGACGGGAGCGTCTGCGTTTGTAGACAAAGACCCCACCGGTTCAGGCCGCTTCCCCGGCAGGCGGCATGTCAGCAGCGACCCGCGGGGCGAGGCGGGCGACGCCGGGAGGGTCCGCGATTTGTGGAGCGCCCACCGCCGCTGTCTGAGCCCGCGCGGTGCGCTCCCCGCGGATCCGCTCGCCCAGGAGACGGCATTGTTTCGTGGCGCGCCGGTACTCGTGCATCCAGTGCCGCATCGCGGCCCAATGACCGGACGTT
Organism: uncultured Solirubrobacterales bacterium; assembly: GCA_963709205.1. Taxonomy (GTDB): domain Bacteria; phylum Actinomycetota; class Thermoleophilia; order Solirubrobacterales; family Solirubrobacteraceae; genus Palsa-465. The sequence continues at coordinate 213,891 of CAVPVP010000001.1, forward strand.
CGCGCCTGCTCGACCCGATCGGCATATTGCTCGGCCCGCCTGGCCTGCTCGTCCCGCATAACCAGCGCCTGCTCGACCGTCACCTCGCCATCCTCTACGTCGGGTACGAGACCGAGCCTCGTTTGGTTCCTTCGCTGCTGTCGCATGGATACATCTCCTTTCGTACTATGCATCATAGTAGCTCATTCGACGAGCGCGCGCGCAAGATCGCCGGTCTGCGCCAGCGCGGACCGGTGGGCGGGCGGCGCCGCGATCGCCGAGTGCGCTTGCTATGATGCGTCGTAGATGCCACTCCGAAAGCGCACCAAATCGAGCCGCAAGTCGGCGCCGCCGCCGCTGCACGAACTCGAATCCGAGGTCATGGAGGAACTCTGGAAGGCCGGCGAAAGTTCCGTTCGGACCGTTATGGAAAGCCTGAACAAGCGCGCCGCCAACCCGCGCGCATACACGACGTACATGACGGTAATGGCGCGGCTGCACAGGAAGGGCCTCCTCGGCCGCCGTCGCGAAGGCAAGACTGACTACTACGCCCCGGCGTACACGCGCGAGGAATACATGGCGCTCCGAGCCCAGTCGGAGGTCGCGGCGCTCGTCGATCAGTACGGCGACGTCGCGCTCAGCCACTTCGCACAGCAGATGGCTGGACTCGACCCAGCGCGCCGGCGGGCTCTGCAACGCGAGGCCCGCAAGGGCTGAGCTAGGCCCTCGGGCAGCACACGCGAGCGGAACGTCGCGCGGGCGGACGGCTACGCGATCTGAGCCGCCGGGGAACGAGCCAGTCGGCTGGCGCCCAGCACCCTGATCGTCTGTACGACGGCTAGGAGCGTGAAGACGATGGCGCTCGAGACGCACCACGAGCAGATGGCGTGGATCGTGAAGACCTCGCGGTAGGTCAGGTAGAGGCTGAAGCCGAACCCGATCAGCGTGAGGACGTAGCCGGTGAAGAGAGCGTTGTCGCCCTGCCTGCGCAGTGTGATCAGGATTAGCAGGTAGGTGAGCAGCCCCAGGAGCGCCACGGGATCCCGGCCAGGTAGGCGTAGCTGGAGGTTTGGACGGTCTCACATCCGTGCGAGATCCCGCAGACGGGATGCAGGCCAGCGTAGTGGACGTACGTCAGATAGCCAGCGATCCCGACGCCGCCGAGGGTGAGCGTCGTGCTTGTGCCCCTGAGCAGCCGGCCGCTCATCGGGCGCCAGCCAGCAGTCCGTTGATCTCCGCCTCAAAGGGCGCAGCAGTCAGCGAGGCTGGCTGGAACACGCGAAGTGCCTGGCCCGTTCGCCCGACCAGGAAGGTGGGGGTCCCGCTCACACCTTCCTCGGCCGCCAGCTGGTTGGCCTGGAGCAGCGCGGCGTCGGCGGCAGGTGTCCCACTCGCTCGCAACGCCGCCGGCACGTTCAGGCCCGGCACCGCCGCCAGCAGCCGCTGAAGGTAGGAGGCCGTGACGTAACCGGTGTTCTCCTCTCCCTGGTTGAGGTAGAGCAGGTCGACGAAGTTCCAGAGCCGGTTCTGCTCCGCCGCCGCGGCGGCCACGCGTCCGGCCTTGACGGAGTCCGGGCCGATGAACGACAGGTTCTCGAACTGCATCTGCAGCTTGCCCTGGCGCACGTAGTTCGCAACCAGGCTTGGCAGCGCGTGAACCGCATACTCATCGCAATACGGACACTGGAGGTCCGCGAACTCGACCAACCGGACAGGCGCATCGGCGCGGCCCAGCACCCTCCCACGTTGAGGAATCCCGGCAAATAGGCGGCTGGAGAAGGCCGCTCCGGACAGCCTCCCGCCATGTGCAGCGGCGACACGTGAGCCGCCGCTAGAGGCCGCGACCGCCACCGCCACAACAACGGCCGCAGCCACGAGCGTCCCGATCAGGCGTCGCCGATGGAGCTGTTGCCGTCTCCGACGGGTGGACTGCGCCTCGGCTGCCATCCGCCGTTGCCGGGCGGCCTCCTTCTGGGCGACGCGGGAACTCATCTCGAGGATCATACTATGCTGGCTCGTACTATTCGGCCTAGGATCTCGTGAACGTTCTTATGGCTTGGCCCGTCGGCGACCGGCCACGCTTAGATCGCCGGAGCCCCCTCCGGAGTGGCGCATCCGGCTCCGCCGCGCGTGCCGTCGGTCAGGCGCTGGTGGGCTGCTCGGCGGGCTGGGCGGCCCGGACAGTCAGGCGGGTCGCGGCGGGAAGCCCCACGACGGCGCACAGGATCGCCCCCAACAGCAGCGCCCGGTGAACGGTCGACGCGGTCAGCGTCCCCGACAGCGCGATACCAGCCAGTCCGGCGCCGACGGTGGCGCCGAGCAGGCGGCCGACCGAGAGCAGCGCCGACGTGCGACCGTGCGAGCCGGGCCGGCTGGCGTTGAGGGCAGCCCGGGAGGTCGGCACGAACAGAATACCGAGTCCCAGGCCGACCGGGATCAGCGGCAGGATCGTGACGACGCCGTCGAGCGTCATGCCCGGGATCCCCAGGACGGCGAGCCCCAGCGCCGAGGCGCCGAAGCCGAGCAGCGCGGGCAGCTGCTCTCCGTGGCGGTCGACGAGCCTCCCGGCCACTGGCGCGGCCGCGCCGACCAGCAGCGCCACGAGCACCAGAGCGCTGGACGCTCCCAGCGCCGAGAACCCCGCCACCCGCTGCAGGTACTGCTCGACGATGTAGAAGGCGCCGATCATGACCGCGAAGGTGAGCCCCGCGACCAGCGTGGCCGCCAGCACGATCCGGTTGACCGCCGGGTTGTCGCCCTCGTCGTCGTGGACGATCGCGGGCATCAGGCGGGCGATCGCCGCGCCGGCGGCGATCGTGAGCGGCACGAGCGCCCACCAGTCGGCGCGCCATCCGAGCGCCACGGTCAGCACGCCGCCGAGCAGCGGGCCGAGCAGGTTCGACATGCCGGCGCTGGCGCCCCAGATGCCGAGCGCGCGGCCGCGTCGCGCCGGCGGGAAGCCCGAGACGGCCCCGGCGAGCGCGGCCGGGCTGACGAGGCCGGCCCCAGCGCCCTGCACGCGCGCGCCACGCAGCAGCTCGACGAAGTTGCCCGCGAGCGCGCCCGCCGCCGCTCCGACGGCGAACAGCGCCAGGCCAACGAGCGCCAGCCGCCGAGCCCCGAACCGGTCGACAAGCTCTCCGCCCGGGATCAGCAGGAGGGCATAGGCAGCGAAGTACACGCTGAGAACGACCGAGGTCGAGCTCGTGCTGATGTGCAGTCCGTGCGCCACCGACGGCAGCGCGACCGTGATCAGCGTGCCGTCGAGTTGCAGCAGAGCCGCAGCGGCGGTGCAAGCTGCGAGCCGCGACCACGCCGACCGCAAGACAGGCGGCTTCGAGGGCGACGCCAAATTGGCGGGGACACGAGGTGACGGGCGGTTTGGCAGAACGCGGCGACGCGTAGCTAGGCGGTCTTTCGCCACCCAAGGGGCCCGTCCCGGCGCGCCCGCAGCGTCCTGTCCGATCGACCGGGATGAGATGTCCTGTGCGTGCACGCGGGTGTCCTTTCGCTGCGGAGACTTCGCCGAGGCCTCGAGTCGGCCTGGTCTTCGATCGGCTACGACAGCGTCGTAGTAACCGTTCTTACAGCGTTAGACGCCGCGCGCGCACGAACCTTCCCTCCCTGGCCGAAATCTCCGAAGTGGCGTAGTAGGTGCAGCGACGGAGCCCCGACCCGCCTTCTGCTGCGCGCGTGCATCCTGCACCGCCCACGACGAATCTCAGTTATACGGACGGACGGTGGTCATGCCGCCGCCGCTCGGAACGAGGCGCCGGGCCGTTCGAAGAACTCGGCCTCGGCGAGGCCCAACGGTGAGGCGGGAAGCGAGCCATACAGCCATTCGGACATGATCCGGTGCCAGTTAGCGGTCGCGCTGAGCTGGCCGACCGTGGCGAGCGTCATGACCTGCATCCGGCTCGATAACAGTGACTCCGCCGGGATCGTCTCGTTCCTCATCAGGTCCCAATACTTCGAGCGGGGATCTCCGGCGTGAGCCAGGAGTGTCGAAACGTACTGTGGATTCAGCGTGACCGGTTTGTCGTCTGCGTACCACGCATTGATGGCCCGTACGTGCTCGAGCACGAGCTCACGATCGAAGCGGGGTCGTCGGGTTCGAAGAAGCCAAGCGCGGCCAACCCGGCGTGGACGGTGTTCGCATCGTGCTCGAGGGCGGCGCGAATCACGGCCAGTCTCGGCATCGATCCTGGTGCGCGCGACACGCTTCGTCATCCCGAAGTCGAGGAACGCGACTCGTCCGTCACCGAGCAACCGGAAGTTGCCCGGATGGGGGTCGCCTGAGAACTGTCCAAACCGGTACAGGGAACCGAGGAAGAATCGAAGGACGATCTCGCCGACACGGTCGCGCGTGCCCTGCGGAGCCTCCTTGATCTGTTCGAAGCCAACACCGTCGACCCATTCGCTGACGAGCACCCGAGTGCGGGACAGGCTGGTCACCACGTTCGGGATCACGATGAACGGGTGTCCGCGCCACCGGCGCGCGAATGCCCGCTGGGCCTGAGCTTCGTGTTCGTAGTCGAGTTCCTCGCTGATGCGTTCCCGAAGCTCGGAGGCAGTCGTCGCGGGGTCGATCCCGGGCGCAAATCGCTGTACGGCCCGCATGATCAGGCCCAGGTTCTGGAGGTCGGCGCGCACCGCAGCGCCAACGCCTGGGTATTGCACTTTCACCGCGACTTCGCGGCCGTCGTGAAGACGCGCTCGATACACCTGTCCGATGGACGCCGCGGCGGCGGCATTGGGGTCGAACTCGGCAAACAGGTCGTCGATACTCTCGCCGAGGTCTTGCTCGATCACCTTGCGCATCTCCTTGAACGAAGCTTGAGGCGCGTGATCGTGGAGCTCGCCTAGCTTCGCCTGAATCCGCTCTGCTTCGTCGGGTGGCATCCCGCCCAGATCCAAGATCGAAGCCATTTGTCCGATCTTCATGGCAGGGCCCTTCATCTGTCCGAGCACCTCAACGACGCGGCCTGTTGCCTCCATGCGGCGGCGCTCGTTAGCGGCGCTCCGACTTTCCTCCGGTCGCACCAGGTTCGCCGCCTTGGTTCTGTACGTCTTGGCGACCTCGCCGGCGACCAGGCGACCGACTCTGGCCGTTCGCCGGACACGCCCGGTGGGGATCGATCCCGTGCGCTCGGTCATGGTCGGACTTCTACAGAGGGATTCACAATCTGCATCCTACTACATCTCATAGGAGATCGCGCCGGGCGCGACTCGCCGGCTGCGTTAGGCCCCCTGGGTCTGCTCGACCGCGCGCCGGTAGCCGCCAGCGGCGTGCTCTTCGCGATCTAGCGCTGCGAGATATTCACCGAAAGCGACGTCGCGGTCGCGACGGGGTGCGGCGCGCCAGTTCCGATACGACTCGGCTACCGCGCGGCTCTCGTCGCGCCAGCGCAGGTAGCTGTCCATCAGCGCGTCGAGGAACTCGAGGCGAGCGGCGCGAGTTCGAGGTGGTCTCTTCAGGTTCATTCGGATCAACTCCTGGGTCGCTCGAAGCCGCGCGCGGTGAATACGACACGGCGTCGTAGGTGTCTCATTCACCTAGACGCCGGCCGACGCCAAAACTTCCTGAAAACTTCGCCGTCCGTATCCAACCGTTGCCGGGGGATCGCCGAGTCCGTCCGGACAGCTGCTCAGGCCTGCTGGACAGGCGATCGGCACCGGCGACCAGCGGCCTTCCCACGTCAAGCTGGATCTGCGCGTAGGCAGGCAGGTGGATCTGTCGCCGGTTGCCTTCGAACAGGCCACCGGTGGCGGGAGCTACTACTACTACGATGCGTAGTGCGATGCGGTATAGTAGCTCGCCCCGTCACCCGACGAAACGGAATCTCATTGACACGCATCGCCGCGCTTGCCGTCGCCGTCATCGCCTCCCTCTCCCTGGTCGCCAGCAGCGTGGCGCGCACCGACCGACGGCATCGCGACGCCGTCGATAGTTCTGCCCAGCCGGATCAGGTGATCCAATGGAACCAGGAGCTGCAGAAGGTTCTCGTTGCGCCGGGCGCCCAACCGGCCTCGATTCATCCGACCCGCACGCTCGCCATCACTCAGATCGCGGTTTACGACGCGGTGAACGGGATCCTGCGCGGAGGCGAGCCGCTGGTCGTAGACGCCCATGGTCCGCGGGCGGCCTCCCCCGATGCCGCGGCTGCCGCTGCGGCCCACACCGCACTCGATGCGTTGCTGCCGACCCAACAGCCGGCCATCGATGCCTTCTTCCAGACATCCCTGGCCCAACTCGGGTCAGGCGAGCGCGTGCAACGAGGCCTCCGCTTCGGCGAGAGCGTGGCGGATGCCGTCCTGGCCGCCCGGGCAAACGATGGGGCTGCCGTGACCGCGACCCCGTTCGTTCCAGGCACCGGCCCCGGCGAGTACCAGCTCACCCCGCCCGCGTTCGCGCCCGCGGCCTTCACTCAGACGGCGCACGTCGCGCCGTTCGTGCTCGAAAGGGCGAGCCAGTTCCGTCCGGCGCCGCCTCCCGCGCTGACCAGTTCCCGCTACGCGGCTGATTTCAGCGAAGTCCACTCCCTCGGCGAGCTGAACAGCACCACTCGCACCGCCGACCAGACGGCGATCGGCAAGTTCTGGGGCGCCGCTCCGATCTGGATCGTCTGGAACCAGATCGCCGACGACGCGGCCCTCGGCTTCGGCAACAGCCTGGCGCAGAACGCCCGTCTGTTCGCGCTCCTCGACACCACGCTGGCGGACGGCGCGATCGCCCTTTACGACGCGAAGTACGCCTACCACCGCTGGCGGCCGATTACGGCAATCACCTCCCCCGATCAGGGCAATCCCAACACGACCGCCGACCCAAACTGGGTACCGCTGGCCAACACCGCCAATGACCCGAGCTATCCCGGGGCTCACGCCACGTTCAGCCAGGCGGCCGCCACAGTCCTCCAGGACTTCTTCGGCACCGACGTGGTTTCGTTCTCGCTGACCAACCCGTCCGTCGGCATTAGCCGAGACTTCGCGAGCTTCTCGCAGGCGGCGAACGAGGCCTCAGCCAGCCGCATCTTCGCCGGACAGCACTTCCGATACGACGAAGAAGCGGGCCAGACGCTGGGTGCCCAGGTCGGTGATTTCGTCATCGACCATGCGCTCGGTTCGCGCCGCTGATCAAAGCTCGAGGGCTGCCGCTGCGAAAGCCCTCGCCGAGACGCCGACGGTCCCCCCACCCGCCGGCGTCCACCGCGACCCCGCCCCGCTCCCGGGCGGGGTCGCTCTCTTTGTCCCTAGCACGGGTTCCCGAATGCTTCAGCGGCGGCATCTACGAGGCGCCGTAGTTTTTTTTACCGGCACTGGGAAGTTTTTGCGCGCGCGAGTGTCTTTAGAGGAGGAAGCCTCTTACGACGTCATGTCGTAGCAGCAAAACCAAGGCACCCGAGAGACCTCGAGGAGATTTCATGAAACCAGGCGGCGGACCCACATATCGGATACCGGTGCTAAGCGTCACGCGGGCCCTCGGCGCGATCGCGTTGCTCGTCGTGGGCGGTGTGCACCTTGAGCAGTACACGGTCGCGCATTTCTCGGTCATCCCTACGATCGGACCGCTCTTCCTGGTGAATTTCATCGCGGCGACGTCGCTCGGTCTCGTTCTGCTGATCCCAATTCGACGGTCCGCTCGCCGCGGTCGGCTGCTGTTTGACTCGCTGGCGGCCTGGCCGGTATCGGGGTTGCGGCTGGCGCCTTGGCCGCGCTGTTGATCAGCGAGCACAGGCCGCTGTTCGGGTTCATGGAACACGGATATCGCCTCGAGATCGTGATCGCGATTGCAGCCGAGGCCGTCGCCATCGTCTCGCTCGGTGTCTTTCTCGCCATCGCGGACCGGCGGGCGCACGAGCTGCCGGCCCCGCGCGTCACCCGCGACGAGGCAGCCAACGCCGCCTGCCGCGCCGACCGCGTCGGAGGCGTAGCGGTGCCGCGACTGTTCATGCTCACCGTGCCGGGGCTGAAAGTTGCTTCGGACTGGGCGAGCGGTCCACGACCGCCTGCTTGACGACTTCCCCGGGATCACGGACGTCCTGGCGACCACGATGACCGCCACGCTGCTGATCGTCTACGAGGGCGACGCGGACGTCGACGCCTGGCTCGAGGGCATCAGCGACGGAATCCTCAGTCGGCGCCTCAGCGCCGGACAACGCGCCGCGCGTGAGGACACAAAGCCGCGCGCGCGGCCACCAGCGGGCCTGGGGGCTCGGCGGGCACACGACCGTGCCCCTGCCGCCCGCGGTCCATACCAGTTGAACCACTCAACCGAACAAACGAAAGGCACAACATGAGCAAATCAGATGTGACGTCCGCCGGTATCCATCGAGTCGTCCGACGAGGACGCCCTGGAGGCCCGGTGGCGGGGGGTCGTGGGTCGCCGTTCGTTTCTGAAGGGCGTGGGGCTGGCCGGGGTCGCGGCGGTCCCGGGCGCGGCGTTGTTCGCGAGCGAGGCGCGCGCCGCGAGCCGTCGATCACCGCGGGCGATGTCGCGATCTTGCGGCTGCTGGCCGCGGTCGAGTTGATCGAGACCGACCTGTGGCAGCAGTACAACGAGCTGGGCGGGGTGAACGGCGGCAACCCGGCCTACATGGCAGCGCTGTCGAACCTCGACAGCGACATGCCGCAGTACATCGCCGACAACACCGACGATGAGGAGAGCCACGCCGCCTTCCTGAACGCGTATCTGCGCTCCAAGGGCGCGCGGCCGGTGAACCTGGACGAGTTCCGGACGCTTGCCGAGCAGCCAGGCCACGGGCGCGAAGCAGAAGGGACGGCTGACGAACCTGCAGACGCTCGACGTCGACACGAGCTGGTATGTCCGCTACCGCAGCACCCAGAACCCCGATCTGGGGGCGACTTTCCCCCAGGCGGTCGACATCAAGCACGAGCCGGCGATCCCGCTCAACGACACCGACACCCCGCCCGGGCCTGCCGGCGCCGGTCCCGCCGGTGGGCGCGCAGGAGACGCGGATGCAGGCGATCGCCAACACCGCGGGGTTTCACTTCGCCTACATCGAGCAGGGCGGCTCGAGCCTGTACAGCATCATGGCGCTCAAGGCCACCAGCCTCGAGGTGCTGCGGATCATCGTCTCGATCGGCGGGGTGGAGACCAACCACTTCTCGCTCTGGCACGACAAGGCCGGCAACGCCGTCGCGCAGCCACTGGCCGGGGTCACCGATCCCGAGACCGGCGTGACCTTCCCCGATCTGAACGCCAAGGGCGGCGAGCTCAACCAGACCAACCTGATCCTCCCCGAACCGTGCGACTTCCTGCACAAGGATCTGCCCCAATGCTCGATCGTGCGACCCACCCTGGACGACAACGGCGGGCGCGGTGGCCACGATCAAGAGCTTCACCGCCGACCGGCTGTTCGAGGGCCAGTCCCCGAAGTTCTTCAGCACCGTCCTCGAGCTGGCCAGAGAGGCCGACGCCGCCCAGCGCAGCCTCCGCTAATCGCAGCACAGCCAGCCCGCGCGCCGCCGAACTACCCGGCCGCCAACCCAACCCCCGGACCGGCCGCGGCTCACCCCCAGAGCCGCGGCCCGGTCCGCCCAAGCGAAAGGACACCACCATGTTCACCGGAATCCTCCAACCCACCCACCTGATCATCCTCCTGGTCGTCGCCCTCCTGTTCCTCGGGCCCAAACGCCTCCCCGAGGCCGGCCGCGCCCTCGGCCAGGGACTCAAAGAATTCAAAAGCTCGATCGCCGGGAGCCACCCCGAGGACCCGCAGATCGCGGCCCGGCCCGAGGTCACCCCCGAGGACACCACCCCCGCACCAGTGACGCGGGCGACCCTGCGGCCGCGACCGAGCGCACCCCGAGCCCCAGCGAGCGTCATGGCACTACCACTCCGACCCGTTAGCCACGAAGCTCGTCTGCCGCTCCTTGAGCACGTGAGCGAGCTCCGGACGCGGTTGGTCTTCACCCTCGCCGCGGTCGTGGTCGCGTTCGGGTTTGCGTTCTGGCAGAACCATGCGCTGCTGAACGTCCTGAACCGCCCGCTGGCGCGTGCGAGTGCCGGGGCGCTCAGGCACTCGCACGGTCCGCTCGCCCAAACCGCCCGCGTGCAGCAGACCCTCAGCGTCGCATTGGACCGTCAACGCCTCGCGTTCGAGCTGCTCGCGCGGTCCTCGACGCCACTCGACGCCACGCAGCGCCAAGCGCTGAACTCAGCCGCCCAGGCCGACGGGGCGGTCGTAGCCGTCAGCCCGGCCGAGCCCCAAGGCCGGCAGCCGGTGACCCTCGGCCTGGGCGAACCGTTCACCCAGACGCTCATCGTCGCCGGCTACTTCGCGCTGCTCCTCACGCTGCCGGTGATCCTCTGGCAGCTCTACGCCTTCGTCATCCCCGCCTTCAGCCCCGACGAACGCCGCGTCGCGCTGCCACTGATGGCTATGGCGCCCCTCCTGTTCATCGCCGGAATAGCGTTTGGCTATTTCGTCGTGTTGCCCGGCGCGGTCGGGTTTCTGCAGAACTTCAACGCCAGCTCCTTCGATGCCCTCGTGCAGGCCAGTACCTACTACCGATTCATCCTGCTGACGCTGCTGGCAACCGGGCTGTTCTTCCAGATCCCGGTTGCCGTCATTGGACTCACCCGCACAGGGATCGTGAGTACACGTCAGCTGCGCAAGCACCGCCGCCACGCCATCGTTGCCCTCGTCGCGCTGGCGCTGTTGCTACCCGGCACCGACGTCGTGACCACGTTTCTCGAGCTGATCCCCATGCTGGTTCTCTACGAGCTCAGCGTGTTCGTCGCCGGCCTGTTCGAGCGCCGCTCCTGAGCTACCGCGCGCGGACCGACGATTCCCCCGGCATCCTCGTGAACTCCGTTGACGTCCGGCGGCCCAGAGCATGCGATCTGAGTAGCAACTGATGGGGGTGGTCGGCGCCGACGCTCACCGGCCGATCCGCCACGAGAAGCAGGCCTGGGAGAAGATCGCTTCGTGTCAGGGCGAAGCCGAGCCATCGCTTGACTAGCCCAGGTCCGTCGCCTGGGTGAGGTCTATCGAGGATCAGCCTCCCGGCTTCGGCGAGGCATTCAGGTTCTTTCTGCTGCGGCCTCCCGACACTCGGCGGCGCCTACTCCGCAGGGCAACCGTGCCAGCGCCGACGAGGGCCAGAGTGATGACCAGGAGATGGGAGACCGCTCCAAGAAACGTCGCCGCGAAGATGTCCCCACCAGCTTAAGAGTGAATACTACGTCCCATAGGACCGCGAGTGGCGGAACCAGTTACCGAGTTGCTGTTGAGCTCATCTCCGGCCTATGGGCCGGCGCCGAGCCCCCGACCTGGAGCTGGGGACTCGGCGCCGTGGCTGCGTGAACGTTCGCGCTCAGTATCCGTAGACGGACGAGCCCGACCCGCTGGCGGGCGCGGTGTGGTGGGGGCGGAGGTGACCGCGTTGCCGCCGGGTCCGAGGACGTACCACAGGGCGCCGAATTGGTTCAGGCCCTGGCCGGTCGTCTGACCTGGGCCGTGATCGCCGACGTAGTAGTACAGGGGGTGTCCGTTGTAGGTGACCTGGGACCCGCCGCCCGGCTGCGTCACCGTGCCGATCCGTCCAGCCACCGCGCCGCTCAGCGCTCGCGGTTTCGTGGTGGCCGTGAAGGGAGGCCAGATGGCCTGGCCAGCCGCCGACAGGGTGCTGACGTTGGGCCTGTCGGCCTCGAACAGGTACAGCGTGCGCCCGTTGGCGTCGACCAGCGTCGGGCCCAGCGAGGTCTGCTTCACGGAGATGGCCGACGCGGCCGAGACGGTCTGCTGAGACTTGGTGGTACTCGCGCCGCTGGTGGCCACCAGCACCGCGATGGCTGCCGCGACGACGACGGCGACCGCCGCCACCAGTGGGAATCGTGTTCGACTCATTTGACGTTGCTCCTTATGGAAAATTGTTCAACGTGCCCTCACCTCTCGAACGATCGTCCGTGGCTCGGTCAGCGTTGCTTTCTCACTGGAAGACTCCGGGTTCGGCCGATACCTTCCCGGATCCACTACGATGCGTAGCAGAACGGACTACGACGCAGCTATAGTAGCCCGATGGCCGCCCAAGTCCTCCTCACCGGCGCAACCGGCTACGTCGGGGGCCGCCTCCTCCATCGACTCGAGGCTTCGGGCCGCCAGGTTCGGTGTCTGACTCGGCGGCCCGAGGCGCTGGCGACGCGCGTCGCTGAGGGGACCGAGGTGGTGGCCGGGGACGTCCTGGACGCGGCGTCGTTGCGCCGGGCGATGGCGGGAGTGCAGGCGGCCTACTACCTGATCCACTCGATGGAGACCTCGACACGGTTCGAGTCGCTCGACCGGTTGGCGGCCCGCAACTTCGCTCAAGCGGCTCGCTTCGCCGGAGTACGCCGCATCGTTTACCTGGGCGGTCTCGGAAGCGGAGATCGCCTGTCGCCGCATCTCGCCAGCCGGCAGGAGGTCGGCGCCATCCTGCGGTCCTCGGGAGTCCCGACGATCGAGTTCCGCGCCTCGATCGTGATCGGCTCGGGCAGCGCGTCCTACGAACTCGTGCGAGCGCTCGTCGAGAGCCTGCCGTTGATCATCGCCCCACCGTGGGTCGAGACCGCCGCGCAGCCGATCGCCGTCGAGGACGTCCTCGAGTACCTGCTCGCGGCGCTCGAGTGCGAGGAACATCGCAGCGCAATCTTCGAGATCGGCGGAGCCGACCCGGTGACCTACGCGGAGATCATCCGTGAGTACGCGCGCCAGCGCGGACTACGGAGACCACTCCTCCGGTCCTCGCTGCTCACACCACGAGTGTCGAGCTTCTTCCTCGGCCTGATCACGCCCGTCTACGGACAGGTTGCCGGCGCGCTGGTCGAGGGGCTACGCAACGAGACCGTCGTCCGCTCCGCCGCCTCGCTGGAGGCGTTCCCGATCCGCCCACGGGGGCTCCAAGCAGCGGTGGAGCGAGCGCTCATCAACGAGGATCTCGATTTCGCCGAGACCAGTTGGTCGGACGCGTTCGCGTCCGCGCCCCCAGCCGGAATGGCCCCGACCGCGTTCGGTCGGCGCCTGGTCTCCTCGCGCGCGGTGCGCCTGAACGCCGACGCGAGCGATGCATTCGACCCCATCCAGCGCATAGGCGGACACACCGGGTGGTACGCCGGCAACTGGTTCTGGCGCGCCCGTGGATTACTGGACACGTTGAGCGGCGGCGTCGGGCTGCGGCGCGGGCGGCGCGACCCAGTCGATCTCCGCGTCGGCGACACGATCGACTTCTGGCGGGTCGACGCGCTAGACCCCGACCGCCGGTTGCGCCTGACGGCGGAGATGCGAATCCCCGGCCGCCTATGGCTGCAATTCGAGCTCGATCCTCACGACGATGGCGGCGTCCAACTTCGCCAGACCACGGTGTTCGATCCGGCCGGCTGCGTCGGGTTGGCGTACTGGTACCTGCTCTGCCCCATCCACCATCTCGTCTTCGGCAGCATGCTTCGCGGCATCGGCCGCGTAATCGGACGCCGGACGTCCGCCCGGTCCGAGTCGATCGTCGGCGCAACAGCGGCACCGAGCGCCGCTAACCGGCGACGTACTATGGTACGTCGTAGATATATTTCACGCCCGGAAGGATCCAGTGCAGACACACCAGATCAACATCTCACACGGCCGCGACCACGTGCACGAGATACGCCGCGAACTGTTCGCTTTCTCCGAGATCCTCGATGTATTCGTGACTAGCCGGCCGGACTCACTGGTGGTGGTCTATGCCGGTCGGCCGCGCCTGGGCGAATGGCTCCGCGCACTCCGCGCGCTCGGTTACGAGGCTCCGGCCCGACGGCACCCCTCCGCCAGGTCTACGACGCCGCGTAGTATCATTTCGAATCCATGCCCAGGCAACTCAGATCGAACAGGCCAGACGACCGCATGCCGCGTGACGAGCGCGGGTGGCGGGTCGCCCCTGCTCCTGACGGGCGAGGTATGCCGGATCCTCCTGCGCGGCGACCGCCGCACCGGTCCCGTTGGTTCGTGTGGCTGGTGGGCCTCCTGCTCGCCCTCAACTTCGGCTCGGTGTTGCTGGCGCAGCCCGGCGCTCAGCCACGGGTGAAGGTGCCATTCAGCCCTTACTTCGTCAGCGCCGTGCAGGCGGGCCGGGTCGCGTCAATCGCCTCCACCGGGAACACCATCCAGGGCACGTTCAAGCTCGCCGTGCGTTACCCGGCCCAGAGCCCCACCGCGCCGCCGACGACGCTGTTCAGCACCGAGGTCCCGACGTTCTGGAACGACAATCAGCTCACCGCGCTACTGGAGTCCCATCACGTCCAAATCAATGCGTCCTCGCCGACTCAGGGCGGGTCGGTGGTCGGCTTCCTTGCTGCTCGGGTTTGGGCCGACGCTCCTGTTGGTGGGCGTGTTCGTCATGTTCGCGCGGCGGGCGGCACGCGGCGGCGCGGCCGGTGCGCTGGGGAACTTCGGTCGCTCGCAGGCACGCCGGATCGACCCGGCGACGATCAGGGTCACGTTCGCCGACGTGGCCGGGATCGACGAGGCCAAGGCCGAGCTGACCGAGATCGTCGACTTCTTGCGCAACCCCGAGCGCTACGGCCGGTTGGGTGGCCGCATGCCCCACGGCGTGTTGCTCTCGGGCGCGCCGGGAACCGGCAAGACCCTGCTCGCGCGAGCGGTGGCGGGCGAGGCCCACGCGGCGTTCTTCTCGATCTCGGCCTCGGAGTTCATCGAGGCGATCGTCGGCGTCGGCGCGGCGCGCGTCCGTGACCTGTTCGCGAAGGCCAAGGAGGCCGCGCCGTCGATCATCTTCATCGACGAGCTCGACGCGATCGGCCGCTCGCGCCAGGGTCAGGTATCGGTCACCGGCGGCAACGACGAGCGCGAGCAGACACTCGATCAGGTCCTCACCGAGATGGATGGCTTCGAGCAGCGTCGAGGCCGTCGTCGTGCTCGCGGCGACCAACCGGCCCGAGATCCTCGACCTCGCGCTGCTGCGCCCCGGGCGCTTCGACCGCCGCGTGGCGGTAGCGCCACCGGATCGAGTCGGCCGCCGAAAGATCCTCGATGTTCACACCCGCTCGATCCCGCTGGCCGACAGCGTCGACCTCGACGGGTTGGCGGCGAGCACGCCGGGGATGGTCGGGGCGGACTTGGCCAACCTGGCCAACGAGGCAGCGCTCCTCGCCGCGCGGCGCCAACATCAACGCGTCGAGCGGATCGACTTCACCGACTCACTGGAGAAGATCCTGCTCGGAGCTCCGCGTGGAATTGTGCTCTCCCCGGCCGACCGCGAGCGGACGGCCTACCACGAAGCCGGACACGCGCTCGTCGGGATGCTCACGCCCGGCGCGGACTCCGGTGCGCAAGGTCTCGATCATCCCCCGCGGGATGGCGCTCGGCGTGACGTTGTCGGCACCGGACGACGACCAGGTCTCCTACACGCTCGAGGATCTGACTCGCCAAGCTCAAGGTGGCGGTCGCGGGACGCGTCGCGGAGGAGATCGTCTACGGAACGGTCACCACCGGAGCCGAGAGCGACATCCAGCAGCTCACGATGATCGCCCGGCAGATGGTCGGCCGGTGGGGTATGAGCGACGCGATCGGCCTCGTCTCCGTGCTTCCCGCCGACGGTCTCGGGCCGCTGCTGGGCGCGGCGGGCGAGACATCGCAGGCCACCCAGCAGCTCGTCGACGACGAGGTCCGCCGCCTGATCGATGGCGCGCACCGCGCGGTGACGGATCTCCTGACCGACCACCGCGAGCAGCTCGACCACCTCACCGCGGCCCTGCTCGACGCCGAGACGCTCGACGGCATCGACGCCTACCGCGCAGCCGGGATGCCGATGCAGTCCGAGGCCGCCTGAGCGCTGTCGCGCCCAAAGAGCGCAGCGGGAGACTCGGACGAGTCGCCGCGATCGGTGGCGTCGTTCTTCCTATCGCGGATCGATACGACCACAGCGGTGAGTTGCGGCGCCCTCCGCTTACGGCATCGCGACCCGCGCGACGGCTCGCTGGTAGGCCGTCGCGGCTTGCTCTTCGCGGTCCAGGGCTGCGACATACACGCTGAAGGCGAGCTTCTCGTCCTGACGATCCGAGCACTTCCAGTTCTCATAGGACACGGCGACCGCGGCGCAGGCATCCCGCCAGCTCACGTAGTCGTCCATCATGTCGTCGACGTACTGCCGGCGCCTTCCGCCCGCAAACGCTGAGCCTGGGTCACGGGCGCCTCGCGCGTTCGCCCGGGCCCTCATGCGCACACGCTCCGGCTGATCGGCGCTTTGCGTGACGAGCGAGTGACGGGAATCGGCAAATGCCCGAAACGCCCGAGCATTCCCGCCCCTCGGGTCGAAGCGTCAACAGGCGCGAAGGTCTGTGCGCCCTCTTGTTGCCCGGCATCCGCTAGCAGCTCGCGCGCGACTCGCTGCAGATCGCGCAGATAGCTGATCATCAGGGACAGTGGAAGGGGCCCAGGCACGGCGCAAGACCGGGGGTGCGAATCACTGCTGCGGCCTCCGCTAGCACGA
This sequence comes from uncultured Solirubrobacterales bacterium, assembly GCA_963709205.1. Lineage (GTDB taxonomy): Bacteria > Actinomycetota > Thermoleophilia > Solirubrobacterales > Solirubrobacteraceae > Palsa-465. The sequence continues at coordinate 230,349 of CAVPVP010000001.1, forward strand.
TCTCGCCGTCCATCGCCAAGATCTCGACCATCTCTTGCTCGAACTCCACCGTCCCCGTGTGGGAGTCAGCGAGCAAGGTCACGAGCGTGCTGTGTGACCACACGGTCGGTCTCGACGCTCGCGGAATCGCGTCGAACGGGGATGCCGCCTCGCGGGAGTCTGGCCGGAGCGCCTGCCGCCGAACGCGGGCACCCCACAGTTCGAAGCGATGGGGAACGAGTACGAACTCGCTGTGCTCTGCCGCCGCGAAGCGAGCGAGCGTCCAGTCTTTGGCGACCTCGACGAGGTACTCGATCGTCGCGATTCGTGGTGGCGTGCCACTCCTACCGGTCACGAGAAGACTCCACCCGAGGACCGAGCACGGAGACCCGATCGGCGCGTGTAGCCCGCCGACCTCGATCTGCGCCCGCAGGCTCGCCCAGGGCTCGGGCGATGTGCTGGCGGCCGCGAGACAAGCGGCTGGTGATAGTCACCTCACGCGTACGCAAGTGGCGCGCCGCCTGCCGATAGGACATCCCGACGACATCGACCGCCACGACCGCGTCTCGGTAGGGGCGTGGGCTGGCGGCGATCGCCTCCATCAGCTCGCGCGCGTCGAACCTTCCAGCGACTTCGGCTCCGTCATCGAAATCAGTCTCGACCAGCGGGACCGTGATCGGGCGCCGTCTGGCGGCCCGATGACGAACAGTGTTCGTGTTCCGCAGGGCGCGCAGAAGGTATCCGACCTCGTTGTCGCTGCGAAGCAGGCGCGGGCGTTTCAGCACTCGCGCGAACGTGTCCTGGACGAGGTCCTCCGCCTCGTGGCGGGAACCGCACAGGGCGCACGCGGCGCGGTAGAGCACGTCGATGTGATCCGGGAGGACCATCGGATCGAGCGGGCGTAGCACGGGCCCTGAATCCGCGCCGGGTTGCTGGCCGTCTGGCGTCGAACACACGTCGGACGGCGCGCTCATGGCATGGGTACCTCGCGTACCGGGCAGGGCGGTGGCGTAGTCGCACTCGGCGAGCACAGTGTGGGCTCCCTTTTTACGCGCTGTGGCGTCATGACGGTTTCCATCGCAACCATGGACGCCACGCTACGCTCGGCCGCCGGGCTTGCCAACGGCAGGGATGCCGAACCTGTTACCGGATCGCGCGAGGTGAGGCTAGGTAGTCTTGCCTATCCGTTGACCTAGCCGAGACCCTGACGCAACGCGTAACCGGTGGCCGCCGTGCGCGAGCGCACGCCGAGCTTGCGATAGATCGAGCGGACGTGCGAGTGGACGGTACGCACGCTGAGCACCAGCCGTTCGGCCACCTGGGCGTCCGTAAGGCCGGCCGCGAGCAGCCGCAGTACCTCCACCTCGCGCAGGGTGAGCCCGGCTGGATCCGCTTGCAGCGGACGAGGAGGCGCAAGGCCGAGGATCTCGGCGGCACCCATCGCCCGCCCTCGTGCCCACTCTGCGGCGAACCGCTCGTCGCCGAGGGCGCGCCGCGCGCGGTCGGCGCTGCGTTCGGAGTCGGCATGCACGAAGGCGGGCCACGCCGCGCCCGCCCGCTCACGGAGGCTTTCGGACGCCCCGAGCAACCGCGCCGCCAAGGCAGGCCCGTGCGCGCTCGCGAACCCCTCGAGGCAAGCCGCCTCGAGCATCGGGTCGCCCAGCTCGCGCGCGATCTCGAGCCCCTGCGCGAACCGCAATCGGGCCGCCGCGTGCGCGCCCTGTCGGGCGGCGACGTGGCCCAGTCCGCACATCCCGCGCAGCGCCCACCAGCGATCGCCGAGCTCGCGAAACTCGGCCAGGGATTCCTCGAGCAGCTCGTTAGCGCCTTCGAGGTCACCGTCGGCGAGCGCCACCCAGCCGAGACCCTGCGACGCGCGCGCGACGATATCGCGAGCGCCGAGCCGACGCGCCACAGCGCGGCTCTCCTGCAGCCGGGCGCGTGCCACCCCGTAGTCACCCTGAATCCACGACACGCGCCCCATCGTCTCAAGCGAGCGGCCAACGCCCGGCTCGTCATTCAGCCGGCGATACGCGACCAAAGCCTCCTCGGCCAGGTGCAACGCGGGTGCTAGGTCGCCCGCGCGGGTGCGAGCAAGCGCGAGCGCCGCGAGCGCCCGCGCGACACCTGCCTCGTCGCCGCGCTCGCGACATTGATCCAGGCCGCGCTGCAAATGCGACACCGCAACGGCGTAGTCGGCCTGATGGTAGGCGAGCAGACCGGCGGCGATCGACGCTCGAGCGCGCTCCGCCGTGGGCGGGCCGTCGCCGAGCGCGAGGGCCTGCTCGAGCCAGCCTCGACCCTCACTCAAATGGCCCCGCGACAACCAGAACCCCGATGCCGCCGCCGACAGCGCCAGCGCGCCATCCTGATCTTCACGGGCCAGATACCAGCGCATCGCGGCCCGCAGGTTTGCCTGCTCGGGCTCGAGGCGCTCGTTGTCACCGCTGCGAGCCAGCGCAACATAGAACGCGGCGTGCGCGGCTCGAACATCGTCTTGCTCGCCACTCGCGGCAAGCTCCTCGAGCGCAAACTCACGGACTGTCTCGAGCAGCCTCGGTCGCGAGGCCGGATCCGTCTCGGCCGGACGCTGGATCAGGCCGTGGTCGATGAGCGCCGCGAGGTCGTCGATAACCCCCGTCGCGCCCGGGTCACCGGCGACTGCCTCCGCCGCATCGACCGTGAAGCCACCCGCAAACACTCCCAGGCGGGTAAACATCGTCCGCGCGCCGCGGTCTAGCAGGGCAAGACTCCACGAAATCGTGTCAGCTAACGTGCGTTGGCGGTCCGGCAAGTCACGCGGGCCGCCCGTGAGCAGCTCGAACGGACGCGCTAGCCGCGGGACGATCTCAGCGGGCGATAGCAGCCTGACCCAGGCGGCGGCCAGTTCGATCGCCAACGGCAGACCATCGACGCGGGCACAGATCGCGCCGACCGCTCCCGCGTTCGCCCCCGAAAGGCGGAAATCCGGGCGCACGGCCCTCGCCCGCTCGACAAACAGCTCGACTCCGGGATAGGCGCCCAGCGCGTCGAGTTCGTGCCGATCCTCGGGGTTGGGCAACGCCAGTGGCGCGACCGGAAATTCGTGCTCGCCCAACAATCGCAGGCTGCCGCGACTTGTGGCCAGCACGTCGAGCGACGGGCAAGTAGCGAGCACCTCGGCCACCACCGTCGCGGCGCTCGCAACATGCTCGAAGTTGTCAAGGACGAGCAGCATCCGCCGGTCAAACAGGAAGGACGCGAGGCGATCGACTAGTGCCACCGCGCCCTCCTCGCGCAGCCCGAGGGCCTGGGCGATCGCCGTCGGCACCAGGGCGGGATCGCGGACGGATTCGAGCGACACGAAGCATTCGCCGTCCTCGTAGCCGGCAGCGAGTCGTGCCGTCACATGCCGGGCGAGACTGGTCTTGCCCACGCCGCCAGGGCCGGTAAGGGTCACCAGACGCACATCAGTCCGGTCGAGCAACGCGCACACGTTTGCAGCATCGCCCTCGCGACCAACCAATGATGTCGGTGGGCTACGAAGGAGGGTGCCGCTGCTGGATACCACTAGAGGCCTGTCGCCCGATCACTGAGGACGCGCCGCCTGGACTACTTCCCGGAGAACTAGACTAGATCCCCAGGCTTCCGCGGGCAACCGACGACCGTGCGCAGCCGCCACCGAGCGTCCGCAACGGCCGGCCTGATTGGTGCAGGCTCCCTGCCAGGTGGTCTGTCCCCGGCTGGTTCCCGACCCCCGATCCCTACCCGTGGTCCGACGCTCGACCTGGGCTTGAATCTAGGGGAGGTCGCGGCCGACGCCGACCCCACCCGTCCCGGGACGAAGCTCGAGATCAGCCCGATCGAACCCGGCGACCATGCAGCACCGACCATACCGCGCCCGCGTCCCCTCGACCCCCGCGCGACTACGAGGCTTTCGGTTTCCGACTACGCGTCGCGTGATTCGAGCACCGCTCGCCGCTGCGATTGTCGATGCTCGCCAATCGAAGGAGCGACATGACACCCAGTAAGCGCTTCACCTTCCTCGCCAGCGCTGCGGCGATACCGCTCGTTGCGCCGGCCATCGCGGCGTGCGGCGGCAGTGGTGCCGCGACCGCGTGGCCGCCGCTGCTGGCCACAGGCACGCCGACCGCCGGTGGGGGACTGACCTCCTCAAAGCTCGCGACGGTTACCCGCCCGGGCGGCAGCCATCAGGCGACGTATAACGGCCACCCGGTCTACCTCTACGTCGGCGACAGCTATGGGTACTAGCTCAGTCGCGCAGGCGCCTGAGGGCCGCTGCCCGTCCGCGCGCCCCGGGCCTTGGAGTGGCCCTTCCCGGTCCGGTATGCAGCGGCTCGACCCCGAGGTCCTTGGCGCGCACCTCGGTCGCCTGTTGCGGACCGCGTCGGCGCTGTGTGACTCGCACGAGAGCGCGGAGGACCTCGTCCAGGAGACGGTCGCCAGGATCCTCGCGCGGCCGCGCTGGCTGCGCGGCGGGGATGAGCTTGCGTATCTGACGCAAGCGCTGCGCAACACTTTCGTGACGAGCACAAGGACGGCCGCGCGCCGCCCCCGCGCGGTCACGCCGCTCGAGGAGCTCGACCCCCCCGACCGCCGCACAGACGCGCGTCCAGAGGAAGCGGTGATCACTGGGCAAGTCTTCCCGGCGATTGCCCGGTTGCCGGAGTCCTTCCGCTTGGCCCTGGTGGCAGTCGATATCGCCGGCCTCTCGTACGGTGAGGCGGCGCGAGTCTTGGGTGCGCCGAAGGGGACGATCACGACGCGGCTGTACCGCGCTCGCCAGCGGGTGGCGCGTGAGCTAGATCCCGAGCGATCCGGCGCTCCCCGATCGAAGGGCACCCGAAGGACCTGCGCTCGTCCAGCCGACGGCGGCACGCTGCGTCGACTGGAACGACCGGGTCTATCAACACCACGATAACGACGCGCGTGCGCTCCGCGCATGCGCGATAGAGGGGAGAAAGGAGGGTCTCGACCACCATCATCCGTCCCGGTCTCGACACGCTGAAGGCGATGAGAGTCGCATTGAAGCTGCGGCGGACCGCGCCGTGGCATTGATGTCCTCACAGGTAAGCCCGCCCTTCAGCGGCCCCATACCGTCCGATCACCACGCACCACGCTGGCGGCGGGATCCGAGCGAGATGCCAGCCGCGAGCGCTAACCAGCCCGCACACGAAACGGCCGACGCACCACTTCGGCCGACGCCGCGCACGTGCGTAGCATTATGAGCATGAGAACAACCCAAGAAATCGTGACGTCAATAGACAATCGCCTTCGCGAGCTGAGCGACGAAATCAAAACGTTGGACGCCGCCCGAGTCGCGCTCGACGGCCGCGAGACCCGGCCATCCCGACGGCCACCGACCGGCGCGACGAACCGGCGCAGCTCGGCCTCTCGCGCAAGCTCGCGGACGAAGGCTTCCGCTCAGCCAAAACGTGAGGCATCAGCAGACGCTGTTTCCGAACCTGCGTCTCGACCCCGTAGGCGCGCTCGCACAACGTCTCGCCCGAAGGCCCGTCGGACGTCGAGCGTCATAACCGCCGACCGGCTCGAGTCGCTGCTGTCAGGCAACGGCGGACTCGCCACGTCCGCGCTTGCCGAGCAAGCAGGCGGGAACCGCGATCACGTGCTCAGGCTGCTCCGGGACTTGGAGACGGCGGGCCGGATCCGCCGCACCGGCCAACGCCGCGGGACGCGCTGGCACGCGATCACCGACGAGGACCGCATCCGCGAGCGCGCCAACGAACTCGAGGCCACGCGCAAGCGGACAGCGTCGCGCTCCCCGCGACGACGGCGAACTCAGTAAACGCGGCTGATCCCGAGCCCCCGGCGGACCGAGCGGAGCATTCTCGTGCCGGGCTCGATCCCCTCACCACGGGCCGCTCATCGGGCGACGTTGAGGCGGTGACCGGCGACCTGGCACAGGATGCGGTGCTCGTGGAACAGCGGGACCGTGATGAGCTGCGCGAACAGGCCAGGCTGGATGCGCCCTTCCCCACATGAGGGGACGCTGAAAGCACGCGTGCAACGCCTCTGCTGAGGTCGCGGCATGAGCCGGAGGCGCCCGTGACGGCTTCCGTTGCGGCACGGCGCTCGGCCGGCTGTGGCTCCGCCGGGCCATCGCGAGAGCGTTGGCGCACTCACCTTCGCGCCGTCCGGTTCTCCAGTTGGTCCGACGCGGGGTGTCGATCCAGATACCTGGTCCGCCCCATGGGATCGGGAGTCTCTGCGACGAGACGGAGAGCGTTGAGTTCTGGCGGGCCAATAGCTGGTGTCGCAAGCGTGACCGCGTTGCGGAGTTTCGGATTGCTGTGCTGGGCCTTGCCGAGTAGACTCGGCGCTTGGCGGTGCGAATGGGGGTGAGATGATGCTGGGTCCGTTACTCGGGCGAGGATCAGCTGGCTTCGATCGCCCTTTTCGTCGTGGAGCTGGGTTGGCGATTGCCGGGCTGTTGGTGGCGGCTGCGGGCGCGCTCGCCGCCGCGCACTTCAGGCCCGGTGCGCTGTACACCGGCAAGGACTCGGCGTGCGGGTCGAGCGTTCCGGGTACGACGTGCATGTTTCGGTTCCGTGCCAGCACGGACGGGCGGTCGCTGCGGTTCGACGGCAAGACGGTCATCGATACATGGGGCTGCCGCGGCGGTGGCGGTGAGGCGCTCCTTGGCGGTAAGGCGAAGGACGCGACCCCGATCCCGCTGATTAGTTTGCGTGCGGACGGCACGTTGCATGGCAGCGCCGGCTACGTTTTGCGACCAACCAGCGCTCCACCGGAGCACTACACGTCGACGGTCACTGGGCACCTGTCGCGTGCAGGCAAGGGTGCGGTGCTCATCTTCCACATCTCGTTCAACTCGAGCAGATCTCCGTGCGCTACCCAGCCCGTGACGATCACGGAGCCAGGGAACGCACTGGGAGGGCCGCGCTAGCTTGCGACGGCGTCTCCTCGCGATAGGCGGCGCATTGCTCACGGCGGCCATCGTCCTTCCCGCGCAGGCGCGCGCGGACTGCGGGGTGACCGCTCCGGAAGTTGGCTGGCAGCTCGCCGTTCACCTCAGCCACAGTTACTGCCTGACCGTCACCCCAGCGGATGTCTCCCCGAACGGTGGCGGAGAGGTACTGGTCGTTCAGAGCACCAAGGGGACGCCGGCGACGGGGCTGACCCGAGTCGAGTACCCAACCCGGAGCGCTGGTTGGAGTGACCAGTGGAAGTCCGTCGCCCTCGCCCGCGCCGACAACTGGGTGTCCGTGGATCTCGGCGCGCGCGGAAACCTCGCCGTCCACTTTTACCCTCGGCGCACGGCGCCACTGCCGCCGCGCGGCGGATGCGCCGGCCAGGTCGGCAGGCAGCTACTCGGCGTGTGGAAAGGGACGATCACATTTACGGGCGAACACCGGTATGCGACGGTCCACACCCGCTCGACGCCAGGCACGGTCGTCCTCAACCCCGGGCGCGCGTCAGATCCCAACTGCGGCCAGGTCGTCACGGTCGGCCCCACTGACATTCCTGGCCCATTCTCCCTCACCACCCTCACGATAGAGGCGGCACACGCCGGGAGCACCGATCTATTCGACGCATACATGGCCCAGGGAGTGTCGACCGTCGAGTTCAAGGCCGACGCCGCGCGGCGCTCACACGAAAGCGGCTGCTCGGTCGAACGGCTGGCCCCAGCCAGCGACCTAACTCCCAGCAGCGACCTCGACTGGAACGCCCAGACGGCGCCAAGCTCAGCCACGCTGGCACCGCCCGCCCCCTTCACCGGAGCGGGCAGATACGCAAACGGCACGCTCACGGGCACGATTTCGTTCTACTGCCCCAAACGAGCAGCGCTACGTTCCCGTGCTGAGTCCAACGCCGGCAAACTGGTCCTTCTTCTAAGGAAGCCGGGTGCGTGCGGCTTCGACCCGACCGGCGCCCTGAGTTCCGGCCCCCGCCCCCCCGCTCCAGCCGCGATCGCGGAAGAGATCGCGCCTCGCAGCCTGTCGCAGACCAGCAAAAGCAGAAGACTCGAAGGGGCCGCGCTGCAAGCGCCAACAGCTCCGGCACGGTTGACAGTCATCCTGCGTTCATCTCAGCACGAGCATCTTCCGATTCGGGTGGTGCACCTGCAACGCGGATAGTGCGCACCGCGACCACGACGTGCGGGTCAGGATCTAGCCCGGGCGCCCCGGGTTCGTCGCCCCGCCCCGCGCCGGGGCGTTACCAGGGAAGGCTCATACTCGTCCAGTGCGTGAGCCCCTGCAGGTCGGCCGCCTCCCAGACGTGTCGCGGGGGGGTCTGGAAGGTGGCGTACGGCGACAGTGTCAGCGCGACCCGGTGCTCTCGCCGGCACATTTCCTCGGTCTCGGCCCGCGCCTCGGGCGGCATTGGGTGACCGGCCATCACCGCCGAGATCCGCATCATCAGATCCGTGGCCCGATCCAGGTCGGGATCGACCTCGACGGTGGCGTAGACGAGGAGGTAGGTCAACGGCCACTGCTCGTCGAGCACGCACAGCGATACCTTGGGGTTGCGGGCGACCGCCTTCGCCTTGCCGCGGTCGCGCATCGTCGAGACCAGGACGCGATCGTCGCCGTCCATGACGTAGTACACGACCGACATCGACGGCCCGTCGTCCCGGCGCGGATAGCCGAACACAGCCGTGCGGTGCTCGGCCACGAACGCGCGCCGTCGCGAGCGCTCGATGTCGTCGAGGGGTCGGGCTTCATGCTCGGTCGACATGCGCCAAATCCTACGGAGCGTCGCCGAGTTAGAACCCCTGTCCGACAGATGAGCGGTTGACCGATGGCCCGCGGCTGTGCCACGGCCCGCCTGACCGGCGTCCGTGGGCTGACAACAGAGCAACGCGGCGCGAGCGGCGATCAGACTGGTCCTTCTTAGTCTGATCATTCTGGACCCATAGCGGGGGCATGCTGTCGTGGAACTGCTTGCGGGGGCCGGTTCGTGATCGGGTTCGCGTCGATGAGGGCTGCGGACAGCAGATTCAGAGCGCCCGCCTCAGAGTTAGTGGGATAAAGAAATCGGAGCGGTTGGGCCCTCTTTGTGAGGTGACGATGAATTCGGTGTCTGATGAGCTCGAGGAGCTGTACCGCAGCCGGTACGTCTCTTTCCGTAATGGGATGGCGGCGATCACGGGCAGCTACGAGTCGGCGCGGGATGTTGTGCAGGAGGCGTTCGCGCGGGCGCTTCGGGATCGCGATCAGTATCGGGGTGATGGGCCGCTGGTGGGGAGGGTGTGGAGGATCGCGGTCCGGGTCGCGCTCGAGTCCCGGCGGAACGGTCGCGAGCTGACGTTGGAGGAACTGGTCGCGGACGCACCCGCGCCTCCGCCACCGGAGCATGATCCGGTGCTGGCCGATGCGCTCCGGGAACTGCCGCCGCGGCGGCGGTTGATCGTGTTTCTGCGCTACTTCGCCGACCTCTCCTACGGGGAGATCGCAGCGCTGTGCGAGATCAGCGAGGGCACGGTCGCGGCCACGCTCGCGCGCGCCCATTCCGACCTGTCGAAAGCTTTGCAGACCCAGACTGAAGGAGAGCTTCGATGAATGACACCAGGCTGATTGAACGTCGCATCCGCAGCTTCGTCTCGAGCGTTGACGATTCTGACTGGGAGGAGGTCGTGCGTCGGGCCGGTATCAGTCTCAGGGCCGCGTCCGCGCGTCGGGGGTCGCCGCCGGTGCGGCGACGCCGCCGACGCGTGTTGCTCGCGGTCTCGCTGGCCATCGTGATCGGGGTCCCGGCGGCGGCGTTCGCCGACGACATCGGCAGTCTGCTCGGTTTCTCCAACCGGGGCACCGCGGGTCCTACAAGGACGCTTTCCAACGACAGCAGCCTCATCCAGGACATGCGCCAGCTCGGCTTCCCGTCAACGCTGGAGCTGCTGGGGACGCGCGAGGGGATCCGGTTCTATGCCGCCCAGAAGCCACTCGGGTACTGCCTCGCCGTCGTCGAGGCCGCAACGCCGCTGGGCGCACAGCGGCCAGCCTCAGATGTCGGTTGCCCGAACGGCAGCGATGCATTCCCGTCCGCCCGCAACCCGGTGTTCGTGTTCCCAGTTGGCCGCCGCTTCGCCGGGTTCGCAGCCGACGGCGTCGAGTCGGTAGCGCTCGTCGATGGCGCTGGCAGGACGCTGGCATCGGCGAACGTCAGCCAGAACCTGTTCGTCGGCGGCGCGATGCCGACGGGACCGGTGACCGTCGTCGCGCTCGACGCAGACGGCGATGTCCTCGCGCGGTTCCAAAGCCGCCGCGCTGCGTCTGCCGCCAGTCCGCGACACGGCGGCTGAACGCCGGCACGCTGACGACGGAAGGGCAGGCACAACGATGTCCGAAAGCCTGCGACTTTGGACACGTCATCCCCACACGGGCATCGACAAGCGATGGACACCGCGAGCGGGCACGAGCGTCAACCCGATCGCCGCGGTGGCCCGGGCCGAGCAAGCGGGTTCGAGGACAGCGACGAAACGTCGCCCTGATTTGTCATGCCACAGCCGGGCTGTTGAGCGGGCCTAGCTGTGTGAAACGGGGGCGGGTCAGTCGTGGGTGCGGAAGATCGGCCAGCCGATCTCGGTGTCCCAGTCGTCGGGGTTGGCGGTCTCGGTGATGCCTTGTAGGTAGTGCTCGCGGAGTGGGCCGTCGACGCTGATCTCGTGCTTCATCACGTATGCGCCGAGTTTCCCGTAGGTGAGGTCGATATCGCTGAGGGGGCCGTGGTGCCGGGTGACCGCGAGCTCCGCGCCGGGAATCAGCAGTGAGACGACCCGTCCGATCGGTTTGGCTGTTCCGCCGGTCGGGATGAACACGGTCGCCTGGCCGCGGCTGTGTTGGAAGATCTCGCTCGCGTACAGGCCTCCGGCTGGCCCGCTCGCGATGAGGCTCTGCGCCCGGAGGGTCGCGTGGAGCTCGCCGAGAGCTCCTTGCCACCAGCCGAAGATGTCGTCGCGATCGACGGTCTGTTCGATGCCGATCGCGGGGGTCGCCTCGACCGTGCGGTGCTCGATCGGATGCGGCGCCTCAGGTTGCAGCAGGTCGCGCAGCTCACCGACGGCCTCACGCGTCTGGGCGAGCTCGAGCTCGAGCCGATCGAGATGCTCGACGATCAGCCGGTTGCGCTCCTCGGAGTCCGGCGCGGCGAGAACAGACTTGACATCCGCGACCGGCATCTGCAGGCCCCGGAGTCGGCGGATCACCTGGGCGAGCGGGATCTGGTTCTCGGAGTAGTAGCGATAGCCGTTGTCCGGGTCGACTTCGCTCGGCTCGAGCAGCCCGACGTCGTGGTAGTGGCGCAGCGTCTTGACGCTGAGGTGCGACGCGCGGGAGAAGTCGCCGATCGTGACGCGCGTCCTCATGGGCGCAGTATCAACCCTCCCCCTGCTGGAGGGTCAAGTCGACATCCGGCTCTTGAGTCTCCAGTGGGTGGACGCTGCAACGTTCTCAGTGTCGCCGTCCCGACGTCAACACGACTACAACCAGGAGGCTCCGATGAACGACATCAGCAGCGTCTCAGGGCTCGAAGGGGTCCCGGACGTGATCCGCCGCTACTTCGTGCTCGACGCCGATCGCGAGATCGAGTCGATCGTGGCCCTATTCAGCGATGACGCAACGGTCGTCGACGAGGGCGAAACGCGTCACGGGACCACCGCGATCCGCGCCTGGCAGACAGGCCCAGCGTCGCGATACACCTACACGACCGATGTCCTCGGCACCGACGCGCTCACCGCAGACCGGTTCGTGGTCACGGGCCGGCTGACGGGCAACTTCCCCGGCGGCACCGCCGAGCTGAAGTGGGACTTCACCGTCGGCGGCGACCGAATCAGCCAGCTGGTCATCGCACCATGACGGCCGCATCGAGCATCCAGACCGAGAATCTCGCCGGCAAGCGCGCGCTCGTCACCGGCGGCACACGGGGAACCGGCGCCGCCGTGGCCGCACGCATGAAAGCCGCCGGGGCACACGTCACCGCGATCGGCCGGCACGGCCTGGAGCACCTCGCCGCGGACGAGTTCGTCGCCGCCGACATCACCACTATCGAGGGGACCGACAACGTGATCGAGCAAATGGGCGATAACGGCGGCGCGGACATCATCGTCCACGTCGCCGGCGGCAGTGCCTCCGCCCCGTCCGGCGGGTTCGCGACGCTCACCCCAGAGCTCTGGCATCACACCCTCCAGCTCAACCTTCTCGGAGCGGTGCGCGTCGATCGCGGTCTGATCCCAGCGATGATCCAAACCGGGGCCGGATCGATCGTCCAAATCACCTCGATCCAACGGAAAATGCCCCTCTACGACGCGACACTCGCCTACGCGGCGGCCAAAGCCGCACTCACGACCTACAGCAAAGGCCTGGCCAACGAACTCGCCCCGCACGGCATCCGCGTCAACACCGTCTCACCCGGCTTTATCCAAACCGGCGGAGCCGAACGGCTGATCGCACGTATCAGCCAAGGACATCAGGTCCACCGTGACGAGGCACTGCGCGAGATCATGGACGCACTCGGCAGGATCCCGCTCGGCCGACCCGCGCGCCCAGAAGACGTCGCCGAACTCGTCGCCTTCCTGGTCTCCGACCGCGCCTCAGCGATCACAGGCGCCGAACACATTATCGACGGCGGGACGATCCCAACCATTTGAGCCGAGCCGAGAACCCAACAAGACGTCTGGCGCCCCGGGAGTGCCGCTCTTCCTCGGCGGCGGGTGCAACCGGCGAACCATGCTGCGACCGCCAAGCGCGGATAGTGCGCACCGCGACCACGACGGCTCCAACGCCGAACTCGAAGCTTCACGTGCTAGCCGGATGCCCGAATGCTGCAAGCACCGGACAATCGCCGTGCCGCCCGCGATTGCGCTGCCGGTATCGGAGAGATCGGGCCAAGCGCTCGCGCCTTCCCTCACCGGGGTTCGGCAGACGCACGATGCAGACGCCTCCCTCATCGCCGTTGGGATGACACGCCGTGAGCGACCACGGGTCTGAAAGCGATTACCCGACTTGGACGCGCATTGCGTCCGCGATGTTCTCACCGCGGGACTGCTCGTTGAAGAAGCGCGAATAGCGCCTTGAAGTGCCGCTCGGCGGCCGCTTCGTTGTAGGCGCCCATGTCGGACATCGTGTAGCCGTGCTGCGCACCCTCGTAGAGCTCCGTCGTGTGGCGCACGCCAGCGTCGTCCATCGCCTGGTCGAGCGTCGCGATGTTCTCCGGGGTCATGCTCTGGTCCTGATCGGCGTGACCCCAGTAGACCTCCCCGCGGACACGGGGCGCGAGCAGGTGAGGGCTGTCCTCGTCGTCGGTGACCATGCGACCGGTGTGAAAGCCGCCGAGCGCGGCGACACGATCAGCGTGCGCGGCGGCGACCATCCAGCCGAGCCGGCCGCCGAAGCAGTAGCCGGTGATCCCGACAGGGCCGTCGGTGAGCTCGCCGAGCTTGTCCAGGTAAGCGCCGCCGTCCGCCGCGACGGCGGCGGGTGTGAGCGCGCCCATCAGCGGACCAAGCGACTGAAAGAACCTGCCGCGAGAGTCAGGATCGTGGAGGTCCGGCGTCTCCCACAGCGGAGCGGGCCCGCCCCGGTAAAACACGTTCGGAGCGAGCACCACATAGCCCTGGGCGGCAATCCGATCCGCCATCTCCTCGATCCGCGGCCGCAGCCCGATCGCATCGATCATGAACAGGACGCCTCGATGCGCCCCATCGCCAGCCGGCTTGGTGAGGTAGCAGTCGGCGACCCCGTCCTTGGTCGGCACGTCGATAGTTGAGCCGTTCATAGCTCCAGCTTCGCAGGTCTAGCGCGCGTCGTCCGCTGTCCGCTCACGCTGCCGCCACGCTGATCCCGACCCACGGCACACGATGGGCGGGAGAACTCGGTGACCACCGAGCGGCCGAACGCGAACACCAGCGCCGCCCAGTCGGTGAAGCGCAGCCCTGACCGAAGGCGCGCCGGAGCGCCGACCGCTCCCTGGTCGCCGTTGGGATCGTTCCGACCGACGGCGCCCAGATGACGAAACCGCCCACCCGCGACTTGCTCGCTTTTCCGCGCAACGGAGGTGCGGTGCGGACGCGACATACCCGCGGTGCAACCAGAGCAGGTCTCGGCGGCGACCGCGGCTGAGCGGGCCGGCTGGGCCGCTGGCTGATCCGCCTAGCTCGACACGTCTCGCGGAACTTCGTTCTGGCCGTAGCCGACGGCCGCGGTCGCCGTCGGCACGCCTCGTGATCCCGTCGCCCTTAGCCGGGCAAGTCTTCGGGTCGCTTCTCGGCGAGCTCCCCGTGGAGCGCTCCGGTGGCCTGGCCGACTTCGATCATGTAGCCGTCGGGGTCTCGCATGTAGCAGCGGATCTCAGCACCGCGATCGATCGGCGGCGTGACGAACTCGGCCCCCTTTGCGCTCCACTGCTCATAACACGCCTGGATGTCGGCGACGCGCAGGTTCATGAAGCTCGAGACCGTGTTCCCGGGCTCGTAGTTCACGACCGAGATGTCGGGCTTGTCGGGGGTGGGGGGACCGCCCGGGTTCATCAGCACCCATGAGTTGGCGAGCTTGACGATGCACGGGTTCTCCTCCAGCACCACCTGGCCGCCGAGGACCTCGGAGTAGAACGCGCGGGACCGAGCAACGCTTCGTACGGTGATGAACTGGGTGACGAGAATGCCCTCCGTCGGGGCGGGCAGGTTCTCGTAGTCGATGAATGGCGCATGCTCGTGTGCTTCGGTGGCGCTCATGGCTACCTCCTGGTTGCGTGAGGGAAGACCTCGATCGGTCTTCGTGTGGTGACGGACTACTGCAGCTAGCCGAACGTGAACGACGTACGCCTCGGCACCGCGTTCGAGGAATGTGATCTCAAGCGTCTGCTCGTGGACCGTGTCGTGTTGGCGTACGAGCTGGTACAGGCGGCCGTCCCGGAGCACGCCGTTTCCGTCCTCGTCGACGTCGACGCCTGCTGACGGGCCCGGAGCCTCGCCATCGAGGAGTACGCGGAAGGGGATCGGCGCTCGCGCTCCGGCGGATAGCACGAGATGCGCGTCGCGCGCGTGGAACCGGAAGGCGATGCTGCCGCCGGCCTGGTCAAGGACGACGTTCTCGCGCCCGATCGTCCAGTCGCCGGCGAGCGCCCAGTGGTTGACCTGCAGCCGCTTTGGTAGCGCGTAGGCGTCGGGCTCGAGCGTGGCGATCGTCGGCTGGCGCGAAGCGCTCGCTGCGCCCGTAGCCGAGATATGTCTCGGGCGTCTGGAGGTGGTTCCAGTCGGCTGGCGCCTCGACGCCGCGCCCTTCGACGGAGACGAGTTCGCGCTGCACGCCGAGCAGCCGCTGGATGATGCGCTCGGATTGCTCGTAGCGTCCTTCGCCGAAGTGGTGGTCGCGGATGATGCCCTCCTGCGTCGATGAAGTAGAGCGCCGGCCAGTAGTGGTTGTCGAACGCGCTCCAGATCGCGTAGTGGTTGTCGACCGCGACCGGGTAGTCGATCTCTCGCTCCTTGATCGCCGGCCGGATGCGGTCGATCTCGTGCTCGAAGGAGAACTCCGGCGTGTGGACTCCGATGACGACGAGTCCGTCGTCGCGGTAGGCCTGCGACCACGCGCGGACGTACGGCTCCTGGCGCAGCCAGTTGATGCAGGTCAGCGTCCAGAAGTTCACCAGGACGACGTGGCCGCGCAGCTCGGCGGGGCCGAGTGGCTCTGAGTTGAGCCACTCGGCCGCCCCGGCGAACGGAGGCATATGCAACCGCTCGAACATCGTCGCGCTAGCGCAGCGACCGGAACGCCGCGCGAACCTCTTCTGAGAACAGTTGCGGCTCCTGCCAGGCCGCGAAGTGCCCGCCTCGATCGACCTCGTTGAAGTAGATCAGGTTGGGGTACGCGCGCTCGGCCCAGCTCCGCGGAGCCTGGTAGAGCTCCTTCGGGAACACGGTCACCGCGGCCGGAACGGACACGCCCTTGGCGTCGAAGAAGCCAAACGCGTTCTCGTGGTAGAGACGAGCCGAGGAGATCCCCGTGTTCGTCAACCACGTCAGCGTGATGTTGTCGAGCACCTCATCCCGCGTCAGGTTGCCGACGGGCTGTCCGTCGACGAAGGCGCTGGTGATGTCCAGGTAGCTCTGGGCGTCGTGGTCCAGCGATCCAGGCGGCCAGCCCGGCGGGCGAGTCGGCGATCCCGTAGAGCGTCTGCGGATGCAGGAGCATCTGGACGGCGTAGCCGATTCCCTTCGTGTACACGTAGCTCACCTGCTCGTAGCAGCGCTGCTCGTCGGCCGAGAGACCGGCCGGCGCCGGAGCGACGACCAGCGGCGCGAACCGCTGGCGCGATCTCGGGCGGCAGAACGCCCGGCATGTTCGAGTGGATGCCGAGCAGCTCCGGAGGTGCCTGCACGCCCATCAGATCCACGATGACCGCGCCCCAGTCGCCGCCTTGCGCGACAAAGCGCGTGTAGCCGAGGCGCTTCATCAGCTCCACCGAGGCACTGGCGACGTGGTCGGGACCCCAGCCGCTCGCTCGTCGGCTTGCCGGAGAACCCGTAGCCCGGGATCGACGGAATCACCACATCGAACGCGTCCTCGGCGCTGCCGCCGTGCGCCGTCGGGTCGGTGAGCGGGCCGACGACGCTCAGCATCTCGACGACCGAGCCAGGCCAGCCGTGGATGAGGATCACCGGCAACGCGTTCTCATGACGCGACTTGACGTGGATGAAGTGAATATCGAGATCGTCGATCTCGGTCAGGAACTGCGGCAGGGCGTTCAGCCGCGCCTCGATCCTCCGAAGGTCGTACTCGGTGCCCCAGTAGCGCACGAGCGCTTCCATCGTCGCCAACTCGACGCCCTGCGGCGGGGCGGTGTTTCCCAACGGATGCACGATCGCGATCTTCGACGGGCTCCCTCTCAGGGAAACGGGTCGCGGCGATGCGCGCACGCAGATCCTCGACATCCGCCTCAGGAAACTCGACCGTGAACGGCCGGATCGCCGTCGCGCCCGCTGACCTCTCGGTGGTGACAGCCATGTGGGTCCTCCTTGGTGGGGTGATGGATGACCCGGCGAAGCCTGATCCCTCTCGTCTGAAAGTCGCGCCCGTCGAAGGCACCGGGCGGGGGTTGCTCCCCTGGGTTCTGCCCAGGGTGTTGCTCCGGTCCCGTGGGTCGAGACGCTTCCCGACGCGCGAGCTCAGACCAGCGTGACGTCGGCGGTGGTGCTGGGCAGGACGCTGGCCAAGTCCCGGCGGGAGCGAATGTCGAGCTTGTTGAACACGTTGCGCAGGTGCCACTCGACCGTCCGCGGGCTGAGGAATAGCCGCGCGCCGATTTCCGGGTTCGAGAGTCCGTCGCGGGCGAGGCGCGCGATCTGCCGCTCCTGTGCGGTCAGATCGTCGCGCGTCTCGAGCCGTGCGCTTGCGTACCGTCTCCCCCGTCGCTGAGAGCTCGTTGCGGGCGCGCTCGGCGAACGCATCCATCCCGATTTCGACGAGCGTCTCGTGCGCCGCGCGCAGTTGCTCACGCGCATCGACTCGGCGATTCTCGCGGCGTAACCACTCGCCGTAGACCAGGTGGGCCCGCGCGAGCTCCGGACGCAGTCGCGTGCGACTCAAACGCTCGATCGCCTCGCGATACAGAATGTCGGCCTCGGCCCCGGACGCTCAGCAACGCCCGACAGCGCGCCTCAATGCCGAGCGCGAAATCAGTGCCGGAAGGTCGTGTCGTCGCCGTCAGCCGCTCGAGTGCCTCGCGGGCCACCTGGGCGTCGCCCACGCGCACGGCCGCCTCGACCAGCTCCGGGAGCGCGAACGTGGATACCCACGGCTCGAACGTATTCGAGGTGGCTTGCCGGGCCGCACATGCCGCCTCGTCGTAGCGGGCGAGGCCGTTGTAAAGGACCGCCGCGGCCCAATACGCGTTCGTCGCAGCGATCCCTTGACCTCCGAAGCTGGCGTGCTCGATCGTTTCGGAGATCAGTGCGGCGGCCTCGACAGCCCGCCCCTGCAGTGCACGGAGCCTCATCAAGGTAAACGGCGCGAACGCGGTCCCGGTCGCCGCCGCAACGCTCTCGGCCTCAGCGATCAGCGAGGCGACTCCCGCCAAGTCGCCTGTCCATGAGGTTGACAAGGCCAATGAGGCGAGATGCAGCGGCAATTGCGCGAGCACGCCGGCATCGCGAACGAGCCGGACCAGTCTGGCGGAGATTGCGCGCATGCCCTCGTCATCCCACACCGCGGTGCTGGCCCCTATAGCCGCCCAACCCCAACGGAGCGCGTCCTCCACGGGCATTTCGAGGAGCGCTTCCGCTGCTCGCTGCAACGTTGGGGCGGCGGCGGCGTGTCCTTCGACCGTCAGCTGAGCCATGCCTTCAAGCAGCAGCTCGAGGGGCCCGGGAGCACCGGACGTCGGAGGAAGCGCCCGGACGGCCGCCCAGATCTCCAGGATGACGTCCCCCTGCCCCGCCATGCTCGCCGCGCCCCACGCGGTCAAGTAGGTCTCGCGCGCGAGCTCCACGTTGAGCGGCTCAAGCCGCCTGGCGGCCTCGAGCAGCGGCGGAGGAGCATCGGTGGCAGCGCCCAACGCGAAGGCGACGTTGCCGCGCAGCAGGTTCACCCGAGCGCGTTGGAGTTCGTCGAGCGGCCCGGTCTCCGCCGTAGCAAGGAGCCGGAGAACCGCGTCGAACGAGCCGGCCTGGATGCTGGCCTGCGCGGCGGCGAGAGCGCGATCCGCGCGCCGCGCGGGATCCGCGGTCAGCGCGACGGCGCGCTGCAGGAACGCTGCCGCGGCGGCGGCTCCACCGCGCGTCTGCGCCCGGCCGGCCGAGCGCTCGAGCTCCGAGGCAACCTGCTCATCAGGCCCCGCCGCGGCCGCAGCCAGATGCCAAGCCCGGCGGTCGGGATCGAACTCGCTGTCGGTCGCCGCCGCCAACGCGCGATGTGCCGCCCGACGTTCTTGTAGCGCCGCCGTTCGATAAACGGCGGAGCGCACAAGCGGATGGCGGAAGGTCACGCGCTCGCTGAGAGCCAGGAGCCCGTCGGTTTCCGCATCAACCGCCGAGACCACGATGCCGAGCTGCTCGGACGCGCGCAGCAAAAGCAGCGGATCACCGATGGGCTCTGCCGCCGCAAGCAGCAACAGACGCCGCGCATCGTCGGAGACCGCGCTTACGCGTCGTACGAAGCTCTCCTGGATCCGTCCCGTGACATCGCTTGCGCCTCTGGCAGCCCGAAGCCTCCAGCCAGCTGCGTCGCCGTCAATCCGCGTGGCAACTCGAGCAACGCCAACGGATTCCCGCGCATCTCCGCGATGATCCGGTCAAGGACGCGCTCATCCAGCTTGAACCGCAGCGTCGAGCGCAGCAATGCGCGGGCATCACCGTTACGCAAGCCGCGCACATCTAGCCCGTCCACGTGCTGGAGCTCCAAGCCCGGCTCACGCGCTGCGAACACGATCCCGACCCGCTCAGCGAGCAGGCGGCGAGCGACGAAGGCCAGCGTCAACGCCGAAGCCCGATCCAGCCACTGTGCATCATCGACGACACACAGCAGCGGACGCTGCTCCGCCTCCGCCGCGAACAAACTCAACACCGCCAACCCGACGAGAAATCGGTCCGGCGCGGCCCCGTCGCTCAGCCCGAACACGGTCTCCAGCGCGCGACGCTGCGGAGCCGGCAGCTCCTCGATGCGATCGAGCAACGGTGCGCACAACTGATGCAAGCTGGCGAACGCGAGCTCCATCTCCGACTCCACCCCCACCGCCCGTACGACCCTCAGATCTGACGCCGACGCGACGAGATACTCCAACAGCGCCGTCTTCCCAATCCCAGCCTCGCCCCGCAGCACCACCGATCGGCTCTCGCCACGGCGGATCGCCGAGACCAAGTCATCCAGCAACGCGCACTCACTCGTCCGCCCGCGCAAACCACCGGGCGGGCCCGGTGCATGGAGACCGCTCTCCATCAGCAGCAACCGATCGTCGCGTCCACGTCGCCGGGCACCGCTTCGTCGCGGGTACATGGTGCGCGCGGCAACCGCGATCGTCGCCAGCGGCGGACCGCTAAGCGCTGCCGTCTCGGATGTATGCACGCGCGACCGGTCCACGTGACGCTATGGCGCCACCCGCCCGGCAAGACTACGCCCCTCGCGGGACCGAAGGAAAGTAGTCCTGTGAAGATTGACTTCCAACACTGGCGTACACCCCCCGACGTCGGGGGCGCCCGCTTCGCCTAGGAGCCGCGCAATCGTCCGATATTGCGTTCGGAGCGACGGCGCCTTGCCGGCGAGGTGCCGCTCTCCCGCCATCGCGAGAGGCCACCGACCGAGCTCGCGCCGGCTCGACACTCCGCAGCGAACTGCACCCCGTTAGCTGCGCACTCGGTCCGCAGCGATCGTTCAACCGACGGCCTCTGCGAAGCCATGACGTTCACAAACTGCGCCGGCGGTCGACACCGCCCGACGCCTCACGGTGATCGTGCCGGGTCACCGTGAGGCTAAAGATACCTTCGCGCGAAGGCGATCGAGGTTACGCTCGATGGGCCCGGCTCGGAGTCCGCTGAATCGGACAGGCAGCCCCGACCCGATGCGTCGATTAGTGCGGGGAGATCACGATTCGAGTTCTGAGGAGTCGGTGTTGTACTCCGGTGATCCGTCGAGCACGTAGACCTCAGCGGCGAGGTCGGGGTCAACATGGTTGGCGCTCATGAAGGCGATCACGTTTCGGCCAGTCAGTTCAGCCACCTTGGCGCTGCTCTCCTCGCGCATCGCTTCCTGGTATTCGTGGCGCAGCGCGAGAACCCGCTCCCCGCGACCGTTTCTGACGAGGACCTGCTCGCCCTTGGTCAGCGTCTGTTCGAGCATGACCAAGACAACGTTGTCGCGGATCGAGGTCCGTGCCTTCATCGGGCCGCGGCCGGTGTAATCGCGTAAGAACCCGACGATCGCGTTGGATATCGCTACGTGGAGCGAGCTCACCAGAGGACGCTCTGGCTCGGCTTGGGCGGTCATGACCGTCCCGTTTCTCGCCTTTCCCTAGGGGTGGATCCGACGCTGGAAGAGGGAAAGGCGGCGGACCGCCAGAAGCGCAAGACGCCTCCACCGGACAAACCGCCGAGCGGGAGGCTGGACACAGTCTCGCAGATCCGCTGCGCAAGGTTTGGAATCTCGGCCCTCAGGCTGGTAGGTTGTCGCGAGGGTCGAGCGAGCTGGGTCTCGGTTCGACCCGCGAAGGACCTAGGTCGCGGTCAGACGCCTCGCATCCGGGGCCGTCTTTCCCCTCCATCACATCGGGGCTACGTGGAGGTGACCATGGCTGCATATACCCGGACAGACTCCGACGAGCTGTCGATCGTCGTCAGCCAACAGGCTGCCACGACGACGATCGCGCTCAACGGCGAGTGGGACCTCGCCCAGCGAGAAAAGATGCGTTCCGCCGTCCAAAGCGCGCTCGCGTGCCAACCAGACCAAGTAGTGCTTGATCTCGGTCGCCTGACCTTCATGGACTCAAGCGGCGTCCACGGCGTGATCGAACTCGCCAGCCAGGCCGCACACCTGAACATCGACCTCGTGGTGATTCCCGGCCCCCGAGCAGTTCGGCGCCTGTTTGAGCTCTGCGGAATTTCGGAGTCCCTCACGTTCGCACACGCCGCGTGAGCTAAGGCACGAGCCGCGAGACCCCGCCGCGCCCCCGCCCCTGGGCCGGCGGGATCTGGCGGCTCCGCTCCATCGCCAGACACACGCCTGGCCGCCGGAAGCGCCCCTCCGGCGGCCAGGCTGCCCCCTCTCCCCGCTGGCAAAGGAGGTCTCCGCGGGCGCGGCCGTCACCGGTGCTGCCGCATCCTCAAGGCGGTCCGGCGGTGGCGGATCGGCAGGGCGGCGATTCTGGGTCTCGTCGTCCAACGCGACAATGCCGTCACGGGCGAGCTGCGCGCTCGCAGTGCCTAGCAGAGCAGTCGCGCCGGGTCGAGGGCGGCTTGTGGCCGCTCGTGGGGCGACAGCAGCAGCGCACGTACGGTCGCGCTGTCGATGATCGGCGCGGCGTTGGGAGGGACATCGGCTCCGGGCGCTGACTACGGCTTCGACTCGAGAGTTAGCCAGGAATCTGCAAGCACCTGATGCACGCTTGTGGCGAGGACCATGTGCGCGGTCAGCGTCATCGAGAGGCGTGCTCTCGTGCGAACGTGGTAGTCATCGCGACCGGCGGCAACACGGCTGCCCAGTCCGTTCCAAACGAGGGCGCTCACGCAACCTAACAATCGCGCGGCTCATCGCGCTCGTAATACGGCAATGCGGAAACGGCGCTGGGCTCGAATTTGCCGGTCGTTCCGCTCGAGGCGCTTAGGCGCCGTGCTCTAACCCGCAGGCGCGGATGGCGGCGGCGCCAGGTCCTCGGGGTCGTCCACCATGACGAGGACCTCCTCTACGGCGGTCAACTCCAACAGTCGCTGGATGGCCTTGCGCCCTCGTACGACGGCGAGGTTGTGCCGGTTCTGGCGCGCAAAGTCGTTCTGGCGGATCAGCTCGCGGACTCCCCTGGCGTCCATGAACGTCAGCCCGCGCAGGTCCAGGACGACATGACGCACGCCATCTGCGTCGGGGGCCAGGCCGCCGATCACCTCGGCGACCTCCGAGACCGAGGCGATGTCCAGTTCGCCCCGCAGTTCGACCAACGCAGTCCGCCGGTGAGTTCGAGCCTCAACTTCAAGGATGTCAGACGCCTCCGTGCGTCCGTCGGGTTCTGGCTGGGACATAAGCGCCCCTTCTCGTTCCTCTATAGACGCTGCGCGCGGGGCAGAAGAAACGGAGAACCCGGAGCGATAGGCCAACCATACTCTCCTTAAGGTGAGCCGGACCGGGTTTTGCGGACATTTGGCTTGGAGCTTTTGATCGTTGTCCAGCGATCTCGATCCAATGGTGACGTTTGGCGGTCGTTTAGCCGGCCAATTTTTGTGTCCGCGTCCATTAGCCTGCTGCGCAGATCGGATATGAGGGGGACGCGGAAGGTTCGACGAGTCAGCCGATGCGCTGCCGCCGACCTACTCAGGCAAATTTGAGCTCCGGTCCCCATATCCCCTGCAATCGGAGTACAGTCGTAAATGAGCTGGCCCTGCGGCCAGAATTCTCACCCCAAGCCCGAATGCCACCGACGGCGCAATCTGCGCCACAAGGCGAGAGGCGTGGGCCACTGGTTTTGACTGCGGGGCCGGTGCCGTACCTCTAGGCGTTCACCCCACCGACTCGGTGAACGCGTCCGAGTCTGATTGACCGCGCGGCGGTTCTAGCCCTCCTCCGTCCGGGGACCCGAGAGAGGGACGAGAAGGCTTGAAGCTCATGGCACGGAGAGAACATGATCGGGCAGCGCGTAGGCGAGGCGGGTTGACTTGCGATCGCGGATCGCTGCGGCTCTCGTCGTCAATTGGCGCCCGACGACGACTGAACACCCGGCGTCCGGATGGCCCCCGGACCAATGCAGATCCACACGATCCGAGAGACGGGCGCTACGCCTACCTGATGCGCTCGCACGACTAGACCAGCCGCAGCGAGTAACCCGGGGCAGAAGATCGAGGAGATCACGGTTGTCTTCCGAGCGGAATCGGCTGGCGACCTTGACCGCGACGCTGACAGATGCGCGAGCCGCGAATGCCGTAATCAGCAGAGATTAGTGAGATCGAAAAGGAGACAGCTATGGCACTCAAGCAAAAAGTGACCGTATCGGTGCAACCGACGGCGCGCCGGCCAAGTTCCGCCGAACGTCGCGCAGCGCACATCGCGACCGTTTCGACGCAGCAAGCGGAGCTCAAGCGCGAAGCGGCGGAGCGCCGCGCCAACCGCGCCATGAACAGCAACGCCCCAGCTGCGTCCATGCCGCGCAAATCCGCAACCGCAAAAGCGCCGCAACGCTCGCTGATCGGCGAGAACCTCGTGCGGTAAATCAAACTAGTTCGCGAGCTCGCGGGCGATCCTCGGGCGGGCTGCCGGTCGCATGGGTCGAGGACAAGCACGTCTGTGATGGCGCGCCCACGCAGCTGGCGGCCATGCTGGGTTAGGCAGACCTCGCTCTTGCCCTGGACGATGGCGTCGGTGTCGCGGTGGTCGGAGCAGCGGGGGGTAGTGCGTCCTCCGTGGGTCGCAACCCGAGCGTCCCACCCGGCTTTGGTGTTATCGGCGCGGTTTTTGAGATCGGGCGGTTCGGTCTCGTCGCGGGTAGTTGGCGTCGGGTGTGGGGGTGCGCGAGGGGGTCGGTGGGCGGTCGGCGGGTCTGCGTGCCGGGGCGGCGGTTAGTGGTTGCCGGTGCCGGGGTTGGTGGGTGGGGGGTCGACGAGCTCGAGTGCGCCGAATCCGGCTAGTGGGCCGTCCATCAGGAAGATCTCGATCGTGAGGTCGGGTTCGACGTGGGCTTGGCTGAGGAAGGCGAGTACTTTGCGGCCGGTGAGCGCTTCGATCATTTCGGTGTAGCGCTGTTTCATCATCCGTTGGAAGTCGCGGCGCATGTCGAGCACGCGGTCGGGTTCGCCGCCTTCCATCATGGTGCGCTCGATCGCGGTGAACCCGTCGGTGAGCACGCACACGATCAGGTTGTCGAGCACGTAGGTTTTGGCTTTGATCGGCCCGCGGCCGTAGTGCTCGCGCATGAACGCGACGATCCGGTTGGTGATCTCGGCCAGCAGCCTGCCGCCGACGAGCGGCCGCGGCGCGCGATCCTCGGGTCCGGGGTCGCTCATCGCCGACCTCGTCGTGCTCGGCTGTGTGTGCTGCTCACTGGCGCGAGTTCTCCGCCGGTTGAGCCTCTGCGCTTGGGGCTGGAGCGAGGCTGAACGTCAGCGTACCCGGATGGCGTCGGTGGGGAGGCTTGTATTCGGTTGGGATCGGAGTAGTGTCGGGCGGGTTGAGGTTTGGCTGCGTCGTCCGCGGGCGGGGCGGCCAGGCATCAGCGCGGAGCGAACAGGCGCGCTCGCGGCGGCCGACGGCGGCCTGCGGGGGTGGTTACAGCGACAACATCCACCTCGCGCAGGAGCTGGTATGCCCCGCCCCGCCAAGCCGGATTTTTCAGCGAAGCCCTTGGCAGTACCCGTGGGCGGTGGCGTCTCGCTTCGGGCGGCGAGCGGTGAGCCCGGCTGGCGACGAGGACCGTGGCGGTCGGCCGTGACGTGGCGGTCCGCCGGTCAGCGCCCAAATGGACGGGCTCCCATAGCCGGGACGCACCGCCCTAATCGCGCTACGGCCGCCGTCAATCGAGGTTGGTCGCGCTCGCCGCTTGACGCTGCCGGCGGCTGGAAACACGGCCTACCGATCACAGACTTCGCTCGCTTCGTCAACTCCGAGATCGCGCCGCTGGGCGGGTGGCAAGGGGCAGCCACCCCCGGGGATCTCCTGGTCGGGCCTGGGGGCACCCACGAGGAGATCGCGCGACCACTCGAAGGAGGGGTCGTCGGGCCGCGCGCTGCACCTCCCGCAGCGCGCGGCCCTCGAACCGCTCCACCCACCCCCGCGCGATCACCCTGTGCGGGCTAGGGCCCCTGCACGAGCAGATCGCGCGATCACACGAAGGAGGGGTCGTCGGCCAAGTGCCTGGGGCGAAGCGCGTGGCCCTCGGACCGCTCAGTCGCGGGTCGCTGAGGAGGCCAGCCGCGACGGTTGGTCATTCGCGGTCACGCGCGGCTCGGCCCAAGTGCGCCGGCTCATCGGCCTCGTGCAGGTCGACCGACAGCTGCCGCTCGACGGCCGTACGAGATGAACACACTCAGCACAAATCTGCCGCGCTCGCCTGATTCAGTCAGCGCCGCTCGCCAGCTCGTGAATAGCCACACCACCTCGCTCGGCCCCCAGCAGCGACAAGACGCCGCGCTTATGGTGTCGGAGCTGGTCACCAACGCGGTGGTGCACGGCGTCGGAGCGATCTGGCTCCGGATCGACGCCGAAGGGGACACGGCGCGAATCGAGGTAGCCGACGAGGCCAACGTTGCGGTTGCGCCCAGTCCGGAGCCCGGCGCTCACGGCGGCTGGGGGCTGCGGATCGTCGAGCAGCTCGCCGATGACTGGGGAGTTCTCGACGGCAGCACAAAGGTCTGGTTCCGGCTCGGCCGGCCCCACCCGCAACCATGACCAGCCCTCGAACGCGCCGGGGATCGCTGCCTTTGCATGCGCGGCATTCGCGGTCGAACCCTCGCCCGCGGCCCTCAGATCCCCGCAAACGAGGGACTTCCAGGGACTCGGCGGAATGCCCGAAGTTACAGGAGCGAGTCTCTGAGCCGTGGCGTCAGCCGGGCGCGTCGAGCGGCAGGCTGACGAGCTCGGCGCTTCGTTCCCAGAGGCTTCCTGCGAGGTCGTCATCCCGGGCCTGCGCGCTGGGGCGGACCACCTTCTCGTCCTCGATGTACTCGCCCGTGAGAGCGGCGGCGTCGTCGGACAGCGCAAGCCACACGAGTGAGCGGGCGCCGCGCTCCGGGGAGCGGAAGAAGGGCGCGCCGACCTTGGCGACGACCTTCCAGAGGCCGTCTTCATTTCTTGGCGAACCCGGTGCGCACGACGCCGGGGTGAAAGCAGTTGGCGTGAAGCTCCGGCGCGCGCCTGGCCAGCTCGCGCGTGAATAGGACGTTGCACAGCTTCGAGGTGCCGTACGCACGCGCCGAGTAGGACTTCTCCGATTGCAGGTCGTCGAGAACCAGGCGCCCGGACTTGTGAGCATTCGAAGCGGTGGTCACCACACGGCCGCCCGCAAGACGATCTCGCAGCAAGTTCGTAAGCAAGAACGGCGCGAGATGGTTCAGTGCGAAGGTCCGCTCGAACCCCTCCGGGGTCTCCTTGCGCGAGGGGAACAGCGCCCCAGCGTTGTTGGCAAGGACGTCGACGTGCTCGTGGCGCTCGCGGATCTCGTCGGCCAGCACCCGTACGTTTGACATCAGCGTCAAGTCGGCCACGTGCGCGTGGACCCGCCCGATGCCACCGGCGGCCTCGGCTTCGTCAGCGACCAACCTGACGCGCGCAGGATCGCGGCCCACGAGGGCGACCTCGGCTCCTCGTCGCACGAGCTCGATCGCGGCGGCTCGGCCGATGCCGCGAGTGGCCCCCGTGAGGACAACGACCGTCATACAACTGACCTTACCTGCGCCCGATCGCCTCGCCTGGACATCGTGGACCGCTGAGCGAGCCGCGGGGGTGGCCCCGAGAGTCCCCGGATCCGCGCATTGGGGGGCGGACCCGAATGCGAAGGGAGGGATCGCGGTGAGGTGAAAGCAGGTCGGCTCGTGGCTGTTGCTCCGTATGGAGGTGAGGAGCGCGTGAGCGGGGCGGCGGGATTGCGTGTCCCGCTGCGCCTCAGCTTTGGTCGGTCGCGCGCGCCGCTTCGGCGGGGTCGACGGTGGCCGCCCAGCTGCCGAGGAGTTTCAGCGTCTCTTCGGAGCGGGAGCCGGGCTCGGCGGTGTAGGTGAAGATCGTCAGGCCGGGGTCGGCGGCGAGGTCGAGTCGGTTGTAGGTCAGGTGGAGGTCGCCGACGACGGGATGGTGGAAGTGCTTGACGCCGGTGTTGTGGAAGCGGACGTTGTGCGCGGCCCAGCGGGTGCGGAACGCCTCGCTCTGGGTTGCGAGTTCGCCGACGAGGTCTGAGAGGTCGCGGTTGTACGGGTCGCGGCCGGCGGCGGAGCGCAGGATCGCGACCGATCTCGCTGGCGACGCGGTCCCAGTCGCCGAAGGTCGTCTCGGCTCGCGGATCGAGGAACACGAACCGGGCGGTGTTGACCGGCCGCGCGGGTCGCGTCGTACAGCTCGGAGTACAGCGCGCGTCCGAGCTGGTTGGCGGCAAGGATGTCGAGGCGCTCGTTGCTCACGAACGCGGCGGCGCCGGTGATCGCGTCGAGGGTCCACTGGACCTCGGGCCGGACGCGCTGCTTGGCCTGGCGCCGACGAGGCCGCGCCGGCGTTGGGTGTGCGGCGCGGGCGAGGTCGAAGAGGTGGGCGCGTTCGGCGTCGTCGAGCTGGAGCGCGCCGGCGAGCGCCTCCAGCACGCTCTCGGAGACGCCGTTCATGTCTCCGCGCTCGAGGCGGGTGTAGTACGGGACGCTCACGCCGGCCAGGACGGCGACCTCCTCGCGGCGCAGTCCGGGAACGCGGCGAGGGCCGTAGGTGGGCAGCCCGACTTGGTCCGGGGTGATCCTGGCGCGGCGGGAGGTCAGGAACTCGCGGATCTCGCTTCTGGTGTCCACAACCGCAGCGTAGACCCGCCCGGCCGCGCCTGGGAGACCCTGCCAGTACCCCTATCAACAGGGACTCTCACTTCCCGCGATCCCGTGCTTTCTTGGACTCGACCGACATCTTCTACGACCACAAGGAGCCACACTGTCATGAAGCACATTTCGCTCGGCGGACTTGACGTCTCGCGCATCGGACTCGGCACGATGGCGATGTCCGGCTACTACCTCGACCCCGACAGCAGCGACGCCGAATCGATCCGCACCATCCAGCGAGCACTCGAGCTGGGCGTCACCCACATCGACACCGCCGAGATCTACGGCCCCTACGCCAACGAGGAACTCGTCGGCCGCGCCCTGAAGGGCCGCCGCGACGATGTCGTGGTGGCAACGAAGTTCGGCCTGGTCTCGCACGCCGGCGACGGCCCCGGAGTGCTCGACTCAAGCCCGGCGAACATCCGGACCGCGGTCGAGGGCTCACTGAAGCGGCTGGGGACCGACCGCATCGACCTCTACTACCAGCACCGCGTCGACCCGAACACCCCGATCGAGGACACCGTCGGCGCCCTGGCCGAGCTGGTGGCCGAGGGCAAGGTCCTGCACATCGGCCTGTCGGAGGCCGGACCCGAGACGATCCGTCGCGCCCACGCCGTGCACCCGATCGCCGCGCTGCAGACCGAGTACTCCCTGT
Organism: uncultured Solirubrobacterales bacterium; assembly: GCA_963709205.1. Taxonomy (GTDB): domain Bacteria; phylum Actinomycetota; class Thermoleophilia; order Solirubrobacterales; family Solirubrobacteraceae; genus Palsa-465. The sequence continues at coordinate 259,145 of CAVPVP010000001.1, forward strand.
GGACCCGCGATCCCGAGGCCGAGCTGCTACCGCTGCTGCGCGAGCTGGGCATCGGCTTCGTGCCCTACTCGCCGCTCGGGCACGGCTTCCTCACGGGCACGATCCGCTCCCCCGAGCAGCTCAGCCGACGACGACTGGCGCAAGACCAACCCGCGCTTCACCGAGGGCAACTTCGAGAAGAACCTCCGCATCGTCGACGAGGTCCAGGCCGTCGCCTCCGAACTCGACGCCACACCGGCGCAGGTCGCGTTGGCCTGGCTGCTCGCCCAAGGCGACGACATCGCCCCGATCCCCGGCACCAAGCGCGTCTCCCGCGTCGAGGAGAACACCGCCGCCGACGCGATCGAGCTGAGCGCGGAGCAGATCCAACGGCTCAACGACCTCACCCCGGCCACCGGCGAGCGCCACGACGAGGCGAACATGGCCGCCATCGACCGCTGAGGTGACAGCACGATGACCCGCTACCACAGCAAGGGAGAGGCGGATGGCAGACGAAGGCTTCAAGAAGGCCTTGGAAGACAGCCGAGAGATCGAGCTCCCGCGACCCCAACGTCGGATACCGCCAAGGTCGAGCAGATCCTCGACAAGTTCCGAGCCAAATACGGCGCTCGCGACGTACAGGCCTACTACCCGAAGCAGGATGCCGCGGTCCAGGTTCCGCTCAGCTGAACGGCGCGGCATCCGACCACTCGAGTAACCGCCCGGGTCACGGGCGGCCGGAGCGGCTGATACAGCGAGAGCAGGTGCTGGGAACCGAGTGGCGGCCGCATCGACGTGCGAGTGGCTCGCTGGGGGTTACGGTTTGCCCGGTGGGCGGCGCAGATGGCGGCTCGTGTCGCCGACGAGATCGGTTCGCACCTGCCGCTCCACGAAGCGCCATTGCCCGCTGCGCCGCTCGAGTCGATCTTGGTAGCGGCCGCTGGCGATCGGCTGCAGAGGCAGGTCGGGCAGGGCTTGCAGAACGGTGAAGTACGACCGCGAGATGGCCGTGCCCGCCTCGTCGTCTATTTCGATCGAGATATTGGTGGTGACGTGCTTGGTGCGCGGCGTGCCGCCGTCGTAGACGATCACGTTCTCCTGAAGCATCTTCTCGATCGCGTCCGCGCCGCCTACCGAGCCCGCGCCGCCCGTAAACGTGGCGTTCGCGAGCAGCTCGCCCACGGCTGCGAAATCGCCGGCGTCCACCAGTTCGGCGTAAGTCGCGATGAGGTTCTCGATCGCGCGGAAGCTCGATGATTGATCGGCGAGGCTCATCTGACGCGAGACTAGGCGAAAGCAGGGCGAGTGTCAGCAAGCAGAGGCGCTGAAATGGCGGTCGGCCGCGACGTGCCTCGCCGGGCCCGGGCTTCCGCATCGCTCGTCGATGCGGCGGTCCGGATCGACATCCTCGACAGTGCCGGTCCTGCGGAGCAGCGAGCGCGACCGGCGGCCCCGCGGTCCTCCCGCTACGCGATCGGGAGCAGCAGCGAACCCGAGGAGTCGGGGACCGTAGAGCACGTCGGTTGGAATCGCACGACGATTCGGTGGTGGTCTGGTGGATCGTCGCGCCGGCGATAGGCTTCCGCCATGCGGATAACGCGGATCTTGTCGGCGCCATTTCGCGCTGCGGGCAGACTCGTCACCGCGCTCGCTCGACGCGTGACCGGACGTCGCTAACGGCCGATCCAGAAGATCTCCGGCTCACGCCCCCTCGTCGGCGCACGCGCAATCGCGTAGACGCTGGTGGGCGCGCTCGATCCGCGCAAACCAGGGCCGGCGACCTCGGACTGCGAGATGCGCGCCGGGAAACGGAAGCAGGGTCAGTGCCTCGGCGTCCCGCAGCGGGAGATGTCAGGAGAGGCCTTTGTTCCCCGGTGGGAGACCTTGGTGAAAGCTGGGCGTGGTAGCGGGCGAGCGGCGCCGTCCGGCACGGTCCTGCACTGGTGGGGCTTCCGTGACGTCCTCCTCTGGACGACGATCCTTGACCCCACCAGCGTCGCCGTCCCAATCGCGGGCATCGACCCGTCTCAATAACGCGCAGCGCTTCGTTCTCAGGAGATATGGTTGGTTGAGCGTCCCCAAAGCTAGGAGCGCGCATGCAACATGAGCACACCGAGCACGTCGCGGCGCCGCCGGATGCGGTTTACGCGGCGATTGCTGACGTGACCAATCTGCCGAGGTTCGTGCCACAGCTGACGGCGGCACGCGCCGCCGGCGGAGATCGTGTGGAGGTCGATGCCCGCTATGAAGGGCACGAACAGCACGGCGAGGCATCTTTCGCGACTGACGACGCCGCGCGAAGAATCGAGTGGGGCGCGGCCTCCGGCTACCGCGGCTGGTTGCAGGTCGATGCGGACGGTGAAGGCTCTCGGCTCACACTCTTCCTCGACACTCCGCATGCAGCCGCGAGCGATCATGATGTCGCGGCCACGCTCGACGCGATTCGAATGCTGGTCGAGTCCCAGGTGTGATCGGCCAGCTCGCAGTCCGGGCCGCTTTGCGGCGACCTTGATCGCCGCGCGATCCGGGCTCGTTTGGCTTCGTCGGTCTCAGCAGGTGGGTTAGGTGGTGAGGCCGGCGCGCGCGCGGGCGAGGGTGGTGTGGAGGTCGTCGGCGGAGACGTTCGGGTTGTAGAGGGGGCTGCTGCCGTTCTCCAGGAGCTCGCGTAGTACAGCGACGCACGCAGGATTGGGTGTTTGCGTTTGTTCGAGGTCGCTGGCGAGTTCGAGCAGTTGCGCGCGCTCTGCTGCGACGCGGTCGACCAGGACTGGGCAGGGGTCCAGGCGGCGGGAGGGCTGGATGGGGTCCGCTGTTCGTCTGAGCCCCGCGGCCAGCGCGCGGCGGGTGCGCGCGCTTTGCAACCGCTTGCGTTCGGACCCGAGGTCTGGCAGCTGGACGAGTTTGGGCGAGAGCGCCATTGTTGCCAGCCGCCGCCGGCGCGCGAAGTGCGTACTGATGGCTAGGATCGCGGCAAGGATGATCGAGGCGGCGATAGCGATCAGGTAGCTGACGCGCCAGGCGATCGCGAAGGGCAGTAGCGCGGTCACGACGATCGTGGTCGCGACAGCTCCGGTTTGCCAGTTGGTGAGTAGCGCGAGGCGCCGCTGGGCCGTCTCGGGGTCGGGCGCGCTTCGGCTTGGGAACCGCAGATGGGGGGTTTCGGCGTTGTTGGGCGGCATGCGGCTCGCTGTTCGTTCGGTGGGGGTTGCTGATGGCGTGGGCCAGCGTCAGAGGCCAGACTCGACCGCGTGGGCGGCTGCGCGGCGCAGCCGATTGGGCCAGGACGCGCCGGTTGCGCGCGGTGACGAGGTGCGCTTGCCGGCGCTCGGCGCGGCGTGAGCGTCACCGGTGGACGACTCCCCAATCGCGTTTGAACCGTCGTTGCAGCGCGTCTGAGCACGAGGTGCAGCCGCTCGGAGTGTGCGTCTGGGCTTGTCATTCTGGCGACCGTTCGCGCCCCGGCGTGGTCGTGGAATGACTCGTCGGGCAGCTCGCGTAGCCGGCGTCCTGGGCACTCGCGAGGGCCGCCTCACTTGGCGGGCTGCGGAACAAAATCTTCAACTGCATGTCGATCACTCCATGGTCGCTTTCGTCTTTGGGACCCCCTACGAGGATGCGTCGTAGATGGTCGTCATATGTGGTAGACGCTTTGATTGCGAAGACCTTCCCGAGCTGCGGCGAATCGCCCACTACGTAATGTCGTGTTATGCTTCGTAGTAGGTGCAGGTGATTTCTCCCAGACGCACTCGCGATGCCCTCGGCGCGAGCTTCCTCCCTGGCCCGGCGAAGCACGCGCCGACCCGGCTTGAGGTAGGCCGCCCCCTCGTCGCTCCGGTGGTGATCAGGCCCCCGGCCCGTGGCCGCCCAGATCGTCTACGCCGAGACCGCGAACGATGAGCGGGAAGGTTCTGGCGGCTGGTGCGTCTACGACCGCAGAGCCCAAAATACTACGCGCCCTCGTAGATACCGTTCGGGACACGTCCGGCTCGCGGTGGCGCAATTCCCAAAGAAAGGAAGTCATGAAGCTACCCCGTTCTATCCTTGCGGTCGCGGCGCTGGCCGCGTTCGCCGCGGCGATCACCTTCTCCGGAGTCGCTCGACCGGTCCCCGCCCGCGCCGGCGCGATCGCCAGCCGCTCCTACGTACAGACAAACCTGGTTTCGGATATTCCCGGGCTTGCCGCACATACGGACCCCAATCTGAAGAACCCCTGGGGCACGTCGGTCGGGCCGGGCTCGCCGATCTGGGTATCCGACAACCACGCCGGCCTGGCCACGCTTTACGACGGCGCAGGCAACGCACAGCCGCTCCAGGTGGCGATTCCCGCTCCCCCCTCCGCCGGCCCAGGTGCGGTCGGGGCGCCGGACGGGCAAGCGTTCAACACCTTCGACCCCAATTCGACCGACTTCGTCATCTCCAAGAACGGCAAGTCCGGTCCCGCGTTCTTCGTCTTCGCGACCGAGGACGGCACGATCGCCGGCTGGAACCCGAACGTCGACAAAACAAACGCGGTCATCGCGGTTGACCGCTCAACCACGACCGACAGCGCCGGGGACGTGGGCGCCAACTACAAGGGCCTCGCCCTCGTGGCGACGCCGCAAGGCAAGTTCATCTACGCGACGAGCTTCCGCTTCGGGAAGGTCGAAGTGTTTGACAATCACTTCAACCTCGTCAACACCTTCACCGACCCGACCATTCCCGCCGGATTCGCCCCCTTCGGCATCCACAACATCGGGGGCAACCTGTACGTCACCTTCGCCAAGCAGGGACCGGGCAAGGCCGACGACGACGCCGGTCCGGGCAACGGCTTCGTAGACGTCTTCGCCCCCAACGGCGACCTCCTCCAGCGCCTGGTCAGCCAGGGCAAGCTCGACTCCCCGTGGGCAGTGACCCTCGCACCGTCCACCTTCGGCGCCTTCGGCGGCGACATCCTCGTGGGCAACTTCGGCAACGGCCGGATCCACGCCTACAACCAGACCACCGGCGCGTTCCAGGGGACGCTCAGCCGTCCGCACGGCGGCCCGGTCGTGATCGACGGGCTCTGGGGGGTGCGCTTCGCCCCCATGACCCCCGGCGCGGGCCCGAACACGCTGTTCTTCACCGCCGGCCTCAACCACGAAGCCGACGGCCTGTTCGGAACACTCGTCCCCAACGGCTAGCCAAAGCTGAAAGGGAATCTGCGGGTGCGGCGCCGAGGCGCCGCACCCGCAGTCCTCCTCGCGCACAGACCGAACCCTGACCGACCGCTTCCAATCGAGGCCCACGCGACATGCACGGCCTCGGTCGCCGGATAGTCGGCATGAGGGCGATTTGGACGGTCCGCTGTCGCTGGGGCGCGGCGGGGCCGAGACCTGGCTCGGAACGCTGGACAATTTCCGATTTGCGAGCGTGCGAGCGGGTCAGGGTGCGTCTAGGAAGGGTGGGATCATCGTCATGAGCATGTCGGCGCGTTTGGTGACCCCGATGTGGGAGGTGCCGGGAAGGACGGCGAACTGAGCGGTGGGAATGGGCACCAGGTCGCCGAGGACTCCTCCTCCGAGCAGTCGGAACATCGCCACCGCGTGTTCGGGCGTGACGATGTCGCTGTCGCCGATGATCAGCAGGATGGGGATGTCGATTGCGGAGATGGCTTGCGGGGTGATCTCGGGCATCTCCATCGCCTGGACCTTGGCGAGCAGGGCCGGCCAGTTTTCCGGGTGGGGGGCCAGCTGCCCGGTATTCCTGCTCGAAGGGAAGCTGCAGGTCGCGCCCGGGCGCATTTGCGGTCTCGCCGGATGCGGGTCCGCTGAACATCTCGGGATGCAGGCCGGTCTTGTCGTAGGTGACCGAGGCGAGCACGGCCTTGCGGACTACGGCGGGGTGGTTCGTGATGATGTTCAGCGAGATCGCCGCGCCGAGGCTGTAGCCGAACAGGTCGGCCTGAGCCGAATGCCGAGGCTTGCCAGCAGAGCCAGTGTGTCATCGGCCATCGCCTGGACCGATAGGGGCCGATCGATGTCGGCGGTCCGGCCATGACCCTGCTGCTCCACGGCGATGACCTGGCGGGATTGCGCCAGCAGGTCGGGCAGGGGCCCGAATGAGGTTCCGGTCGCGGATATCGCGCCGTGCAGCAGCACGACCGGGACGTCGGTGGGCGTTGATGACCCACGGATCTCGTAGAACATCTTCAGGCCGTCGAGGTCGGCGTACATCGTCGCCGCGCGCCTACGTCGTCGTGGCGAGGACCGCGGACACGCGACCGAGAACGTCATCGACACTCTCGGTGACCATGGCGTGCATTGACTCATCGACGTCGAAGGCGTAGCTCACCTGTGTTGTGTCATCGTCCGCGTCGGTCAGTGTGATCGTCGTGACCGCATCGCCGGGGACCGTCATCACCAGACGGTCCGGCTCGGACACCTCGTGGTAGCGGCCGGTCAGCGCGATCTCCTCACCCTCGGCGGAGATGACGGTCGCCTGCCACGACCCTCCGGTCCGCACGTCGAGCACCGCGGTGCCCGATTTGGCCGGCAGCCAAGCTTCGAAGTCGCTGGGCTGCGTGAGGACCTGCCAGACCCGCTCCCGCGGGGCCTTCAGGGTGCGGGTGACGGTGAACTCGCTCATGGGAGTCCTTCCTGTTGTCGGTTGTGGTGATCGATGCCGAGACGTGCTGGCCGGTTGAGCGGCGACTGTCGCCCGGGGCGGGGCTGGCGTTCGTGGCCTGCGCGCAGCCAGGCGAGGTAGTCGGCGACGGCTCGGTCGGTGTCGTAGTCTGGGCTGATAGCCGGTGTCCTCGCGGAGCCTGCTGATGTCGAGGCAGATTCGCTGGCCGGATCCGGCCGGGCTGCGGCCTTCGGGAAGCTCGATCCGTGCGTCGGGTACGAGTCGTGTGACCGCGGCGGCGACTTCCCGGTTGGTCAGCACCGTACCGGAGGCGATGTTGTAGGTGGGGTGGCTCAGCCGTGGCGCGAGCTGCAGCAGCGCGATGGCCCTGGCGCAGTCCTTCACGTAGCACATGTCGAGCCCGTCGTCGGCGTAGGCGGGTGAGCGCAGCGCGGAGAAGTCCGGGACGGTGCCGCGGGCGGCGGCGTACACAAGCTGAGGCGCGGCGGTGAACGGGGAGTTCGGGTTGCCACCCGGCCCCCACGGCGAGATGCGGTAGCTGATGATCTCGATCCCGGTGGCGTCGGCCAAGTAATCGGCCAGCAGCTCGCCGATCTTCTTGAACGTCGGGATCGCGTGACCGGCGGTCATTGGCAGCGGCACGTCCTCACGGAGCGGGCTCTGCGCGGTGGCACCGCCGTACACCCCGATCGTGGATGCGATTCCCACCCTGCGCACCTGCCAGTCGCAGGCCGCCTGGAGCACGTTGAGCAGGCCGCCGACCGCCTTCCTGGCGCCGGTGACGGGCTGGTCCGAGCCGGGCGGCCAGGGCACGGAGCCCGCGAGGTGCACGATGCCGGTGATCTCGTGACGAGTGCCGATTTCCAGCAGCGCCGCCAAGTCGACGACATCGGCCCGCTCGATGAATACACGCCGCCCGGCCTCATCGGCAATGTCGTCCGGCAGCGTCAGCTCCCGGCGCTGGACCAGCACGCACGCCTCGCCCAACTCGAGCAGCGCCCGCGTGGTGTGCGAGCCGATGAAACCGAGCCCGCCGGTCAGGAGGATCATTCGGTCCTCAGATTCGATAGCACGCTAATGACATCGCCCACCGTAGCACATCGATAGCGTGCTAGCGACTAGTCTTGAGGGATGCCTGACCTGCTCGCCCTGTTCACCCAGGCCAGCAAGCTGCTGCGCGAGGCCGCCGACGAGGCGATGGGCCAGCACGGCGTGCGGGTCGGCCAGCACATCGTGCTCTCCGTGCTCTGGCAGCAGGACGGGCTGACCCCCGGCGAGGTCGCCCGCCGCCTTGGCATCGCAACCCCGACGATCGTCAACACCGCAACCCGCATGGAAGAAGCCGGCCTGCTGGTCCGCAGGCCCGACCCCGCGGACGCACGGCTAGTGCGCCTACACCTCACCGCCCGTGCCCGATCGGTACGCAAACCGGTGCTCGACGCGCGCGCCGCGCTAGAGCGGCACGCTACCGCTACCCTCACCGCCGCCGAACGCGATCACCTCCACTCCGCGCTCGTCAAGATCATCGCCCAACTCCAGGACGGGGCGGAGTGAGGTCCACCCCCGCCGCTCACCAGCCACTGCACGCCCCCGGATCTAGAAGCTTGCTGAACGTGTTCGGGGTCGCCAAGCGATTACGCAGCCGCATCCAGCAGGATGCTCCAGACGGTCAGATCTCTCCGCGCCACCCGGCTTCGAAATCGCGCTGCAGGTAGGTGAGGACCGGCACTCCGAGCGTCGGGAGATTCGTCGTCGACTCCGCCACCTCGTCTGGTCCAAGCCACGGCTCGAGGTATCTGCTGGCTGGGAGGGCGGCGAACTCTCCTCGCCCGGCCGGGTGGAACGCGCGGGGCTCGATGTCGGCACCCGCAGCGGCGGCGATGGCCTCCGCGGCGATGTCGGCCTCCTCGGTGGCCATGCCTCCGGACTTCACCGGAAAGGCGGTGATGTCTCCGACTGCCCAGACGTGCCCCAGTCCTTTGACGCGGCAGTGCTCGTCGATTTCGACGAACCCGTGCTCCTCGACCGGAACGCCGCGGATCGGCCGCCCGCGCAGTGTCGGCAGCGCGACGACTCGATCGACCTCGACCCGCTTTCCCGAGGGATGTGCCACCAGCACCTCGGGCCTTCCGGGCTCTATCTCGACCTGGTTGGCGAAGACGACCGCTACACCTGCTTCGCGCAGCGCGTCCGAGACGGCCGTGACCGCCTCGTCGCCCAGCATCTCCAGAGGTGACCGTTCCGGCGTGACGAGCGATGTTTCGATCTCGAGTCCCATCCCACGCGCGTCTTCCGTGAGGATCAGCGCTAGTTCGTAGCCACGCAGCGGCCACACCGGCCCAGACGGGATCACCACGGCCAGCCTCCTGCTGTAGCCCAGCTCGAAGTCTCGGAATAGCCCGCCGAGGGTCTCGGCTCCGGTGCGGTCGTCCCAGGTCGTCGCGTGGGCGACCACCGGAACCGGGTCGGCTCCCAGGGCCAACACCAGCTCGTCATATTCGAACTCCCGGCCATCCGTCGTCCGCACCACCCTGGCTTCCGAGTCAACCGCGCTGACATTGAGGGGAAACCGTTGCGCGCCCGCGTCGGCCAGCAGGCGCTCGAGGGGAATCCGACGCATCCGACCGACGGCGTAGGGCGCTTTGGCCGCGATCGGGTGATAGACCAGCTCGTCCTCGCGCGCGATGAGCGCGATCGCGACGCGGTCGCCGGCCAAGGAGCGCAGCGCCATCACGGTTTCGAGCGCCGCCATCCCGCCCCCGACAATCAGCACCCGCATCGGCGCTTCGGCCATGGCTCCCGGCTCAGCTGTCCTGGTTCGGGATCACCGCCTGATCTTCTCCGATCACGACCCACGACGCAAGCGCCCAGCGGCGAAGGAGACGGAGTCACGGGTGCCAGTGCGTGTGTGTGGGGCATGGTGCAGCTGCTTCTGCGGGCGGCATACGTCGGGGCGGGGTTTGCGAGTTTGGCCAGGCCGACGTCCTGTCAACCGCTGCTGACGGGACCTGGGTGGCGCACCCGCGTCCGGGTCCGTCTCGTCTCGTCTCGTCGAGGCCGTGTACCAGGCACCGCAACGACCGAGCCGACGATCTCGCAGCAAGTCCGAATCGTTGTCGCTGCCAACCTCAAGCTGATCAGTGTTTCGCCGCGAGGCGTAGCCTGGGGTCGCACCGTCCGCATCACCGGCCAGCTCTTGGGCGGATATCTCCCACCCGAAGGAGCGCTGGTCCGCCTTCGCACCGCAACGGAACAGCTCCACCACACCAGCGTAGGCATCGGCCCTCCGGCTGAGCATCGAGGTCTGGATCTGCCAATCGACATCGCCGCTTGGTGGCTGACCGGAAGGTTGCGTTCAGCGAGCGGAGCAGTCAGGACGTCGCGGGCAGCGGGCGGCGCGCGATCTCTGCCGCTTCATCGGCGGGCAGACCGAAGAGCCGGAGCACGCCTTCGGCGTGGTAGATGTCGGCGTCCTTCGGGGCCTGCCCGTCGAGCACGGCTCGCATCACGGCGAGGAGGGCGCCGCCCGAGGCGTACAGAGCGATCCCTTCGTGCGGCACGCTGAGGCGGCCAGACCTGACACCGGCACGCAGGTCGCGACGGGCGTAGGGGCCGAGGGCGGCGAGCAGGATGTTGTGGGATACGTCGAGCCGCACGAGCAGCCAGCCCCAGTCGGGGTCGTCACGGGCGCGGCGGACGAAGCTGCGGTGTGCGGCAGAGATGATCTCGGCGGGATCGTCGAGCTGAGCCGTGAGGGCGTCGATTTCCGCGCCCTGGGCAGCGATCGTGTCGGCCAGGACCACCTCGATGAGCGCCTCCTTGCTTTGGAAGTGGTTGTAGAACGACCCGAAGCCGACATCGGCCTCGTCCGTGATCTCCTGGATGCGCGTGTTGTCCACACCCTGGCGGGCGAACAGGGCTTTGGCGGCCTCGACCAGCTTCGCTCGTGTCGCCTCGCGTCGCCGTGCGTGCCGATCCGGGGCCGTGGTCATGACTGGCATCGTATTGTCGTCGTGGACAACTCCGGAAGCGCCAAGGCGCTGGCCACCGCCCGGTAGACCTTGCGGTTGAAGATCAAGCCGACGTGACTGCCGGTCACCTCGACGCAATCGGCGTGAGGGATCACCTGGCACTGCCAGTGCACCACCCCGTCCCCCTTTGAGTAGATGCTGGTGAGCCGCACACGGTCAAAGGGGAAGAGCCGCGCGTAATCGTGGCTGAACGGACAGCCGCAGTGAGCGGAGAGGCACGTGTCTCGGCGCGCCCGGCCGCTGGAATGGACGGCGCGCCGGGCGATGCTGACGGCGAACAGGGTGGGTGCGCTGGCGCCGAACATGCCCTGAAGGTCGGCTCCCATCGAGATGGCGTGAGAGACCCGGTCGGGGCGGCGGGCAGCGAGCGCGCGGGCGAAGTGGCCACCGCGGCTGTGCCCGATCAGCGCGACGCGGCGCCCATATGCGCCCCAGAGCTCGTCGACCGTGCGCTCGACGCGGTCAAGCGCGCGGTCAGAGCAATCGGTGTTGGTGACAAAGCCGGCGAAGCGAGGCCGATAGCCGACGCGCCGCAACCACGCCGCCATGACTCGGAGTGTCTGATCGCCGGCCAGAAAGCCCGGCATCAAGACGACCGGGCGGCCGTCGCCATGCGGGACGCCTATCCCGTGCCACACCGGGTCGGCGAGCAGGCGTCCCAGCTCGAGGCACCAGCGGGTTTCGGCCAGCGGCCGGCCCCACCAGCGGTCGCGGGCCGGATCGGCGCCGAAAACGAAGCGTTCACGGTCCGCGTCCGCGGCGTCGGTGCCCTCGGTCGGGGGCACGGGCGCGGCCGAGCGGTCAGCTGGCATGTACGTAGTTGCCGGGGGCCTTGGCCGTCGCCTTGTGCTTGCGGCTCCCCAGCGTCTTCGGCGCCGGCTTCAGCTCTCCGGCGCGCGCCGCCACGCGCGCGAGCTCAACGCCAAAGCCGGCTGAATCGCGCGCGGCACGGCGCGGATGGCGCGCCAATCCCGCGATGGTCCGACCGGCGGCCCGTGGCTTCAGGAACCTGCCCACGCCACCGCCCTCGAGCACGGCGTCGGTGAGCATCACGTCGAGCCCCGATTGGGCGGCGAGTCGCAGACCCGGCTCCGAAGAGCTTCCCGCCATTGGTGTCGAGGTCGCTGCCATGACGTCAGGCTCCGGGCTAGCTAATCGGCGTCGCGGACCAGCCGGCCGTGGACGATCAGCTCGCTGGGAGCGCGGATCATGCCGAGCATGCCATGGCTCATGCCGAGTTCGACGTGATCGGCGTGGGCAGTCGCATCAACCTCCAGCTCGTCGCCGACCCGTCGCAGTGTGGCGTCCACGTCAAGCGGCGTGCTCTTTCCCGCTGCGTAGAGCCGGCCGCTGACCGTCAGCCGCTCGCCGTCCAGCGTGGCGCTGTCGGACACGAAGCGGACCTGTGGGTGATTGTCGACGTCGAAGAAATCGGCCGAGCGCAGGTGCTTGTCACGCTTGTTGTTGTTCGTGTCGAGGCTGGACGCGTCGATCGTCAGCTCGACTGCCGGCTCGTGCCGCAGATCGAGTGTGCCGTCGTAGTGCTCGAACCGACCCTTGACGGTGATCAGGCCCCAGAACGTCGGGGTGCGGAATTCGATCCGTGAACGCGTCGGATCGATCCGCCAACGTGTCTTCTCGATGCTGTGGACGCCGGTTGGTTGGGGGGTTGTCGTGCTCATCGGTGTCTCCTTCAACGTGTCAGCTTCCATGTCCAGGTGTATTGCGAGAGCGTCTGTGCGACGTCGTCGTCGTGGTCCGAGCTCGGGACGTGAATCTCGACGGCGCCGTCGACGAGGACGGCCCGCACCCCATCGCCCACGGCCGTCTCCGCGAGCGCGTCCCGCGCCGCGCGCTCGGCCGCCCGGCGCCGCAGCTCCGGCTTGTACGGCTTTCCAACCGTGGTCAGCGGGATCTCGTGGACGATCTCGACGTGCTTGGGGGCCGCGGCCCGCTCGGGCACGTGGTCGACCGCCCAGGCTTCGAGCTCGTCGGGGGTGAGCCCGCTCCCGCTCGCGAGGGTGACGTACGCGACGGGGACCTCGCCGGAGTGCGGGTCGGGCCGACCGACGGCGGCCGCAGCGGTGACCGCCGGGTGCTCGAGCAGCGCATCCTCGATCGTCGCGGGATCGATGTTGTGGCCGCCGCGGATGATCAGGTCCTTGGCGCGACCGGCGAGCCGGATGAACCCATCCGCGTCCACGGAGGCCAGGTCGCCGGTGTCGAGCCAGCCGTCCATGACCTTGCCGTCGGCGCGCAACTGCGGGCCGGAGTCGCCTCCGACGAGGTAGCCGGCGAAGGTGTTGGGGCCGCGGAGCACGAGCGTCCCGACCTCGCCTTCGGGGAGGAACGTCCACTCGCCGGTGACCTCGTCGATGGCGACGGCGCGCGCCTGCTGGTAGGGCAGGCGCTGCCCGACCGTTCCCGGGCGGGGAGCGTCGGGCCAGCTGAGCGCGCTGGCACACGTGCCCTCGGTCAGGCCGTAGCCTTCGCATAGTGCGACGCCGGTGCGGGCCTCGAACGCGGTGGCCACTGCAGGCGGGAGCGGCGCGGCGCCGACGACCGGCAGCTTCAGGCTGGAGATGTCGGCGTCGACCGGGACTCTGCGCGAGGCCCGCGTAGACCGTGGGGACGCCGGACATCGAGGCGATCCGATAGCGCTCGACGATCTTCCAGAAGTTCTGGAACAGCGGGAGGTCGCGGTAGCCGAGCGGTCCGCCCCACACGACGTGCTGGCCCTTGAGCAGTGGCGCCAGCACGGTCACCACCAGCGCGTTGGTGTGGAACAGCGGCAGCGCCGCGAAGATGACGCTGTCCTGGTCGAGGACGTCGTTTGCGCGCATCATCCACGCGTTCGATACCTCGTTCGCGTGCGTTCGCGCGGCCAGCTTCGGGGTGCCGGTGGTGCCGCCGGTGTGCAGGTAGCTCGCGATCTCGGACGAGGTCGGTGGGGGTACCGGCAGGGCTGCGTCGTCTGCTGTCGACATCCGCTCGGCGAGGTACGCAACGTCCGTGCCGTCGAGCGGCTCGAGCGCGGGCGGCTCGTCCGCCGCTGCCGTGGGCCGCAGCGCCAGCAGCGCTCGGGCGCCGGTGTTCGCTGCGATCGCGCGCGTCTGTGCCCACACGTCGGGGTCGAGCTCGGGTCCCGACGCGACGATGACCTTCGCGCCGGAGCGCCGCACGAGCTCGGTGGCGTGCTCGGCCGTCAGGCCGGGATTGATCGGGGCATAGATCCCGACTGCCTCCGCCGCGAGCAGCAGCGGCAGCATCTCGGCGCAGTTGACCGAGATGACCGCTACGGCCTCGCCACGCCTCACCCCCAACTCGACCAGGACGGCGGCCGCCCGGTGGACGTCGCGCGCGAGCTCGGCGAAGGTCCGGACGAACGGCGTGCGGAAGGACTCGGCGTCGGGGAGCACCGACACGGCCGGGCGGTCGCGCCAGAGGCTGGCCGCTCGCCTCACGAGCTCGTAGGTGCTCGCGGGCAGCCCGCGCTCGCTGAGGGGGACGCGCTCGACCGCCGCCAAGTCAGACGGCCCATGGAAGGAAGGCCACAGCAGCTCGTTCTCGGTCGTCAACGCGCCCATGTCAGCTCCGACCTCCGACTCGGGGGCGAGGTAGTCCTCAGGCTCCTCGACCACGGTGTTGCAGCAGCTCGCCGATCCCGTCGATCTGGACGCGTACCGACGTCGCCGACCTTGAGCAAGCCCGTCGGGGAACGGCTGGCGCACGGCGCCGATGCCGGCCGGGGTGCCGGTGGCGATGACGTCACCCGGCTCGAGCGTGAACGCCTCGGACAGGTGCGCCACCTGCTGGAAGCAGTTGTAGATCATCTCGCGCGTGTTGCCGTCCTGGCGCAGCTCGTCGTTGACGTACGTCTTGATCGCCAGGTCGTGCGGATCGCCGAGCTCGTCGGGCGTGACCAGCCACGGCCCGAGCGGGCCATGCGTGTCGAACGACTTGCCCATCGTCATCGTCGGGGTGCGCACCTGCCAGTCGCGCACCGAGACGTCGTTGGCGATCGTGTAGCCGGCGATCACCTCGTGAGCGCGCTCGACGCGGAACGTGCCGACAGCGCGTGCCGATCACGATCGCGAGCTCACCCTCGTAGTCGAGCAGGTTCGAGACGCGCGGCATGTGGACGTCGTCGTGCGGACCGACCACGCAGGTGACCTGCTTGTTGAAGAACACCGGGAACTGCGGCGCCTCCATGCCTGACTCGGCGATGTGGTCGGCGTAGTTCAGGCCGATGGCCAGGTACTTCCGCGGCCGGACAGGAGCGAGCAGGCGGACCTCGTCCAGGGAATAGCTGCTCGGCCCGGTTGTCGCGGTCGACGACGTAGCCGTCCTCTACGACTCCGTGGCGCGGCCCGGCGCCGGCGTCAAAGCGACAGAGCCTCATCACGACACCTCCGGAATCTCGACCGGCGCCTGCTCGGGCGCGTAGCCGCCGGCCATCGCCTTGGCGTGGATCTCGGCAAAGCCCATTCCGGCCACATGGTCGGCCGCGATTTGCTCGGGGTCGACGAACGCGCCGATCGGATTGGCCTTGAACTCGTCCGACCCGAGCATCCAGGCCTTCGACTTCTGCCAGTCGCCGAAGCAGTCGACCTGCAGCTCCACGTGGTTGCCGTCGGGATCGGCGTAGTAGTAGGACAGCGTCATCCCGTGGTCCAGGCACAGCGCAGGGGTGATCTCCTCGCTCCTTGAGCCGGAGGTAGCTCGAGTTCAGCTCCTCGAAGCGTCGTGTACTCGAACGCGGAGTGATGCATGCCGGTGCGGCCTTCCTTCTCCGGGTCGTCGACGAAGTTCGGGAACGCGAGCAGCGCGATCCGGTGGTTGGCGGCGTCGTTCGACAGCCAGGCGCCGCCGTCGAACTGGAAGATGACCTCGGCGCC
>CAVPVP010000002.1:0-631049 GCA_963709205.1 uncultured Solirubrobacterales bacterium
CTGACCTCGACGATCTCCTCCCACCGCCCCGGCGCGTGGAAGCCGCACACGAGCCGGCCGTCGGCGTCGGTGCCGAACGAGTACTCGAACTTGTTGCGATATCGCCAGACGTCGTCGGCCGGAACTATCGGCTCGAGCTCGAAGCCGTCCAGCCGGCCGATGCGGCGCAGGGCATCGTCCACCTGGGCCTGCTTGGCCTCGAGCTGACGCTCGTAGGGCAGCACCTGCCACGGCGCCCCGGGATGCGCTGCGCGTGGTGCCACCCGCTCCGGGCTGGGCTCGATCAGCTCGACCACGCGCGCCTGGGCGTAGGCGCGCTTGGACTTCTCGACCACGGCCCGCACCCGATCGCCCGGGATCCCATCGGCGACGAACACGACGTAGCCGTCGAGCCGGGCCACGCCTGCACCGCCGAACGCGAGCGAGTCAACCGTCAGGTCGAGCTCGTCGCCACGGCTGGGGCGGGTTCGGGTTGCACCGGAAGCAGGTTCCACGCCTCTAGCATGGCAGCCGCATGGACCTCGACGCCTACCGGCGGTCCGCCGAGACGTTCAGCGAAGAGCTGATGCGCGAGTACTACCGCCACCACGCAGGCCTCCAAGACAGCTTCGAAATCGAGTCGATCTACGCACGCCACGCCGATCTGTTCACCCGCGACGCCGTCGAGGCGCTGCGCGAGCTCGACGGCCGGGCGACCGGGGACGGCGACGAGCAGCGTCGGGCGCGCATGCTGCTCGACTTCGCGGTCGAGGGATATGTCGGCGAGTCGACCAAGGCCGTCGAGGAGGAGCTCGCGCGCACCGAGGCCGGGCTCACGATCGAGGTCGGCGGCGAGCGGATCGGCTTTCGCGAGGCGCCGGTGGTGCAGGCCAACGAGGCTGACGCCGCGCGACGAGCCGAGATCGAGGCCGCACTGCTCGCGGCGACGCGCGAGCGCCTCGGTCCCCACCACCGCGAGCTGATCGAGCGCCAGCACGCGTGCGCCACGGAGGTCGGGTGGGCGACCTACGCCGACATGTGCGCGTATTGCAAGCGGATCGACCTGCGGGCCTTGTCGAACCAGACCGCGGCGTTCGCCGACGAGAGCGCGCACAGCTACCGGGAGGTCCTCGATCCCGAGCTCCGCCGGACTCTCGGAACGAGCCTGGACGAGCTCCGTCGGGCAGACCTCCCCCGCTTCTTCCGTGCCGCCGAGCAGGACCGCCACTTCCCGGCCGCAAGACTCACCGAGAGCTTCGTTGAGACCATGCGCGGACTCGGGAGCGAGGTCGCCGGGCAGCGCGGCGTGACGTTCGACATCGGCTCGCGCCCGAACAAGTCGCCGCGGGCGTTCTGCGCGCCCGTGCGCGTGCCCGGTGAGGTCTATCTGGTGGTGGCTCCGGTCGGCGGCTGGGACGACTTCGCCACGCTGTTTCACGAGGGCGGCCACACCGAGCACGCCGCGAACACCGATCCGGAGCTGCCGTTCGAGTTTCGCTGTCTCGGCGACAACTCGATCAGCGAGACGTACGCGTTTCTGATGCAGCACCTCGTCGAGAACCCGGAATGGCTGGGACGCCGTCTTGACCTCGACGACCCCTCCGAGCTCATCGCCCACGCCAAGGCCCAGCGGCTCGTCTACCTGCGGCGCTATGCGGGAAAGCTCGCCTACGAGCTCGAGCTCCACGGCTCGAGCGGCGGCGCTCCCGACTCGAGCGCGCTCGCCCGCCGCTACTCGGAGTTGCTCAGCGGCATGCTTCAGATCGACTGGCCGACCGAGACCTTCCTGGCCGACGTCGACGAGGGCTTCTACTGTGCGTGCTACCTGCGGGCGTGGGCGCTCGAGACCCATCTGCGATCGCACCTGCACGACCGCTTCGGACCGGCTTGGTTCGACTCGGCCGAGGCCGGCGAGGTGCTCCGACGGCTGTGGCGCGGCGGCCAGCGCCTCGACGCAGAGGAGCTGCTTGAAGAGCTGACGGGCGAGCGCCTCGACTTCGGCGTCGTTCTCACCGACCTCGGGCTCGGCTAGCCCCCGGGGGCGGGGACCGCGGAGCGTACGGCCTCCGAGTCGACGTCGAGCTGCCTGAGGATGCGCGTGGCCGCTCCGCCGGGATCCCGGACCAACGCGAGCAGGATGTGCTCGGTGCCGACGCGCTCGGCGCCCAGCGCCGACGCCTCGCGCCCTGCCCGTTCGACCGCGGCCTGGGCTGGATCGGTGAGCGGCAGCTCGCCCGAGGGCGCCTCGACGCCGACACCCATCATCGCGACGACCGCGGTGCGGACGTGCGCGTAAGTCACGCCGAGCGAGCCCAGGATGTCGGCCGCGCCACCGTCCTTCTCGCACAGGAGCCCAAGCAGCACGTGCTCGGTGCCGACGTAGATGTGGTGCAACGACCGCGCCTCCTCTTCGGCGCTGAGGAGAGCCTGGCGTGCGCTGTCGCTAACGGGCAGCAAGCGACTTGTCGATCGCCGCGAGCACGGATTTCCGATTAGCGTGCCGGCGCTCGTACTCGCGCACCCTGCGGAGCTCCGCGGGCGACAGGCCGTCGAGACGGGTCTGGACCTGGGCCGCGGTCAGGTCGTCGTAGCCGAGGATCGGGAAGGTCTGACCGACCCCGACGGTCCGCCGGGCTCGGTCGGCGCTGCGGACGATCAGGTCGATCGACTCGCTCCAGCGCGAGCCGACGCTCGCCGGCCACGACTGCTGGCGGCCGCGGCCGATCAGGCGCTCGACATCCGACAGGAGCTGGTCGGTCTGTTGACGCCCCCGGGCGATCAGCTGCGCGGCGAGCTCGTTGGCGTCTGAGCGGGTCACCCGTCCGCGCTCGGCGGCGTCGTCGAGGACCTCCTGAATCCGCTCGGTGGTGAGGACCACGAGGCCTAGCGGCTTCAGCACGCGGTTGGTCACCTGCTCCGCGAGGCTGGCGAGCCCGTCGACGACCGCGCCGTCTGCGCCGCCATCGCTGTTGGCCGACCGGCGACGACTCTTCGTTGCGGACCGCGATCCGCCGGCCGCGCGCGAGCGGCCCGGTGAGGATTTCGGTGCAGGCATCGTTGCTCGTCTCCTTCCCAGAAGCCCGTTAGGAGCGTAGCCGAACGATCTGGCGTTAGGCGCCGATGAGGAGCTCGAGCAACGCCTTCTGCGCGTGACGGCGGTTCTCGGCCTGGTCCCAGATCCGCTGCCGGTCTCCGTACAGCACCTGCTCGGTGATCTCCTCGCCCGGGTGGGCCGGGAGGCAGTGGAGCGCGACCGCGGCCGGGGCCGCGCGATCGAGCAGGTCGTCGTCGAGCCGGTATGGCCCGAGCGCGCGCCTGCGCTCGGCCGCCGACTGCGGATCGTCGCTCATGCTCACCCACACGTCGGTGTAGACGGCGTCGGCCCCGCGGACGGCCTCGAGCGGATCGTCAGTGAGAACACCCGCGCCATTGGGTTCGAGCTGGTAGCCGGCGGGCGCGGCCACGCGCACCTCGAGCCCGGCCCGGGTGCCGATCACGATCAGCGACCGGGCCACGTTGTTGCCGTCACCCACGTACGCGAGCGTCAGGCCCTCGAGCCGGCCGAACGCCTCCCGCAGAGTGAGGAGGTCGGCCAGGACCTGGCACGGGTGGTGCGAGGGGGACAGCATGTTGATCACCGGCACGCTCGCGTGCTCGGCGAGCTCCTCCAGGAGCCGGTCGTCGCCGGTCCGGATCCCAATCGCCGCGGCGTGGCGCGAGAGCACGTACGCCGTGTCGCGGACCGATTCGCCGCGGGTGAGCTGGAGGTCGTCGGTTCGCAGGACCATCGGGTGGCCCCCGAGCTCGGTTATCCCGGCCTCGAACGACACGCGTGTGCGAGTCGAGGGCTTCTGGAAGATCAGCGCCACCGTGCGCTTGTGCAGCACGTCGGAGCTGTACGGGTCGGCCCTCAGCTCGAGCGCGCGCTCGATCAGCGCGCGCAGCTCCTCTGGGCTCAGCTCCGACCCGGTGATGAAGTGGCGCGGCAAGCGCCGAGTGTACGTTGCGCCGGTGGTCCTTCGTCTGCTCACCTGGAATCTTCTGCACGGCCGATCGGTGCCGGCGAGCGGGCGGAACCTGTTCGCGGAGTTCTGCGCTGCCCTGGGCGGCTGGGAGTGGGATGTGGCGCTGCTCCAAGAGGTGCCGCCGTGGTGGCCCTCCCTGCTCGCCTCCCGCCTGGACGCTGAGGAGCGTTACGTCCTCACTTCGCGCAACCTCGGACTGCCCGTGCGACGCGAGATCGCGGTGCGCTGGCCGGACGTGATCAAGTCGAACGGCGGTGGCGCCAACGCGATCCTCGTCCGGGGCGACACGATCACGGAGCATCGCTCCAGGCGGCTGTGCATCTGGCCCGAGCGGCGCTGGGTACACGCCGTCCGACTCCACGGCGCCGGCATCTGGGTGGCGAACACGCACTGCGGCGGGCCGATCCGCGACGCGCGTCGTGCGGCCGAGAGCGCGCTGCGGTGGGCCGGCACGACCCCGGTCGTCCTCGGCGGCGACTTCAACGTCCGCGAGCCGGCGCTCGACGGCTTCACCTACGCGGGCGGCCACGGCGTCGACGAGTTCTACGCGCGTAGCCTTTCAACGGCGTCCGGCGCCGAGGTTCTCGACCGGGGGCGTCTCTCCGATCACGCCCCGGTGGCGGTTACCTTCGCAGTCGCGCGGTCCGCATGACTACTCGCTTCGGCCCGCCCGCAGCCCGAACCCGCGGAGCATGAGCAGGGCCTTCTCGCCGAGCGTGCCGCGCGCCGGCAGAACCCCGAGCTGGGTGGCGACGTCGTAGAGATCGAAGAACGCGCGCACGCGCAGCAGGCGTTCGGATCGGAGCTCGCAGTAGAAGATCGCGTGCACGACCACGAACCGGTTGGTCGCGGGCAGCCCGTTGAGCGACGCCCGATGGGTGCCCAGCACCTTGCACGGCGCGGCCACGAACTGCCCGTCGGTCAGGCGTTTTCCGGTCGTCTCCATGCGCGCGTCGGGAAATGCCGCCCACAGCCGAGCGGCGTGGTTCTGCAGCTGGTCGAGTCCCTCGAGCGGCTCGGGGGTGAGCGGGTCCTCGTAGTGGACCTTGCGATCGCACACCTCTTCGAACGCGTCCTCGTCCTTGCCCGACCAGGCCGCCTCCCAGCCGTCGATCAGTTCGTCGACGTTCACCGCGCGTAGGTCTGAGAGGCCGCGGGCATGTCGGTGACCGCATTCACTGCGAGGCGCTGTCGAACACGGGCAGCCCCTCGTCCGGCGTGGACGCCTCGGCGTAGCGCCGGCGAGGGATCCTGCCGGCGCCCCGAGCCAGCCAGCCGGCCTGCACCGCCAGGCGGATCGCGTTTGCCATCGCGACCGGATCGTGGGCGCGCGAGATCGCGCTCGCGCACAGCACCGCATCGCAGCCGAGCTCGATCGCGAACGCGGCGTCCGACGCCGTGCCGACCCCGGCGTCGAGGATCACCGGCACCCCGGCGCGCTCGACCACGATCGAGATGTTGTACGGGTTGCGGATCCCCATGCCGCTGCCGATCGGTGAGCCGAGCGGCATTACCGCGGCGCAGCCGACGTCCTCGAGCCGCCGGGCCAGGATCGGATCGTCGGTGGTGTACGGGAGCACGACGAACCCGTCGTCGACGAGCGCCTCGGCGGCCGCCACGAGGTCGACCGCGTCGGGAAGCAGGGTGCGGTCGTCCCCGATCACCTCGAGCTTGATCCAGTCGGTCGCGAACGCCTCGCGCGCGAGCTGGGCGGTGATGATCGCGTCGCGGGCGGTGTAGCAGCCGGCGGTGTTAGGCAGGACCTCGACCCCGGCGCGCGTCAAGCACATCCAGGACCCCACCGCGCGCCGCCGGATCCACGCGCCGTAGCGCGACCGTGCACAGCTCGGCGCCCGACGCTTCGAGCGCGGCCGCCAGGACGTCGTGGTTGGTGAAACCGCCGGTCCCGAGGATCAGGCGGGAGCGAAGCTCACGGCCGGCGATCGTGAACGGCGCCGGTGCGCTCATCCGCCCTGCACCGCCGCGACCACCTCGACGCACGCGCCGTCGCGCAGTTCGACTGCCGCCCACTGGGCACGGGGGACCACCTCGCCCTCGACCGCGACCGCGACGCCACGGCCCTCGGGTGCATTCGGGAGCAAGGCCACCACACTCGCCACCGTGGCGCCGGGCGGCAGCTCGCGGCGATCGCCGTTGACCGTCACGTTCACGGTCACGCCGCCACCGCCGGGACGCCGGCAAAGCGCGTCGGCGCAAACTCGTCATCGGTCGCGCCCTCGCCCGCCAGCGCGCCGACCACGAGCTCCGCGGTGATCGGCGTGAGCAGAACCCCGTGGCGGTAGTGACCCACGGCCCAGTGCAGGCCTGCGGTCGCGCCTGGGCCGATCGCCGGCAGGTTGTCCGGCGTCGCCGGCCGGAGCCCCGCCGACAGCTCGTCGATCACGAGCTCGGTCACCGAGGGGAGCAGCTCGAAGGCGTTCCGCAAGAGCTCGAACGCGCCGCCGGCGGTGACGGTCGTGTCGAAGCCGCGCTCCTCCATCGTCGCCCCGATCACGTAGCGACCGTCGCCGCGCGGAACCACGTAGCCACCGGTCATCCGCAGCACTCGGGTGAGGAGCCCAGGTCCGCTCGGATCGTGCAAGCGGAGGATTTGGCCTTTTATTGGATGGATGGGGATTCGCGCGCCGTCCGGGATGCCAGCGAGCGTGCTCGACCAAGGGCCGGCGGCTACCACAACGTTCTCCGCGGGGATGTCGGACCCGTCGGCGAGGCGTGATCCCGGTGGCTCGATCGTGCGCGATCGTGACTCCGCTGACGGCCGCCCCGGTGCGCAGCGTCCCGCCGGCGCGCTCGAGCGCCACCGCCAGCGCCGCCGACAGCTTGCGCGGATCGATCGCGTGGTCGTCCGGGATCTCGAGCGCCAGGCGGAGCGTCGGCGCCAGCGCCGGCTCGCGTCGGCGCGCCTCGCTGCCGAGTAGGCGATTCACGGTCAAACCGAGCGATTGGCGCAGCTCGAGCTCGCGCCCGAGCGCCTCGGCCTCGTCGGCGTCGCGGGCGGCGAGCAGTGTGCCGCAGCGCAGATAGCCCGGATCCATTCCGGACGCCTCGCTCAGCTCCTCGACGAACTGCGGGTACGCGCTCAAGCTCGCGAGCCCGAGGCGCATGAGCGGCAGCTCAGTCGCGATCGTCTCCGAGATCGGCGCGAGCATGCCGGCGGCGACCGCGGACGTGCCCGCCCCTGGCCGCTCGGCGCGATCGAGCACGATCACGCGCAGGCCACGCTGCGCGGCGCGCCAGCCGACGGCGAGGCCGACGACGCCGGCGCCTACGACGGCGACATCGAATGAGCTTGAACGGTTCGACAAGGTTCTACGCTCCCTGCGCCGGCATTATCCGGTTCAGGTTCAGACGGTCGGCGGAGGGTGGGTGGGTACCCCGATCCGCCCTCTCAGCCCAGTGGTAGGGCTCCCGTTTGGTCAATCCTAGCGCTGGGGCGGTGGCACCCCGATGCGACTGCGATTTGGCGCCATATTGGCGCTAAATCCCAGTCGCATCGTGGTCGCGCTGACCGGGGCGGCTTTCCTACGTCGCTACCGTCCGCGCGCTGCGGCCCTGTCCGAGGCCCCAGCTCACGATCCGCTCCGGGTGGACCCGGATCAGCGGCGTCGGCAGCGCGATCGCCTCGCCTCGTCCGCGGACCTCGACCCCGCGCGGGCGCCATGGGTCGACGCTCTCCAGATCGTCGATCACGATCGCGGCGCGACCGCTGCGGGCAACGTCGCGGAACTTCTTGGAGCGCTCGAGATCGATCCCCGAGATGTCGATCGTTTCTCGTGCCGCGTTGTAGATCCACCCGACGGGCACCACGTGGGGGGTGCCGTCGGCGCCGACCGTCGCGAGCCGGCCCAGCTGCCTCCCGCCGGTCAAGTATCTGAGCTCGGCTTCGTTGAACACGCTCATCGCCCCCCATCATGAGCGTGCACGCCCCCCGATCCAATCGACAATTGGTCCTAAGACCGCGCGACCGGGACAACCCCTCGTGCGCACCAAGCGCGAGCGTCGAGCGTGAACGGCTGGTCGGGGAGGACCGCCCGGCACGCCTCGCGGACGATCGCCCGTCGGTCGTCCGGCAGCGACCGCAGATACTCTCCGGCCGGCCCGACCGCGAGCGTGAACGGCTCCCAGAAGTCGTCGAACCCGTCGTAGTCGGCGGAGGCTATTAACGCGGAACCGGTCACGTCGTCGAGACCGGCGCGTTCGAGCCGCTCCACGATGTCGCCCTCGACTGTGCCGGCCATACGCCGCTCGCCTTGGGCGTCGGGATCGACCTCGCGCACCGCGGTCCAGAAGAGCCGCAGCATCGTCATCCCACCGCCCGCGATATCCCACATGCACGCCGCTACGACACCGCCCGGCCGCGTGACGCGTGCCATCTCGCGGACGCCCTGGTCGGGATCGCGCATGAAGCCGATCACGAGCGAGGACACCGTCACGTCGAACTCTCCGTCGGCCCAGGGCAGTGTCTCGGCGACGCCCTCCCGGACGTCAGCACCCGGATTGCGAGCACGGCAGGCGGCCGCGAACTGCGACGCCGGGTCGATCGCCGCGACATTTCCGGCGCCGACGCGCGCAACCAGCTCGCCCGTCAGGCCGCCCGGCCCGCAGCCGACGTCGACCACCCGCATTCCGGGGCCCACGCCCGCGGTGTCCGCGAGTGCCGCGGCCAGCGTCGGCGCGTAGCGTCCCATGAAGCGGTCGTAGTGTTCGGCCGGCGCCGCGAACTGCATCGCCGTATCCAACCCCGGCTGGCGACCGGACGGCAATGGGGGTCGGACCTCATCTCTCACCGCATGCACCGGGGGTCGGACGTCATCTCTCACCGCCCGCGCCGGGGGTCGGACCTCACCGCTCACCGCCCGCACCGCCGCCGGCTCACCCGGTCCCTGCCACACTTGGAATTCGTGACAGATCGGCACGAACGCCTCGGATCAGCGCATCTATACCTCGTCTGCGACGAGCAGCCGGACCAATTCCTCCATACCGTGCTCGGCGCCGGCGTCGACATCGTCCAGCTCCGGATGAAGGACGCCCCGCGAGGCCGCGATCTTGACCGTCGGGCGTCGATTCGCACGAGTCGCGGCCGCGCACGGCGCACTGTTCATCCTCAACGACCGCCCCGACCTGGTCGAGGCGACCGGCGCCGACGGCGTGCATCTGGGCCAGGACGACACCGCCGTGAACGAGGCCCGTGCGATCCGTCGGACCGGACCGCCTCGATCGGACTGTCGACGCACAGCCCGCAGCAGATCGACGCCGCGCTCGAAGCCGCCAGTCGACTACATCGGCGTCGGCCCCGTCCACGCGACGCCGACCAAGCCGGGCCGTCCGGCGGTCGGGACTCGAGCTCGTGCGCTACGCCGCCGAGCACGCCACCGTCCCGTTCTTCGCGATCGGCGGCATCGACACGACGAACGCGACGCGGTCGCCGACGCGGGCGCGACCCGGATCGCCGTCGTCCGGGCGCTGACGGAAAGCGCCCAAGCGGACGTGGCAGCCCGGCAGCTCCGCGCCGCGGTCACCGCGGGAGGTGCGAGTTGGCTCAGCGCAGTAGCCGCAAACGCGGCCGACGGCGGCCGGCGGGATCCGCACCGCTCGCGACCGCACCCGTCCCGCCGCAGACCCTCGACGCAGCGCCCGCCGAGCAACCACGGCCGCGCCGCACGTCCGAGGAGCGCAACGCCGCCGTCCGCGCCACGCTCGCGCCGCTCGAGCCCGGCGAGCGCCCGTGGTCGCTCAAGATCGCGGTCCTGATCGCGGTCCTGATCGGCGGCGGCGATCTCGTCGCGGTCATCATCGACGGCCAGTTCAACGTCGGCGGCGCCCACGCCGGCGCGGCCGGCGTGATCCTGTTCTCGGTGCTGATGCTGGTATGTGCCGTGGGCATGTGGCAGCTCCGCTACTGGGCCGTGCTCGGCTTCCAGGCGATCCTGGCGTTCGTGGTCCTGTTCTTCTCGCTGCTCGGCCTGCGCGCGGCCAACGTGCTGGCGCTCGTCGCGTCTGTGATCGTGGTCGGCGGCGGCGGCTGGTTGTTCTACAAGCTCGTGCGGGTGCTCAGCCGGATCCAGATGCCCAAGTACCCAGGCCGGTAGGGACCGCCTTTCTATAGTCTGCGCCGGCAATGCCTGACGCTTCTTACGACTGCATCGTCATCGGCTCCGGACCCGGCGGCTACGTCGCCGCGATTCGGGCTGCCCAGCTCGGGATGAAGACCGCCGTGGTCGAGAAGGACCAGGTCGGCGGGCGCTGCCTCAACTACGCGTGCATTCCCGCCAAGGCCGTGCTGCGCGTCGCCGACGTCCTCGCCGAGGTCAGAGAAGCTGGCGACTTCGGGATCAAGGTCGGAGACCCCGAGATCGACTACCCGGCGGTCATGGCCCGCCGCGAGAAGGTCATCAAGACCCTCACGGGCGGCGTGTCGGGGCTGTTCAAGAAGAACGGGGTCGAGCTGATCGAGGGCGAGGGCGCTCTCGGAGAACCCGGGACGGTCGCCGTGAACGGCGGGGACCAGATCGCGGCCAAGACGATCGTCCTCGCCACCGGATCGGTGAAGCGGCCGATCCCCGGAACGGAGTTCGGCGGGCGGGTGATCGGTACCGAGGAAGCCTGGGCCCTATCCGAGCTCCCGAAGACGCTCGCGGTCGTCGGCGCCGGCGCGTCGGGGTCGGAGATCGCGTCCGCGTATGCCCGGCTCGGCACGGACGTGTTGCTGTACGAGGCGCTCGACCGGGTCCTGCCGACCGAGGACGCAGACATCTCGAAGGTCGTCGAGCGCGGTCTGAAGCGCCAGGGGATGTCCATCCACACGAGCACGTTCGTCGAGAACATCGAGACGAGCGAGTCGATGTGCCGGTTCACGCACGCCGGCGAGCCGCGCGAGGTCGAGTGGCTCGTGATCGCGACCGGCCGCGCCCCGGACGTACAAGCTCTGGGCCTCGACAAAGCCGGCGTCAAGCTCGCCGACGACGGTTTGATCGAGGTCGACGGGGCGCTCCGCACGAGCGTCCAGGGCGTGTACGCGATCGGGGACCTGGTCCAGGGCCCCGCGCTCGCCCACAAGGCATCCGACGAGGGCGTGATCGCGGTCGAGGACGCGGCCGGGCTCAAGACTCACCCAATCGAGTACATCGACATTCCCCGCGCCACCTTCTGCACGCCCAACGTGGGCAGCTTCGGGCTGACCGAGATCCAGGCCAACGAACAGGGATATGACGTCGTCGTCGGCAAGCTCCAGTACGGCGCTGTCGGGGCCGGGACCGTGTACGGAGACCGCACGGGCTTGGTCAAGATCGTCGGCGAGAAGCAGTACGGCGAGTTGCTCGGCGGTCACATCGTCGGCACGAAGGCGACGGAGCTGATCCAGGAGCTCGTCAACGTGCGCGCGCTCGAGGGCGGATATCCCGAGGTCGCCCGGATCATCCACGGCCATCCGACGCTGTCGGAGGCCGTGATGGAAGCCGCGCGGGCGGCCGACGGCTGGCTGATTCACGGGTAGCGCCCCGGCAGGCCGGCTTGTAGTGCCTCCGCAGCCAGTCTTCTACTACGACCTCGGCAGCCCGCAGTGCTATTTACTCGGCGAGACGATCATGTCGACCTTGCCGGTGGTGCCGGAATGGGAGCCGGTTCTCGCCTCGCAGCTGGTGGTAGCCGCGACCGAGCGCCGTCACGAGCTTGACCGCTCGCACATAGAGCGGCTCGCGGACGGTCTCGGCCTGCAACGCCTCAGATGGCCGCCAGCCTGGCCCCCGGACGCGACGACGGCCATGCTCGCGGCGACGTACGCCAAGAAGATCGGCCGCGGCGTCGCGTTCTCTCTCGCCGCGTTCCGACAAACCTTTGCGGGCGGCCGCGACATCGGCGACCAGAACACGATCCTAATCGCCGGCGCGGCCTGCGAGATGCACCCGGCGGCGCTGACCAAGGGCCTCCAGATGGCCTCGACCGCCCAGGCGCTCCAGACCGCGAACCTGCGCGCCCGAGAGGCCGGGGTCACGACCCTGCCGGCGATCCAGATCGACGGCCGGACGTACGAAGGCCCCGAGGCGATGGCCCTGGGAGGCGCCCGATGAAGGCCAACCGTCTCTACCATCTGATCGTCTCCCGCGAAGGGCGCGAGCCGGCGTTCCTGTCCGACCCGGGCAGGACGGACCGGATCGAGGTCGTCTCGGTCGACGACGGCGAGGTGATCCTGTATTGGGAGGTCGAGCCGAAACAGGCCTCGAAGCTGCTGAAGCTGCTGCGCGCCGATCTCGTGAGCCTCGAATCCGACGAGTTCTTCGACAAGTGGCTCGA
Organism: uncultured Solirubrobacterales bacterium; assembly: GCA_963709205.1. Classification (GTDB taxonomy): domain Bacteria; phylum Actinomycetota; class Thermoleophilia; order Solirubrobacterales; family Solirubrobacteraceae; genus Palsa-465. The sequence continues at coordinate 12,315 of CAVPVP010000002.1, forward strand.
CGCCGACGCGGAGGGCCTCTGAGTCGACCATGTCCCCGACGGAAGCCGCCAACCTAGCCCGCCTGCTCCGGCCGGCGATCGGCGACGAGCGCGTGCTCGCGGCGATCGCGAGCATCCCCCGTGAGCGGTTCGTGCCCGCTGAGGAGCGCGACCGCGCCTACGAGAACGTGGCGCTGCCGATCGGCAGCGGCCAGACGATCTCCCAGCCGCTCGTCGTCGCCCGGATGCTCGAGACCCTCGAGCTCAGGCCCACCGATCGGGCCCTCGACGTCGGGACCGGCTCCGGCTATCACGCGGCTCTTCTGTCGCTGCTCGTCGAGCACGTGTGGACGATCGAGCGCCACCGAGAGCTGAGCGTCGAGGCCGAGCGCGCGGTCCGCGACCTCGGGATCGAGAACGTCACGTTCGTCGTCGGCGATGGATCGGAGGGACTGCCGAGCGAGGCGCCGTTCGACGCGATCAACGTGGCGGCGGCCACGGGCAACTCGATGCCGGAGGCGCTCGAGCGCCAGCTGACGGACGGAGGAAGGCTCGTGGCGCCGGTCGGGTCGGCCACCCAGCGCCTGATGCTGACGCGGCGGGTGGGCCGGCGGCTAGTTCGCCGGCAGCTCGAGCCGGTCCAGTTCGTCCCGCTGGTCCACGGCACCACCGACTAGACCCGGGCGGACCTCAGCGTACCGGGGCGGACCTCACCCGGGCCGACCTCATCCGGGCGGACCTCACCGTCAGCCGGGCAAACCTCACCCGGGCGGACCTCACCGTCACCCGGACGGACTTCACCGGAGCCGAGGCGCGCCCGCATCACCTCGACCGCCACCGGACTCTTGTCGACGAGCACGAACCGCCGGCCGAGCCCCCGGCACACGGCGCCGAGCGTGCCGGAGCCGGCGAACGGATCCAGGCACCACCCGCCCGGCCGCGACGAGGCGGCCACCATCCGCCGCAGCACGCCCTCGGGCTTCTGGGTCGGGTAGCCGGTCTTCTCGCGGCCGTTGGTGGGAACGATCGTGTGGAACCACACGTCGGTCGGGCGCTTGCCACGCGCGGCCTTCTCGGCGCTCACGAGCCCCGGCGCCATGTACGGCTCGCGCTCGACCGCATCGGCGTCGAAGAAATGTGCCCCCGGAGTCCGGACGTACACCAGGATCGTGTCGTGCTTCGCCGGCCACCGTCGGCGCGGCTTGGCCCCGTAGTCGTAACTCCAGATGAGCTCATTCAAGAAGGCGTCCCGGCCGAACAGCTCGTCGAGCAGCAGCTTGCAGTAGTGCGCCTCGCGGTAGTCGATGTGGAAGTAGAGCGTTCCGTGGGGCGCAAGCAGCGACCGAGCTCGCTCCAACCGGACCTCCAGAAACGCGAGGTAGTCGCCGAACGCGTCGTCGTAGCTCAACGAGCGCAGCAGCTCGGACCGATACCGCCGCCCCCCGAATCCAACACGGTCCCCGGAGGCATCCGCGACGACCGACAAAGAACGCCGCGTCTGCGCCCGCCCGGTGTTGAACGGCGGATCCATATAGATCAGGTCGAACGCGCCTTCGGGTAACCGTTCGAGCACGGCGGCGTTCTCGCCGGCGACGACCAGGTCGTCGTCGAGCACGATCGGATCGCTCGCCGTTTGAATCCGCATGCGAACTCGGACCGTACCGACGGCCACGGCGACACCCCCCACCTGGGGGCCTATACGCCCACTTGACGCCCTTAAACGCTACGATCGCTGGTCGGTGATCACTAAGCGTTACCACGCGCTGCGCAATTCTCCGCTCGGCGTACGACTGGCGAAGTCTCGGATTGGACGTCTCATCACCCAGTCGCCTCTGCGCGCGCGCATCACGCGCTACACGCTCGGCTCGATCGTGGCCGCCACGACGAGCGCGATCGTGTTCGCGGCGCTGTACGTGATGGGCGTCGGCACGACCGCGTGCTCGATCGTTGCGTTCATCGCCGGCGCGATTCCCAACTGGATTCTGAACCGCCGCTGGGCCTGGCGAGTCGAAGGCCGCATCGCCGTCGGCCGCGAGGTCGTCGCCTACGTGATCGTCTCGGTGCTCACGCTGTTCATCACGGCCGAGACGACCGCATGGACCCAGCGCCACGTGCAGAGCATCCCCGCCCACCACGGGTTCAGGGTGCTACTGGTGACCGGCTCCTACCTGGCGGTGTTCGCGATCCTGTTCGTAGTGCGGTTCGCGGTCTACGAGGTGTGGATCTTTTCGGGACGCAGCCGCGTCCGCGCGGCCTTCCGGTCGCGCCTCCACGTGCGTAGCGCCGCCCGCGCGAACCGCACGCCGTAGCCGAAGTTCCCACCCTTCTTCGTGCCGGTGGCGTGCACCCCCCGGTCACGCATGGTGGTCGGCACCTCGGCCAGCCGGTAGCCGTGCAGAGCGGCGCTGATCATCAACTCCGAGGCCTGATACTGCGGCTGCTCGAGCACGACGTCCGCGGCCACTTCGGACCGCATCGCGCGAATCCCGCACGCCGGATCGGTGACCCGGTGGCGCACGAGCACGCTGATCAGCGCGCCGAACACGAGCACGCCGAGATGGCGCACCTTGTCCGTGGTGAGCTCGGCCCCGAGTCGGCGGGACCCCGATACGAAATCAGCGCGCCCCTCCAGAATCGGAGCAACCACGCGGCCGATCTCATCGGGCTCGTACTGCCCGTCGGCATCGATCGTCGCGATCACGCGCGCGCCGCGAGCCCGGGCCAGCCAGTAGCCCAGCCGCAACGCCGCACCCTGCCCGCGATTGACCGGGACGTCGCACACGAGCGCGCCGGCGCCGGCGGCCTTCGAAGCCGTCGCATCGCGGGCGCCGTCGACCACCACGATGACCTCGGTCTGCAACCCGGCTGCCGCGCGTGGGATCTCGCCCACCACGTCGGCGACCGTCGGCTCCTCGTTGTAAGCGGGGATCACGATGGCCAGGGGCGCGCCCACCAAAGGCGGGTGCGTGGCCAGGAACGCCGTCGCCGCGCCCCGCTCGGCCGGCTCGAGCTCCTCGAGCGCGGCCTCTAGCGAGAACGAGGCCGGATCGGCAGCTCCGGCACGCACGGTCTGGGAGCCGCGGATGGCCGTCATCTGTCGCCCCCGGCCGGCACGGATGCCGCCGGCACAGAAGCCGCCGGCACAGACGCCGCCGGCAGGGACGCCGCCGTCACCGACGCCGCGGGCGCGCCCGCGGCGATCGCGTCGATGTCCGCGACCGACCATTCGTCCCACACTCCGCGGAGCCCCTCCTCAAAGGAGAACCTGGGCGACCATCCGGCGGCCCGCGCCCGGCTCGGATCGACGATCACCGCCGGCATCTCGCCCGGCCGGGCCGGTCCGTGCGTGACCTCGAACGAAGCCCCGGTGACCTCGCGGACGGCGTCGACGACCTCGCGCACTGACATCGACCTCCCCGACCCGATCACGACCGGGCCGTTCCAATCCTCGTTGACCAACCCCAGACCCACGGCGGCGATCACGTCCGACACGTGAACATAGTCGCGCACCTGCCGGCCGTCGCCGTAGATCTCAAATGTGCGCCCGAGCCGGATCGCGCGCATCAGGCGCGCGACGATGCTGTCCTTGGCCTGCATGCCCGGCCCGTACACGTTGGTCAGCCGGAGGCACGTGCATCGCACGCCGTAGGAGGCGGTGTAGGCGGACATCAGCATCTCGCCGGCGGCCTTGGTCGCGCCGTACGGGGTGAGCGGCTTCAGAACGGCCGTCTCGACGATCGCCGGAGCATCCATCGGGCCGGTGACAGCGTTAGTCGACGCGAACGCCAGCGAGCGCACACCCGCCGCCCGCGCGGCCTCGAGGACCGCCTGCGTGCCCGCCACGTTCGTCTCGAACGTCCCCACGGGATTCTCGACCGAACGCAGCACGGACGTCACCGCGGCCAGGTGCACGACCGAGTCGAATCCTCCCGCGAGCGCCGCGTCCAAGACGTCCGCGTCGGTGATATCGCCGACCACTATGTCGACGGCCGGATCGGGATGGGGCTTCAGGTCGACCACGCGAACGACCGCGCCGGACCGCGTCAGCTCCGCCGCCGCGTGGCGGCCGATGAACCCTGAGCCTCCCGTGACGAGGACCCGGCGTCCCTGCAGGGCCGTCGAGTCGCTCACGTCTGGGCCAGCGCGCCCGTCGACGTCTGGGGCAGCTCGCTGGTGGTGGCGCGCCAGCTCACCGTCGGCATGATCGCCGCGAGGTCGACGCGATCGCGGTGCCGCTCGACAACCTCGAACAGATGGTCGATCAGCGTCATCGACAGCAGCGTCGGCTCCAGGCCGAGCTCCACGAGCGCCGTGTGCTTGGCGTTGTAGTAGTGATCCTCGGCCTCCACCCGCGGGTTCTCGACGGTCTCGATCGTGGCCTCGCCCGGGTATTCCTCGGCGATCGTCTCGGCGATCTGACGGACCGACAGGTGCTCGGTGAACTGATTGAAGACGCGGAACTCGCCCCGGTCGGCGGGATTCTCCGAGGCGAGCCGGATACATTCGACGGTGTCCACGATGTTGATCAGGCCGCGCGTCTGGGAGCCGTTGCCATAGACCGTGAGCGGATGGCCGAGCACCGCCTGGATCACCATCCGGTTCAGCACCGTGCCGAACACGCCGTCGTAGTCGAAGCGCGTGGCCAGCCGCGGGTCGAGCTTGGTCTGCTCGGTGTCGGCGCCGTACACGACGCCCTGGTTGAGGTCCGTGGCGCGCAGTCCCCAGATCCGGCACCCGAACTCGATGTTGTGGCTGTCGTGCACCTTGGACAGGTGGTAGAAGGACCCCGGCCGCTTCGGATACAGGACCCGATCGCGCCGGCCGTTGTGCTCGACCTCGAGCCACCCCTCCTCGATGTCGATGTTCGGCGTCCCGTACTCGCCCATCGTGCCGAGCTTGACCAGGTGGATGTCGCGGTCGATGTCGGCGATCGCGTACATCACGTTCAGGTTGCCGACGATGTTGTTCGTCATGGTGTAGACGCAGTGGTCCTGATCGATCATCGAGTACGGCGCGGCACGCTGCTCGCCGAAGTGGACGATCGTGTCCGGGCGGAAGTCGCCGACCATCTGGTGGACGAAGGCCGCGTCGCACAGATCGCCGACGTAGGTCCCGATGGCGTTCCCGGAGATCTCGGACCAGGCCGCCACCCGCTCCTCGAGCGAGCAAATCGGCACCAGGCTGTCCACGCCCATCTCCTCGTCGTAGCGGCGACGCGCGAAGTTGTCGTTGACCGCTACGTCATGCCCGAGGGCATTGAGGTGAAGCGCGGTGGGCCACCCAAGGTATCCGTCACCGCCAAGAACCAAAATTCGCATGTAGGGGCTCCAATGCCTGACGTTCGACTAGGGGATCTTCAGCGCTCTGGGCCTGTGAGGCGGCGCTCCAATGGGCCAAGTTCCAGGCAATGCCTGGCCCGCGAGCGCAGGAGGATAGCCGACGAGGCCTACGCGAGACGTAAGAGCCCCGCCGCGGCGGGCCGTCCGACGCAGCCACAGATTAGAGGACGCTCACCCGATTTGCGGCGGCCGAAGCCAGGCACTCCTGCTGCTACCGTCCCCGCGGCCCCTTGTCTGAGCAGACCCTAGACGCACCGCCGATCGCCGTCCCAGGCGACCACGAGCCCGAGCGCGAGCACAGCACCGGCGCCGATTGGCGCGCGCTCGCCTACCAGTACCGGTGGGTGCTGACGGCGGCCGGGCTCCTGCTCGTGTCGCTCGCGATCGTGCTCTACGCGCGCGCGCGCCCGGGCTATGACCCCTACGGCTGGCTCGTGTGGGGCAAGCTCACGATCCATCTGAAGCTCGACACCAACGGCGCGCCCTCGTGGAAGCCGCTGCCGTTCCTGTTCACGGTCCCCTACGCGGTTTTCGGCCGCTACGCCTTGTGGCTGTGGATGGTGACCTCGGTGGCGATCTCGCTCAGCGGGCTGATCTTCGCCTGGCGGATCGCCTTCCGCCTCACCTATTCCCGGCCCGAGCGCCGGTACGCGTCCTACGTCGCCGGACTGTTCGCGGCGGGGTTCCTGTTCGCGATGCAGGATCCGGTCGGCAACTTCAACTACACGCACTACGTCCTGAGCGCGGAGTCCGACACGATGATCGTGTCGATCTGCCTCCTGGCGGTCGACCTGCACCTGTCCGGTCACCACAAGGCGGCGTTCTGGATCTGGTGGCTCGGGGCGCTCGGGCGGCCTGAGGTGTGGCCGTTCTACGGGCTCGCGGGATTGTGGCTATGGCGCTACGTCCCGGCCTACCGCCGCTGGCTGTACGCCTCGCTCGTGTTGCTCGCGTTCCTCTGGTTCGGGATCCCGGGGCTGTCGTCCAAGAGCCTCTTGACTGCCGGCAACATCGCCGAGAACTCGCCCCGGGCGATTCACGGCAACAAGGTCACCGGCACGATCAGCCGCTTCCACGAGCTGCTCCCAAACACGATCTGGGTCCTAGCGGTGCTGACCGTGGCCTGGGCGGCATGGCGCCGGCGGATCGCGATCCTGGTCGTCGCCGTCGGCACGATCCTGTGGGTGCTCGTCGAGATCGCGTTCGCTCTCCACGGCTTCCCGGCGGTGCCGCGCTACATGTTCGAGGCCGGCGCGATCGTCGGGGTCCTTGCCGCCGTGTTCATCGGCAGGATCGTCCATGAGCTCCCCGCCCTTCTCTCCGGGCTAGCCGAGCGGATCGCCGGGGCTCGAATACCCGGACGGCTGGCCACGAACATCGGCACCTGGGGCACCGTCCTCGCCGTCGTGATCATTTCCGGCTCGATGCTCGGCGCGGCCCACCGGCAGGAGCGACTAGAGCGCACTGATCTGCGAGCGCAGCGCGCCCGAACCGTCCTGATCGGCCGGCTGTCGGGCGTGGTCAAGACGCTCGGGGCCTCGAACATGTTCGCGTGCGGTCAGCCGAACGTCCCGATCGAGTACCAGAGCATCTTCGCGTGGTACGCCGGGGTGAAGGTCGGCGTGCTGTACGTGAGCCGCTCGTATATCGCCAAGCACCCGCATCCGCTGGTCAACGTCTACCCGATCGCCGGCGCGGGCTGGAAGGTGTTCCCGAGCCTCGTCGATCCCGCGCACGCTGCCGCGTGCAAGAAGATGACGCTCGTCTACCACGGCTCATGAGGCCGTGCGGTCCCGGCGCAAGGCGGCTGGTCGCGGACGCCTGGCGGTAGCCGGTGTCGGCCTCGTCCTCCTGATCGCTGTCGCGACCGTCGCCCTCACGGCGTCGGGCGACAAGAGCGGCCCGCCTCCGCTGCCGCTGCCGGGGATCGGCCAGCCGGCGAAGGCGGGCGACCCGTTCGCGTACGTCGCGAGCCGCGAGTCTGACTTCGTAACCCGGGCGATCGACGGCACCGACCACGTCCTGTTCGTCAAGAGCCCGGGCGGCGCGGTCGCCACGGCCGCCCGCGTGGCGGCGTTCCGGCCGTTGATCGACCGGGCCACCGCCGGCACGAGCATCGACCCGAACATGCTCGAGGCGCTCGTGTTCGTCGAGAGCGCCGGCCGGCCGAACGTGATCGCGGGGGTCGATCCGGTCGACGCCGCCGGCCTTACTCAGATCCTGGCCTCGACCGGGCAGTCGCTGCTCAGGATGCACATCGACCTCGCGCGCAGTCGCCACCTGACAGCTCAGATCGACATCGCCTCGGCGCGCGGCCAGACCGCGCGGGTCGCGCGTCTCGACCGCCAGCGGGCGGGGGCCGACGACCGCTTCAACCCCCGGCTCGCGCTCGCCGCGACCGTCCGCTACCTGGAGATCGCCCGGCAGCACTTCGGGAGGTGGGACCTCGCGTTCGAGTCCTACCACATGGGGATCGGCAACCTCGAGAACGTGCTCGACGCGTACGACATCGGCGTCGCGGTCCCGTACGTCCAGCTGTACTTCGACACCACACCAGATCACCATCCCGGCGCGTTCAAGCTGCTCTCGGGCTTCGGGGACGACTCCTCGCTTTACTACTGGCGGCTGCTCGGCGCGGAGCGGATCATGCGCCTCTACCGGACCGATCGGCCGTCGCTAGGGCGTCTGAGCGCGCTCCAGACCGCGATCGACTCGAACGCATACGTGCTCCATCCCCCGAGCGCCGTCCACGCCTTCGCCACCCCGGACGGGCTCGACCGCGCCTATGCCGCCCGCACGATCCTGCCGCTGCCCTCGAACGCGCGGGCACTCGGGCTGGCCTACGACCCCGGGATCGGCTCGGTGGCGCACCAGGTCGGCTTCACTCCCGCGCTCTACAGGGGCCTGCGCCCGCCGGCGCTGGACCTGCTCGTCGCGCTGGCCGCGCGCGTGCGCGCGCTCTCCGGCGGCGCGGCGCCCTTGCGGGTGACGAGCGCGGTGAGCGATCTGCACTACCAACAGGTGCTCGGGATCACCGACCCGCCGGCCGCCGCCGGATGGTCGTTCACGATCGCCCGCCGGTACGTCAGCAAGGCCCAGGCGGGCGCGTTCCAGGCGATGCTCGATCGCCTGCAGGCGCTCGACCTGATCACGTGGGAACGTTTCCCCTCGGAGATCGAGGTCACGGTCGCCTCCGACGCCTCGCAAGCCCTCGTGCACGGCCCCTGAACCGCCGCCCGGCATATCCCGGAGCGATAGCTTCACGCCACCGTGTCAGGCATAGTCCAGATCCCCGAAGCCCTCCTCGCAAACGTTCCCGACTTTCCGTTCAAGCCCAAGTACCGGAAGTTCCTGGGGCTGCGACTCGCGCACGTCGACGTCGGCAAGGGGCCGCCGGTCGTGTTCATCCACGGCGAGCCGACCTGGTCGTTCTTGTGGCGCAAGGTGATCCCCCCGGTAAGGGACGCAGGCTTTCGCTGCATCGCGCCCGACCTCCCCGGCTTCGGCCGCTCGGACAAGCCGATCGACATCGAGTGGTACACGTACGACCGTCACACCGACAGCGTGGCGACGCTCTTCGCCGAGCTCAAGCTGCGTGACGCCACGATCGTGGTGCACGACTGGGGAGGCCCGATCGGTCTGCGCGTGGCGGTCGAGCACCCGGACTGGATCGGGCGCATGGTCGTGCTCGACTCGGGTCTGTTCACCGGACACCAGAAGATGACCGACGCGTGGATGGCGTTCCGCGAGCTCGCCCAGCGCAGCGAGGACCTGCCCATCTCGTTCCTGATCCGAGCCGGGTGCAAGGTGCCGCTGGCCCCGAGCGTGATCGCCGCCTACGAGCGGCCGTTCCCGAATCCGGCGTCGAAGGCGGGCGCCCGCGCCTTCCCGCTGATCCTTCCCACGACGCCGCATATGGACGGCGCCGCGACCGGTCAGCGCGTGCTCGAGCGGCTCGCGTCCGACGCCCGCCCCAAGCTCATTATCTGGGGCGAGGCCGACCCGATCCTCCCGGTCGAGGCCGGCTGGCGGTTTGCCCGGGCGATCGGGGCCGACATCGACCACGTCATCAAGGGGGTCGGCCACTACCTCCAGGAGGACGCCGGCGCGCAGATCGGTCGCATGATCTCCGGGTGGCTCAAACGGAACATGCCGGGCAAGCGATGACCGACGCGATCCGCACCCCAGAAGAGTTACTGACCGGCCTGCCGGACTTCCCGTTCGAGCCCTCCTACCGCCAATTCGACGGCTTCCGGCTCGCCCACCTGGACGTCGGCGACGGGCCGCCCGTGGTGTTCGTGCACGGCGAGCCGACGTGGTCGTTCCTATGGCGTCGCGTGATCCCGGCCGTCCGCGACGCCGGCTACCGCTGCGTCGCCCCCGACCTCCCCGGCTTCGGCCGCTCGGACAAGCCGATCGACATCGAGTGGTACAGCTACGACGTCCACACCGCGAGCGTTCTCGCCCTGGCCGACGAACTCGGCCTGCACGACGCCACCGTGGTCGTCCATGACTGGGGAGGGCCGATCGGGCTACGACTGGCGGTCGAGAGGCCGGACCGGATTGCACGCATCGTCGTGCTCGACACCGGCCTGTTCACCGGCCACCAGCCCATGACCGACGCGTGGATGACGTTCCGCGCGTTCGTCGAGCGGACCGAGGATTTGCCGGTCGGGCTGCTCGTGCGGCGGGCGTGCTTGAACGACCCCGGCGATGAGGTGATCGCCGCCTACGACGCGCCGTTCCCGAACCCGGCGTCAAAGGCGGGAGCGCGTGCCTTCCCGTTGATCCTGCCGTTATCGCCGGACGCCCCGGGCGCCGCCGCCGGGCAGCGGGTGCTCGACGCCATGCGGGAGGACCCGCGGCCGAAGCTGTTCCTGTGGGCCGACTCCGATCCGGTCCTACCGCTCGAGCCGACCGGCCGGCGGTTCGCCCGCGCGCTCGGTAGCGAGATCGACCACGTGATCGCCGGCGCGTCGCACTTCCTCCAGGAGGACGCCGGCCCGGAGATCGGGCGCCTGATCGCCTCGTGGCTGGGCTCCAGTCCCTAACCGCAACCGCCGGGCCGCGTCCTCTCCTCCAGCCGCGAGCGCACGGCAAACGGCGGGCACCTGGGGTGGGCCGGGGGCCTGGACCCTCCCACGCTTGGAGTTGCGAGCGGACGGCAAACGGCTTGGCACCTGGGACGGCCCGGGGCCCGGACCCTCCCTCGCCCGGAGTTGCAAGCGGACGGCAAACGGCTGGGCACCTGGGGCGGCCCGGGGCCCGGACCCTCCCTCGCCCGGAGTTGCGAGCGGACGGCAAACGGCGGGCACGTGGAGCGGGCCGGGGCCTGGACCCTCCCTCGCTTGGAGTTGCCAGCGGACGGCAAACGGCTGGGCACCTGGGTGCGCCGGGGCCTGGACCCTCCCACGCCCGGAGTTGCGAGCGGACGGCAAACGGCGGGCACCCGGGGTGGGCCGGGGCCTGGACCTGCATAACACGGCAATCGACGCGCGCACGCCGGACCTTGCCGAGTGGTGCATGTGTGGCGTGCATTACTCGGCACGGTCACCCGCATTCCGCTCGAATGTCGTGCTGTGCAGGTCGGCGCCGGCGCGGCCGCGGGTCGCGCCCTACGCGGACTGCGACGGCGAACCCTAAGCGGCGTCCTTCTCGCGCTCGGCCGGCACGGCCACTGGCGCGGACGAGACCGAGCAGTTGATGCGGGCCTCGTAGGCCGCGCGCGCCGCCGGGTCGGCACTCAGCAGCAGCTGGTCGCCCTTGGTGAGGCGGATGATGGCCTCGGCGAGTCGACGTGGCATCAGCGACTGCAGGCGCGTGATCGCGCCTACGTTCCGCGGCACGTAGAGCTCGAACTTCCCGGTCTGGAGGAGCTCGACGATCGTGTTGGCGACCTCGGCGGGCTCGGCCGTCGGGAACCCGCGTGCCGCGGCGACGCCCGAGTAGAGCTCGGTGTTGACGCCGATCGGGAGGACCTGGTGCATCTCGATCCCGGTGCCGCGGAGCTCGGCGCGGAGCGCCTCGGTCAGGCCGACCACGGCGTGCTTGGTCGCGCAGTAGGTGGCGCCGCCGGGAAAGCCGCCCTTGCCGGCGATCGAGGCAAGCTGGACGATGTCGCCGCGCCCCCGGGGCGTGAATCGCTCGATGGCCAGCTTCGAGCCGAGGATCACGCCGTGGATGTTGATATCCACGAGGCGGTGCGCCGTGGCGTCGCTCTCGCCCACGAACGGGCCCACCGGCATGATGCCCGCGTTGTTGACGAGCACGTCGAGAGGGCCTAGCCGGCGCTCAACCTCGTCCAGAAAGCCGGCAAAGCTCTCGCGGTCGGTGACGTCGAGGGGGAGGCCGACGGCCGAGTCCGCGCCGAGCTCCGAGGCAGTCTTCTCGGCCAGCGGGGCGTCGATGTCGCCGATCGCGACCTTCGCGCCCTTGGCGATCAGCGCCGCAGCCGTCGCCCGCCCGATCCCACGGCCCCCGCCGGTGATCGCAACCACCTGCCCGTCCAGCGATCGCAGTGTCTTTGCCATTTCCGCAGTCCTCCTCGTGGTGTCCTCGCCCGTAGGTTGCACGGTACCGGGCCGGGACTGGCTGACTAGCCAGTCGACGTCTAAGGGTATCCTGAAATCCATGGGGTACTTCCGCTATCAGGGCCACAAGCTCGCCTACACGATCCATGGAAGGGGCGAGCGGACGACGATCCTGATGCCGGGGCTGCTGCTCTCGCAGAAGATGCAGGTGCCGCTCGCGAGCGATCTGGCCGCTCACGGCAATCGGGTCGTGACCTTTGACTTCCTCGGACATGGTGCGTCGGAGCGGCCGCAGGAGATGTGGCGCTACTCGATCGCCGAGTTCGCCCGTCAGGCGCTGGCGTTGCTCGACCACCTCGAGCTCGAGCAGGCGGTCGTCGGGGGCACCTCGCTCGGGGCCAACACCACGCTCGAACTCGCGTCGCTCGCGCCCGAGCGCCTGCGTGGAATGGTGATCGAGATGCCCGTGCTCGACAACGCGATCCCGGCCTGCGCGGCCGCGTTCACGCCGCTGCTGTTCGCGCTCACGTTCGGCGAGCCGGCGATGAAGGTTCTGGCGCGTGGCGCGAGGTGGGTGCCGCGGGAGCTCGTCCCGTTCACGGTCGAGCTCGCGCTCGACTGGATCGCCCAGGACCCGGGGCCGAGCGGCGCCGTCCTCCAGGGGATCCTGTTCGGACGAACCGCGCCCGAGCGGGCCGTGCGCCAGACGTTCGAGGCGCCGGCGCTTGTGATCGGACATCCACGGGACCCCGTGCACCCGTTCTCCGATGCCGACCAGCTCGCCGCCGAGCTCCCCAACGGCCGCCTGATCGACGCCAACTCGATCATCGAGCTGCGCGTGCGCCCGGCGCGCCTCACGGCCAAGATCGCGGAGTTCGTCGACGAGTGCTGGGGCGAATCGGCCAACGGCAAGCCGGGCCGCCGCTCCCGCGCCGCCAACGCCTGAGCCCTGCCATGCCTGGGGTCGAGGTTCGCCCTGAGCCGCTCGACTCGCCGGTGGCGCGCAGGCTGATCGCGGAGCTCAACGCCGAGCTCAGCCTCGACTATCCGCCGGCGCAGCGCTTCCACTCGCTCGACGCCGAGGAGGTCGCTGAGGGTGCCGGCGCGTTCGTGGTGCTGTGGCTCGACGGCGAGCCCGCCGGCTGCGGCGCCGTCCGCCTGCTCCCGGGCGACGGAATCCCGCCCGAAGCGATCCCGGGCGGAGCGATCCCGGGCGGAGCGATCCCGGGCGGAGCGATCCCGGGCGGAGCGATCCCGGGCGGAGCGATCCGGGCGGAGCGATCCCGGGCGGAGCGATCCCGGGCGGAGCGATCCCGGGCGGAGCGATCCCGGGCGGAGCGATCCCGGGCGGAGCGATCCCGGGCGGAGCGATCCCGGGCGGAGCGATCCCAGGCGAAGCGATCCCAGGCGAAGCGATCCCAGGCGAAGCGATCCCGGGCGAAGCGGTGGCCGAGCTCAAGCGCATGTACGTGGTCCCAGCGGCCCGGGGCCGCGGCCTCGCCAGAGCGATCTTGAACACGCTAGAGGACAGAGCGGCGGCACTCGGCGCGAGCCGCGTCGTCCTCGAGACCGGCGACAAAGCCCTCGCCGCGCTCGGGCTCTACGAATCCGCAGGCTACGCGCGCCTCCCGTGCTTCGGGGCGTATGCGGCGTCGCCCACCAGCATCTGCTTCGAGAAACGACTGGCTCGCTAGAAAAGGGCTCACCTTGAGCCCTTTTTCAGCAAGCGTTCACCGCGGCCGCGGGGGACCCGGGGGATCGACGATGTCCCGCCCGGTGGGCCGCAGCTCCGAATCGAGCTCGAGCTGCCAGTAGTAGCGGGTGAACGTCACCCCGGCGCGGAACTCGCCGACGTGGGGGTCGATCTCCTCGCCCCCCGCCATTCGGACGATCAGCTCCGGGTACGTGCGCCCCGGCAGCGCCGCGTAAATGGGGGCGGGAAAGGCGCCACCGAAGCGGGTGTTGACGTCGGTGATCCCGAGGCCGATCTCCCGATCCCGGAACGCCTGGATCGTGGCCGGGCCGCGCACGCCGAGCGCCTCGGCGACGCGCCGGCCGAGGTCGATCAGCTCGGGGTCGGCGATGACCGTGCCCTTGATCGACTCCCCGCCGCGCGACTCGATCATCGTGCGCGGAATCGCGTTCAGGCACCGTCCGCCCAGGTCGCAGAGCACGTCCATCGAGAACTCGGGGCCATCCATGAACCGCTGCACCATCGCGGGCTCGCCGATGTAGTGGACGAAGAAGTCGGCGGCGTGGATGTCGTCCGCGCGGTGGATCGAGCGCGCCCCCGACCCCCAGCGCGGCTTGACCATCACCGGGTAGTGCTCAACCGGCTCGCCGGGCAGCACGGTTGGGGGCGACGGCAGCCCCAACCGCGACAGCAGCAGATGCGTCTCGTACTTGTCGAACGTCGCCCGGGCGATCTCGGGATCGGGCACGAACGCCGGCAGCTCGCCGGCAGCTCGGGCGTCAGCCAGCACGTGCAGGTCGAGATCGGTCAGCGGCACCACCGCGCCCACGCCGAACTCGTCGCACAGGGCCTTCAGCGCGGGGACATACCCCGGGTCGTCGATCCGCGGCACGGCCCGACGGTGATGGGCCGCGTACTGCGCCGGCGCGAGCGGGTTGGGGTCGGCCGCCACCACGGTGGCGTGCTGGGCGAACGCCGAGACGATGTCGTAGCGCTTCCCGACCCCGGTCAGCAGGACAGCTAGGTCGCGCTCGGAGGTGGCGTCCATCCGCCTCGGTCTCCCTTGTAGATGCCCTCGCCGCCCGTAACCATCCGCACCGTGCGCGCGAGGATCCGCAGGTCGAGCGCCAGCGACCGGTGCTCGACGTACCAGAGGTCGAGCTCGATCCGCTCGGGCCAGGGCAGCGACGCGCGGCCGTTGACCTGCGCCCAGCCGGTGATGCCGGGCTTGACCGCGAGCCGGCCGCGCTGGCGCTCGGTGTACTGCTCGACCTGCACCGCCAGCGTCGGGCGGGGGCCGACGATCGACATCTCGCCGCGGAGCACGTTCCACAGGTTCGGGAGCTCGTCGAGCGAGTAGCGGCGCAGGAAGTCGCCGATCCGCGTGATCCGGTCGTCGCCCTCCTGGATGGCGAGGCCGGCGCCGGTGAACTCGGCGCCGCGGACCATCGTGCGCAGCTTGTAGATCTGGAAGAGCTGTCCGTCCAGACCGACGCGGGTCTGGGTGTAGAGCGGGTGCCCGGGGGACTCGAGCCGGATCGCGACGGCGAGCGCGGCCACCACGGGAGCGGTCACCACAGAACCGACGCCGCCGATGACCACGTCGAGAACGCGCGAGAGACTCATCGGGTGCCCTCCGCCGGCTCCCACCCCGCCGCCGTGCCGTGGACGAGCCAATCCCACAGGCCCGCGGCCAGCGACGCCGTGGTCAACACGTAATAGCGCGCGATCAAAAACGGGCGCGCCGGCATGACACCCGCGAGAGCCGCGGCCGCGAGCACGGCCAGCTGGAGCGCGAGCGTCACCCAGTACACCCACCCCTGCCCGAGCAGCAGCACGTTGGCCACCAGCGCGATCACGTGCAGAAACGGGGTGACGTAGCGGAGAATCCGGTGCGAGACGATCATGAACGCGTACAGGGGGTCGTAGCCGCGCGGGGACAGCATGCCGCCGCGCAGGACGATCGGCCACGTGTGGCTCATCATCCGGCGCTTACGCGCGAACTCTCCCTCGAGCGTCGGGACCATCTTCTCGCTCGCCTGCGCCTCGCGGACGGCGACGGCCAGCCACCCGCGTTTGACCATGTTGAACGGGAACGACAGGTCGTGGCCCATGATCGGGTCGACGACGAGATAGGACTCGCGCCGGGTGGCGTAGATCGCGCCGTTGCCGCCCGTGACCGAGCGCACGCGCGACTCGAGCGCGCGGAGGGCGAGCTCGTAGCGCCAGTAGAGCCCCTCCTGGTTTGACCCGGTTGCGGCGTCGACGAGCTGCACCTCGCCGCACACGTAGCCGACGCGCGGGTCGCTGAACGGCGCCACCAGGCGGCGGAGCGCGTCCGGCTCCCAGGTCACGTTCGCGTCCGAGAAGGCCACGATCTCGCCCGCGGCCTGCTGCACGGCTGCGTCCTGAGCGCGGATCTTCCCGCCGCGCGGAAGCTCGAGCACCGCGTCCGCGCCGGCCGCGCGAGCCTGCGCCGCCGTCTCGTCCACAGATCCGTCGCAGGCGACGATCACCTCGATCAGCTGCGGCGGGTAGTCGAGCGCACGGATGTTGGCGACGCGTTCAGCGATCACGTCCTCTTCGGCGTACGCGGCCACGATCACCGACACGAGGGGCAGCTCGTCGTCCTGGGGCGGGCGCGGACGGCGAAGCGCGCCCGGTACGAGCTCGCGCGCCCACGCCAGCAGCCCGAGCAGAATCGGATAGCCGACGTGCGCGTACAACACCAGGCCGATCGACAGCCAGAACACGATCGCGACGATGATCACGGGCGGCTATCCAACCAACTCTCTGTACAGGGCGAGGGTCTGGGCGGCCGCCTCCTGCCACGAGTACGGCCCCGCCCCGGCGGTCAGCGCGCCGCAGGCGAGGCCCTCACGCTTCTGCGGGTCGGCGAGCAGGCCGGCGAGCGCTGCCCGGAGCGCGTCCGGGTCGTCGGGGGCGACCACCCGCGCGGCGCCGGCCGCCGCGATCTCGCCGAATCCGCCGACGTCGCTGACCACCGTCGGCTTGCCGAACGCGAGCGCGGTCGCCAGCACGCCGGACTGGTCGAAGCGCTCGGTCCGCGAGTACGGGAGCACGACGACGTCGGCGCGCCGGAAGAACGCCGGCAGCTCGGCGTCGGATACGTATCGCGGCACGAACCGCACGGTCGCCGGGGCCAGCGCCCGTAGCGGCGCGATCGGCATCCGCGGCCTGCCGACGATCCACAGCTCGGCATCCTCGATCCCGCGCCACGCGTCGAGCAGCACCTCCACCCCCTTGTACGGCCGGAGCAGGCCGAAGAACAGGACCACCGGGGAACTGACGGCGGCGAGCTCCGCCGGTAGCGGCAGCTCGCCCTCCTGGAGCGTGAGGTGCTGGAACGCCCCGTGGTGGATCACCCGCACCTTCCTCGGGTCGACACCCAGCTCGCCCACGAGCTGACCCCGCCCGTACTCCGAATGAACGACGACCGCGTCGACGGCGTCGTACAGGCTTCGCTGAAACCGAACCTGGCCCGGGCGAGGCTCGCGGGGCAGCAGGTCGTGAGCGGTCAGAACCGTCGGTCGCCGGGGCAGCAACCACCGGTCGAGCGCCTGGACCGGGAGCCACTGGAAATGCACCACGTCGGCGGCCTCGGCGGCGACCGCGCGGTAGCTGAGCATGTCGGGCAGGTGCTCGACCAGCTTGGCGGCGAGCCGGGAGCGGGATCCGGGCGCACCGCGCGCATGCCGGTAGAACAACTCGCGCACCGCGTAGCCGTCGGGGGCGGGAGGCGCGCCGTACGCGAACCGGCTGGTGATCAGCTCGACGTCCGCGCCGGCGCCGGCGAGCGCCGTTGCCAGCGCGTGGTCGTACGGCAGCGTGAACGCTGAGGGATCGACGAGGTGTACGCGCATCAGCGCCGCCGCGGCGCCTCGTCGAGCGGTCGGCCGGCGAGGTGGGCGATGCGCCGCGCGGTCACCCGCGTCTCTGAGCCGCCGAGCGCGTGCACGCGCGCGCGGCCGTCGTGCGCGAGTCGGCGGACGGCCGGCGCCAGCGCCGACAGCGGGGGTTCGCCGGGACGGCGGCTCAGCACGTCGCCGACCGCGCGCAGTGGGTGGCGCGCGACCAGCGCCACCAGCGAAGCCGCACGGGCGGCGACGCCGTCGTCCTCCCGGTAGTCGATCCGGAGCGCGCCGGCGACCGAGGGATCGGGGAATTCCGGGCGGGCGGCGGCCTCGACCCGCGCGCCGTCGAGCGCCCGCGCGTACTCGCCGAGCGGGTCACCGCGGGCGGGGAAGCGATCGGCGACGAACACGACCGCGGCGGCCGCGCGCGCGCGGCCGGTGGGACGGTTCGAGAGCACGAGGCCCGCGAGCTCGTCCGCCGACAGCAGCGCGTCGAGCGCGAGGTAGCGGCCACGTTCGAGTCGACTCGCGTGAATCGCCGGTGCGCTCCGCCGCGGGACCGGAAGCATCCCGGAACCGCCCGCGGGGCGGGACCGTGCGACCAACCGACCGAACAGTCGCGAAACCGCGGGCTCGGGCTCGAACCCGTCGTACCGGCGTGCCAGCCAGGCGCGGCCGGCCGCGTATCCCCGCCACTGACGCCGGAGCTCTGAGAGCGTCGCCCGGTAGCGGTGCTCGACCTGCGCGCCACGGCGCAGCTCGAGCTTCCAGCCGGCCTGCTGCAGGCGCCAGCTGAAGTCGGTGTCCTCGGCGGCGCGGACGCCCTCGTAGAAGCCTCCGATCTGCTCGAACGCCGTACGCCGCACGAGCAGGTTGGCCGCCACGGCGCGCGGCCGGTACGGATGGCTCAGGTGCGCCTCCTGGGAGAGGAAGTTCCGGGCCGATCCGTACCGGGCGGCAAGGGTGTCGCCTTCGAGCAATGCGACCACCTCGCCCGCGAGCGCGCCGACGTCGTCCGCCGGGGGCGCCGCGAAGTAGGCGTCGAGCAGACCGCGGGGCGCCCGGCAATCGGCGTCGAGGAACAGGATCCACTGACCGTGAGCGCGCGCCGCCCCGACGTTGCGGGCGTGGGAAGGCGAACGCTCGCCGGTGGCCCGAATCACCGCCACGCCGCCCCGTGCGACCGCGAGGCCGGAGTTGTCGGCGAGGATCAACTCGTCGCCGACACGCAACTCGAGCGCCAGCAGCGCATCGATCGCGGCCCGGGCCGCGTACTCGTCCCCGGCGAACGGCATCACGACGCTGACCTCAGGCCGGCTCACGGGCAATCCCTCGCCTGGCCCGAGCGAGCAGCACCCTGGCCTGCTCGCGCTCCTCCAGATGCGTGAACCCGGTGGCGGTGAGCACGAGCGGCATCGCCGCCAGCACCGCGGCACGGCTGATGAACCCGACGAGCCCGTGGGTGGGCAGCAGCTCCTCGCCGGCCACCGACATGCCGCCCAGTACCACGGCCAGTTGCGCCAGCCGGCGCCACTCGAACGAGGCCGCAAAGGCGCGGCGGGTCAGTAGGTGCATGACTCCGATCATGACCACGTACGCGCCGCACAGGGCGATACCAGCGCCGGCGATACCGAGCGTGGGCACGAGCAGCACGATCATGACCACGTTCACGATCAGGCCCGCGAGCGCGGCCGGAAAGTTGCGTGTCGTCACGTTGGCGCGCCCGGCGATCACGAGGAACACGACCCATAGCCCGTACAGCGCCCAGCCGAGCGCCACCCAGGGCAGCGCCTTGTAGGCGTCGAAGTAGGCCGGCGTGGTCAGGATCCGCAGGACCCAGCGGCCGAGGAGCGCGAGCCCGGCCACGACCAGGCCGCTGACGAGCAGGTAGTAAGTGGTCACCAGTCCATACAGTCGCGCCGCCTCGCCATCATCGCGGACCGAGTAGGCGAGCGGCGGCCAGGCGTACTGGAACGCGCGGACGATGAACGCCACGGCGCCGGCGAGCTTGACCGCGATCGAGTAGAGGCCGGCGAGCCTCGGGCCGCCGGCTCCGTGGTGGAAGATGTAGTAGCGGTCGACGATGCTGAGCGCGTATACCGACGCCTCGGCCGGCACCGTCGGCAGGCCGAAGCTGAACAGCGCCCGGTTCGTCTCGACGCCTGCCTCGTGGCGCGGCCGCAGACGATCGCGCATCGTCCACCACAGCCCGAGCAGCACGACCGTCGAGGCGCCGTAGTTGCCGAGCAGCAGGCCCCGCGCCCCCTGCCCGGCGACGACCACGAGCACCACGGACGACGCGATCGTGAGCGCGACGTTGGTGAGCGTGGCGGCGGCGTAGGCCCGCAGCCGTTCGTCGACACGGAGCACGGCGTAGGCCATCTCGAGGTTCGTGAACGCCCACAGCCCCAGCACGGCGATGCGGAAGATCGTCGGGTCCTTGTATCCGAGCACGACGCGCGACAGCGGGGCGGCGAACACCGCGAGCACGAGCGAGACGATCGTCGTCGAAACGAGCAGGAAGCCGACCGCGCGCCGAGCCAACCCATCCCGGCGCTCCTGATCGTCGTCCGAGTAGTAGAACCGCAGGAACGACTCGATCATCCCGAAACGGACGAGGATGCTGATCAGGATGACCCCGTTCCCGAGGAGCTCGACGACGCCGTAGCCCGCGGGGTGGATGTACCGCGTATAGACCGGCAGCAGCAGGACCGCCATGAACTTCGAGACGATGTCGGCGACCTGGTAGGCCGCCAGCGATCTCGCCAGACGCTTCAGGTACGCGGTCACGACGGCAAACGGTACGGCCAGTGGTCGTCGCCGTAGGTGCGAGCGTCCCTGCGGTGGCGGCCGCGGGTCAGATGGCAGCGCGCGGCGGCAGGGGCGGCCACGGCTACGGGCCGGGCTTGGCGGTGACCGGGAACACGCCCTCGGTCCCCGGGCACAAGTATGGAGGTCCCATGTTCTTCGGCGCCATGTTGAACACGAACCCGCCGGCGTCACCCGGCGGGAACAGTCGCGCCTTGGGAGCGTGGAACTGTCCGCTGTTGCAGAAGCCGCCGTCGAGGTAGGTGTAGGCGACGAACGCGCGCCTGTCGTGGCCGACCAGCACCGTCGTGACCGGGAATCCGGTCTCGTGGCGGAACGCTGACGTGATCACGTGACCGTCCTGCGCGAGCAGCTGAACGCGGGAGAAGCCGCGCAGCATGCACGTGCTTCCCGCGTCCTTGAACGCCAGCTGCCAATACCGGTGGCCGGTGGCACCCTGGAAATCCACGAACTTCAGGCGGAGTTGCGATGACTTGCAGGGCGGCGGCGGCGCGCCGAGCCCGGATGTCGGCACGCTGAGGACCGCGGCACCGACCGCGGCGACGCACGCTGACCAGACGAGCAATCGATACCGACGGCTCACGATGGTCTCAAGGCCGTTGCTACGCACCGGGCCAACCTAGCTGACGGTCACGGTCGCCTGCGGAGCGGCCCCGGGCGCGGGCGGGATGTGCGCCGGGAAGTGACCGGTGTCGCACGCCGCGTCCGTGACGTCGAGCCCAATCACGTATGTGCCGGCCGGCGCAAGACGCCCGTTGATCGTGCCGTCCCAGATCGCCGTGTGGCCGTTCCAAGGCGTCAGGAAGCTCTTGACGAGGCGCGGGCCCCCGGGCAGATCCGTACGGTAGATGCGGACGGTCCCGCCACGGCCCTCGTTCCCGACGTAATGGATCGTGACGTGGGTTCCGTCCGCGCCCGGAATCACCGACGGCGTGACGCTGGTGACCACTGGACGCGGAGGGACGGTCTTGACCTTGACAGGAACCCCCGTCAGATCGATCGTCCGCCCCTGATGAATCAGGGCGACGCGGAAGTAGTAGGTGCCGTCGGGAGCGACCTGGCCGTTGTCTTGGCGCCCGTTCCAGTGGAACACGCCGTCGGGGTTGCGCACGTCCTTGCGCATGTGACGGCCGGTCGCAACCGTCCGGACGATCGACCCGGTCTCGGCGCTGACGACGGACACGTCGGCGGTGTCGGCGCGGTGCTGGAGGTAGAACGAGATCGTCGTCGAGCCGCTGTTACGACCCTGCACGCACGGCACGTCGTGGAGCGGGTCGATCACCCCCGGAACCGGCCGGGGGCTACCCTGGATCAGCGGCGTCGTAACCTTCAGGTGCTGGGTGACGAAGAACGCTGCGATCGTCGCCGCGACCAGCACCGCGAACGCGCTGGTCGTAAGCCTGCTCACAACCTCAAGACTGCCACGTTCGGAATCTCGAACTTGTGGAAGGCGTCGAGGCCCCGCGGATCGCGGCTGGAGAGAATCACGCGAATGCTGCCGCCGTGGCAGACGACCAGGGCGGGGAGCTCGCCCGCGCGTTCGACGTCCGCGAGTGCGGCGCTCACGCGATCGAGCTGATCCTGAAGCGATTCGCCGCCGGGAAAGCGAAACGACGCGCCGGCGTGCATCCAGGCGGCGAACCGCTCCGGATCCTCTCGCTCGACATCCCGGAACAGGCGACCCTCCCACTCGCCGCGATTGGCCTCGCGCAGGCGCGGGTCGAGGCGCGGCGTCAGCCCGATCCTCGCGCCGACGATCTCGGCCGTCTCGCGCGCACGACTGAGATCGGACGACCACAGCGACCGGATCGGCTCGGGGTCGCCGGCGATCCGCTCGGCGAGCTCGCCCGCCTGCTCGCGTCCCTTGTCGTTCAGCGGCGTGTCGCGGAACCCCTGGAAGCGGATCGGCGGCACGTTGTCGTTGGTCTCGCCGTGGCGCGCCAGCAGGATCCCGGCGAACGGATCCGGCGCGCTCACGAGCTACCGATGCCGAACCGACGCGGCGCGCTCACGAGCTACCGATGCCGAGCGTGTCCGACCGCAGCCCGAGCCGCAGCGTCTCGAGCGCGAGCACCTCGCCGGCCGGGATGTTGCTGAGGTTCACCTCCGGCCCGAATCGGCGGACGAACCACACCTGCTGATCCTTGCGCGGTGCGTCGAACATGATCTGGCGCGGCGCGATCTCGTGGACGATCTCACCGATCAGGCCCTCGCGGACCTCGCCCGACGGCCGGAAGATGCCGGCGGTTCCTGCCTCGCGTCCCTCGGCGATCACCTTCCAGGCGCCGGCGGCGAGCTCGGCCCGCATCTGCTCGACCCAGACGTACGGCGGCGTGATCGCGCCGGTGTCGTCCTTGGAGCCGACCTCGGAGAGGACGATGAACTCGCGGGCCAGGCGCTCGATCAGCTCCAGCTTGCGCTCGTGCTCGAGCTCGATCGTCCCGTCGGAGATCTCGAAATGGTCGAGCCCGAGTTCGTGCGCCCACGCGATCAGCTCGTCCAGGCGGCCGCGCTGAATCGCGAGCTCGGTGAGCGTGCCACCGAGCACGACGGGGATCCCATGGTGCCCGTAGCGCTCGAGCTTGCGCTCGAGGTTCCGGGTCGCGAGCGCCGTGCCCCACCCCAGCTTGACGATGTCGATGAACTCCCCCGCGACCTCGATCATCCCGTCGATCTCGGCGGCGGAGAGGCCTCGGTCGATCACGTGCGTGATGCCGCCTTGCCGCGGCTTCTCGCTCCGCTCCGGGAGGTTGAGCAGTTCGCGCATCCGCCGTGCGTCAGTGGTCGTCGCCGTAGGTACGGCCGCACCGAGAGGTGTCACTGGTGGATGCTGCGCGAGGACGCAGGACCCGACGTGTGGCCCCGCCACACGAGGGTCCGAGGACAAAGCGCAGCGCCGCCTCCGGACGACGCCGGCGCGGCCGGTCCGGCGAGGCAGGATGCCGAGCAGGCCGCAGGCCGGCCGCCTCGAATGCGGGCGTGTCTGCGGCGGCGACCACTACTGCGTGGCGAGACTGGCGAGGTCGCTGCCGACGGTGACGACGACGCCCGACTTACAGGGGCCTTGCGCGGGCGGACAGGCGATCTGCTGCGTGGCCGAATCGAGCAGTTCCACCGATTTCGCAGGAAGCTTGAGGCTGCTCGCGACCGCGCTCGCCTCGCGCTTGTCCCCGCGCACGTACTGGACGAGCGTAGAGCTCTGGGTCTGGTTGGGGGTGAAGTTGCCCACGTAGCCCTTCTGGTACCCCACCGCGTCGAGCTCGGCCGATACCTTGCCCGCCAGCCCGTTCGTGTTGGTTCCGTTGAGGACGGCGACCGTCACGGTGCGCGGGTTGACCGCCGCCACCGGCGCGGTCCGGCGGCTTGCGCTCGTGCTCCGCGCGGCGGCCGCTGCTGCCGCGGCGGATTTGCTCTTGCTCGACGCGCCGTTGATGTTCTTGATGACCAGCACCCCGGCCACCACGGCGGCGACACCGAGTAGCGCGGCCAGAACCACGAACACCCGCCCCACCCCGGGCCGTGCCGGGCCGTGCGTCATCGCCATCGGGCTGCGCGGCTGGCCCGCGGGGCGGCCCTGGGGGGTTGGCGGGCGGCCCTGGCCGCCGGGGTAGCGTCCCTGGGCCCCGCGCGGCGGACCGCCTGGGGAGCGAGGGGGGCCGCCGGGCCGTGCCTGAACCGGCCGCTGCATCGTCGCGGCCGACGCCGCCACCGGGCGGTGCGAGGAGCCGTTTCCGCCGGCGACCACCGGCGGGGAGTCGATCCGGGTGGGCTCGTCGACCGGGCCGTTGACGAGGCCGACGGGCGCGGGCTGGGGCTGCCCGACCGGTCGCGTCGGATCGGGAATCAAGCGGGTCGCCGCCGCGAGCGCCGGGGCCCCGACTCCGGCCGGCGCCGCCGGCGGCAGATTCACGCCCGCCGGTACGGGGGTGGGAGCGCCGGCGTAGGCGGGCGCACGCGGGCCGGCCGCCCGGACTGAGATCTCGGCCGGCAGGGCCGCGACGTGGTCGACGAGGGCGGCGAGCTCGGCTTCGAGCTCCTGCACCCTTTGCCCCGCCTCATCGGCTCGGCGGCGAAGGGTCGTGGTCTCCCGCGCCTGCGAGAAATACAGCAGCACGAGCAGCGCTACGGCGATGAACGCGGCGAAGCCGGCGTCGGCTCCGACGGAGGAGATGAAGTGGTGCACCGAGAGGGCAAACGGAATGGTCACCATGTCGCGCGCGCCAGTCTACGTGGGGAGGCGGGGGATGCGGGGACTGGGCTCCCGCGCCGAGAGGCGAGAGTTCGAAAGCTTCGACACGTGCTGTGCGAGCGCCGCGGCGTCGCCCTCGAGCACGAGCAGGTTGATCTCGCCGAAGATCTGCTCGACCGACTCCGGGTCGAGCCGCTCGCGGGCGGCGCGGAGGATCTTCTGGGCGGGCGTCGGCTGCATGCGCTCGTACGGGTTGAACAGCTCCTCGTGGAGCTTTTCCCCGGGGCGCGCGCCGACGATCTCGATCGCGATGTCGCGCTCAGGCTCGAGCCCCGACAGCCGGATCATCGTCTCCGCGAGGTCGCTGATCGCGACCGGCTCGCCCATCTCGAGCACGTAAACCTCGCCGCTCCCCTCTCTCAGCGACCCGGCGCGAATGATCAGCTGCACCGCCTCCGGGATCGTCATGAAGTAGCGCGTCATCCGCGGGTCGGTGACCGTCACCGGCCCGCCGTTGGCTATCTGACGGCGGAAGATCGGCACCACCGATCCGGATGAGCCGAGCACGTTCCCGAACCGGACGGTCGCGTACTTGGTGTTCGGGTAGCGCAGCGCAGCGGCCTCGACGGCCCACTCCGCGAGCGCTTTGGACGCGCCCATCACGGTCGCGGGCTTCACCGCCTTGTCGGTAGAAACGAGCAAGAACGTGCCCACCTGGGTCTCGGCGGCGATCCGCGCGACCACCCGGGTGGCGAGCGCGTTGTTGCGGATCGCCTCAACGGGGTTGACTTCCATCATCGTCACGTGCTTGTACGCAGCCGCGTGGAAGATCACGCTCGGCCGGTGCTCGGTGAGAACTTCGCGCATTCGCTCCTCTTCCCTGCAATCGGCGAGCACCGGCACCGCCGTGCGAATGTGACGATCCTCCTCGAGTTCGCGCAGAATCTCGAACAGATTGTCCTCCGCGTGATCAAGCAAGATCAGGGTCCTGGGGGCGACGCGGGCGATCTGGCGGGACAGCTCGGCGCCGATCGATCCTCCCGCTCCGGTCACCATCACGACCTGGCCCGCGAGGTATGAGCCGACCCGCTCGATCTCCATCCGCACGGGCTCGCGCCCGAGCATGTCCTCGACCCGCACCTCGCGGAGCTGGCGGGTGACGTTGAGCCGGCCCGCGCCGTCCTGCAGGATCTCGAACACCGTGGGTGTCGTGCGCACCGGGATGCCGCGTTCCCGGCAGGCCACCACGACCCGTGCGCGGAGCGTACCCGGAGCCGATGGGATCGCGATCACGACCTCGTCGGGCTCGACCTCGTCGAGGATCCGGGCCAGGTCCTCGGACTCGGTGGTGCCGAGCACCTTCAGGCCGTGCTCGTCCTTCATCCGCAGCTTGCGCGGGTCGTCGTCGACGAAGCCCACCGGCCGCAGCCGCAGCTGCGGGTTACGGACCAGCTCGCGCACGACCAGCCTGCCGCCGTCGCCTCCGCCCACGACGAGGACGTCGCGCGCTCCCTTGGCGGTGCGGAAGCTCCGTACCCGCCCCTCCACGACCAGGTGCACGAGGAAGCGCGCGCCGATCAGCAGCGCGAGCGCGAGCAGGAAGAACAGCGCGATCACACTGCCGGGAAGGTTCACCGGCGTGGTCTGGAAGTCGGCGGTGGTGGTCACCGGGTGCAGGAACGCGATCGCGCCGACGATCACGAGCGTCGCGACGATCACTCCCTTGACCACCGCCTCGTAGTCCCGCTGGCCGACGAACGTCCATAGCCGCTGGTACTGGCCGAACGCCGCGAGCACCACGAGCGCGACGGGAACGGCCCACCAGATCGTGTGCGTGAGCAGGTCTCCGTAGCGGTCGTTGGGACCGCGGAAACCGTCGGTGAACCTCAGCCGGAAAGCCAGGTAGTAAGCGAGCGCGACCAAGAGCCCATCCACGACCAACTGGGGCACGGAGTGCCGGTGAACGGGGAAGGCCGCGGATCTGATCCGCCGGCGCATGCGGCCGGGATTGTAATCAGGATCCCGATAAACCCTGGGTAAGACCCGGTTAGCGCGAATGTCCAGCGATCTTCTTCGTGGGCGTCTTGGCAGTCGGCTTCGGCTTCGGCTTCGGTTTGGGCTTCGGTTTGGGCTTCGGCGGCGGGGGCGGTGCAGGAACCTGCGCGACCGCTGATCTGCTCCCCAGCCGATTTCCCTTGAAACCGAGAGCCTGGACCGACACGTAGGCGCGGGCACGCGCCGTGATCGCGGTCTCGAAACCGCTCTTGCGCGCGGTGGCGACGGGTTTGAGCGTGGTGGCGCTGCCGCCGCCGAACACCCTCCAGGAGGCGACACCGGTGGCGCCGTTCCAGCTCACGTACACGGTCATCTTGCCGCCGTGACGCGAGGTCGCCACCGCGGGCGGCGTCGCCGGCATCCCGTTCCAGTGGAAGCGGTAGGCCCGGTAGGTCAGGTTGTCGTCGACGAACCGGCCGTCGAATACGAGCTTCCCCTGCGCGTTGTACTCGCTGAAGTACGGCTGCTGCCCCCAGCCGACGAAGTCGTCGCGATCGGGCAACTGCTCGTCGTTGCCCTCGTAGCTCGACAGCAGCGGCGGCGAATGCACGCGCTGAGAGGCCACGTCGGCGGTCATGTGCTTGAGATTCAGCTCGAGCTTCAGCGCCCGGGATTGCGAGTGCACGTACGGCGGCCCGGCGCCGTCGTCGAACACCGTCACGAATTGGTCGCCGAACGCCTGCACCTGGACGTCGTGCTGGAACGCAAACGAGGCTCCTGGTCCGAGCCTGAAGCTGGAGCGCTTCCCGCCCAGGGTCCAGATGACGCCGCCGGTCTGGCGGTTGACCTTGTACACGGACCAGGTGTTGCGGGCCGAGATCAGGAGATTCCCGTCCTTGTCGGGCTCGATCGAGTTGACGTGGAAGTAGTCGTACGGGTCGCCGATCGCGTTGGCGGTGTGCGCCTTGGTCGGGAGCCCCGAGTAGCTCGCGGTCAGCGGCACGTGATCGAGGCTGTCCCACTGGAACATCACGAGCCCGGTGGCGACATCGATCTCCTGGACGACCGAGTCGAGCACGACCTCCTGCGCCGAGCCATTGACCGAGGACGCGTTCACGAACACGGGGTACGCCGCGGTGATCAGCGCGGTGCCACGCGGGGTCAGGTCGAACTCGTGCAGGTCGGCGGTGAGGCCGTTCCCGGCCGAGACCACCGCGACCACCTGATAGGAGCTGTTGACGATCATGTCCTCGCCCGTGCCCACGCCGGCCCCCTCGTTGCCCTGCCACCACGTGAGGACGGGCTGCCCCCGGTAGAACTGCTCGCGGAAGTCGGTCGCGGCGTCGTTCTGGGGCACCGGATCGAACCAGATCAGGCCGCCGTTCGGTCCAATCAGCTCCGGCCCCTGCTGGACCGGACCGATTTGGGGCGCGAGGAAGATGTCTCCGGTGGCCGCCGGGTCCCGCTTGGTGATCGTGACCGCCGCCGGCACGAGATCGGGGCGCGAGCGGAACAGCCAGACGTCGCCTCGGACCCGGGGCGCGGCAGGACGCTTGGCGGGCGGGATCGTTCCCGCCGGCGTCGCGACCTGGAACTGGTACGTGCCGTTCCCAGTCCCGTCGATGTTCAGGGACGTGCTGACCGTCACAGTCTCACCCGGCGCGAACGGCGTCGCCGGGATGAAGCTACCCCCGTCGCCGTCGGAATCGGCCTTCACCGTGCCGGCGTGCGCCCCGCTGGCTGAGCCGGTGACGGTGATCGTCCCGAACTGAGAGCTCGGGATTCCTCGCAACGTGATCTGGGTCGCCGGCGAGGCGAAGTGCCCACCCGGTACCGGGAACGCGTACACCGGCGGCGGCCCACTCGGCTTCGGCGCCGGTGGCGGCGGGGGGTGCTTCTTCTTCGTGGCCGCACTGGCGCCGGTGGCGGCGGCCACGAGGCACAGAGCTGCCGCGAGAACGACCGCGAAGATCTTCATGGGCCTCGCTCCGCTCGGCATCCCTGGGGCCCTCTACCCCGTCCGGACCGGGCTCGAGCCTCGTCGCTCGAGACACGCTGCGAAGGTACGTGCCCCACTCGGATGCCTGGCGTCCGATCCCGCGGCCCGCCGGCCCCAGAGGGGCAGCGCGGGCATCCGATGGCGGCACGTACCGGAGCTGCTAGTACGCCCCCGGCAGACCGTTGGTCGAGTTCGTGGTCGGGAACGCCTTGGACGTGCCCAGCGCCTTGTTTTTGGGCCCGAGGGCCTGGACCTCGTAGGCCTTGTAGGTGCCGTTGAGCGGGATCGTCGTCTCAAAGCCGTTCTTTGCCTTGGTCGCCACTGTCTTCAGGCTCTGGGCGCTTGTACCCGCCAGGACTCTCCAGCCTACGACCTGGGTATCGCCGTCCCAGCTCGCATACACCGTGGCCTTTCCACCATTGTTGCGAACCGCTCCACTCGGCGGGAAGTACGGGATCCCGACCCACTTCTGGACGTACGTGCGGTAGTTGACATCGGGAAGGGGCCAGAAGGCGTCGAGGAGCACCTTGCCCTTGCTGCTGTCCTCGGAGAAGAAGGGCGTCGAGCCCCATCCGAGCGACACATTGCCGCCCGGAAGCAGCTGGGCGTTGCCGAGGAAGTACGTAGTTGTGTTGGTCCGCGTGTACTGGGCGACGAAGCTGCCGGTGTGGCTGGTCAGGTTGAGCTTCAGCACGAGCCCGCGGCTTGGCCCGCTGGGCTTGCCGAACTTCACGCCCTTGCTGGTGATCGACTCGAAGCCGCAACACGCGTCGTCGAAGACGCTGACCACGTTGCCGTTGTGCAACGCGACGTCGTGCTGCCACGTGAACTGAGCGTTCTTCGGGAGCGCGAACGTGCTGAGCTTCGGGTCCCCGCTGAGCGTCCAGTCGACCCCGTTCGTGACCCTATTCACCAGGTACGCCGACCACGTGTTGCGCAGCGATACGAGGAACGTCTCGTGTCCGGTCAGTTGGATCGAGTTGATGTGGTAGGCGTCCCACGGAACCCCGGGAAACGCTTTCTGCTTGGACTGCGAAAGCGGGACGTTGGGGGTGCCACCGGGGTTGAGCGCGTCCCAGGTGTACAGCAGCTGGCCGGTCGCCAGGTTGTACTCCTGGACCGCCGAGTCGAGCACGACGCCGTTCGCTGAGCCGCCGTACGGGGTCAGGTTCATCGGCACGTTCTTGTACGCCGTGACCCAGGCGTTGGACCCGCTGATCACCATCTCGTGCTGGGAGATGATCCAGCCGTTCGCTCCCTTGAGGGTGGCGACGTGGCGGTAGTGCTGGTCGACGACGACGTCCTCGCCGGCCGTGGTGACCCCTGACGCGGTCACGCTCCCCTGCCACCAGCTGAGCACCGGCTTGCCGTTGTAGCTCTGCGCCTCGAGGTTCGCGGCGAGCGCGTTCACTCCGATCGGGTCGAACCACACCGGCTGGAGGTTGTGGTCGAGGATCAGCGGGCCGCTCTGGCCCGTCAGCGGCTGCTTCGCTGCGACGTTCTTGAAGTTCGCGACCATGAAGTAGCCGGGGGCGAGCTTCGAGAACTGAGTGTTCTGCGTGATGCCCATCTGGGGCGGATGCAGGTTCGGCGCGGACTTGAAGCTCCACGCGCCCTTGGTCGTGTACGCGGCGATCGGCGCGGCCTGCGCGCCGGCCACGCCCACCGTGAGCGCGCAGGCGAGCGCGGCGACAGCCGTGGCGGACCAGCGGAACTTGAGCATGATGCGAAACACAGGCAGCCTCCTCGAGCGAGTCGACGACCCTAACACGGCCCGCCGGGCCAAGGTTGCGCCCTCAGGCACGGCGCGGCTCACCTGGTGACGAGCAAATCGGCCAGGAGCGCGGGGTCTCGCCGGATCCGCGGCGCCCGTGCTCCGGAGCCGCTTCGCTTGACCAGCTCGAGCTCGTCGGCGCTGGTCAGCCGGCGCAGGCGCCCGTCGGCGATCAGGCGCTCGTCCACCGCTCCCGGGCGCCCCTCGAACACCGTGTAGACGGGGGTTCCGAGCGCCGCCGCCTCGCGGTTCATGGTCCCGCCCGCCGACACGACCAGGTCGGCGAAGGCGATGAGCGACTGAGCGTCGATCGCCCGTTCGGGGACGATCAAGCCGCCCGCGCGCTCGAGCTCGACCCGCTGCTCCGGAGTGCGCGGAAGCACCACGGTCTGGCTGCCGGCGAGACGCGCGAGCACCTGTGCGAACAGGTCGTTCTCGAAGCGGTGATACAGCGACACCTCAGGCGGCGTGCGGACCACCGTGATCGGCTGTTGCGCGTCCAGACCGAGCTCAGAGACGACTGCCGCGTCCGGCTCAAAGTCCGCCAGGTAGTACTCCTCCTTCAGACCCGGATAGCCCCGGACCTTGCCGCGCGCCCCGTATCGGTACAGCCGCTCCGGTGGAATCGCATCCGGGACGACGACCGCCTGCGCGAGCCGGCAGTTGACGTTGTGCTGGACGGTCGCCCACTCGTAGTCGAACATCGTCGACGAGGGGATCCGCAGCAACGCCGCGGCGATCGTGATGTCGTTCGAGCCGTGCCCGAGCGCCCGGTCAAAGCGCCGTCCCCGGGCCCAGCGCGCCAGCGCCGCCGAACGTTCCGCCAGCCCGCGGGCCTTGGCGAGGAGACGACCGCCACGGTGGCGCGAAATCGTTGTGTGCTCGATCTCGAACCGTTCCAGCAGCCCCAGCGTCTGCGCGAAATCGCGCGCGGTGACCTCGACCTCGTGTCCGCGAGCCCGCAGGTTCGCGATCACGGGTCGCATCACGAGGACGTGGGGTGAGTTCGTTAGATCGACCCAGATCCGCATCCTGCGCTGGCCGGTGAGTAAACCCTAATTCGCGGGCGATCGCCCGATGGACCACCGCGCCGCTACATTAGCCCGCGGTGCTGCTCGTTTACGCATCGGTGACCGACTCGCTCGTCACCCTCGCGACTCACGTCATTCGCGATCTCGGCCTCGCCGGGGTCGCGCTGTTGACGACGACCTCGGGCGTCGTCGGCGCCCCTGGGTCCGAGCCGACAATGTTGTTCGCCGGCTTCAACGTCTCAGAAGGCCACCTGACCATGCTCGGGATCATTGTGGCCGGCGTGTTCGGCGACATGCTCGGCGCCTCGATCGCCTACGCGATCGGCTACTGGGGACGCGAGGAGCTGGTCGAACGGCACGGCAACAAGCTCCACATCTCGAAAGGTCGCCTGGATCGCGCCCACAACTGGTTCGAGCGCTACGGCGCGCCGGTGATCGTGGTCTCGCGCTTCATCCCGTTCGCGCGAGCGGCGTTTCCGTACGCCGCCGGGGTCGCGAGGATGGGGTACGTGCGCTTTCTGATCTTCGGAACGATCGGCTCGATCATCTGGATCGCGGCGCTGGGGGTGCTCGGCAACGCGGTCGGAAGCAGCTGGCAGAGCTGGCGCCACAACCTCGAGTACGTGGACTACGTCGGCGCCGCCCTGCTCGTCATCGCGATCGCATATCTGATCGTGCGCATCACCCGCAGCCGGCGCGGCGACCCGACGGCCGTCGCCTAGGAGAGGCGGAGATGGCCGACGATCTGCCGGTCTGGCAGGCGATCGTCCTCGGCGCGCTGCACGGACCGGCGGAGCTGCTGCCGATCTCCTCCTCAGGTCACGTGGCGGTCGTGCCGTGGCTCGCCGGTTGGGACTTCAGCCGGCTCGACGACGAGCTCCGCAAGTCCTTTGAGGTCGCGCTCCACACCGGCACGGCGGCCGCGCTGCTGATCAGCCTGCGCCGCGAAGTGGACGAGGCGGTGCGTGGACTGAACCTGCGGCGCGTGATCATGATCGGTCTGTCGTTCGCCCCCCCGGCGTTCGTGGGCTACCGGTTCGAGCGTCCGATCGAGCGCCACCTGGGGACGCCACCGACGGTCGCGGCCGGGCTGCTCGTGGGCGCAATCGCGATGGCGCTGGCGGACCGGGCGCCCCAGGAGCGCACCCACGCCGACGCCGACCCGCTCGACGCGCTGTTGCTCGGAGTCGCCCAGGCGTGCTCGCTGTTGCCGGGCGTCTCGCGCAACGGCGCGACGCTCGCCGCGGCCCGGTTCAGGCGCTTCACCCGGGTGGACGCCAACCGGCTGTCGCGCCACGCTGCGCTCCCGATCATCGCCGGCGCGACCCTGCTCAAGGGCATACGGCTCCGCAACCGCGGCCTGCCGCCCGGATCCGCGGTGCCGTTCGCCGCCGGCCTCGGCACCGCGTTCGTGTCGACGCTCGGCTCGACCCGGCTCATCGAGACCCTCGAGCGCGACAGCTCGCTGCTGCCCTACGCGCTGTACCGGATTGTGCTGGCGGCGGCGATCGCCCGCCGGCTACTGCAGCAACGCTCGGGACGCCGGTGAGCGGCTTACGCGAACGTCCACAGCTCGCCGCTGCCGACGCGGTCGGCGCGTACCCGCCACTCCGTCGCCAGCCGCCACAGCTCGGCCGGCGCCCGCGGCCCGGGCAGGTCGCACACCGCCGCGACCTCGGCGGTCGCCATCGAGCCGAACGTCCGGAGCGCGTCCTCGACCGACGGCGCGGGCCGGCCGGCCGGCTCCGCCCCGGCGGCGATCGCGGCCGCGGCCAGCGAGGCGTAGTCGGAAAAGCCGTACACGCCGTGAACGACGCCATCCGGCTCTCGGAACTCGAGCGACGGCAGCTTGACCCGGCCGGTGCCCTCGGCATGATGCTCGGCCGGCACCGCAGCGGCGCGATCCAGGTCGGCGCCGAACGCCTCGAGGACCGCGTGCGAGGAGAGCGCGAACCGGAACTGGTCGATGTCGAGGCCGGGGACAGTGCGCGCCTCCTCGATCAGCGCGTCGGTCGAGTCCAGCTTGCGCCGGCGGCACATCAACCCCTCGCGCAGCCGGCGCAGGTAGGGCGCCGGATCGCCCTGCTCGGCGGCGGCCTTCACCGCGATGCACGCGGGGTGCGAGCTCCGAGGCGGCGCGGCGTGCCACAGGCGCGTGTCCACGGGCATCCCGCTCCGGTCGGCGGCCTCGAGCATCTCGCCCACGACCGGCAACGGATCGCCAAACTCCCGAGCCATCCCGCACATCACGTGGGTGATCTCGAGACCGTCCCCGAACTCGAGCCGGAGCTTGCGCATCGCGGGCTCGAGCGCCCATGACCAAGGACAGGCCGGATCGGTGTAGTAGTAGGTGTGAACTACGGCGATGTCGCGCAAAATAGAGGGTCAGTGGTCCGCTCCGTGAGTCCGACAGCAAGATCCGCTCGATGAGCACGCTGCTCGGCACCACGCTCAACGGCCGCTACCGGCTCGAGGCTCGGATCGGATCGGGCGGGATGTCGACGGTGTACCGCGCCACCGACGAGACCTTGCAGCGTCATGTGGCGATCAAGCTCATGAACCGGGAGATCTCGACCGACTCCGATCAGCTCGAGCGCTTCCGGCGCGAGGCGCGCGCCGTGGCCCAGCTCTCCCATCCCCACATCGTTGGCGTCATCGACTACGGCGAGGACGATAACCGGCCCTACATCGTGTTCGAGTACGTGGAGGGCGAGACGCTCAAGGAGCGCATCCGCCGCACCGGGCGGCTGCCCACCACCGAGGCGGTCGCGTACGCGATCGAGATCGCGCGGGCGCTCGGCGTGGCCCACGCCCGCCATATCGTGCACCGCGACGTCAAGCCCCAGAACGTGCTGATCGATGACGAGGGCTCGGCCAAGGTCACCGACTTCGGGATCGCCCGCACACTCGACGAGGAGGGCCTGACGGCGGACGGCCGCGTGCTCGGGACCACCGATTACGTCTCGCCGGAGCAGGCCCTCGGCCGCCCCGTGACCGGCCAATCGGACCTCTACTCGCTCGGCATCGTCCTGTACGAGATGCTCACCGGCGAGGTGCCGTTCCAGGGCGAGAACCAGATCGCGGTGGCGATGAAGCACGTCCGCGAGGAGATCCCCGACGTCCAGAGCCGACGCCCCGAGGTGTCCTCGGCGCTCGCGGCGATCGTCGACACCGCGACCGCCAAGCGTGTCGAGGATCGCTATGCCGACGACGCCGAGCTGATCGCCGATCTCGAGGACGTGCTCGCGATCGAGACGGCGCGCTCCGGGAGCGCCACCGGCGAGGTCACGAGCGTCCTGCGCACGCTCCCGTCCGATGCCCGGAGCCGCGTCCCGTTCAAGATCCGCCACCGGGTCGGCGCCGTGTTGCTGGTGCTCCTCGTGCTCGCCCTCGTCGGCGGCGGGATCGCGTACATCGCCACCAGGACGCACCACGGGACCCCGAAACTCGCTGCCCCGCCGCCGAGCCCGCATCTGACGCCGATCAGCCTCGCCGCGGCGCACGATTACAACCCCGACGCGCTCACGGGAGAAAAGACGCAGAGCCCGACCCAGGACGGGCTGGCGATCGACGGCAACCGCAACACCTACTGGCCGACCCAGCACTATTACACCGGTCAGCTCGGCAAGCCCGGTGTCGGGTTGTACGTCGACGCCGGCGGCGCGGTCCGCGCCACGAAGCTCGTGATCTACACCCAAACTCCCGGCTGGCGGGGCCAGATCTGGGGCAGTAACTCCGCCCCGGATCCGAACGTGTTCACCAACGGTCCGGGTGGCTGGTTCCAGCTGGCGCAGGTCCCTAGCGTCCAGCGGACCCAAGAAATCTCGCTCGCCACTCCCAAGACCGGCTACCGGTACTACCTCGTGTGGATCACCGGACTGCCGCCCGGCAGGCAGATCGTCTACCTGAACGAGATCGCGCTCTACAAGCTCTCGCGCTAGCGCGGCCGATCGGGCTCACCCGTAGTCGTAGAAGCCGCGCCCGGACTTGCGCCCGAGCCGGCCGCTCGCGACCATTCGCTTCATCAGCGGCGGCGGCGCGTACTCGTCGCGCTTGAACTCCTCGTACAGCGAGTTGCACACGGCGTAGAGCACGTCGAGCCCGATGAAGTCGCACAGCGTCAACGGCCCCATCGGGTGACCGCAGCCGAGCTTCATGCCGTTGTCGATGTCCTCGCGGGTGGCGAAGCCGTCCTCGTACATCCGGACCGCCGCCATCAGGTACGGGACCAGGAGCATGTTCACGATGAAGCCCGAGCGATCCTTGGTCTCGATCGGCCGCTTGCCGAGCTTCTGCACGAACGCCTTGGCGCGGTCGACCGTCGGCTCGCTGGTGTCGAGCGCGACGACGACCTCGACCAGCATCATCACCGGCACCGGCGAGAAGAAGTGCAGGCCGATCACTCGCTCCGGCATGCGGACCGCCTGCGCGAGCTCGGCGATCGGGATCGAGGACGTGTTCGAGGCGACGATCGCCGCGTCGGCGACGACCTCGTCGATCGCGCCCATCACCTCGAGCTTCAGCCGCTCGTCCTCGGGCACGGCCTCGATCACGAGATCGGTCTCGCCGATCGCCTCGATCCGAGTGGTCAGGTCGATCCGGTCGCGCGCGGCCTCGGCGTGGGCAGCATCGAGCTTGCCACCGCGAACCGCGCGAGCGAGCGAGGTATCGATCCGCTCACCCGCCAGCGCCAGCGCGGAATCGTTTACGTCGCGCATGATCACCGGGATCCCCGCCACCGCCACCGTCTCGGCGATGCCGGTTCCCATGAATCCGGCTCCGACGACGGCGACGGATCCGATCTCGGTCATGGGCCGCAGATTAGTGACGGTGGCGCCGCTCCGCCGCGTGGCGCTCGAGCGCCAGCTGGACGAGCCGGTCGAGCAGCTCCGCGTACCGGATCCCGCTGGCCTCGAACAGCGACGCGTACACGCTCGTGCTCGTGAACCCCGGCATCGTGTTGAGCTCGTTCAGCAGCACGCGGTCGCGCTCGACGAAGAAGTCTACCCGCGCGAGGCCGTAGCAGCCGGTGCGCAGGAACGCGGTGATCGCGACCTCCTGGATCCGCTCGCGCACGTGTTCGGACACCCGCGCGGGAACGATCAGCTGCATCCCGCCGGGCGTGTACTTGGCCTCGTAGTCGTACCAGCCCGCCTCGCCCTTGGCGAGCACGATCTCGCCGGGCTCCGAGGCGATGGGATCGCTGCCCCCGAGCACCGAGCACTCGACCTCGAGGCCGCTCGCCGCGGCCTCGACGATCGCGAGCGGATCGTGCCCGAACGCGGTCTCGAGCGCCGCCGGCAGCTCCTCCTCGTCGGCGACGCGGACGATTCCGACCGAGGAGCCGAGCCGAGCCGGCTTGACGAACACCGGCAGCCCGAGGGCTCGCAGGTCTCCGAGCACGCGCTCGCGCTCGGCGACGCAAAGGTGTCGGCGTGGACCGCCCGGTAGCTGACCTGGGGCAGGCCGGCGTGGGCCATCAGCTCCTTGAACATCACCTTGTCCATGCATAGCGCCGAGGAGAGCACCCCGGCGCCGACGTACGGCACATCGAGGCACTCGAGCAGGCCCTGAACCGTGCCGTCCTCGCCGAACGGGCCGTGCAGCACCGGAAACGCCACGTCGACTCCGTCGAGCCCGCGCCCGGGCTCCACCGCCAAGGTGGCAGCCGTCGCGGCGCCAGACGCCGTCGCGGCCGACCTCGATCTCGATCGGCACGTGGCCAGCCTCCTCGAGGCCCGCCCGGACGGATGCGGCCGAGGCGAGCGAAACTTCGTGCTCGGAGGATCGGCCTCCGCCGAGCACCGCGACGCGGACGGTGCTCACGGTGTCGGCGTCGTGGTTGCGCCGCTGGTGGGCGTCGTCGACGTGGTCGAGGTCGTGCCGGGGCCGCCGGTGGTGGTCGTCGTCGTCGGCGTCGGTGCCACATAGTGGCCGACCACGATGGTCACCGGCGTGTTCTTCTTCTGCATGGTGCCCGCCGCCGGGGTCTGGCTCAACACGACGCCGCCCTGGCTCTTGGTGGTGACGTCCTGGGGCTGCACCACCGCTGGGAACCCGGCCACGCCGAGCGTGTGCTCGGCCTTGCCCCGCTTCGCGCCGACGACGTTCGGCACCGCGATCGTGGGTGGGGCTTTGGCGACGACGAGGTTGATCGTCGCGAGCGGCTTCACTGACGTGCCGCCGACCGGGCTCTGGCTGATCACGCTGCCGGGCGCGACCGTGGTCGACACCTCCTGCGTCTCGGTCACGGTGAAGTTGCCCGGGGGACCCTCGAGCTGTGGCTTGGCCTGGCTGAATGCCTCGCCGGTGACGTCCGGAACGCGCACCGGCGGCGGGCCGGTCGAGACGAACAGCGTCACCGCCGTGTTCACCGCGGGATTCTCCCCAGCGCCAGGGCTGGTTTGGATCACTCGACCGGACGCAATCGTCGTGCTTGGCTGCTCGATCACGTGTCCGACCTTGAGGTTTGCGATCTCGATCGCGGACTTTGCCTGCGACAGCGTTTCGCCGAGCACCTGCGGAACCTGCGTATTGCCGGGACCGGTGGACACCTCAAGCGTGACCGTCGTGCCCTGCTTCACCATGGCATCCGCCTTCGGATCCTGGCCGATAACGGTCCCGGTCTTCCGCTGGCTCGTGACCTGGACCTGGCCGACGTTGAAGCCGGCGTTCTGGAGCTGAGCCTGGGCGACGGTGAACGGCTCTCCGGTCACGCTGGGAACCGCGACCTTCGTCGCGCTCGAGCGCGTGAGCAGGTAGGCCGCGACCCCTCCTCCGACGAGGCACAGCAGCGCGAGGACCAGCAGTACC
Organism: uncultured Solirubrobacterales bacterium; assembly: GCA_963709205.1. Lineage (GTDB taxonomy): Bacteria > Actinomycetota > Thermoleophilia > Solirubrobacterales > Solirubrobacteraceae > Palsa-465. The sequence continues at coordinate 50,361 of CAVPVP010000002.1, forward strand.
CATGGCCACCTACGGCGACGCTCGGGCGGGTACTGATCCTCGGGGAACGGCCCGACGACCACCCCGCCGAGCGTGTCGCCACGGGCTGGTGGAGCCGGCGCCCGGGGGGCCGTGAGCGCGGCCGCGGCGGCGTATCTACCCGCGGCCACGCCGGCCAGCGCCGGAAGGCTCGCCGTGCGCTCTCCGCGCTCACCGGACTGGATCGCGGCTTTGGCCTGCTCGAGCGCGGTGATGAACTGGTCGGCGTTGGCGGGACGGTCGACGGGGTTCTTGTTGAGCCCCCACATGACGACCTGCTCGAGCTCGGACGGCACGCTCGGGTTGATGGCAGTTGGGGGAGGGGGCGCCTCTGAGACGTGCTTGAGCGCGATCGTGACCGCCGACTCGGCGTCGAACGGCACGCGCCCGGTGAGCATCTCGTACAGGACGACGGCGATCGAGTAGAGGTCAGACCCGGCGCTGACGGCGTGGCCCTGCGCCTGCTCGGGGGACAGATACTGGGCGGTCCCCATGATCGAACCGGTCTCGGTCATATCCGACGCGCCCGCCCGGGCGATTCCGAAGTCGGTGACCTTGGCGTTATCGGCCTCGTCCACGATCACGTTGTGTGGCTTCAGGTCGCGATGGATGACACCACGCCGGTGCGCGAACCGCGCCGCCCTGAGGATCTGGATCGTGATGTCGATCGCGCGGATCGGATCGAGCGGCGCCTCGTCGCGAATCAGCTGCTTGAGCGAGCGCCCCGGCAGGTACTCCATCGCGATGTAGTACGTCCCGTCAAACGAGCCGCGGTCGTACACGCTGACGACGTTCGGGTGCTGGAGCCCGGCAGCCGCCTGCGCCTCGCGGCGGAACCGCTCGACGAAGCCCGGATCCTCGGCGAACCGCTGATAGAGCAGCTTGAGCGCGACCTTGCGACCTAGCTGCTCATCCTCGGCCAGGAACACGTCGGCCATCCCGCCGGCGCCAAGCCGCGACACGATCCTGTAACGGTCGTCAACGATCGTGCCCGAGGCTAGTCCTGCCATCAGTGGTCGTCTCCGGAAGTACGTTCGCACCGAGAGGTACCACTGGTGGATGCTGCGCGAGGACGCAGGATCCGATGTGTAGCGACGCTACATGAGGATCCGAGGACTCCGGACGACCGCGGGCGCGGCCCAAGAAAGCGAGGCCGGATGCCGAGCGGGCCGCAAGCCCGTGGCAGCGCCGCCAGGGGTGCCTCGAATGCGAGCGTATTTGCGGAGGCGGCCACTTACCCACCGTTGGATAGAAGCGCCTGGAGCACGGTCTTCGCGATCGGTGCAGCGACAGAGCCGCCGAAGCCGCCGTTGGACTCGTCGATCATGACCGCGATCGCGATCTTCGGATGGTCAGCCGGCGCGAACGCGACGAACGCCGGCTGGGTCAGGTTCGATCCGTTCGGGCCGATCTGCGCCGTTCCCGTCTTCCCGGCCACGCTGATCCCCCCGAGCTGCACGGCGGTGCCCGTCCCTTCCTCGACCACCTTCTCCATCATCTTCGTCACTTCCGCGGCGGTCGAGGGCTTCATCACGTGGCTGTAGACGGTCGCGTTGGTCGTCTTCACCGTGCGGCCGTCCTGATCGACGACGCGGTCGACCAGGTGTGGCGTCATCAGCGTTCCGCCGTCGGCCACCGCGGACGCCACCATCGCCATCTGGAGCGGCGTCACGAGCAGCCCGCCCTCGCCGATCCCGATCCGGCCGATGTCCTCGTCCGGGCTCGCGGGCGGATACGCACGGGTCGGGGTCACATAGGGCCGGCTGATCGCGAGCTGGAACGACGGGTAGTCGAGCGGCGGCTTCGAATAGAAGCCGAACCGCTTCATGTAGTCGGTCATCGTCCCGCGTCCGACGTGCTCGGCGACCTGGGCGAAGATCGTGTTGATCGAGTACGTCATCGCGGTTGTGAGCGTCTGCGGCCCCCAGCTCTTGCCGCCGTCGTTGGCCAGCGGCACGCCCGAGACCGTGATCGGCGAGTTGCCGTTGATCACCGAGTTCGGGGTGTACATGCCGGAGTCGATCGCCGCCGTCGCTGTCACGATCTTGAACGTGGAACCCGGAGCGTAATGCCCCTGGGTCACGCGGTTGAACGTAGTGTCCGTCGTGCTGCTGCTGCTCGGCGGGTTGTTGTTGTCGTAGCCGGGGTTGGCGTACATAACCTTGACCGCGCCAGTGCTCGGGTCGAGCGCGACGACCGAGCCGTGCATCCCCGCCAGGGCCTGGACCGCGGCCCGTTGCCCCCTCGGGTCGAGCGTCGTGTAGACGTCGTCGCCGACGGGACGCGGGCTGAGCTGGCCGAAGATCGAACTCAACCCGGTCTGCACGCCGCGCAGATCCGCACCGGCGGAGTCCTCGAGTCCGATCGCCTCGCTCTTGGCGGCGATCGAGAATCCGACCGGCTGGGAGAACAGGCGCCCAGTCGGGTACGTTCGGCTCCAGGTGTTGCCGGGCGCCGGCACGGACTTGGCGAGCACGGTCCCGTCCGCCGCCAGGATCCGTCCGCGCTTGATCTTGAGCTCGTCGAGCAAGGTGCGAACGTTGAGCGTGTTGTTGTTGAGCGAGGACGCCTCGAACACGGTCCAGCGGGAGGTAAACAACACGAGCAACGCGAACAGGAGGATGACCACGCCGAACAGCCTTGCGATCGGAGCGTTCACTCGGGCCTCCGGGCACGGTCGGAGACAAGCAAGAGCAGGGCCAGCAGGACGAGGTTGGCGACGATCGACGACCCCCCGTAGGAGATGAAGGGCAGGGTCACGCCGGTGAGCGGGATCACTCGGGTGACGCCGCCGACGATCACGAACACCTGGAGCGCGAACATCGCGCTGAGTCCGACGGCGAGCAGCGTCGAGAACGAGTCACGTGCCAGCAGCGCCACCTTGAACCCGCGCGCGACGAACAGGAGATAGGTGATGAGCACGGCCACCGCGCCGAACAGGCCGAGCTCATCGGTGATGACGGCATAAATCATGTCCGTCTGAGGGAAGGGGAGCAGCGGCCCGCCCCCGGGCAGCGTCAGCTGGGCCTGTCCGAAGCCCTGACCGAACAGCCCGCCCGCTGCCTGGGCGAAGATCGAGTTCGCGACCTGGTAACTGCCCAGCGGCGCGTGGTACAGGGTCGGGTTCAGGGGATGCAGCCAGGTCTCGACGCGGGCGTGGATGTGGGGTATGTGTGTCCCCAGGTACCAGAATCCGATGGCCGCGGCGATCAGGCCGATCACCACGAACGACAGCCGGTTGGTCGCGACGTACAGCATCGCCAGCAACCCGCCGTAGAACATCACCGAGGAGCCGGTGTCGCTCAGCACGACGAGCGTCGCCATCGCCAACCCCCAGATGATGACCACGGGCCCGAACTGCTTCAGCGGCGGAAAGGTGATCCCGAGGAATCGCCGCCCGCCCTGCACGAGCACCTGCCGCGTGTCGCGCAGGTAGCTCGCCAGGAAGATGACGAGCCCGATCTTGGCGAACTCCGCCGGCTGGAATACGAATAGCCCCGGGATGCGAACGCCCAGATACGCGCCGTTGGCCGAGTAGCCGATGCCCGGCAGCCGCGGCAGGACGAGCAGCCCCAGCGATATCAACACGATGATGTAGCGGTAGCGCTCGAGCTTGCGGTAGTCGCGGAACAGGATGATCGTGGCCGCGAACAGGAGCAGCCCGAGCACGAACCACTGCGCCTGCTGACGGGCGAGCGTCGGGTTGATCCGGTAGACCATCACGAGCCCGAAGCTCGCGAGCACTGCCACGAGGGGGAACATGTACGGGTCCGCGCGCGGCAGGGTGAACCGGATGAAGATGTGCGCGGCGATGCACAGCCCGAGAAACAGCGCGCCGTAGGTCAGCGACACGTTCGACAGCGCGTTGGAGCGCTGGATGAAAACGCCGGCAAAGCCGGCGGTCACGAGCAACGATGCCGGGATCAGACCGAGGAGCTCTCGGTTCCGGGCGCTCACTGCGACGCCTCCCCTCGGGCGCTCACCGCCCGGGTGGGCCGGCCCCCAGACAAGCGTGTCACGGCGAGATCTTCCCCTGTTCGAGGTCCATGACCAGCGAGGTCGCATCGGACTGCGACCGCAGGTTGTTGTTCAGAAGCTGGCCGCGGCGCGCGGCCGGAACGACCTGAGCCGGCACGCCCGAAACGTAGTACGTCTCGTAAAGCGGCACACCGAACGGCAGGTTGTACGGCAGTCCCCGGTAGATCGTCACGACCCCCTGGGCGTCGGTACCGACGAAGTACAGCTGGCGGCTCGCCAAGTAACCGCCGGCGCCGATCAGGCCGAGAACGATCACGACCGACAGCAGCGCCGCGAGCGGAGTGACGAAGCGGTGCTCGCGGCGGACCGTCTCTGGCGGGCGGGGCTGAAGGCGTCGCGGCCCCGGAGAGGACGACCGAAGGCGCCGGGGCCCGGCGAACGCGGGCGCCGGAGCGATGGCGACTGCGGTCGCGCCGGCGCGGCCCTCGTCCTCGGTCGGCGCGGGGTCGCTGTCGCGCGGCACGGCGACACCGACCATCGTGTCCTCGCCGGCGGCGTCGTCCGCGCCGACCTCCTCGAGGCGGAAGAGCACGACGGTGATGTTGTCCCGGCCACCCGCCTCGTTGGCCTCCCGGATCAGCGCGTCGGCCGCGTCGTCGAGATTCTCGTGCTCGGCGAGGGTCGCCTTGACCCGGTCCTCGGAGATCATCGATGTGAGGCCGTCGCTGCACAGCAGGACCACATCGCCAGCGCGCGCCGGATACGTCCAGGTGTCGACCTCGACGTCGGGCTCGGGGCCCAGCGCGCGGGTGATGATCGACCGCTGGGGATGCTCGGCAGCCTGCTCCTCGGTCAACTTCCCGCGGCGCACGAGCTCGTCGACCAGCGAGTGGTCCTGAGTCAAGCGCTGCAGCGTCCCGTCCCGGAACAGGTACGCGCGGCTGTCGCCGACGTGCGCGATCGCCACGTGGGTGTCGTCGACGTAGGCCGCGGTCAGGGTCGTACCCATGCCGGCGCGGCCGCGGTCCGCGCGCGAGCGCTCGTAGATTTGCTGGTTGGCCTCGCGGGCCCGGGCGGCCAGGCGCTCCTCGGGGCTGCCCGCATCTGGTAGGCCCTGCTCGAATGCCTCGACGGCGATCCGCGATGCGACCTCGCCGGCCTGGGCGCCGCCCATACCGTCGGCGACGACAAACACCGGAGCACGCGCGAACGCGCTGTCCTCGTTGTCTCGCCGCTGACGACCGGTGTCGGTCTTGCACGTGGTGTCGGCTGCGCGCAGCATGATCATGTGGTGCGGATAGCAGGCTTTTTCGTCATTGCTGGTAAGAGAACTCGGAGTCGCCGATCCTGATCCGATCGCCGGGATGCAGCGGCTGCGGGCCGTTGAGGGGCTCCTCGTTCAGGTAGGTGCCATTGGTGGATCCGAGGTCCTCGATCACGACGACGAACCCCTCCCTCGAGATGCGTGCGTGGTGCGCGGATGCGAACGGATCGTCGAGCCTGATCTCGACGTCTCCGCGGCCGAGGGTAGCGCCATGGTTAGGAATTTCATATGAGCTGCCGGCCTCGTGCCCGGAGGCACGTTCGACCATCAGGCGAGGGTCGAAGTCTTCCGGGCGGTGGTCGCCTAGGCCGTCGGCGGCCTCGTACAAGCCGGTGGCGTCGTAGCTCGCGGCCTCGTCGTTCCGCACCACGCCGCCGCGGCCCCGGCGCAGATCGCGCATGGCGCTCCACGCCACCCACATCAGGAACAGGTAGAGCACGATCAGGAAGCCGAACTTGAGACCAACCGAGACGGGCGCGAGCATTAGGCGCTACTCCAGCGTGAACGTCATCGCGGACTCGCCGAGTTCGATCTCGTCGCCGTCCCGCAGCACCTCGGAGCCCTCGATCTGGCGCCCGTTGAGCTTTGAGCCGTTCGTCGAGCCGAGGTCGGCGAGCACCCACGACCCGCCCCGGGGGCGGATCTCGGCGTGCTGGCGGGACACGTTCGGATCGTTCAGCACCACATCCGCCTGACGACCGCGGCCGATCGTCGCTCCCGAAGGCCCCACCACGACCCGTTTGCCGTCGACCAGGAGCAGAGCCTTCTGTGCGCGCGCGGGGTGGGAGGGGGCCAGATCTCTGAGCGGCTCCGCCACGCGCTCGGCGTTGCTGTAGACCATCGTCCGCCCGGACTGAGCCTTCGGCGGTGCGCTGACAGGCTCGTCCTCGGGCTGAGCGACCCGCGTCTGGATGCCGAACTCGCCCAGGCCGAGCCTTTCGTCGGTCTCGAACTCGATCACCGGCCGTGAAAGCAACGTCAGGCGCTCCCTGCGGGCATGTTCGAGCAGATACCCCGCCAGCTCCGCTGTCAGCGCCGCCTCGTAGCCCGCGAACCGCTCCCGGTCGCGCGGAGAGAGGAATACGCGGTATTCGTTCGGCGCGTACGTCCGGGACACCGAGAACGACTTGTGTTCCTCCATCTCCCGCGCGAGCTTGCGGGCGATCTCGACCGGGCGGACCTCGGACCGGAAGGCACGACTGAACGTGCCCTCGACGAGGCCGGCGATCTTGTTCTCCAGATTCTTCAGAACGCTCATGGCTAGGTCGGCGAGATCCCGTTGGCGGCAGGGTTTCGCGGGATTTGCCGAAGTTCCATGCTACGCGGTTGGCGTGCAATCTTTCGCCCACCGCGCGCTCGCGAGCCGGCGCCCGCTTTGTCTGATGACAAGGGCCACGATCGCCCCGGCGAACGCGCCCAAAAGGGCCGCGCCGGCGGAGATGTGCGGGCCGGAGCCGAGGCTCCCCGCGGCGGTTGTGGCCAGCCCCAGCGCGACCGCCCAACCGGTGAGAAGCACGCCCTCGAGCACCGGGGAACGGCGGACCTGAGCCCACGGGAGCACGACCGCCGCGGCCGCCCAGATGGCGCATCCCGTGAGCGTGCCCATTGTGAGGATTGGCACGAGGACGTGGTGAACCGTGCCGGACAGCGATCCGGCCCAGGATGCGCGAGCGAGCGCTAGCCACAGCCACCCGGTGAGCGCTAATACCGCGCGCCGCCAGGCACGGTCCGCGAGGCCCGCGGCTGCCGGCCAGGCGCCGGCGAGGCCGATCGCCCCGAGCGCCGGCGCCGCCGCCGACAGCGGCCAGATCGGGCCGTCCCGAGGTGCCAGGAGCACCGGGACCAGCGCTCCGGCGACCAGCAGCAGCGCCGCGCCCGCGTGGTCGTGGGTGAGAAGGCTGGTCGCCATGAATGCCGTCAGCGCGATCCACCCGGCACGCGGGAACGCCGCGACGAGCACACCGGCGACGCATGCCGTGGCCCCGGCCGGGACCGGCGAGGAGCCGGGCGCGTGGCGGGCCAGCCAGACGGTCAGAGCTGCCGCGGCCGCGCCGGCGAGGGCGCGTCGGGGCCAGGGAATGTGCGTTTTCTCACGTTCTGGGCTCGCGTCCTCGACGCTTGGTCGTCGCTCCTCCGCTGGCGTGCGGCGCTCATCCCTCCGTGTTCGCCGCTCCTCCCTCTGCGTGCCGCGTTGATCCCTGCGCGTGCCGCCTTGATCCCTTCGGGTGCGGCGGTCCTCGACGCGCATTTCGTCGTCGTCGTCGTCGTTGTCGTCGTCGACGGCGGCGCGGCGGATCGTTGTCCGCGGCCGCCACGGCTCCGCGACGACCCCGGGTTCGTCCTGGACCCGATCCGCGGCGGCGATCAGCGAAGCGCGCAGTTCATCGAGCCGTCCTCGCTCCCCAGGGCGCGGGCGCAGCGCAAGGTCGATCGCCTGGCCGAGCTCGCGCGGGAGCTCGCGACGCTGACGGCGCAGCGGCGGCAGGTGCATGCCCAGCCGCCGTCCCGGCGCGCCGCCGGCGCCGGTCCGGACCGGATTGACGCCGGTGAGGCCCTCGTACAGGACGAGGGCGAGCGAGAACAGATCGGCCGAGGCGCCCGCGGGCACCCCTTGGGCCTGTTCCGGGGCCATATACGCGGCCGTCCCGATCACGTCTCCGGTCATCGTCAGCGAGTCGCCTCCGAGCACGCGGGCGACGCCGAAGTCGGTCAGCCTGGCCAGGCCGGCCGCGCTTGTGGGCCGATTGGGGACGAGCACGTTCGAGGGCTTGACGTCGCGATGGATCACCCCGTGCGCGTGGGCGTGGCCCAGGGCGTCGCACAGCGCGATGCCGATCTGGACCACGTCGCGGTCGGACAGGCGGCCTTCGGCGAGGAGCCGATCGAGCGTCGTCCCGTGGACGAGCTCGGAGACGAGATAGGCGCCCTCGTCGTCGACCGCGGCCTCGTACAACGTGACGATCCCGGGGTGCGCGAGGCGTGCCGCGGCGCGGGCCTCGCGCTCGAACCGCCCGCCTACGACGCGCTCGCGCGGGAGGATCTTGATCGCGACGTCGCGGTCGAGCCGCTCGTCGCGCGCACGCCACACGGTGGCGAAGCCCCCGGTCCCGAGCCGGCGGCGGAGGCGATAGCGGTCGAGGACGATCGGCCCATCCGGCCGGGAAGTCGGCGCGGTCCGTTCACCCCGGCGGCGCGCCCCTTCCGGGGTCCCGTCGCCGTGGTCGCGCGCGCCTCCCGGGGTCCCGTCACGCTGCCATCCTGCCCCCCCAACCCGGGTGGGGGCCTGCGATTCGGAGGGATCGCCCGCGTGCACGGGCATCTTTTCGCGACGACGGTCGCCTTCCCCTTTGCCTGCAAATGTTCGGAAACGCCTTACCGCCGTCCAGCCCTTCATACTGAGGGCTTCCAGATTCCGCAAGGAGCGAGCAGCGTGTCGTTCTTCGACGAGCCTGAGGAGACTCGTACCCAGCCACGGGCGGCACCGCGTCGACGCCGGCCGACCGGGGGTGGTCGCCGTCCGCCGGCCGGGGAGCGTCAGGCGTTCATGATCCGCCGCGTCGGGCTGGCGGCAGTGGTGATCATCGCGATCGTGCTGATCGCCGTGCTCGTCAACAGCTGCGAGACCAGCGCCCGCAACAGCGCCCTGAAGGACTACAACAACAGCGTCGCTTCGTTGAACGCGCGCTCGGTCCAGACCGGCGCGAGCTTTTTCAACGTGCTCTCGGGCGGTACCAGCGACCCGACCAGCCTCCAGCAAGGCCTGGCGCGGGCGGCCGGCGACGCCAACACCGAGCTCGGCGACGCCAAGGGCCTGAGCACGCCGGACGAGGTCAAGGGAGCGCAGCAGCACTTCGTCGATGCGCTCCAGCTCCGCAAGGACGGAATGACCAACATCGCCAACGAGGTCCAGCCGGCGCTTCAGTCGCAGACCAGCCAGAACGCGGTCGACACGATCGCGGCCGAGATGGCCCGCTTCTACGCCTCCGACGTCATCTATAAGGACTACACGGTGCCGCAGATCGTCGGAGCCCTGCGCGCGGCCGGTATCACGGTGGGGGGCCTCGGCGGCCAGCAGCTCAATTCGAGTCAGTTCCTGCCCTCGATCCAGTGGCTGGATCCCACCCACGTCGCGTCCGTTCTCCACGTCACGCTGCCCTCCTCGGCTCAGACGGAGACCGTTTCGCCGGGCCTCCACGGGCACGCGCTCAACTCGGTCAGCGTCGGAGGGAGCACGCTCCAGACCGGCTCCACGAACGCGATTCCGGCCAGTCCCGCGCCCACGTTCACGCTGAACTTCGCGAACACCGGCCAGAACACCGAGAACAACGTCAAGTGCCGGGTGACGATCTCTGGTTCGAGCGTCACCGGCCAGACGATCGTGCCCCAGACGACCGCCGGCGAGTCGACGAGCTGCCAGGTGACGCTCTCCTCCTCGCCCCCGAAAGGGTCCTTCCAGGTCACCGCGCAGATCGTGCCCGTCCCTGGAGAGAAGAACACCAAGAACAACTCCCTGACGTTCCCGGTCACGTTCCAGTGAGGCCTGACGTGACCGTATGCTGTCGGCAGTGCACAACCTGAACAGCACGGCTGGGATAGTGGCGATCGCCGCCGGCGCGGCCGCTCTCCTGGCGCTCCTCTTCTGCGCGATCCTCGGGATCAAGCTCCGCCGGCTTCGAACCGCCCAACGGACCATCCTCGGCGGCCACGACCACGACCTCGTGGCGCACGCCGCCTCGCTCCAACAGCAGTTCGAGGCGTTGTACGACTATGTCCAGGAGGCCTCCGAGCGGATGGACAGCCGGATGGTGACGGCCGAGCGGCGGATCGACCAGTCGGTCGCGTACCGGTCCCTGATCCGCTACGACGCCTACGGCGAGATGTCGGGCCGCCAGTCCACCTCGATCGCGCTACTCGACGCCAACCGGTCGGGACTGGTGCTGTCCTCGATCCACCACCGCGACCAGGCACGGCTCTACGCCAAGGAGGTCCGCGAGGGCAAGCCCGAGCTCGAGCTCTCGCCCGAGGAGGACGAGGCGGTCCGTCGCGCGCTCGAGGCGGACGTGCGACAGCGCTCCGGGTAGCGGCGTTCTCCCGAGCGGATGCGCGTCGCCTACTTCGGTCCCGAGGGGACCTTTACCCAGGAGGCCCTGATCAGCGCCACGGTCGGGGGGCAGCTCGAGCTGGTTCCGTACCCGACGATCTACGACACCGTGATGGCGGTTCACTTCGGCGCCGTCCAGCGCGCCCTGGTGCCGATCGAGAACTCGCTCGAGGGCTCGGTCAACGCCACCCTCGATGCGCTCGCGATGGAGACCGAGGACGTCGCGATCCTCGGCGAGGTCGTCCACCCGATCCGCCACTGCCTGATCGCGCGCACGCAGCTCGAGCTGGCGGAGATCGAGACCGTCGTGTCCCATCCGCAGGCGACCGCCCAGTGCGCGCGCTTCATCCGCACGCGACTCCCGGGCGCACAGGTTCTCGCCGGCAGCTCGACAGCCGAGGCCGTCCGGACAGTGGCCGAGCACGAGGGGCCGTGGGCCGCGCTCGGCAACCGCCTCGCCGCCGAGCGCTACGGCTGCCAGGTGCTGCGGGCCGGCGTCGAGGACGTGGCCGACAACGAGACCCGGTTCGTGTGGCTCGGGCCTGTCGGGGCGCCACCGGGCGGGGTCGGCGGCGCGGGTGGTGCGGGCGGCGTGAGCGGGGCGGGTGGCGTGAGCGACGCTGGCGGTGCGGGCGGCGTGAGCGGGGCGGGTGGCGTGAGCGACGCTGGCGGTGCGGGCGGCGTGAGCGGGGCGGGTGGCGTGAGCGACGCTGGCGGTGCGGGCGGGGTCGGCGGGGTCGGCGGGGTCGGCGGGCGAAAATTGACCGATCCGCCGCGCGGCCCGTGGAAGACGGCCGTGGTGTTCTGGGGTGTCGGCTCCGAGGCGCCGGGCTGGCTCGTCCACTGTCTGTCCGAGTTCGCCACGCGTGAGGTCAACCTCACCCGCATCGAGTCGCGGCCGCGCAAGCAGGGCCTCGGCCGGTACATGTTCTTCCTCGATCTCGAGGGGCGCGACACCGAGCCGCATGTTGCCGACGCCCTCGCGGGACTCCGCGGCCACGTCGAGGTGCTGCGCGTGCTCGGGTCGTTTCCCGCGGCCGTCGTCTGAGGACGGGACGGAGAGGCGGTCCGACGACGTCCCGGAGGCGCGGTCCTACAACGCCCCGGCCCGCGGTCCTACAACGCCCCGGCCCGCGGTCCTACAACGCCCCGGCCCGCGGTCCCACAATGCCCCCGCCCGCCGTCGTACAACGCCCCGGCCTGCGGTCCCACATCGCACGGGCCCGCGGTCCGACCACGTCTCGTTCCCGCGAGCCGGCACGTAACAAACCCTTATCAGGCTTGCCGGAGGCACCGGTACACTGGCGGCCAGCCCATGGCCACTTCAGTACCAGCGCCAGTGTGGTCCGCGTCGCCTCCACAGCACCAGCGACGCGGACGTGAGGGTGGCCGGGTGCTGGTATTGAATGCGACGTATGAGCCGATCAACGTCTGCACGGTTCGCCGCGCGGTCGTCCTGCTCCTAAAGGAGAAGGCCGAGGTGATCGAGCACGGCGACTGGGAGCTCCGTTCGGCGACTTCCACGATCTCGCGGCCCGTGGTGATCCGCCTGGTCACCTACGTCCGGATCCCGCGCGACACCCATCGCCGGAAGATCACCCGTCGCGCCGTATTCGCCCGGGACAACTGGACCTGCCAGTACTGCGGCGCCCGCTCCAACCTCACCGTCGACCACGTGATCCCCCGATCCAAGGGCGGCGGGTCGGGTTGGGACAACATCGTCGCCTCCTGCGCGCCGTGCAATCGCCGCAAGGGCAACGCCCTCCCGCGCCAGGTCGGCATGCGCCTCTCCCGCCCACCGAAGATGCCAAGCGCCACCGTCTTCATCCACGTCGCCAGCCCCACGATCCCCGTGGCCTGGCAGCAGTACCTCGCGGCGTAGGGGCTCGGGGTAGTCGGGGCGGGGCGGCCAGGGCGAGGCAGCCCGGGCGAGGCCGCCCGGGCGAGGCCGCCAGGGCGAGGCCGCCAGGGCGACCTGCACCACACGTCAATCGCCGCGCCGCACCGCGACCGTGACGCATAACGCAGGTGGGGCATGCGCCACAGGTCAACGTCGCCCCCGACCCCGTCCATTGTCGTGCTGTGCAGGTCGCCTCCCATGCGCTTCCCCCAAAGGGCGGGCGACGACGGCCGCCTCTCAAGGGATCGGAGGACAAATACGGGTGGAGCGGGAGGCCGCGATACCCGTTCCGGGGCGCTCGCGGGGACACGCATCCGCCAACCAAGTCCAGTCCGAAACAACCCCGCGCCCCGGAACGGGTGCGCGGGCCGACCCCAACCGAAACCAAAGCAAACCGGCCCCTAAAACGCGAAGGGCGCCGTCGACACGGCGCCCTTCACAACCTGGCTGGCATCACCAACGCGAGTTAGGTACTGAACCGGAGGGACCAATCCCGGCACTCACGCCGGCGGTGTCTCGGGGGGACTCCGCTAGGCGGGGTCAGCCTCCGGCTTAGCGGCCGGACACCTCCAGGGTCCCGCAAGTACTTTCAGACAGTCGGACCACCTCCTTTCTCTGGTGATGATCAGATTACCGAATGGCGCGGGCGATATCCGCTTTCGGCAGCGGCGATACCCGCTTTTGCCCCTCGATCCGACATGGTCAGACCGGTTCGGTCGCCTCAGCGCTGACCGGGACGGGGCTCGAGACCTGCACGTTGTCCCGGCCGGCGGCCTTGCCGAGGTAGAGCGCGCTGTCGGCCCGGCTGACGAGTTCGTCCATCTCCTCGTGGCGCCACTCGGCCACGCCGATCGTGATCGTCACTATCAAGCCATGCGCGCGGGCCTCCTCGGGCTGGTCGCGCGCGAGTCCACGCCGTAGCCGCTCGGTGGCGCGCAGTGCGCCCTCCTCGTCGGTGCTCGGGAGCACCACCAGGAACTCCTCGCCGCCCCAACGGCCGATCGCATCCTCGGTGCGGAGCCCCCGGTCGAGCACGCGCGCGGTGTGCTCGAGGACGGCGTCTCCGGTGCGGTGGCCGAGGGTGTCGTTGATCACCTTGAAGTGATCGATGTCCATGACCAGGACCGACAGCGCCTGGTCGTGCCGGCGGGCGGCACTGAGCGCGTCGTGCAGGAACCCGTCGATCGCGCGGCGGTTGCGCAGACCGGTGAGCGGGTCTATCGCGGCCAGCCGCGCGAGCTCGGTGTTAAGCAGGGTGAGCTGCTCGCGCCGCCCCTGGAGGCGGGTGATCAGCATGATGATCGCGAGCCCGGCCACGGCGAGCCCGGCGATCGCGAGCCACGCGAGCCACCGCCCGGCGCCGTTCAGGAAGGTGAAGAGCTGGGCCTCCGGGTCCCGAAGCACGATCCTCCAGGCGGTTCCCGCGACCGGCGCGGTCACGTAGTACTGCTTGCCCTGCGGGCTGTCGTACGAGCCGTCGGGTGCACGATGGTCCGCAGCCGACAGCCTCGGGTCGGCCTCGCCGAGCGTGGTCGGCTGTGGTCCCCCGGATGAGACGCCCTGGAGCAGCGCTCCGTGCAGGTCGAGGAGATACGCCTGCCAGCCGCTGTTCGAGAGCACGCTGCCGAGGACTGCGGGCAGCACGCTCTCTGACATCGTGTACGCGCCGGCGAACACGCGGCGACCCGCACCCGTCTGGTAGGCGACCCCAAAGCTGAGAATCGGTGATCCGTCGATGCTGCCGATAGCGACGCCCGATGCATCCGGCATCGAAAACACGCCGGCGAGGTTCGCGTACCGGCTCGTAAGCATGCCGACGAGCGATTCGGGCGCACCGGATGTCGCCCGGACCACGTGCCCCCGCATGTCGAGGACGACCCCGGCTTGGAGACCGAGCGCGGCCGAGTCACGATCGAGCGTTCCCTGGGTGACGACCGGCGTGGCGAACCAGTTGAGCGCCTGGGCGCGCTGGCTCGCGAGGAGATCGTCCGTGTAGATCGAGACGAAGTTCGCGGCGAACTGGACGCGCGTCTGCAACCGGGCCTCCATCGCCTTTCGGCTGGTGGCCTGCGACGAGGCGAGGAGCCAGCAGCCGGCGCCGATCAGCGCCAGCCAGCCGATCACAAGGGCGACGACCATGCGGCGTTGCCCCCGGCGGGGGCCAGCGGAAACGACCGGCGGGCGGGCGGAAGCGGTCGAGGGACCGGCCTCGCCGGCGCGGCGTGCCAGCGACCGCAAGTTTGGCCGGCCAAGTCCCATTTGACCGCTTATCGGTAGGTTCCAGGTCCCCCTTGAGCGATCCGGGCGGCCGGCCGCGTTGCTTTTCTACTCTTCTTCGTCTACGGCGTCGTCGCTGCCGCCGACGTCCTCGTCGAGGACCTCATCATCGAGTTGTGACGGGTCCGTCGTGATGTCGGAATCGGCGCTCTCCGGCAGCGCCACCGGGGCTTCGAGGTCGTCCGCGACCGAGGCCGCCGTCGGCGCCTCGGACTCGACCACGAGCGCCACCGCGCTGACCTGGTCGTCGTCGCGGATATTCATCACCCGAACGCCCTGGGAGGCGCGCCCGTAGCGGTTGATCCCGCGCACCGACGTCCGCTGGACCATCCCGTTCTGGGAGATGAACACGAGCTCCTGGTGCTCGCGCACGACGAGCGCGCCGGCGAGGGCTCCCTTGTTCTCGGTGAGCTGGATCGTCTTGACGCCCATCGTCCCGCGGCCCTTGACCGGATAGTCGGGGATCGGGGTGCGCTTGCCGTAGCCGTTCTCGGTCACGACGAGCAGCTCCTGGTCGTCGCGCGCGACGTCCATCGCGAGCACCGCGTTGCCCTTCTGCGACACGTTCATGCCACGCACGCCGCTCGTGTCCCTGCCCATCGGGCGGACCTGGCTCTCGTTGAACCGTGCCGCCTGCCCCGAGCGCGAGACCACGATGATGTCGTCGTGGCCGCTGGTGCGCCGCACCGCAACCAGTTCGTCGTCGTCGCGGATGTTGATCGCGATGATCCCGTCGGCCTTGATCGGTGTGTTGTAGGCGCCGAACTCGGTCTTCTTGACCATTCCCTTGCGGGTGGCGAACACCAGGTACTTGCCCTCGGTGAAGTCACGTGTCGACAGGACCGACTGCACGCGCTCCCCGTCGCGCAGGGGCAGCAGGTTGACCAGGGCGCGCCCGCGCGACGTGCGCGATGCCTCGGGCAGCTCGTACACCTTGAGCCGATAGACCTTGCCGCGGTTGGTGAAGAACAGCAGGTAGTCGTGGGTGGAGGAGACGAACAGGTGCTCGATGTAGTCGTCCTCCTTCATGTCCATGCCGGTGACGCCGACGCCGCCGCGCCGCTGCTGGCGGTAGGTCGACAGCGGCAGTGACTTGACGTAGCCCGAGTGGGTGATCGAGATGACCATCTGCTGATCCGCGATCAGGTCCTCGATGTCGATCTCGCCCTCGGCGTGGACGATCTCGGTGCGCCGCTCGTCGCCGTAGGTCTCGGCGATCTCTGACAGCTCCTCCTTGATCAGCGCCATGACCCTGCTCTCGTCGCCGAGGATCTCGCGCAGCTCATTGATCCGCTCGAGCAGATCCTTGTGCTCCTGCTTGATCTTGTCGGCCTCGAGCGCGGTCAGGCGGCTAAGGGTCAGCTGCAGGATCGCCTGGGCCTGCACGACGGTCAGCTCGAACCGCTCGACCAGGCCATTGCGCGCGACCTCGGGCGTCTGCGACCCGCGGATCAGCGCGATCACCTCGTCGAGGTTGGCGAGCGCGATCAGCAGTCCCTCGAGGACATGGGCGCGCTCCTCGGCGCGGCGGAGCTCGTACTTCGTCCGGCGGACGATGATCTCGCGCTGGTGGTCGACGTAGTGACCGATCACCTCGCGCAGCGACAGGGTGCGCGGCACGTTGTCGACTAGCGCGACCACGTTCACGCCGAACGTCTGCTGCATCGGCGTGTGCTTGAACAGCTTGTTGAGCACCACCTTCGGGATCGCGTCGCGCTTGAGCTCGATCACGATCCGCATCCCGTTGCGATCCGACTCGTCCCGGATATCGCTGATCTCGGAAACCTTCTTCTCGTGGACGAGCGTCGCGATCTTCTCGATTACGCCGCCGTCGCCGCCCTTGCGCACCTGGAACGGCAGCTCGGTGACGATGATCGCCTCCTTGCCCTGGCCGATCGGCTCGATGTGCGCCTTGGCTTGCACGCGGATCCGCCCGCGTCCAGTGGCGTATGCGTCGCGGATCCCCTCCCGGCCCAGGATCGTCCCAGCGGTCGGGAAGTCAGGCCCCTTGACGTGCTTCATCAGACCCTCGACGTCGATGTCGGGGTCGTCGATGTAGGCGAGAGTCGCCGCCACTACCTCGCGCAGGTTGTGCGGCGGGATGTTGGTGGCCATGCCGACCGCGATCCCCGAGCCGCCGTTGACGAGCAGGTTCGGGAAGCGCGAGGGGAGAACGAGCGGCTCCTGCTTGGAGCCGTCGAAGTTGGGCGCGAAGTCGACCGTCTCCTGATCGATGTCGCGCAGCATCTCGGTGGCGAGCGGGTCGAGCCGGGCCTCGGTGTAGCGCATCGCCGCCGCGCCCCAGCCGTCGATATTCCCGAAGTTCCCGTGCCCGTCGATAAGCGGATAGCGCATCGAAAAGTCCTGCGCCATCCGGGCAAGGGTGTCGTAGATGGGCGAGTCCCCGTGCGGGTGGTACTTGCCCATGACCTCGCCGATGATCGTCGCGCACTTGACGTGCTTGCGCGGCGGCCGCAGGCCGAGCTCGTTCATCGCGTACAGAATCCGGCGGTGGACGGGTTTGAGTCCGTCACGCACGTCGGGCAGCGCCCGCCCGACGATCACCGACATCGCGTAGTCGAGGTACGCCGAGCGCATCTCGTCCTCGAGCCCGCGAGGTTCGATGTTGCCGCCGCCGATGGTGTCGATCGATGCCATTAGTCAGTCCTCCTACGTGTCCAGCGTGGCGAGCCGCGCGTTCTCCTCGATGAATGCGCGCCGCGGCTCGACCTGGTCGCCCATCAGCATCGAGAACACCATGTCGGCCGACGCCGCGTCCTCCATGGTGACCTGTACAAGCGTGCGCGAGCTCGGGTCCATGGTCGTTTCGCGCAGCTCATGCGCGTCCATCTCGCCCAGACCCTTGAAGCGGTAATACTCGATCCCGCGCTGCGCGATCGACAGCACCGCTTCGCGCAGCTCGTCAAATGTGGGTGCGTCCTTGGTGTTCTCGCCGAGGGCGACGTGGAACGGCGGCGTGCCGACCAGCTCGACCAGTTCCTTGTGGACGCCGGCCAGCTGGTGATACTCCTCGGCGTCGAGCGTCGCGCGCGGAACGGTGTGCGTGGTGGCCAGACCCGTCTTGGCCTCGAGCGTGCGAATGACTACCTCCGAATCGTTCTGGGAGAGCAACTCCACGCTGTAGGCGTCGCCGTTCGGGCCGTCGTTGGCGACGTGGCGCAACAGCGCGTCGACATCTGTCACCTGTTCCTCGAGCAGCCTCGCCTGCTGAAGGAAGTTGATCACGCCGTGGCCGTGGGCCGCCCGCAGCGCCGAGGCCCAACCGTCGTACTGCTTGAGCAGCCGCGTGAAGCGCTTCCAGCGCGTGTCGGTCAGCTTGAGCTGCTTGTTGTGGCGGTCGAAGATCTCGATCTTCTCGAACTTGTCGCCGAGCAGGATGTCCTCGAGCTCGGACTCGCGCTCGATATAGCGGTGCTTCTGACCCCTGGTCAGCCGATAGAGCGGCGGCTTGGCGATGTACACGTAGCCGGCCTCGATCAGCGGCTGCATCTCACGGAATAACAGCGTCAGCGCGAGCGTGCGGATGTGGGCGCCGTCGACATCGGCGTCGGTGAGCAGCACGATCTTGTGGTAGCGCGCCTTGGCGAGGTCGAACTCGTCGCGCACGCCGGTGCCGATCGCGGTGATCAGCGCCTGGATCTCAGTGTTGGCCAGCACCTTGTCGATGCGGCTCTTCTCGACATTCAGGATCTTCCCCCGCAGCGGCAGGATCGCCTGGGTGCTGCGGTCGCGCGCACTCACGGCCGAGCCGCCAGCCGAGTCGCCCTCGACCACGAACAGCTCCGCGAGCGACGGGTCCTTGACCGAGCAGTCGGCTAGCTTGCCGGGCAGGGCCGAATTCTCGAGCGCTGACTTGCGCCGGGTCAGATCGCGCGCCTTGCGCGCGGCCGCCCGGGCCCGCGCCGCGTCGACGCTCTTGCGGATCACCCGACGGGCGTCCTGCGGGTTCTCCTCGAGGAACTCCGTCAGCCGGGCGTAGACCACCGAGTGCACGAAGCCCTGCATCCCGGGGTTGCCGAGCTTGGTCTTGGTCTGGCCTTCGAACTGAGGATCAGTCAGCTTGGCCGAGATCACCGCGGTGAGGCCCTCGCGGACGTCCTCGCCGGTCAGGTTGTCGTCTTTGTCCTTGAGCTCGCCCTTGTCGCGCGCGTAGTTGTTGAGGGCGTTGGTCAGCGCGGAGCGAAAGCCGCTGAGGTGAGTGCCGCCCTCGATCGTGTTGATGTTGTTGGCAAACGAGAACACCGACTCCTGGTAGGAGGCGTTCCACTGCATCGCGACCTCGACCTGGCCCTCGTCGCTCTCGCCCTCGAAGGAGATGACCTTGTT
The DNA here is from genome assembly GCA_963709205.1 of uncultured Solirubrobacterales bacterium. Classification (GTDB taxonomy): domain Bacteria; phylum Actinomycetota; class Thermoleophilia; order Solirubrobacterales; family Solirubrobacteraceae; genus Palsa-465. The sequence continues at coordinate 69,306 of CAVPVP010000002.1, forward strand.
GGTGAGCGGTTCCTTGTTGCGGTTGAGGTACTTGACGAAGTCGACGATCCCGCCCTCGTAGTGGAACTCGGCCTTGTGGCCCTCGGCGCGCTTGTCGACGAGCGTGATGCGCAGCCCGCGCGTGAGGAACGCGGTGTCGCGCATGCGCTCCTCGAGCGTGTTGAAGTTGAAGTCGAGCGTCTCGAACACGTCGGCGTCCGGCACGAACGTGATCGTCGTTCCGGTCTCCTTGGTCGGCTCGCCCTTCTGGAGATCTCCCAGCGGCTTGCCCCGCTCGAACGATTGGGTCCACACGAACCCGTCCCGGCGGACCTCGACGTCCAGGCGCTCCGAGAGCGCGTTCACGACCGATACGCCGACGCCGTGCAGGCCGCCCGAGACCTTGTAGCCGCCGCCCTGACCGAACTTGCCGCCGGCGTGCAGGACGGTGAGAACGACCTCGACGGCGGGTCGCTGCTCCTTCTCCATGATCGCCACCGGGATGCCCGCGCCGTTGTCGCGCACGGTGACCGAGTTATTCGGATGGATCGTGATGTCGACGCGGTCGGCGCGGCCCGCGAGGGCCTCGTCTACCGAGTTGTCGACGACCTCGTACACGAGGTGGTGCAGCCCGCGCTCGCCGGTCGAGCCGATGTACATGCCGGGACGCCGGCGGACCGCTTCAAGTCCCTCCAGGACGGTGATGTCCTGGGCGTCATAACTACCTTGATTATTGGGGCGCGGAGTCGCGCCATCGTCTATTGCCACGATCCTCCGATGACATCGAGACACCCCGGTCCTACGCAACCTGGCGCGCGCTCCGGGGCGTCGAGAATTATGCACATGAGTTTAGCACAGAGAAGGGCGGAAACCCGCCCCGACCGCCAAGCGTTTTCCCTGCAAACACCGGAAAAACCGAAGGGTTTTGTAAGGGTCCGAACGGTTCACGTCGAGGCGCTTTTCAGAGCTCCCGCGCGGGTTGCGTGACCGCTGGTCGAGCAGGATCGCAATCCGCCTCTTCTGCGCGCGATGCTCAACTTTTGAGCGCGTGCGCCGATGCTTACGCGAAGGGCTGCCGGCAAGCCGACGTCGGCGCACCCAGGATGAGAGCGCAGACCGCCACCGAACCCGAGCCCAAGTCGTTTTTTCGCCTCTTGGGCGCGCTTCGGCGTGGCCGCAACGTGCACCCGGTTTGGGGCCTGAACCTCGTCCTGATCGCCGCCGCGGTCGTCCTCTACGCGGGCCCGGTGCATGGGCTACAGCCGCTCGCCCGGCCACATCTGAGCTGGTGGACGATCGCGATCGCGTTCGCGATCGCCGAGCGCTGCGTCGTCCACCTTCATTTCCGGCAAGGAGCGCACTCATTCTCGCTCGGCGACATCCCGATCGTGTTCGGCTTGATCTTCTGCAGCGCCGAGGCGTTCGGCATCGGCTGCCTGCTCGGGAGCGCACTCGTGATGCTGTTCGACCGTCGGCTCCCGCCGGTCAAATTCGTGTTCAACATCTCCCAGTTCGCGGTTCACGCGTGCATCGCGCTGATCGTCATCCACGCACTGGCGCCCGCGTCCGACCACGTCGGACAGCGCATCTGGGTAGCAGCGTTGATCGCCACGCAGGCGTCCGGATTCGTGACCGTTGCGCTGATCGCGACCGCGATCTCGCTGTCGGAGGGAGTGGTCAAGCTCCGCACCGTCGCCCACATGCTCTCGATGGATCTGGTGGTTACGCTCAGCAACGCCAGCCTCGGGCTGTGCGGCGCGGTGATTGTGTCCTCCGACGCTCGCGCGCTCCCGCTCCTGGCCATCCCGTCGGTCACGCTGTTCGCCGCCTACCGCGCCTACCTCTCCGAGCGCGAGCGCCACAAGCGGCTCGAGTTCCTGTACGAGGCCAACCGCACGCTCGCGCGCTCGCGCGAGATCGCCGACGCACTCGAGGGGCTCTTGGTGCGTTCGCTCGAGGCGTTCCGTGCCGAGCTCGCCGAGATCATCCTCTTCGGCTCCGAGGAGAACCCGTCGCTGCGGACGCTGGTCGGCCCAGGCAGCTACCGCGAGCTGATGGAGCCGGTCGACTCGGACGTGTCCGACGCCATGCGCGACCTGCTCGAGCGCACCGGGGGTGGTGCGATCACGCTCGACTCCCCGTTCGGAGGCGCCCGCCTGCAGCGCTACCTCGAGGCCCGCGGCGTGACCCACGCGATGGTGGCACCGCTGCCGGGCGAGGCGCGGGTGATCGGCGCGATCATGCTCGCAAACCGCTTCGGCGTCGTCCGCTCGTTTGACCACGAAGACCTCCGCCTGCTCGACACGCTCGCCGGCAACGCCAGCGTCGCGCTCCAGTACGACCGCCTCGAGCAGGCGGTCAATCAGCTGTCGGTGCTTCAGGAGCAGCTCCACCACCAGGCCTACCACGACCCGCTAACGAACCTGGCCAACCGGTCGCTGTTCACCGACAAGGTCAAGGCGGCGATCGCGGACCGGCGCGGCGAGCTCGCGGTGCTGTTCATCGACCTCGACGACTTCAAGACGGTCAACGACAGCCTCGGCCACTCGGCCGGCGACGAGCTGCTGGTGTCGGTCGCGTCGCGCCTCCGGGCGTCCCTGCGTCCCGAGGACTTGGTCGCCCGCCTCGGCGGCGACGAGTTCGCCGTGATGGTCGAGGACGGTCACGATGCCGAGGCGGCAGCGGTCAAGGTCGCCCGGCGGATCATGGAGGGGTTCGTGCTTCCGGTCGGGGTCGGCTCGGAGAGCGTGTCGGTGTACCTGAGCGTCGGGATCGCCACCAACCACGCGCGCGCCGGCTCGGCCGAGGAGTTGATCCGCGACGCGGACGTCGCGATGTACAAGGCGAAGACTTCCGGAAAGGGTCACTTCGAGGTGTTCCACCCGAGCATGGGCGAGGCGGTGCTCGAGCGGCACGGCCTCAAAGAAGAGCTGCGCCTCGCGATTGAGCGCCAGCAGCTCACCCTGTACTTCCAGCCGATCATCGATCTCGACACCGGCGCGCTGGTCGCCGAGGAGGCCCTCGTGCGCTGGGAGCACCCGCGGCGCGGGCTCGTCGGCCCATCCGAGTTCGTCCCCCTCGCCGAGGAGACCGGTCTCATCCTGTCGCTCGGCCAATACGTGCTCGAGGAGGCCTGTCAGCAGGCCCGCCGGTGGCAGGTCCACGCTGTTGACCATCCGTCCGCGGAGCGCCAGGTCGCGGTCCACGTGAACTTGTCGGCCGTCGAGCTCCGCGACCCCGAACTCGTCGAGCGGGTCCGCGCCACCCTCTCCGAAGCCGGCGTCAATCCGAGAAGCCTCGTCTTCGAGATCACCGAGAGTGTCCTGCTCGACGACTCGGACCGGGTCAAGGCCGCGATCGCCGAGCTCCGGGCACTCGGTGCGCGCTTTGCGCTCGACGACTTCGGGACCGGCTACTCCTCGCTGAGCTATCTGCACACACTGCCGTTCGACTTGCTCAAGATCGCCAAGTCGTTCGTCGACGGTCTCGCCCGCGGCGGACGCGAAGCGTCGTTCGTCCGGATGATCATCGAGCTCGCGCGCACCCTGGGCGTCGGCGTTATCGCCGAGGGCATCGAGACGCAGGAGCAGGCCGAGGCGCTGGTCGGGCTCGAATGTGACTACGGCCAGGGCTTCCACCTTGGCCGTCCCGAGCCGGTGAATCCCGCGCTTCTCCTGCGGCCGGCCGCCTGAACCTCACCAAACCTCATACATCTGTCCAAACCTCTCACGTCATCGCACGCGCAGGCCGATGACCTCCATACGAAAGACTGACTCAGGGCAAACCCGTCGCGAGGCGGGGTCGCAAAGCCAGGGGTCTCGCACGCCAGCGAGATCGCCCAGCCGCCAGTTCACAAGCGAATAACACTGCTCAGGGCAAACCCGTCGCGAGGCGGGGACGCAAAGCCAGGGGTCTCGAATGAGTCGAGACTGCCCAGCCGCCAGTTGAACTTACTGGTTACAAGCTTTGCGACACGGAGGTTGCCCTGACATGACTCGTTCTGTCCACATCGTTGAGCGGATGCGGTGGATGTCCGCGCTCGCCGGCGCGGCCGTCGTCGCGATCGCAGTCGCCATCGCGTTCGGCGCGACGAGCGGACAGATCCGCCTCGTCCCGAACTCCTCCGCCGGCGCCGCCCAGCCCGGCGGCTCGTCCGCGCCGCTCGATCCGCGCATCGCCACGCTCGCCGCGCATCGGCCGAGCGCCCCGGTGCAGGCCATCGTCCAGTTCAACGGCACGGTCACCCCCGCGAAGGCCGAGTCCGACGCCGCCGGCGTGCACGGGCGCGTGATTGGCAACCTGCCGATCATTCACGGCCTCGCGCTGTCCCTGACCGCCGCTCAGGCACGGGCGCTCGCCGCCAACGCGGACGTGCACGCGGTGTCACTCAATACCACTGTCAACACGGAGAGCCTTCCCTTCCACATGATGCGCGGGCAGGCGCTCTCGACGACACAGCTTCAGACGACTTATGACCAGACGCTCGGCGTTCTCCCGCTCTGGAAGTTCGGTGTCACCGGCACCGGCGTGGGAGTGGCCGTCGTCGACACGGGCGTGGACGGCGCGCTTCCGGACTTCGCCACCAAGGACCACGGTGGCTCGCGGGTCGTTGCGAGCGCTGTGGCGAATGCTGATGCCACCACCGCGACTGACAGTTACGGTCACGGAACGGACGTGGCCGGGATTATCGCCGGCAACGGCGACAATCGCGGCACGGGGGATCCGCTGTACGGACGCTACATCGGCGTTGCGCCGAATGCCAACCTGATCTCGATCAAGGTCTCCGACGAGACGGGTAAGGCAAGCGTCCTCGACGTGATCTACGGACTGCAGTTCGCGGTGGAGCATCAGTCAGATTTCAACATCCGCGTCATCAACCTGTCACTCGATTCGACCACGCCCCAGTCCTACAAGACCGACCCGCTCGACGCGGCCGCCGAGGCGGCGTGGATGCACGGCATCGTCGTGGTGGCGGCCGCCGGCAATCTCGGTAACGACCTCGAACGCGGTCCAGTTCTCCCCGGCCAACGACCCCTACGTGATCACGGTCGGGGGCGTCGATGAGAACGGCAGCGCCGATCCGAGCGGCGACGCGATCGCCACGTGGTCGAGCCGGGGCACGACCCAGGACGGCTTCCAGAAGCCGGACGTGTACGCGCCTGGCGCCCACATCGTCTCGGTGCTCGCGCCGGGCAGCGTGTTCGCGAGCAGCTGCCCAACATGTGTCGTCAACGGTCAGTACATCCAAACGAGCGGAACGTCGATGGCGGCGCCGGCCATCTCCGGCCTCGTCGCCGACCTGCTCCAGGTTCACCCGAACTGGACGCCGGATCAGGTGAAGGGCGACCTGACGAGCTCGGCCGTGACGGAGAACACCTCCTTCCAGGAACCGAACGGGGTCAAGGCTGCGCTTCTGTGGAACCCGTCGGTCGCGGATCAGGGACTGACTCCGAACAGCCTGATCAAGGGCACATCGGGCAACATCAACTACAACCTCTCGAGCTGGAGCCTTTCGAGCTGGAGCAGGGCCAGGGGTCCGCTGCGCGCAGGCTTCGCGCTCTCAAGCTGGAGCTGCAAGGACTGCACGGCCGGCGGGGGTGCGGGCGCGGCCCCGAGCCTCGGCAGCTGGAGCCTCGGTTCCTGGTCGACGGTCGAGCCGCTCGGCTGAACAACGATGGCGGCCCTAGGGCTGGTTGGGGGCTGAGCTCAGGTCGTGGGGGGCTGAGCAAGGGCCAATGGGGGCTCGATCAGGGGCCGGTGGGGGCGAACACCATCGGTGGGGCTGAGAAGGCCGGCGGCGGGAACGGATTCCGCCGCCGGCCTTTCAGGTTTCACGTGTTCAGACTCGCGGAAGGGCGACGCACCGGAGACGGGATACCCGGCCGCTCCGCAACGCCGAGTTGAGCCGCTCGAGGATCGCCGGGGCCATCAGGTCTAGCTCCTGCGCCCAGACCGATGCCGAGCAGGACACCGTGACCACGCCCCCGCGTTCTCCCGTCGGCTGCGCCTCGCCGGCGATCGCCATGCCGACCGCGGCCGGCCAGGATCGCTGTACCTCCGCCAGCAGGCTGTCGGGCTCGAGGTCGTCGCGGATGTCGTCCAGGGCGAACGACAGCGGGCGAGGACTTCGTCGGTAGGTCGTCACGGCGCGGCCGCCAACAGACGCCCGCCGGCCACCGCCAGGTGGGTCACGTCGTCGTCGGTCGACCCGGGCACGTGCTCGAGGTCGGTCGCGGTGATCACCGATTGCCCGAGGGTCGAGCGGAGGAGGTCGACGAGAGACTGACGACGGTCGCGGTCGAGCTCGCTCATCACGTCGTCGAGCAGCATCACGGGCGGGGCGGGGCGGTACTCGGAGATCACCTCGCGCTCGGCCAACAGCAGCGCGAGCAGCGCCAGCCGCTGCTGGCCTTGGGAGCCGTACGCGCGCAGGTCGTGGCCACCGTGGTCGGTCGCGAGATCGTCCCGATGCGGCCCGTGGCCGGTGAAGCCCCGCTCGAGGTCGCTCTCGAGGCGCTCGGCGAGTTCAGTGGCCAGTTGCGCAGGATCGCCGGCGCGGGAGCGCGGACGGTAGGACACCGCAGGTTCGTCTTCGAGCCCGAGAGCCACGGCGAGGCGCCGGAACGGCTCGACGAGCAGTTCGACGGCGCTCCGGCGATCGGCCATCAAGGCGATTCCGTGGCGGGCCAGCTGAGCATCCCAGCTCTCCAGGGAGGCGCGTGAGGCTCGTCCAGACCGGATCCGCGAGATCAGCGCGTTCCGCTGCGCCAGAGCCTGCGAATACAACCGGCGCGTGTCGGCGCGTGCGGGCCAGAGTGCCGACACGAATTGGTCAAGATGGGCCCGGCGCAAAGTCGGCGCGCCTTTGATCAACCCGAGTCGGTCAGGCAGAAACACGCTGACGAGCGGCCGACTTTCGACGTCGAGCATCTGCTCCACCGTCGCGCCGTCGACTCGCATCAGCTTGGGCCGGCCGGGCTCGAACCCGATCGACAGCTCGTGCAGGCCGTCGTCCCCCTCGTAGGTGAGCACCGTGCGGGCCGCGCCGGCCCCGAAGCTCACCACCTCGCGCTCGTTGTTCGTCCGGCACGAGCGACCGGTGCATGCGAAGTACAGGCCTTCGAGGAGGTTCGTCTTCCCGGCGCCGTTTGGACCGGTCACCACGGTCAGCCCGTCTCCAATCTCGACGCGCGCGTCGTGGTAGCTCCGGAAGTCGCGGAGGCTCAGGCTGAGGACCTGCACGGGCGATTCCTAGACATTGAGCCTGATCGGCATGATCAGGTAGCGGAACCGGCTCTCGTCTCCAGACTCGATGAGTCCCGGCCGCAGCGGACTGATGAGCTTCACAAGCACGTCGGCGTCCTCGATCGCCTCGAGCCCCGCGCGGAGGAACTCCGGGTTGAAGCCGATCTCGAGGGGCTCGCCCTGGAAGGGCACTGGCAGGGACTCCTGGGCCTCACCGATATCGGGCGTCTGTGCGGAGATCGTGAGCTCGCCGGGCGCGAACGCCAGCCGCAACGGGGCGTTCTTTTGGGCGAGCAGGCTGATCCGGCGGACGACCTCGGTCAGCTCCGCGCCGGACAGGCGCAACTCGTGCTCGAACGTCTCCGGAAGGAGCTGTCGGTAGTTCGGAAACTGGCCGTCGATCAGCCGCGACGAGAGCACGATCCCGTCGAGCTCGAACAGCACCTGGTTCTGGCGGACGCTGATGCGGAGCTGCTCGTCCTCGGCGTGGCCGGCCACGCGGGCGAGCTCCTGTAGGGCGCGAGCCGGGACGTTGACCTCGAACCCGGAGGGAAGCGCGTTCTCAAGCGTCGTCTCCTTGACGCTCAGGCGGTAAGAGTCCGTGGCGACCATTCGCAGCTCGCGATCTGACGCCGACACGAGGATGCCGGTCAGCACCGGTCGCGTCTCGTCCCGCGAGGCCGAGCTCGCCACCTTGAGCGCGGTCGAGACGAAGGCCTCTACGGGGAGCGTTACGGCGGAGTCCGGATCGGGCTCGGGGAAGGGCGGGAAGTCCTCCGATCTGAGTGTGCGAATGTGGAACGTAGCGTTGCCAGAGACGAGCTCGACATCCTGCTGTGAGCCACGAAGTTCGAGGGAAACCGTCTCGGCCGGCAGCAGCCGGACGACATCCAGCAGGAGCCGCGCCGGCAGGACGACGACGCCCTCGCGGACGACTTCGGCGACGAGGGGGACTCGCAGGCCGACGTCCATGTCGGTCGCCTGGAGCTCGCAGCCGCCAGGCTTGGCGGCGAGTTGGACTCCCGAGAGGGCCTGGATCGCGCTGCGCGTCGAGGCCACTCTGCTCACGGTCTGGAGTTGTCGAAGCAGAGCCTCGCGATCGCAGGAAATCTTCACGATGAATACCTCAAATGGGATGTAGGAGTCATAGGGGGTTTATTGATGTTGATAACCGTCTGATCGGCCGCAGAAAGCGGGAGAGTTGGCGTCTGCGAAGAACAGGCAAGTCTGTCAAGAACGTCGGTCGGCACGGCCACGATCGATGATGTTCGTGAGCTCCTCGATCTCGTGCACAGCTTGTTGATCGATGTCCATGCGCTCATTGACGCGCTTACACGCATGGAGGACGGTCGTGTGGTTGCGGCCGCCGAAGGCGTCGCCGATCGCGTGTAGCGAGGCGCTGGTCAGCGCACGAGCGAGGTGGATCGCCACCTGTCGCGGCCACGTTACGTTGGCGGCCCGGCTCGAGGAGATGAGCTGAGGCAGCGCCAGGCCGTAATAGGAGGCGACCGCGTGCTGGATGTCGCCGACCGACGTCGACGGCGCGTGCTTGGGCTGAGGATGGATCTCGTCGAGGACCGTTTCCGCGAGCTTCACGTCGATCGGCAGTTGCGTCAGCGAGTGGTAGGCGACGATCCTGATCAGTGCCCCTTCAAGCACTCGGACGTTGTCGGTGATGCGGTCGGCGATCATCTCGAGCACCGCGTCGTCTGTCACGGGGATCCGGTCGAGGAGTGCCCGCTTGCGAAGAATGGTCACGCGGGTCGTGTGGTCGGGCGGCTTGATCGTGGCGACGAGGCCGGACTCGAACCGTTCCCGCAGGCGCTCCTCGACCGACACGAGCTGGCGAGGGAGGCGGTCGCACGTGAGCACGAGCTGGCGCCCGTTCTCGTATAACGCGTTGAACGTGTGGAAGAACTCCTCCTCGGTCTTGGCCTTGCTGGCGAGGAACTGGACGTCGTCGATGAGCAGCACGTCGGCATCGCGGTAGGCCTGCTTGAAGGCGTCGAGTGAGCGTGCCCCGAGGGCCCTGATGAAGTGGTTGGTGAACGCCTCAACCGTGGTGTAGCGGACGACCGCGCCTCCGCCGAACGACAGTACGTAGTTGCCGATGGCGTGGAGCAGGTGCGTCTTGCCCAGGCCGGGCGGTGCGTGCAAGAACAGCGGGTTGTACGCCTGGCCCGGCAGTTCGGCGACCGCGAGCGACGCGGCGTGCGCGAGGCGGTTGCCGTCGCCGATGACGAACTGCTCGAAGCTGTAGCGGGGGTTCAGGGCGCCGGCGGCGAGATCGATGCCTCCATCGGTCTGTTTTCTGGGGCGATGGGAGCGATCGGCGCCGTGGCGGACAAGCTCGAACTTCGTGTCAGGCCCGAACGCCTTCCGCGCGCAGCCCTCGAGGATTCGCCCGAAGCGCTTGGCGACCCAGTCGTAGGTGGCGGTCGGCGCATCGACGAGCACGGTGTCGTCGTGGACGGAGTTCAGCTCGAGCGCCGCCAGCCAGATCTCGTACGTCGACTCACCGACCACTCGCCGGAGCTCCGCGCGGAGCTCACGCCAGGCAACGGTGGGCTCGAGGTGCGCGGACAGCGACAAGCAACCCTTTGCGGGACGGCGACGAGTAGATGAAAAAGGGGGCGCCGGAGGGACGCCCGGGGCGGCGAATATATCAGCGGGGAGGGGCCGAGATCGGTGGCTCCCGGGGCCTTGACGCAAAGCGCGGGAAAAAGCGCCGAGGCACGTTTCGGGCCGGCTCGCGGTCGCGCGTAACAATCCGGATCGTAGGAATCTCCGCTGCGTATACTGGACGCTCAGTCCCGCTCCCGGGGCTCGTGAGCCAATGAAACGTACCTACCAGCCGAAGAAGCGCAAACGCGCGCGCACCCATGGATTCCGCGCTCGTATGCAGACACGGGCGGGCCGCCTCACGCTGAAGCGACGGCGCGACAAAGGTCGCAAGCGCCTGACAGTCTGATGATGGGCGCGCCGGGCGCCCGTCCGAGGGTCGGGCGGTGCGGCTGTCCCGCAGCGCCGACTTCGATCGCGTGTTCCGCCACGGGCGCTCACACGCAGGTCGCGAGCTCGTGCTGTACGTGTTCCCGCGAGGGGAAGGCGACTGAGCGCGGGTCGGGCTGTCGGTGTCGCGGAAGGTCGGCGGCGCCGTCGAGCGCAACCGCGTCAAGCGATTGCTCCGCGAGGCCTTCGCGATCGAGGGTGAGAGGCTTCCAGCCGGAACCGACGCTGTCGTCGTGGCCAGACACGACGCCGCGCTCTGGCTGAGCGTGAGGGTTTGCCCGGTATCCGCCGTGCGCTGGCGGATCTGCTCGCCGCGTGGAAGGTGCCGACTCGGCCGCCGGCGCAAGTGCTGACTCGGCCGCCGCCACTGAGGGCGAGGCGGGATCCGCGCCGCCGAGCCGGGCCCGTTCGCGGCACTCGCAGGTTCCCATGACGAGGGCGAGGGCGAGTTGTCTACGGCCGCGGACGCGAGTTCGCTTGGGCAGGGTGCGGGCATATGACCCCCTTGCGCAAGCTCGCGATCCTGCCGATCCGGCTGTACCAGCGGCTGCTCTCGCCGGTGTTCGGGCACCGGTGCAATTACTACCCTTCGTGCTCGGAATACGCCGCGCAGGCGATCCGTAGATTCGGCATACTCCGGGGGCTGTCCTGGCCGGTTGGCGGTTGCTCGATGCAACCCCTGGAGCCACGGAGGATTCGATCCTGTCGAGGACCAGCGGCTGTTCAAGCCCCGAGCGACGGCGCCGACCGCCTGACCCATGTTTGTCGTAGCGAACATCTTCCAGCCGTTGATCGACGTCTTCGAGTCGATCCTCTTGTTCTTCCACAACCACGTCGGGGCTCTCGTGGGGCTTCTCGATCATTGCGCTGACGATCCTGATGCGGGCGCTCCTGATCCCGCTGACGGTCAAGCAGTTCCACTCGATGCAGAAGCTGCAGCGCATGCAGCCGCAGATGAAGGAGATTCAGGCCAAGTACAAGGACGACAAGCAGCGCCAGCAGCAGGAGATCATGAAGTTCTACAAGGAGAACGAGATCAACCCGCTCGGCTCCTGCCTCCCACTGGTCGCGCAGCTTCCGGTCTTCATCTCGCTCTTCTACATGCTGCGCCAGGACCTGCGGAAGAACATCTGCCCGCAGACCCAGCTGCACCACCAGGTCCAATACGCGGCCGCTCACCACATCACGGTGGCGCAGGCCGCCGGGCAGACGGTGCCATGCGGCCCCAACAACGGCGCGGGCTTCCTGTTCATCCCCGACCTGACGAACAAGGCCACCGGTTGCGGTGCTGATTGTCTTGCTGGTCCTTTACGTCGGCACGCAGCTCGCCTCGAGCCTGATGATGTCGAGCCCGATGATGGACAAGCACGCAGCGCAACCTGATGCTGCTGCTGCCGCTCGTGTTCGTCGTCATCGTCATCAACTTCCCGGCGGGCTTGATCGTCTACTGGATCACCACTAACGCCTGGACGATGGGTCAGCAGTACACGGTGCGAAGACTGATCGGCAACCCAACGCCACCGGTGGCGACGGCGGGGCCCGGGCCACCCGGCGACGGAGGAGGCGGCCGCGGTGGAGGCGGCCGCGGCGGCAAGGGCGACAGTGGTCCGCCACCGCCGGATAACGGCGGCCCGAACGGCGCGCCCGATGGAGGCGGCGGTGGCCTATCGGGACTTATCCGGGGCCGGCCCAAACGCGACCCCGAGCCCGTTGCGACGGGCGGCGGCAATCGCAAGCCCGGCGGCGCGCCACCTCCGCCACCTCGCAAGAAGAAGAAGCGCTCCGGGCGCAGGAGATAGATCGTGACCACTGAGGCGGGATCCCGCGTGCAGGAATTGCTCGAGCACATCGTCGACGGGGTCGGCATCGACGCCAGCGTCCACGTTGACGAGGACGCCGACGAGATCCGCGCCGACCTCGAAGGCGAGGACCTCGGCCTCCTTATCGGCCGCCACGGGCAGATGATCGATGCGATCCAGCACATCGCGTATCGGGTGGCGTGCAAGGGCCACACCGTCCGCAAGCGCGTCGTGGTCGACGCCGCCGGCTACCGCGAGCGCCGCGCCGTCGCGCTGCGCGCTGCCGCCGACCAGGCCGCCGAGGCCGCCGTCCATGACCGCCGTGCCGTGACTCTCGAGGCGATGAGCGCGCTCGAGCGCAAGGTCGTGCACGAGCACCTCAAGACCCGCCACGACGTCGAGACCTACAGCCAGGGTGAGGAGCCCGACCGGCGGCTCGTCGTGGCTCCCTTGGTGGACTGACCCCGGAGCTTCGCGCCCCCGATCGGGTTCCGGCCGGCGGGCCTTCCGTCCCGGATCAGGGGTTTCCCCCTGCCAAGGCCTTCCGAGCACCCGGCGGGCGTCCCGCTCCGGGGCTTGCACCCCCCGTCTTGTCCCTCGCCACCGTTTCACGTTTTTTCTCCCGGTGAAACAATCTGGGCGGACGTGACCCAGCTCTCGGAATTCGATCACGGCTTCGTAGTCGGGCTGCTCGTCGGCGAGGCCTCGTTCGGCGGCGACGGCAAGCAGCCTCAGGTCACCGTGCGAATGCACGTCCGGCACGAGGCGCTGTTCGGCTGGTTGATGGAACGCTTCCCCGAGACGCGGCTGTACGGCCCCTACCACCACGGCGGTCGCTCCTACTACCAGTGGATGGCACGGGGGACTGCGCTCGTCCGGGACGTCCTGCCACTGCTCGAGGGCGAGCTGCACGCCGGTCTGGACGGCTACGCCGCGGAACGCTTCGAGGCCATGTGCACCCGGTATGCGGCCTTCATTGCCCGAGAGCGCGAGCGCATCGGAACGGCGGGGTGAGGGGCAGCGTCCGTGGGAGGCGAATCGCCCGATCCCGCAGTGTCCATGCGAGGCGAATCGCGCGATCCCGCAGTGTCCATGCGAGGAGAATCGCGCGATCCCGCGGCCCGCGTGGCGGCTCTGGCGGAGCGCTACGCGCTCCCTGACGACGCTGTCCCCCGACTCGTTGCCTTCCATCGTCTGCTTGTCGAGGATCCGCTCGCGCCGACGGCGGTCCGCGATCCGCTCAAGGCGATCGACGACCACCTGGCGGACTCGTTGGTCGGGCTCGAAATCGAGCCGGTCCGGACCGCGAGGGCGATCGCCGATCTCGGTTCGGGCGCCGGGCTGCCGGGATTACCCCTGGCGATCGCGCTGCCCGGTGCGAGCGTTGCGCTGGTGGACAGCCTGGCCAAGAGGTGCGCGTTCCTCGAAAAGGCGGTCGCCGTCTCTAACGCGACGAACGCGCGCGTCGTCAATACACGGGCCGAGACCTGGCCAGAGGGTTTGGCTGCGTTCGAGGTCATCACCGCCCGCGCCCTCGCGCCGTTGCCGGTCGTGGTCGAGTACGCCGCGCCACTGCTGACCGTCGGCGGGACGCTCGTCGCATGGCGCGGCCGGCGCAATCCCGGGGATGAAGCCGCCGGCGACCGCGCGGCGGCCCAGCTCGGACTCGAGCCCATAGAAATCCGCCACATGCAGCCATTTCCCGGCGCAGAACATCGCTACCTCCACCTCATGTCGAAGGTTACGGAGACTCCTTTAGGGTTTCCACGACGTCCGGGGATGGCGACGAAGCGTCCACTCGGCATGCGATGACGCGTGTAGCTCCCGGATCTGACCGCATCGGCATGCAATGACGCGTGCAGCTCCAAGATCTGACCGCACCCGTCGGTAGCTTCACCCTTCGATGGGGACCGTGTACGCAATCGCCAATCAGAAGGGCGGAGTGGGCAAGACGACCACTGCGGTGAACCTCGCCGCTTGCGTCGCCGAGGCGGGCTACGACGCCCTGCTCGTCGACATCGACCCCCAGGCCAACGCGACGATCGGCCTCGGCATAAGCAAGGAGGGTCCAGGCACGATCTACGACGTCCTGGTTGGCTCGTCATCGCTCGAGGACGTCGTCCGTCCGACCGGCATCGACCGCCTCTGGATCGTCCCGTCGGGCCACGATCTCGCCGGCGCCAACGTCGAGCTCCCCCGCGTCGCCGGCTCCGAGACCCTGCTCCGCCAGGCGCTCTCCGGGGTCCGCGAGCGCTACGCCTTCACGCTGCTCGACTGCCCGCCGTCCCTCGGCCCGCTGACCGTGAACGCGCTGGTCGCGGCCGATCGCGTGATCGTCCCGGTCCAGGCCGAGTACTTCGCGCTCGAAGGCCTCGCCGGACTTCTCGACACGCTTTCGCTCGTGCAGCGCGAGCTCAATCCATGGCTTACTGTGGCCGGGATGCTGTTGACGATGCACGACGGCCGCACCCGCCTCGCGCAGGACGTCGAGCGCGAGGTGCGCGAGCACTTTCCCGAACTGGTGTTCGATACGGTGATCCCGCGCAACGTGACGCGTCGGCGAGGCGCCGAGCTTCGGCAAGCCGGTGATCCACCACGACCCGCACTGCGCCGGCGCGGACGCATACTTCGAGCTCGCAAAGGAGGTGGCCGCTCGTGGCTGAGCGACAGAAGGGCATGGGCCGCGGCCTCGCGGCGATCCTGTCCGTGGCCCCCAAGGACGAGCTCCGAGGAGCTCCGCCAGCTCCCGGTCGACCTGATCGACCCGAACCCGAACCAGCCCCGCCGGATCTTCGACGAGGACACGCTGCTGGCGCTCGCCGAGTCGATCCGCGCTCCGCGGGGTCCTCCAGCCCGTGCTCGTCAGGCCGATGGTCAGGCGGCCGCTACGAGCTGATCGCCGGCGAGCGCCGGTGGCGCGCCGCCCAGCTCGCCGAGCTCGACCGCGATCCCGGCGGTCGTACGCCGTCACGACGACGCGGCGTCGCTCGAGGTGGCGCTGATCGAGAACATGGCGCGCGAGGACCTCAACCCCGTCGAGGAGGCCCGCGCCTGCGCCGCGCTCGTCGAGGAGCTCGGTCTGACCCGCGAGGACGTCGGCCTGCGGGTCGGCCGCAGCCGCGTCGCCGTCTCGAACCTGATCCGCCTGCTCGACCTCCCCGACGAGGCGCTCGAGCTGGTCGAGCGCGGCGAGCTCACCGAGGGCCACGGCCGCGCGCTTCTCCTCGCTTCCGACAATGGCGACGCGCCGCACGCTCGCGCGCGACGCCGCCGACCACCGTTGGTCGGTGCGCGAGCTCGAGTCCCGCGCCCGGGCCGCCGCCGCGCCGTCCGAAGGCCGCCGCCGCTCCCGTCCACGCCCTGCCCTCCATCCCGATCAGGCGGCGGCGATCGAGCTAGATCGCCGACGCGCTCGGCGCGGCCCTCGGCGCCGACGTCGACGTCGCCCCCGCGCGCGGCGCCGGCTACCGGGTCCAGCTCAGCTTCGAGTCGCTCGACGACGCCCTCGACGTCGCCCGCCGGCTCCGAGTCCGCGCCGTCTCCTGACCCAGCCGAACTCCGCCGGGCCGATCCCACACGCCAAGACCCCTGGGTAGAATCCGCCCCGGACGGGCGATTAGCTCAGTCGGTTAGAGCGCTTCTCTGATAAGGAAGAGGTCCCAGGTTCGAGTCCTGGATCGCCCACTGGGCGGTTAGAGCGCGGCGGTCCCCGGCGCCGCGCATCCGCTCGCCAGCGCCTCGACCGAGCGGCGTAGGTAACGCATGGCGCGCCACCGAGCGCCAGGCCCGAGGAATCGAGCCAGCTCGCGGCCGTCGGTCAGCTGGACGATCCAGCCGTGGCGGATTGGACTGATGATCATTCGAAGGGCGTTCATGGCCATCTCACATTGCTTAGTTGAGTTATCAATGGTACTCCTCGCGTAATCGGGGTCCGGGGGGTCCCGGGCGGGCCACCGCGACGAGCGATGGCCCGCCCTCGTTTGCCGCTACGCGGGCGAGGTCCGCTGCGGTCTGAGGACGTCGCGAACCGCGTAGGCGAGGCGGTCCTGGAGACGCAGGATCAGCCGCTTGCGCTCTGCGATCTCCTCCGGTGCGGCGCCTTCGTCCTCGAGGCGCCGCAGTTCCGCGACCTGGCCGCGTAGATGCGCGATCAGCCGATCGAGGGTGCGCGCGTCGGTCATGGTCCGACCTCGAACGCCGGCTCGAGCGACGGCCGCGAGGAGGGGTGGGCCTCGGGCTCGATCGCGACGCGGGGGAGCCTCCGGTCGAGCCAGCGAGGCAGCGCCCAGGTGGTGCGCCCCAGGAGCTCGAGGACCGCGGGCAGGAGGAGCATCCTGACCACCAGCGCATCGAGGAGCACCGCACTCGCCATGGCCAGCCCGAACATCGCGAGGACCCGGTCGCCGCTGATCGCAAACGCGCCGAACACCGCGACCATGACGGCGGCGGCCGCCGTGATCACGCGGCCGGTCCGGGCAAGGCCCTCCCTGACGGCCGCGCTGGCGTCAGCGCGCGCTTGCCATTCCTCGTGGACGCGGGAGACGAGGAAGACCTCGTAGTCCATCGACAGGCCGAAGACGATCGCGAACGTGAGAACGGGGATGAATGCATCGATCGGCCCCGCCTGTCCGCCGAGCCAACCCCGCTCGAAGACGGCCTGGATGATCCCGAGCGACGCGCCGATCGACAGCAGGTTCATGAGCGCGGCCTGTACCGGGATCACGAGCGATCGGAACACCACCAGCAGCAGGAGCGCCGCCAGCGCGATGACGACGCCGATGAACAGCGGCAGCTTGCTCGAGAGGACGTGGGAGAAATCGACCTGGGACGCTGTCGCGCCGCCGATGTACACGCGGCTCCCGGTGTTGCGCTCGACCGGCGGGACGACGGAGTCGCGTAGCCGCGTGACGAGGCTCGAGGTCTGCGCACTCTGCGGCGACGTCGTCGGATAAGCCACGACGGCCGCCGTGTTCCCGGCAGGGTTCAGCCGAGGGGACGCCACCGACGCGATGCCGGGCGTGGTACGGAGCGCGTGGGTGAGCTGCGTGAGCGCCGCGGAATCACGAGGCTGAGGAAGCGCCACGGCCAGCTGGAGCGGCCCGTTGAACCCGGGGCCAAATCCCTTGGCGAGTAGGTCGTAGGCCTGATGGGTGGTCTGGTTGGTCGGGTCGTTGCCGGCGTCGCTCGAGGCGAGGCGCAGTCCGAGCGCCGGTGCGGCGAGCACCAGCATCAGCGCCGTCGCGGCGATCGCGGTCACGGCGGGACGGCGTTGCACGCGTTGGACCCAGCGCAACCAGAATCCGGGCCGCTCGCCATCCGCCTCCGGGCCAGTCTGCCCTCGCACGGTTTCGCCGATCCGCCGACCGGTCAGGCTGAGCAGCGCCGGCAGCAGCGTGAGCGACGCGGCGAGAACGAGCACCACGCCGATTGCGGCCGCGACGGCCGCGCCATTGAGCAGGCTCACGCCGAGTGCGAACATCCCGAGCAGCGCGATCACGACGGTGGCGCCCGCGAAGAGCACGGCACGGCCGGAGGTGTTAAGTCGCCGCCTCCACCGCCGGCTCCACATCGCCCCCGTTAGCACGGTAGTTCTCGCGGAAGCGCGTGACGATGAACAGCGCGTAGTCGACGCCGACGCCGAGCCCGATCATCAGCGCCAGCTCGGACGCGAAGCTCGGCATGTCGACGACGTGGCTCGCGAGGTTGATCACGCCGATCCCCGCACCCAGACCCAGCAGGGCGGTGGCGATCGGAAGCCCCATCGCGGTGAACGACCCGAAGCTGATCAGCAGGATTACGATCGCCGCGGCGATTCCGATGACCGTCGCAAACCCGAGAGACGCCTGCTGCGCCTGTTCGATCGCCTGGCCGCCGAGCTGCACGTCGAGCTGTGCCGAGCGCGCCGACTCCGCCGTGGTGATAACGCTCTCGACGGCGGCCTTTGGCAGCGCGTTGGCACGCTCATCGAAGGTCACGGTGGCGAACGCGATGGTCCCGTCGCGGGAGATCGCGTGCTGGCCAGGCGCGTACGGGGTGACGACGCTCGTCACGTGATCCAGCCTCGCGACGCGCGCCAGCGTCGCGCCGATCGCAGCGCGGTCGGCTGCGCCGGTTAGCTTCCCTGACTTCGCGTGGAAGACGATCTGATCCGCGTCTCCGGCCTGAGCCGGAAAGCGCGACTGGAGCAGGTCGACGGCCTGCTGCGAGTTAGTGCCCGGAAGCGTGAAGCTGCTCGCGGTCTTCTTCCCGACCGCGTTCGAGACCGCGAATACGCCGATTGCGGCCACGATCCAGGCGGTCACGACGATTCGTCGGTGCCGCATTGTCCAGCGAGCGATGTTCGTCATATTGTGTCCCGGCTTTCATCAGTAGCAACTTTGCAAGCGCTGCATTTATATAAGGGCTGCAGAGCAAAGTCAACAGTCGTTGCAAAATTTCTATCTGTGCACGTTCGCTGGTAAGCTTGGGCTTAGATGAGCTCGCTCGACTCCATCCAGCCGAAGATCGGCCTGCGGGAACGCAAGAAGCAGCAGACCCGCGAGACGATCGCCCGCGCCGCGCTTCGGCTGTTCGCGTTGCGCGGGTACGACGAGACCACGCTCGCCGAGATCGCCGAGGCGGCCGAGGTCGCGCCGCGGACGATCTTCGCCTACTTCGACAGCAAGGAGGACATCCTGTTCTCCGAGGAGAGCGGGTATCTCAAGGAGCTGAAGCGAATGCTCGACGAGCGGGCGGCCGGCACGACGACCGTTGACGCGCTTCGTGAGTTCGTGGGGTGCATGAAGTCGCCCGACGAAGACGACAAACTGCGCAAGAAGGTCATCATGGCCAATCCCGCGCTGCAGATGAAGATGCGCGCGCGGCATGCGCAGCTCGAGCCGATGCTCGGCGAATCGATCGCCCGGGATCTCGGTACAGACCCCGACGATATCCGCGCGCTGCTGATCGCGGCCTCGATGACCGCGGCCTTTGAGTCCGTCAGCGACCAGTTCTTCCAGGCGGAGTCAGGCGGTGAGCCGGTCACGCACGAGCAGGCCATGGCGGTCCTCGACCAGGTGCTCGACTTCCTGCGCGGCGGGCTCGAGGCGATGCAGCGCGGGTAGCGCCACCGCGGCTCCACACTGCGCGAGTAGCGCCGCCACCGCCCCGCCACCGCCCCGCCACCGCCACCGCGCCACCGCGGCCCAATAAGCGCCGCGGCGGCGCAGAAACGAACTCGGTCAGGCGGCTTCGACGATCTCCAGGCCGTTGCCGTCCTCGTCGTGGAACGCGAACATCGCCGGCACGCCCGGCCAGCGGAGCAGCTCGCCGACATCGACGCCGCGGTCTTGGAGCGCAGTGTGGACGGCCGCCGCGTCCCTGGCGGCGAGGCGAATGCCGGTCTCGACGCCGGCGCGGACGCCTTCACGTGCCGGGACGAGCGAGAGCGTGATCGTCGCGCCGGCGGGCGCTACCTCGATCCAGCGCCCGCCGAACTGCGGGAGCGGGACGTCGCGGCGCGTCTCGAACCCGAGCTTCTGGGTGTAGAACGCGAGCGCCCGGTCCTGGTCGGTGACGGGCACCCCGATGTTCATGACGTCTGTGATCGGTGTCTGGTCGTTCATCGTCGTTCTCCTGTTCGTTGCCTGTCATCGCTCCAACGTGTTCTTGAGTCCCGCGAGGCGCTCCCGCCAGTAGCCCTTCATCCGCTCGGCTTCGTTCGCGTCCGGGAGCCGGCGGTGCTCGAGCGCCGCGGTGCTCTTCGCGTCTCCCCTCGAGAGGAAGGTGACGTTGACCCGGGTGTCTCCGTCACCCCAGTCGAATCGCGCGGACTTCGGCCTGGTGGCCGTGCGCTCGCGGAGCGTGCCGTCCGGCAACCATTGCTCGCGGAGCGGCTCCGCGACGAAGGCCTCGTACAGCCGCTCGACCGGCACGGCCACCGTCCGCGACGCGGTGATTGCGAAGCCGTCGTCTTTCTCGCCGACCTCGCGCAGACCGCGGGCGCGCTCGTAGCTGGCGGCGATCGCCTGCACGTTCCACGCCAGCGGATGGAGGCCCTGCTGCTCGGCGAGCCAGCGAGCGGTCTCGCGGTGAGTGCGGCTCGGGGCGCCCCAGTCGTCGAGCATCGCGAACCACTCCTCCCAGCCGCGGCCTGTCCGCCGGCGGATCGCCTCATCCGAGGTCGCGAGCTTCACGCCCTCGAGCCCATCTGTCTCGTCCGCGCGAAGCAGCCTCGCGCGCGCCGTCGTGTAGCTCTCGCCCGTCTTCTCCATCCGCGCGCGAACGAGACGCTTGAACGACTTCTGCTCAGTCATCGCATGTGCTCCTTTCGAACAGGCGCGGCCCCGCAACTCACGCTCGCGGCGCCCCGCCGGAAAGGGCAACAGCTGACCGGCGTCCCGAGGGCATCGGCCCCCTTTGCCCTCGCTTGCGCCGGCGGCGTGAGCGCCAGATTCGAGGGTTGGGCGCGAGACGGCGCCTGAACGACAGTATTGCTGCCAGCTACGACCGTCGCAAATCGCGAAACTCATCGGTTGTGTCCAAAGTGCTCGCGAGTGCCGAGTACGCGGCGGGCCGAACGGCGGTGTTCATCACATGGGACGAGGATGACGACCTCAGTGGCAACCACATCCCGACGCTCGTGATCGCGCCCTCGATCGCGCCGGGCACGAAGGTCGCGCAGCGGCTCGACCACTACTCGATGCTCCGCGCCACCCAGGAGATGCTGAACCTCGCCCCGCTCCTCGGCAACGCCGCCACGGCGGTCGACCTCCGCGCCGCGTTCAACCTGTAGCGAACGATTAGTCGCCCGTCTCGAGCGCGGGCCGGGCCACGACCCGCCGCGTGCGGAATGCCACTGCCCCGACGAAGGCAAGCGCCACCGTCACCACGCCGGCCCCGGCGAACACCGCGCGCACGCCCGCGACGGTGAGCAGCGCGCCGGCGCCGACGAACGCTGCCACGAACGCGATGTTCTCGAGCACGTCTTTGAGCCCGAACACGCGACCCAGCATGCGCTCGACGACCATCTCCTGCATCAGGCGCATCTCGGGGCCGACGAGCAAGTTCTCGCCAAGTCCGATGAACATGAACGCGACGAGCGCGAGCGGAAGGTTGGGGGCGAGCGCGGCCATCGCCATCGCCACGCCGGAAACCGCGATCCCGACCAGCCAGCGCCGGCGCAGGTCGCCGATGTCCGAGCCGGCGCGGGCGTTCGACCACGAGCCGGCGACCATGCCTAGGCCGTATACCGCCATCAGCGCGCTGTAGCCCGAGCCGTCGGCGTGGAGCGGCCCGGTCGCGAACAGCGGCGCCAGCACGTTGAACATCGCACCCGTGACGACCACGAGCGCGCCAACGCCCATCAGCACGGGGACACCCGGCATCGCGACCGCCGCCCGCGCGCCATCCCGAGTCTGCGCCCATACCGACCCTGGCGCCGGCTCCTCGGAACCGGCGCTCTCCGCACCGGAAGCTACCGTCCGCGGTCCGAGGTCCACGCCGCCCAGCAACACGGCCGAGGCCACGAAGCTGACCGCGTTGAGCACGAGCACCACGGGGGCGGTGGTGACGAGCAACAGTCCGGCCGCGAGCGCCGGCCCCAGCATCAGCCCCGTGTTGATGCTCGCGTAGAAGATCGCGGTGAGTTCCGAGCGTCGCTCGGGCGGCACCAGCCCGGGCAGGGCGGCATTGATGGCGGGTCGGAACAGGGCAGTCCCCACGCCGGCGAGCAGCGCGAAAACCACCGTGGCGGCGAACGACGGGACGATCGCGATCGCGACAAAACAGATCGCGCGCGTCAGGTCGGCGCAGACGACCAGGCGCCGGCGGGAGATACGGTCAGCGAACGAACCGAACAGGGGCGCCAGGACGATCCCGGGCACGAACTCGCCGAGCAGCACGAGCGAAATCGCCCAGCCCGAGTGGAGCCGCTGATAGGCGACGAGCAGCAGCGCGACGTAGGCCGCGCCGGTCCCAACTTGCGACCCGAAGAAAGCGACGAAGAAGCGACGCAGCGGAGGGTTGTCTCTGAGCAGTCGGAGCACTGTGGGCTCGCCTTAGGGCGCAGGCATCGTCCAGCATGTATCGGCTCAACCGGGCCCCGACGTGAGGAAACGAGGGGCCCCATCGGAGGGCGACGTTGCCAAGCAACCTCACGCGTCCGCTGTGTTGGACCGGACCGTTCGGCGTCGGGTCTAAGTCTCGGAAGGCTTCCGACGCGGTCGCGACGTCGCGTTCCGCCGGCCCGTCGCAGTCCGGGCTCGCCGCGCCCTCGGGGCGGCCAGGAGGCCGCCGAGGGCGCGTTCGGCATCGATGAGCACGATCAGGCGCTCGCCGACGGCGGCGATCTCGTCGCCGAGCTCCGTGTCGGCGGCCGTTGGAAGCGATTCGATCCGCTCGGCGGGGACGCGGATAATCCCGTCGACCGCGCCAACGATCAACCCCAGCGCACCGCCTGACACCTCGATGACGAGGATTCGGGTCCTGCGGTCGGTTTCGACCAGTCCGCGATGGAGGCGGCTCGAGAGATCGACCACCGGCAGCGTCCGCCCGCGAAGGTTGATCATGCCCTGGATGACTCCGCTCGCGGTTGCGGTCGCGCTGGGCGGGATGTAGCGAATGATCTCGCGCACCGAGGTGATGGGCAGCGCGTAGTGTTCGCCGTGCAGCGAGAACACGACCAGCTGACGATCCACGTCGGTTGCCGTCATCCACGCCCTTCGACTTTGTATGTGCGCACCGGTCCCAAGTGGGAGCCGGACCCCGGTCGAGCCCCCCGGGACTTGGGCAATCCTAACCCGCGCCCGGCATAGACCCCGGATCTGAGAGCCGACCCAGGACTACCGCGACACGGGCGCTCGCGAGAAGCGCTCGACCGCCTCGCGGACCTCGGCGAGCTCGCCCTCCGTCAGCGGGAGCCGTGGCGGCCGGCACGGTCCGCCGCCGATACCGAGCTCGTCGAGCGCTGCCTTGAAGTACTGCACCAGCTTCGGGGTCATGTCGAGGCGCGCTAACGGGAGTAGTTCGGCGTAGAGCTCGCGCGCGCTCGCGAGATCGCCGGCAGTGCACAGCTCGAACAGCCGCACGGACTCGGCGGGCAGCACGTCGGCGACGCCCGAGATCCAGCCCACCGCGCCGGCGCACACACCTTCGAGCGCCCAGTTGTCGCCGCCGACGAGCACGTCGGCATCAGGGCACAGGTTCACAAGCTCGGCGATGCGCCGGGCATCTCCGGAGGTCTCCTTGAACGCCGTGATGCTCGGAACCTCGCGGGCCAGCAGCGCAAGCCGCTCGGGGCGCAGGTCGCTTCCGCTCCCCAGCGGGTTGTTGTAGACCATCAACGGCAGATCGCTGGCGCGTGCCGCAGACCCGAAGAACTCGACCAGCTCGCGCTCGTCGGCGCGGTACAGCAATGGCGGCAGGATCATCGCGCCGTCGGCGCCGGCGCTCTCCGCGTCCCGCGCGTAGATCGCCGCCTGCTCGGCGGTCGCCGCCGAGATCCCGGCGCACACGGAAGCTCGACCGCCGGAGGCCCCGACGACGGTCTCGATCACCGCCCGGCGCTCCTCGCGAGAGAGACTGCCACCTTCTCCGACGGTGCCGTTCGGAACGATGCCGTGGATGCCGGCAGCGAGCAAGCGATTGACCTCGGCGGCCACGGCGTCGTGGTCGACCTTCAGATCTGCGTCGAAGTGGGTGACGATCGCGGCGTGAACGCCCTTCATCGGGGTCCTCCTGTCGTTGCTCTCGGTCGCTTGAAGTATCCGCCGATCGCCCGCGCGGGATCGAACGCGGCCAGGGCCCCGTTCCCGCGCCCCTCGAGCACCAGGTCCGCGACGAGCTCACCGGTGAGCGGAGCCAGCGTGATCCCGAGCGTGCCATGGCCGGCGGCCACGTGCAGCCCGTCGAGGCCGGGGACCGGCCCGATGAACGGCAGGCCGTCCGGGGAGAGTGAGCGCATCCCCGCCCAGTCGCGCGGGCTCGACGGCATCTGCCATCCCGGCAGCGCCTGCTGCGCCGCCGCGGTGATCGCGCGCAAACGCCGGTCGCTCAAGCTCAGGCCCTGGGCGCCGAGCTCGAGTGTGCCCGACACACGCACCGCGCCGTCGAAGACGCTGATCGCGACCTTCGGCGTCTCAAGGTACAACGCCTGCTTTGGCCCGGTCTCCTCGGACGGATACGTGCGGCTGTAGCCCTTGGCGGCGACGATCGGCAGTCGCACCCCGAGCCGCTCAAGCAACCCGGCCGACGCCACGCCGCCCGCGAGCACGACGGCATCGCCACGGCGACGAACGCCCTCGCCCGCGACGATCCAGCCCGGCCCGTCGCGTCCGACCCCGGAAACCGGAGTGTGCTCGAGCACCTCGGCTCCCCCCGCGACGAGAGCGCGCCGCACGCCGTCGCACAACGACTCCGGCCGCACCCGCCGATCGACGCGGGCGATCAGCCCGCCGATCGTACGCTCGCTCAGCGCCGGTTCGAGTGACCGCATCTCCGCGGCAGTGACCCGTTCGAGCAACGGAGCAGCGCCCACCCCGAGCAGCTCGTCCGCGACCCGCCACAGGTGTTCGAGTTCGGGGCGCTCGAACGCCGGGTACAGCAGCGGAGCGGCGTGGAGCTCGAACTCCACGCCGCGCTCGGCCATGCGATCGAACGCCGGCCCGGCGAGCGCGGCGGCTTGCTGGAGCGCCGCCAGTCCTCGCCGGTAGGCCGAGCGCCGGCAGCTCGCGACGAACCGGGCGATCCAGGCGAGCATCGCCGGCGACACGGTTGGACGGATCCACAACGGGCCCGAAGGGTTGACGAGCCATCGCAACGACTCGCCGATCACGCCCGGCCCCGGGACGGGGATGGCAAGAGACGGTGTGATCCAGCCGGCGTTCCCGGCGGAAGCGCCGGCGCCGCACCGGTCGCGCTCGAGCAGCGTGACTTCGGCGCCGCGGCTCGTCAGCGCCTCTGCCACGCACAGGCCGACCGCCCCGCCGCCGACGACGATCACCCTCACAGGCGGCTAAAGAGCGAACCCCGCCGGGAACGGGTCGGTCGGATCGAGCAGGTACTGGCTCATGCCGGTGATCCAGGCACGCCCGCTGACCTCGGGCACGACCGCCGGCAGCGAGCCGAGCCTCGTCTCCTCGAGCAATCGCCCGGTGAAGCGACTCCCGATGATCGACTCGTTGACGAACTCCTGGCCGACCGCGAGCTCGCCTCGGGCGTGGAGGGCCGCCATCCGAGCCGACGTCCCGGTTCCGCACGGGGAACGGTCGAGCCATCCGGGGTGGATCGCTGTGGCATTGCGCGCGTTCGCGCCGTCGCGCCCGGGCGCATGGAATACGACGTGCTTGCACCCCCGGATCGCGGAGTCGACTGGGTGAACGGGCTGGGCCGCCGCGTTGATCGCCGCGATGATCTCGAGCCCGCGGTCGATCAGCTCCTGGGCGTTCGCGGGCACCGGATCGAGCCCCACCGAGGCCGCCGGGATGAGCGCGTAGAAGTTGCCCCCGAAGGCCATGTCGTACCTCACCGTTCCGAGTGAATCGACCTGGACCCTGGCGTCGAGTTCGGTGACGAACGCCGGCACGTTGCGCAGCCGGACGCGCTCGGCGCGGCCGTCGCGTAC
Source organism: uncultured Solirubrobacterales bacterium (assembly GCA_963709205.1). Taxonomy (GTDB): domain Bacteria; phylum Actinomycetota; class Thermoleophilia; order Solirubrobacterales; family Solirubrobacteraceae; genus Palsa-465. The sequence goes on from CAVPVP010000002.1 coordinate 94,941, forward strand.
CTGGACCGTCGCCTCCACCAACCCGGCCGGCGTATCGAGGCGGATCACGGTCTCCGGCTCGGACACTGCCACCATTCCCGTCTCGACGAGCACGGTGGCGACCCCGATGGTTCCGTGCCCGCACATCGGCAGCAGCCCCGAGACCTCGACGAACAGCACGCCCCAGTCCGCGTCTGGACGCGTTGGCGGCTGCAGGAAGGCCCCCGACATCGCCGAGTGGCCGCGGGGCTCGCGCATCAGCAGCAGCCGGAGATGGTCGAGGTGCTCCTCGAAGTACAGCCGCCGCTCCTGCATCGACGCGCCGGGGACCGGGCCGAGGCCGCCGGTGACGACGCGGGTCGGCATCCCCTCGGTGTGGGAGTCGACCGCGGCGAAATAGCTCGTGGCTCGCACGTCCCGAACCCTCGCAGGGTCCCGCCCATATTGGAAGGGCAGCCATCCCGCTCACGCGAGGTGGCCGTCCCGGTCGCGCCGGCGGCCTTCCCGCGCACGCCGGCGGTCAGATCCGTGACATCCCGGAGACCTCTCCGGGCGATCACGTCTGGCGCGGCCGCCCGCGGCCTGATCGATCGCGAAGACGCGGACTGAACCTGACCGCCACCGCGCTTACGATCGAACCGTGCTGTTCGCGATGATCCGCAAGGGCGGGCCGGCCTGGGACGGCAGCCGTCCGCTTCGCGAGCAGGACGAGTGGGACGAGCACGCCGCATTCATGGACGGGCTGTTCGACCAGGGTTTCCTCGTCATGGCCGGCCCGCTCGGCGACGGCACCCCCGAGCACCGTGTGCTGTTGATCTTCGACGCCGACAGCGAGACCGCGATCGACGCCCGGCTCGCCGAAGACATCTGGACGCAGACCGGGACGCTCAGCACCGTCTCGCTCGAGCCCTGGAACGTCCTGCTCGGCGAGTTCGGCGGTCGTTGAGGTCGAGCACCGGGGTGGGCGGCTCGATCGTTCCGCGGCTCGACTGCGCCGAGCAGCGCCGGAAACTCATCGCTAGCGGCGCCGACTACCGGTGAACCCGGCCGGTTCGGCCACAAATCCGTCCGCGCTGCCCACGAAACTCCGGGCGGGCGGGTCCAATTTCCTGGCGAACCGCCTGGACGGATGTTTATCCGTATGGATATGGAATTACGCGGCTTGCGGCCGAAATATATGTCCATATGCGCGCTCGTCCCCTGATCGCGGTCACCACTTCGGAGCTTCGCCGCCCCGACGACGGCCGTGCGCGGCCTCTCGGGGAGCCGCCGAAGCTCGAGGTTGCGCTCGCCACGCTGTATCCCGAGGCGATCGAGCGTGCCGGCGGCATCCCGGTGATCGTGCCGCTACTTCGCCGCGACGCGATCGCCGCTCTGCTCGACCGCGTCGATGGCGTGTGTCTGCCTGGCGGGCCCGACGTGCAGCCGAGCGCCTACGGCGCCGAGCCCCATTGCGAGCTCGGACCGACCGAGCCGCGGGTGGATGCGGTCGAGCTCGCGCTGGTCCGAGCCGCCGACCGCCGGAAGCTCCCGATCCTCGGGATCTGCCGCGGCATGCAGCTGCTGAACGTCGCGCGCGGCGGGACGCTGCACCAGCATCTTCCCGATGTCGTCGGCGACGGCATCAAGCATCGCCAGCCCGAGGATTGGAGCGTCCCCACGCACCGCATCGAGACGGCGCCGCAGAGCCGACTGCGCGCGACGCTCGGAGGACCCTCGCTCGAGGTCAACTCGTTCCACCACCAGGCAGTTCAGGCGCTCGGTAGGGGCCTGGTGGCAACCGCCTGGGCCCAGGACGGCACGATCGAGGCGGTCGAGAATCCGGGCGATCGGATGGTGATGGGAGTCCAGTGGCATGCCGAGGGCCTGCGCGCACATGGCCCTCTGTTCGACCTGCTGATCGCCGCTGCGGCCGGCGCCGAGGAGCCGGCCGTCGAGCCTCGGGTGGTGGCCCAGCAGGCCGCTGGGCCGCGCCGGCTCACAGCCGCCCGAGGCCGGACCGCACGGTCGCGTCGTCAGGCAAACGCCCAGTTTGCGGCCGCGGGTTAATACGCTTGTCACCCAGCCCGTGGTTAACTTGTTCCACGGAAACGCTTGAATCACTGACGGGGCGAGCCGCACCCTTGGGGAGTGCGGGGTGGGCGACCTGGCGGCCTTCTGAGGCCTACACCGTAGGAATCGAGGAGGAGATAATGCTCCTCGATCCGGCGAGTTGGGGCCTGGCCCAGCGGGGCGATGAGGTGCTGTCACAGGCCGGCGATGAGCTCGCCGGGAGGTGTGCGGCGGAGACGCACGAGGCCGCGCTCGAGCTCAGGACGAATCCGCACGCAACCGTCGGCGAGGCGATCGCCGAGCTCCGCGAGCTGCGGTCGCTGCTCGTCCGGGACCTCGCGGACATGGGTATGGCGGCGGCATCATGCGGCACCTATCCCGGGGAGGTGACCGAGCCCACGAGGGTGTCTCCCTCAAGCCGGTACCAGGTCATCTACCGGACCACGCGTGACCTCGCCCGCCGCGAGCCGACGTTCGCCCTCCACGTCCACGTCGGGGTGCCCGATCCCCAGCGCGCGATCCGGCTTGTCAATCAGCTGCGCGCCCACCTCCCGCTGCTGCTCGGCCTGTCGGCCAGCTCGCCCATGTTGAAGGGGCGCGCGACCGGCCTGGCCTCGAACCGGACGATCCTGTTCCAGGGGTTTCCGCGCACCGGGATCCCGCGCCGCTTCGACAGCTACCGGGACTGGGTCGCGACGGTCGATCTGCTGGTGCGCTCCGGCGCGATCCCCGAGCCCACGTTCCTGTGGTGGGATGTGCGCCCACAGCCGCGACTGGGGACGGTCGAGGTGCGGATCATGGACGCCCAGCCGCGCCTGTCGTCGACCGCGTCGTTGACCGCACTCGTGCAGGCGCTCGCGCGGCTCGAGCTCGAGCAGGGCTACGCCTCGCCGAAGCTCGTCGCCGCTCAGGAGGTGCTCACCGAGAATCGCTTCATCGCCGCGCGCGACTCCACCGCCGCCGAGCTGATCGATCCGTTGAGGGCGAAGCTGGTTCCGCTGCCGCAGGTGCTCGATGACGTGCTCGCGGCCGCCCGGCCACACGCCGCCGCGCTCGACGCGGTCGACGAGCTCGACGACGTGCAGATGCTCGTCCTGGACCCCGAGCAGGGCCACCAGGAGCGGATCGCAGCGTCCGCGGGCGTGCCGGCGCTCGTCGCCGACCTCGCGGCGCGCTTCGCCGGCTAAGAGCCTCCTTCGGCCGAAGGCGCCTCCTCGGGCCGAAGACGCTTTCTCCGGCCTAAGGCGCTTCCTCCTGCGCCACCGCCTCCTGCGCGCTGAGCTCGAGCATCTCCGCCGGCGGATCGGGCACGGCGATCCTCGCGGTGACACCCAGGTCCGGACCGACGTGGATGAGCTCGCCGGGTTCGAGCAGCCGCCACAGCGGGTTGGTGTCCATCGGCTGTGAGGCGATGATCGTGGCCGGCATGATCGCGAGCTGACCCGAGAACACGCGCGTGATCCCCGAGGCGCTCCGCTGATCGAAATCGCCGTCGGGGCCGCCGAGCGCCGCGATCGATCGCTCGAGGATCCAGAGCTCGTTCGTGTCGGGGTAGCGGAGCGCCCAGATGTCGGTCGCGGTCGTGAGCAGCATGTTGAGCGAGTACAGCGGGATGTCGGCGGCGAGCTCTCGGGCCGCCGCCGTGATGCCCGCGATCACGTCGCCGCCGTGCTCCTCGATCCGCTTGGTCATAAGCGTGAAATAGAGCTCAGAATCGGTCGAGCCGCCGACAAGATCGGCATGCTCGCCGAGGCGCCCGCGCAGCTCCGGCAGCCCGCCGATCACGCCGTTGTGCGCGAACAGCCGCCCGTGCTGCTCGAACGGGTGCGTGTTCTCGATCGTCGGCTGTCCCGCGGTGGCGTGGCGAATGTGCGCCAGGAAGGTGCGCGAGCGCACCTCGTGAGCGTCGGCGATGAACGTCTGGCTGCGGTTCGCGGCGACGGGCTTGCGATACACCCACGGCGTGCCGTCGGGGTTGAAGGTGCCGAGGCCGACCCCGTCGGGCTGGGTCTCGCTCAGCGACATGAGGCTCGTGGGCGCGTCCAGCAGCCAGAAGGTCGCCTGTACCTCGTTGGCTCCGCCGCTCATGCCGAAGAGTCGACACACGGCCGCGATTGTATGTTTGCCGACGGTCGCCGGTGCTACCTCACCTAGACTCGCAGGCGCGTGGAGACCGCATCCGAACAGGCTGAAACGCTCGTCCACGGCCCGCCGGCGCCCACCCTCGAGGCGCCGCGGACGGCGGTCTGGCGCGCCCGCGACCGCGCCGGCGTCGCCCTCCGCAAGGCCCGGTTCGCGATCGGCGTGTACCTGGGGACCCGCGCGCTGCTGCTGGTCGTCGCGCTCGTGAACGGCACGCTCCGCCACCACGCCTTCACCCACGAGCTGGCCCAGTGGGACGGCCTGTGGTACCGGATGCTCGCTGATCACGGCTATCCGACGCACGTCACGCACGTGCAGAGCACGCTCGGCTTCTTCCCGCTCTACCCCCTCCTCGTCTGGGCGGTGTCGCATGCGTTCGTCGTGCCCGTCGCCCACTACGAGATCCTTTCGACGACGATCGCCGGCGTGATCGTGTCCGGCATCGGCGGGGTGATCACGACCGTGCTCGTGCAGCGTCTCGCGGCCGGTTGGTGGGGCGAGCGCACCGGTCGCAAGGCCGTCCTCATCTTCTGCCTGTTCCCGGGCTCGGTGGTGTTCTCGATGGTGTACGCCGAGGGCGTGATGCTCGCGCTCGTCGCCGGCTGCATCCTTGCGCTCCAGAAGCGCCGATGGGTGCTCGCCGGGGCCCTCGCGGCGTTCGCCACCGCGACCGAACCCGAGGCGATCGTGCTCGTGGTGGTGTGCGTCGTGTCGGCCTTAATCGAGCTTCGCCGCCGCGGCCTCGACGGCGTCAAGAGCCTCGTCGCGCCGGCGCTGTCCGTTGTCGGGGTAGGGGCGTTCGGCGCCTTCCTGTGGATCTGGGCCGGGTCGCCGTTCGCGAGCCTGATCGCGCAGCGCGACGGGTGGAGCGAGAAAACCAACGTGTTCGCGCTGGGGGACCTGGCGAACGCGCTCGCGGGCGAGATGTCGTTCAGCCACTTCAACCACCCGACGATCAACCTCAACCTCGTCGTCGGGCTGGTCGGCGCGATCGCCCTGATCGTGATGCTCGTGCTCGTCGTGCGCAACTACCGCGAGATGTCGGTCGAGGCGATCGTGTGGGCGCTCGGGATCAGCTGGCTGGCGATGACCTCGGAGTACACGCCGCCGATGCCGCGCCTCGTGATCACCGCGTTCCCCGCGGTTGTCGTGCTGGCGCGCTACGTCCACGGGAAGTGGTGGACGGCGCTGTTGTGGGTCAACGGAGTGCTGCTCGTCGGCCTGAGCGCTCTCACGTTCGTGGGCACGACGCTGAGACCCTGATTGTGCGGTGGTTGCGGGGCGATCGGGGGTTTAAACGGCGGGCACCTGGAGGGGGGTGCGGCGGGTTCAGCGCGGATCGACCCGTGCGAGGGAACCTGCGTAACACGACAATGGAGCCACCCGCGGGCGACCGTGCCGTGTGACGCATGCCCCACCTGCACCACACGGCAAGGTCCGCGCCACCCGCGTCGAATGTCGTGTCATGCATGCTCGCCGCACCGGGAACGCCCAGTAACGGCCGCACCCACCCTCACCGTTGTCGCGTCATGCATGCTGGCGTACCGCGGCCCGTCCCGGGGACGACCGTAACGAACCCTCAGGTGCCCGCCTTTGTCCCGCCGGCGGTCACCGACTGACAGTTCGACCCGGACCGTAACGAACCCCCGGGTGCCCGCCGTCCACCCGCTGGCGGTCACCGACTGAACAGCTCGACCCGGACCGTAACGAACCCCCGGGTGCCCGCCGTCCACCCGCTGGCGGTCACCGACTGAACAGCTCGACCCAGATCACGCTGGCGTAGCCGAACGACCTGACCGTCCGCTGCCGGTACTCGCGCGCGAGCGACTTTCGTACCGCGACATACCGCGCGTAGTGCGCGCGGGAGGTCGCGGTCCCAGTCGGCAGGCCCTGGTGGCTCGCGACCAGCCAAACGCGCGTGCAGCCGCTCGGAACCGCTGGTGTGTCGTACTGCTCGACGTGCGGTCGCACCGGTCGACCCGCGTAGTAGTCGAACGGCATCGACGCGTCGAGCGGATAGAAGGCGACGCAGTCGCCCGGCCGCGAGGAGGCGAGCACGTAGGCGGTCGCGGCGCGCCAGTTCTCGGGCGAGGTGCCGTACGCCGGCGCGAGCGTGACTGCCCGCAGCGCGATCAGGATCGCGACCGCGACCCACGCGACGATCGGCGAGAGCCGGCTGCTCATGATCACCCAGCCCAGCAGCAACGCGACCGCGGGCAGCGACACGAGCAGGTTGCGCGGGGTGAAGATCGGTTGCCCGATGAACGACCAGCTCAACATGAGCCCGAGCGGAACGACCAGCCACGAGAGCGCGAGAACCGGTCCCCATCGGGGACGCCGAAGCACGCCCGCTGCGGCGAACACGAGCAGCGCAATGGTCAGGATCGCGAGCGGCGTCGCGACGGCGACGGGGTGAAAATTGGGTTCGAAGCCGGCCGACGTGAGCGCTTGCACGACCTGCCGCTCGAGCTTGAAGTTCGGGCGCGTGATCCAGAACAGCTGACCCGAGCCACGGGTCAGCGCGAGCACGACCAGCGGGATCCAGCACACCGCGCAAACCGCGATCGCGGTCACGGCGCGGCGCCAGGCGTCCCGACGACAGACCGCGAGCGCGAGGACCTGGGCCGGTAGTGCGAAGATCGCGACGTAGCTCGCGTACACGGACAACGCGGTGAGGACGACGTACGCGATCCAAGGGCCCCGCCGGCGCGGGTCGTCCACCAACGCCGCCAACGCCGCGAACGACCCGGCCACGAGCGCGACCATCGCCGCGTATCCCCGCGCGTCCTGACCCCAGAACACCAGCGGAAGGCTGACCGCGGTGAGCAGCCCCGCGGCGAGCGCCACCCGGCGGTCGAACAGGCGCAGGCCGAGCAGCGCGACCGCGCCGGCCGCGGCGCCCGCCGCGATCACCGAGGGCAGGCGGATGACGAACGCGCCGTCCCCGAACCAGCCGATCACCACGTGCAGGAGCGCGTAGTAGCCGAGCATGTTCCCACCGTCGTGCGCGGCCGCGTTCCAGAACGCCGAGCCGTGCTGACCGGCGATCGCGACCGTCGCGGCCTCGTCCAGCCACAGGCTGCGAGTCGTCAGCTCGATCAGGCAGAGCGCGATCGCGGCCACCGCGGGTACGGCGACAGCCACGACGTTCCAGCGCCGCCCCGCCGAAGCGGGCGTTGGCGCCGCCGCCGGCGTCCAGCCCCGGGGGGTCGCGGTCTGCGTGGCCATCAGGACTCGACGAGCGCCCGGGCCCGCACGCGGCGGCGGTCGGACGCGACCGAGAGCCGCGAGCGCGACAGCCACACGGCAGCCGCCCCGACGTACAGGACTACGAACACGGGCGCCGTGTGGAGCGGGAAGGCCAGGATGCCGTCGGCCTTGACGACCAGTGCGCTTGCGAGCACCGCCAGCACGAGGGTCCGCGACTGCTGAATCCCCGGGCACGCGGCCAGCAACGCGAGACCCCACGTGAGGTACCACGGCCACGCCGCCGGCCCGCAGACCGCCACCGCGATCAGCGCGATTCCCAGGTTGCGCACCATGTTGTCGCGCCGCGTGCGCCACAGCAGCAGGGCTCCCAGCACGCATGCCAGCCCGAACGCGACGACGCCGAACGCCGACTCGAGGCCCCGCGCCCCGATGGGCACGACCTGCGCGACCGTCCAGCCGAGCGCGGTCGCCGGCGTGATCGCGAGCCGGACCTTGTCGGGCGTGGAGAACACGGTGCTCGAGATCCAGCCAAACCCGAGGCCGCTCACCACGCTGACGCCCACCACCACGGCCGCGGCAACGACGACGCCCCTGAACCATGTCCTCCGGTCGCTGGCGGCCACGAGGATAAACGGGATCGCCGCCGCCGCCGGCAGCTTGATCGTCGCGGCCAGCGCGCACACCGCGATGGCCGGTAGCACGCGACGCTCGATGGCGAATGCGACGCCCGCGACCAGCAAACCAATCATCAAAAGATCGTTGTGCGCCGGCGCGATCAACCCGAGCAGCACGAGCGGGCAGAGCAGCACCCACCAGGCGGCGCGTGCCGGATCCGCGCCGAGCGTGCGGGCGAGCCGGGGGGCGAACACGGCGAGGAGCACGAAGCCGACCAGCTCGAGCGCCCGGATGAGGAGCACCCCGATCACGAGGCTCGCCCCGGTGAACCAGCTCACGATCCACAGGAAGAGCGGCCCGTAGGGCGCGGTGGTGTGTCGCCAGAACGGGGAGACCGCGTCCAGGACGTGGGCCTGGCCATGCTGCGCGAGCACGGCCGGCGCATCCCGGTACGGATCGAGCCCGAGGTGCGCGAGCGTCCCCTGGGCGAGGTAGCTGTAGACGTCCTGGCTGAACAGCGGCGCGGTCAGGAACACCGGCACGCACCACGCCGCAGCGACTATCCGGACCTCGCGCGTCGTGAGCGCGAGTCTCCCGAGAGCGAGCCACGCGACGGACAGCGCGACGATCCCGACGTAGAACACGGCCACGCCCAGCGACGGATCGAACCACCACCGGACGGGCCCGCCGGCAAGGTGAGGCCCCGCGAGCGCGACCAGAACAGACCCGGCCAGGCCCAGGCAGGCCCACGGCCAGAAGGATCGGTCAGCTCGGATCGCAATCGTCGGCATCCCGGGTATTGTGGCCCGGGAGCCGCTTGGCTACTACCAGATGCCCTGCGAGAACGGGTTGAACGGTCCGTTGACGCCCGTCAGCCGGGCGGGCTCATATCCCGGGATGAACGCCGCCGGACCGAGCCCGGACCGCGCCGCGCTCGCGTTCAGCGCCGCCGGAGTGGCCACATCGTCCCAGCGACCGGTGTCGACCCGGTGCTGGATCGCGTGCACGCCGGCCACGATCTCGGATGGCGTGAAGTTGCAGTGGCCCTGAGCAGCGACGTACGCCTGGCGGAGAAGGCCGGAGCGTCCGGCGAAGGCGACCGTGTTCAGGTAGTAGTTCTCCTGCTGCACCGGAACGAGCTGGTCGGCGATCGTGTGCAGGTCGAGCTCGGGCACCTGGAGCCGTCCGGTGTTGTCGGAGGTCCTCACCATCCACGCGACCGCGCGGTCGGCGGCCTTGATGTCGGCGCTCCGCGTGAGCGATCGCAGATCGGCGTTCAGGTCGAGGCCGGCGGCGTGGTAGAGCGACTCGATCTCGGGCTTGTACGGTGATTGCTCGACCAGCCGCCGGAAGTCGACGCCGACGGTCCAGTTCGGGTTGCCTCCGGCGGCCAGCTCGATCTGCTGGCGCCCCGTCTCGACGAATTCCATGACAGTGAGGGGCGGGAAGCCAGGCGGCGGCCCCCCGAAATCGGTGTTGTACTGCCCCAGCTCCTGCGCGACGTAGTCATTCGGCGCGGGCGGTGTGGCGCCGGGCTGGACCGCCCACGTTGTCGTGTTCAGCAGCGACAGGGCCAGCGCAAGGCGCGCACGGCCCTGTGGGGTCGTCTGCGCAGTCGCGGCGACGTTTCCCATCTCGACGGCCGAATTGAAGCTGTCGGCGGCGCCGGTCGATCCGGTGAAGTTCACGAGCTTGATCGAGTCGCCGGCCAGGAGATGGTCGAGCGCGTATTCGCCGTCGAGCTGGTAGTTGCCCAGCTGAAGACCCCCGGCGACGATCCCGCACGTGGTCAGCGAGCCGTCGAGCCGGCCGTAGGCTTGCTCTGACTCGAGCGAGCTGATCAGCCCGCCCATCGACGTCCCGACCGCGATCACAGCCGTGGGCCGGTGGGGAAGGATGGTGTGCTCGACGTCGGAGAGCGTCTGGAACTGGTCGGTGACCGCGCTGCCCAGCGCCCACAGCGAGCCGTTGGGGTCGTATCCCGACCCGGCGAGGGCGTAGCCCATGCTCAGGAGCGCCGCCTGCGAGGTCGGGTCCGGCGCGTCGGCCGGGAGCAGGGTGCCGTAGCCGTGGCTGTACAGCAACACGGTCCCGTTCCACGGCGACGGGACATCCGCGATCCACTGTCCCCCGTCGGAGGTCGACCCCGTGTAGTGCTGAGACGTCGTCGTCTGCGCGCGCGACGTGGCCGGGGTCAGAGCCAGTGCAGCCACCAGTGCCGCCGCGGCGAGTGTCTTACGTCCGATCACGAGCCCTCCTCCTCGGATTACCGGCGTGCTTGCTCGATTCAGCAGCCGAACCCTATGCCTATCGCAAGCTGCTTGTCAATGCCGTGGTCGGCCGTGTGCAATACCTGACGGAGCTAAGCAATAATGTTGAATCGGTGACCGGTGCGGCCATGCCCACGCTCGGCTCGGCGAAAAATGGGGCGGTTCCTCGCGTTGGGTATCTCGTGTACCGCGTGGAGCGGCGCCTGCGGGCACGGCTGGACGAGGAGCTGCGGGTCCATGGCGTCTCCACTCCCGAGTACGTCACGCTCAGCCTGCTGCGTGAGCGCGACGGGATGTCGTGCGCGCAGCTCGCGCGCTGGGCGCTCGTCACCCCGCAGGCGATGAATCTGGTGATCTCGGGCCTCGAGCGCCGTCGGCTCGTGCGCCGGCGTCCCGACCCCAAGCACCGGCGGGTGCTGCGGGCGTCGGTCACGCCCAAGGGAATCGAGGCTCTCGGCCGGTGCGACAACTCGGTCGACCGGATCGAGGCGGACATGCTCGGCGACCTCCCGGCCGAGACCGTCGACGTCGTCCGCAACGCGATGGCGTCGTTCGCCCACTCGCTCCACGCGACCAACCCGTCGCCCCGCCCACGCCCGCTCTCCACGCGCGGCGGGTCACGCTGAGCGACGCGAGCCTTTTCTCCGGACTGTTCGCGCACGGCGACGCCGCAGCGGCCGTGAGCGATCGCGCGCGCGTCGACGCGATGGTCGAGTTCGAGGTTGGTCTGCTGCGGGCGCTGGCGACGCTGGGGCTGGCTCCGGTTGAGGCCGCCGACGAGCTCGAGACGGCGTTCAAGGAGGGGACGCTCGAGCTGGATCTCAGCGAGCTCGGACGCGCCACCGGGGAGCAGGGCACGCCGGTCCCCGGTCTCCTGCGGGCGCTCCGCCGGCAACTCTCGGACACCGCGGCGGCCTTTCTGCACACCGGGGCGACGAGTCAGGACGTGATCGACACCGCGATGATGCTCGTGACCCGCCGGGCGCTGGACGTCGCGTTGACCGACCTGGTGGCTGCCGCCGACGCCTGCGCCTCGCTGGTCGAGCGGTATCGGGTGGCGATCGAGCCCGGGCGCACGCTCCTCCAGCAGGCGCTGCCTCTGACTTTCGGGCTCAAGGCTGCCGTGTGGCTCACTGGCCTCGACGGCGCGGTGGCGGGGCTGCGCTCGGTACGCGACCGCGACCTTGCAATCCAGTTCGGCGGCGCCGTGGGGACCTTGGCGAGTCTTGGCGATCGTGGCCTAGACGTCGCCACGGAGCTGGGTGACCAGCTCGGGCTTCCGGCGCCGGATCTGCCGTGGCACACGATCCGGCTCAGGCCGGCGCGGATCGCTTGTGCCCTCGGTGAGGCGCTCGGGGTCACGGGCAAGATCGGACGCGACGTCGTGCTGCTCGCGCAGACCGAGGTGGCAGAGGTCGCCGAGGGCGGCGGCGAGGGTCGTGGCGGGTCCTCGACGATGCCGCACAAGCGAAACCCGGTGGGGGCCGTGGGCCTCATCGCGTGCGCGCAGCGCGGCCCGGGCCTCGTCGCGACGATGCTGGCGGCGATGGGCCAGGACCACGAACGCGGCGCCGGGACCTGGCAGGCCGAGTGGGACACGCTGCCGGCGTTGCTCCGGCTGACCGGGTCGGCGGCGGCGCTCGTTCGGGAGCTGCTTGCAGGGCTCGAGGTCGATGGCGAGAAGATGCGCATGGACATGGACATGACCGGCGGACTGGTGATGAGCGAGAGCGTCGCGGCGACGCTGGCGCCGACGCTCGGCCGCGCCGCCGCACAGGATCTGGTCGAGAAGGCGGCGCGGCAGTCGGTGGAATCTGGCCGGGCCTTCAAGGAGGTGCTGCTCGGATTGCCCGCAGTGGCGGACTCGCTTGGGTCGGAGGGGGTCGATGCGGCGCTCGATCCCGGCTCGTACCTCGGGGTCACGGCCGAGCTGATCGATCGAGCACTGGCGGCGCATCGTGCCGGTTGAGGTGCGCTACGAGTTCCGTGGCAAGCGCGGCTCGCCGGCGCTCGTGTTCACTGGATCGCTCGGCACCGATCTCACGATGTGGGAGCCGCAGGCGGAACGACTCAAGCCGCGGTTCTGCACGCTCCGCGATGACATCCGGGGACACGGGCGGTCACCAGTTCCGCCCGGTCCGTACTCGATCGACGATCTCGGGTCCGACGTGCTGGCGTTGCTGGACCGGCTGGGGATCGAGCGCGCCTCGCTGTGCGGGCTGTCGATCGGGGGGATGATCAGCATGTGGGTCGCGGCTCACGCGCCCGAGCGCGTCGACCGGCTCGTGCTTTGCTGCACCTCGGCGCAGCTCGGCCCTCGCGACGGCTGGATCGAGCGGGCCGCGACCGTCCGCGCAGAGGGCGTGGGCGCGATCGCGGACGCCGTGCTCGGCCGCTGGTTCACGGCGGCCTTTGCCGCAGCTCACCCCGACGTGATCGAGCGCATGCGGGGGATCCTCAGCTCCACTGATCGCGAGGGATACGCGAGCTGCTGCGAGGCGATCGCCGACATGGACTTGCGTCCGGACCTGCCGTCGATCACCGCGCGCACACTGGTGATCGCCGGTGCCGACGACCCCGCGACCCCGCCCGAGCACGGCCGGCTGATCGCGGACCTGGTCCCGGGGGCACGCTTCGAGGTGATCTCGCCCGCCGCCCACCTCGCGACGATCGAGCGGCCCGACCTGACGACCGCGATGATCCTGAGGTTCCTGACCGAGCCCTGACGAGGAGGCGGTGTGAGTGACATCGACGTAGGCATGCAGACGCGCCGCGAGGTGCTCGGTGACGAGCACGTGGACCGCGCCACCGCCACCGCCGGCAGCTTCGGCGCCCCGTGGCAGGAGTTCATCACCCGCTACGCCTGGGGCGGCGCGTGGTCCCGACCCGGGTTGGATCGCCGGACGCGGAGCGCGATCACGCTCGCGGCGCTGATCTCGGTGCGCGCCGAGAACGAGATCGGCATGCACGTCCGCGCGGCTCTGAGGAACGGGCTGACCGTTGAGGAGATCACCGAAATATTCATCCATACCGCCGTCTACGCGGGGGTTCCGGCGTCTAACTCGGCCTTCGCGGTGGCGCGTCGCGTCCTCGAAGAAGACGGTGCCCTCCCGCCCTCCCACCCGCCCGCGATCGACTGAACCACCCCCGGTCGAGGGGCTGGGCAAGCCGAGGCAGCGGCCTATACTTGCCAAACCCCAACGACCTAGGAGTTGGACGTGCAGGAGATGGTCATCTACGGTGTTAGCTTCGACATGGTCGGCAAGCAGCCGATCGTGCTGTTGAAGACCGTCGAGAACAACAAGTTCCTGCCGATCTGGATCGGACATCCGGAGGCAGCGGCGATTCTGATGAAGCTCCAGGGCGCATCCACGCCCCGCCCGATGACCCATGATCTGCTCTCCGACGTCCTGGGCGAGCTCGAGGTCGAATGCACCCGCGTCGCGGTGACCGAGCTGCGCGAGAACACCTTCTACGCCTCGATCAGCCTCCGGGTGAACGGCCGCGAGCTCGAGATCGACTCTCGCCCCAGCGACGCGCTGGCGTTGGCGGTCCGAGCCGGCGCGCCGATCTACGCCGCCGACGAAGTCATCGCCGAGTCGGCGATCGAGTTCGAGCACGAGGTCGAGGACACCGAAGAGGTCGTCGAGAAGTTCAAGGACTTCCTCGACCACGTGACGCCCGAGGATTTCGCGGGCGAATAGGGGCTAAGCGACGCCGACGGCGCCGGCCGCCGCGACGATCCGTCCGATCAGCTCGTCGAACGTGATCCCGGCCGCGTCCGCCGCCTGCGGCAGCAGGCTGGTGTCAGTAAGGCCGGGGATCGAGTCGGCCTCGAGCACGTGCAACTCGTCGGTGCCCGACTCGAGCATCATGTCGACACGCGCGAACCCCGACAGGCCGAGGAGGCCGTAGACGTCTAGCGCGATCGCCGCGGCGCGTTCGGCGATCGGGTCGTCGAGGTCGGCTGGGCACACGAACCGCGTGCGCCCGATCTCGTAGCGGGACTCGAAGTCGTAGAAGTCCTCCTGCTCGGGTACGGCCTCGACGATTGGGAGCGCCCGCGGCGCGCCGCCCTCGTCGATGATCGACACCGCCAGATCGCGTCCGGCCACGTAACGCTCGAGTAGCACCTTGCGGTCATACGAGAAGGCCGCGATCAGCGCCCCGGGGACGTCCGACGGCGTCCGCGCGAACTTGATCCCGAGTGCCGACCCCTGGCCGGCGGGCTTGACCACGATCGGGAACTGCAGGCGCTCCTCGATCGCCGGCAGCGCCTGCGCGGCTCCCAGCTCCCGGAACGCGGTCTCGCTGAACGCGTAGAAGTCGGGGGTGGGGATCCCGGCGTCGCGCATCGCGTGCTTGGCGAGCACCTTGTCGGCCGCGCGGATGCACGCCGATACGCCCGAGCCGGTGTGCGGGATGCCCATCACCTCGAGCAGCTCCTGGACGGTCCCGTCCTCGCCATCGCGGCCGTGGAGCGCGACAAAGGCCAGGTCGGGGCGGTCGGCGGTGAGGCGGTCGACGAGGTCGGCGCCGACGTCGACCCGGACGATAGTGTGGCCGAGCCTCTCGAGCGCGTCCTCGACCCTCGCGCCTGACTTCAGCGATACCTGGCGCTCGAGCGAGCGACCGCCCTTGAGCACCGCGATGCGACTCACCGGCCTACGCCCGTTTGCGACGGAGTTGCAGGACGTTCGCCGGCTCGCCCGTGGCCGGTGGCGTCGGGATGGGCGCCATCGGGTCCCGCCGTGCGCCGGACCTCGAGGCCGTGCCGGTCAGCGTGCCGTACAGCTCGACCTGCTCGCGCACGACCTCGCCAAGCCGGCGCATGCCCTCGCGGATGTCGTCCACGCCCACGCCCGAAAAGTTCAGCCGCATCGAAGACCCACCCCGCCCGTCCACGTACGCGGCCCGGCCGGGCACGAACGCGACGTGCTCCTGGAGCGCCCGCGCCAGCAGGTCGGTGGTGTCGATGTAGTCGGGCAGCGTCGCCCAGATGAACAGGCCGCCCTCGGGGTGGGTCCACTCAGCCTCGCGCGGGAAGTGCTCGGCGAGCGCGTCGAGCAGCACGTCGCGCCGGCGGCGATAGATGTCGATCAGCGAGTGCACGTAGTCCTCCCACGGCCCGGACTCGAAATACGCCGAGACGAAGTATTGGGAGATCGACGACGAACACAGGTCCGACGCCTGCTTGCCGAGGTTCATCTTCGCCAGCACCGGCGCCGGCGCCGCGGTCCAGCCCAGCCGCACGCCCGGAGAGAGGATCTTCGAGAACGTGCTCGCGTAGATGATGAAATCCTCGTCGAGCGAGCGCAGCGTCGGCAGGGGCGTGCCCTCGTACCGAAGCAGGCCGTAGGGGTTGTCCTCGAGCACCAGCAGCTCACGCTCGGACGCGATCCGGACTAGCTCGTGGCGGCGCTCGAGCGACAGCGTCACCCCCGCCGGATTGTGGAAGTTCGGGACGGTGTAGATGAACTTCGGGCGGTGACCGGAGCGCTCGAGGTCGTCCAGGGTGGACTCGAGCTCGTCGGTGCGCATCCCGTCGCGGTCCATCGTGATCTGGACCACATGCGCCTGATACGAGGAGAACGTCGGCACCGCGCCCGGATACGTCGGCGCCTCGCACACCACCACGTCGCCCGGGTCGACCAGCGTCTTGCACACGAGGTCGATCACCTGCTGGCCGCCGGTGGTGACGAGAAGTTCGTCGTCGTCGACCTCCATCCCCTCGGCGGCCATCACGTCGGCGATGCACCGCTTGACCACCGTCAGGCCCTCGGTCGGGCCGTACTGGAGTGCTCGCGCGCACGAACCTGCCGCGACCGTGCTCATCAGCGACGCGTACGAGTCGGCCGGGAAGGTCGAGGTGTCGGGCAGTCCGCCCGCGAGTGAGATCACGTCGTCGCGCTCGGTGAGCGCCATCAGATCGCGCATCGCCGAGGACTTCATGACCTTCGTCCGCTCGGCAAACAGCGCTCCGTAGCGCTCGATGTCTCGTGCGGTCGAGCGCGGGCGCTTGGATGGCGGCCCCGCGCGCCCGCTCACCGTGCGCCGTCCTCTATCGTCACGGTCGGTCACGGTACACCAACGTGCATCTCTTCTTCGACATCTGCACCGGGATGGGCGTCGCATCTGCGGTCGGCGTCCGCCCGTTCCTGCCCGCGCTGGTGGCTGGCGGGCTCGCCGCCGGCGACGTCGAGATCCACTTCAACGGCACGGACTTCTTTTTTCTGCAGAGCTCGCTGTTCCTGCTTGGCATGGCCGTCGGCGCGATCGCGCTGGCGGTGATCGAGCGTCGGCGGATCGAGTCCGAGGTGTTCACGGTCGTGCTCGCGGGGATCAGCGCCGCGCTCGGGGCGCTGTGGTTCGCGGGCGCGCTCGACCACAACCACTACACCGATTGGCCCGGGTTGATCGCCGGCGTGATGTGCGCGGTCGTCGGCATCCTCGCCACTCGGCCGTTGCTGCTGAGGGTCCGGGCGAGGCTCGACGCGGCGGCCGCCTCGGCCGTGCCGTTGTACGCCGAGGGCTTCGGGGTCTTGCTCGCGGGGCTATCCGTGGTGGCGCCACCGGTCGGCCTTGTCGGGCTCGTGTTCCTGTTGTGGCTGTTGATCGCGGGACGCCGGCGCTCGGACCAGAAGTACGCGGGTTTGCGGATCCTGCGTTGAGCAGCCCCAAACCGGGGACGATCCTGTGGTGACCAAGACCAAGAAGCTCGTGCTGGTGGTGATCGACGCGCTCAAGCCGTCGATGCTCGACCGGGCGATTGCCAACGGGCGGGCGCCGGCGCTCGCCCGGATCCGTCGCGACGGCTGCTACGTCGACGAGTGCGTGGCCGCGTTCCCGTCCGTTACGCCGGTGTGCGCGGCCACGATCACGACCGGCGTCGGCCCCGAAGGCCACTGGATCCCGAGCATGAACTGGTACTCCCGCGAGGAGGGCCGGTACGTCGAGTACGGCTCGAGCTTCAGCGCTTCGCGCCAGTTCGGGGTCCTGCGGTCGTTGACCGACACCGTGTACCGGATGAACGCCGAGCACCTCTCGCCCGAGGTCGAGACCGTGTATGAGTCGCTAGACGACGCCGACGTCCGGACCGCCGGCACTACGTACCTGATCTACCGCGGCCGCTATGAGCACGAGGTCTCGAACGAGACCGCGCTGGCCCGCATCGTCACTTCGACGCTGTTCCGGCGGACGATCCTCGGACCGCGCGAGCTGTTCTATGCCGACCTCTACGCCAGTCGCAAGACGGGATGCCGCGGCCAGCTCGGGATGCCCGGGATCCGCGACCAGCACACCGGCTGCGTCGGCGCCTACCTGGTCGAGCACGACCTGTTCGACTTCATGCTGTTCTCGCTTCCCGACAACGACGCCTGGTCGCACAAGAACGGGCCCCACGCCCAGGTGACCTCGATCGCGTCGGCCGACCGGCAGATCGAGCGCCTGATGCACGCCGCCGGCGGGCCCGACGCATTCCTCGATGAGCACGCGGTCATCGTCACGTCCGATCACTCGCAGGCGGCAGTCGAGGAACGGATCCGGCTCGACAGCGCCTTCGCCGAGTTCGACGTAGCCACCAGGAGCGCGGCCCGGTCGGTGGGCGCCGAGGTCGCTCTGAGCCCGGCTCAGCGGGCGGCGATGATCTATGCGCTCGATCTCGACCGGCGCCAGGAGCTGGTCGAGCGGTCGGTCGAGGCCGTCCGCGAGCTCGACGGGGTCGATCTCGTGATGTGGCTCCCGGGACCGTTGGGCGAGGAGGCCGCCGTGCGTAGCCGCCGAGGAGAGCTCCGATTTGGTCCAGGGGATCAGGTGGCTGACGATCGCGGCGTTCGCTGGAACATCGAGGGCGACCTGTCCGCGCTCCTCGGCGAAGTCCAGGACGGGCGCTTTCTTTGCAGCGAGTATCCGGACGCGCTCGCCCGAATCTGGTCGGCGCTCAAGTGCCCCAACGCCGGCGACGTCCTGCTATCGGCCTCCCCCGGCTACGAGTTCGTCGACTGGGGCGGCGCCGACCACGTCGGCGGCGGCAGCCACGGCTCGCTGCACCGCTCCGATTCGCTCGGCGCCCTATTGTGGTGCGGCACCGGCCCGGCGTCGGCGTCCGCGCGCGGGCGCTGGTCGCTCCGCGACGTCGCTCCCATGGTGCGCGAGCACTTTGGGGTTAGCGACGACGACTCGCGGTTAGGAGGAGCGGACAAGTCCCGGTTAGGAGCCGATTAGTCCGCGTTGAACTCTTACGCTCAGCCGACGCCACGCCGATACATTTCCGCGGATGCCTGACGAGCTCATAACGACGGTTGAACTGCCCGCCCGCGTCCCCGTTCGTGGTGACGCTGCTGGACCGTTCCTCCGCGTGCGTCACGGCCTGCGCCGCACCCACAACTGGCTTCAGCTGGTGCGGTTCGGCGCGGTTGGCGCGAGCGGCTACGTCGTTAACCTGGCCGTATTCGCTGCGTGCGTCCACCTGTTTGGGATCGACTACCACCTGTCGGCAGTGATCGCGTGGGCGGTCTCGGTGATGAACAACTTCTGGCTGAATCGGCACTGGACGTTCGGCGCCAAGCAGGACCACCCCGTCCTCCAGGCGCTCCGCTTCTTCGCCGTCTCGCTGGTCGCGTTCGGCTTCACCTACGTGGTACTGGTTCTGCTGGTCGACGCGGGCCTGATGAAGGTGGCCGCGCAGGCGATCGCGATCGCCGCGGGCACGCCGCTCTCGTTCATCGGGCAGAAGCTTTGGAGCTTCAAGGCGTAGATGGCCCGCGCCCGGAGTGGCCGACCACTAGGCTCGCGGCGCCCGTCCTAGCGCTACTCATCGCGGCGATCCTCGGGGCCGTGGCCGTGGCCCTGGCTGTGGTACCCGCGCCCGCGCTCGCCGCCGGCTCGGTCGTCACCAAGACGGTGACCGCGACCACCACGGCGACGGCGAGCGACCCGAACGCCCCGGTCCTCGTGACCGAGCAGAACGTCCCACCCAAGGGGGACCGCCTGACCGCGGCCGAGGTCGAGAAGATCGCCGCGGCCACGCTGACGATCAAGGCCGAGCTGAGCCGGCATCCGGACGCCACCGCCTACGAGTACACCAAGGGCCCGGGGCAGTGGCAGGTCAGCTGGTTCTCGTCCGGGCCCAAGCAGGTCGAGCTCGCCCAGGTCTACATCGATGACGCCACCGGGAGCGTGACCCAGGTGTGGACCGGGTTCCAGGTGGCCTGGTCGATGGCGCGCGGCTACGCGGGCGCGTTCGGGCGGCGGGTCAACGCCTGGTACGTGTGGATCCCGCTGTGCGTGCTCTTCATCGCGCCGTTCCTGCCCTGGCGGCGGACACGCCTTGCCGGCGGAGGGCGCGGGCGCCGCGAGTGGTCGCTGCTGCACCTGGACCTCCTGGCGCTGCTCGGGCTGTCGATCTCGCTGGCGTTCTTCAACCACGCCAAGATCGGGATCTCGACTCCGGCGATCTATCCGTTCTTGGTGTACCTGTTCGTCCGGATGCTGCTCCTCGGGTTCGGCCGCGGTCGCCCGCGCCGGCCACTGCGCATCCACGTGCCGCTCTCGTGGCTGGCGATCGGCGTGATCTTCCTGGTCGGGTTCCGGATCGGGTTGAACGTGGTCAACTCGAACGTGATCGACGTCGGCTACGCCGGCGTGATCGGGGCCGACAAGCTGATTCACGGCCAGTCCCTCTACGGCAACTGGCCCAAGGACAACGCCAGCGGCGACACCTACGGACCGGTCGCTTACTTCGCCTACGTGCCGTTCCGGGCGATCTTCGGCTGGAGCGGCACCTGGGACGATCTCCCGGCGGCGCACGCCGCGGCGATCGTGTTCGACCTGTTGACGCTGTTCGGCCTGTACTGGCTGGGTCGTCGCGTCCGGGGGCCGACCTTGGGCGTGGTGCTCGCCTACGCGTGGGCGGCGTACCCGTTCACGCTGTGGACGCTGTCGTCGAATACCAACGACTCGCTGGTCGCGTTCCTACTGGTGGCGACGCTGCTCGTGATCACGTCGCCGCCCGGTCGCGGGGTCATGGGCGCGCTCGCCGGGTTGACCAAGTTCGCGCCGTTCGCGCTGGCGCCGCTGTTCCTGCGTGGAATCGATCCGCCTCCGGGCCGGCGCGAGATCGCGCGCTTTGCGTTGGCGTTCGCGTTGACGGTCGTCGTCGCCATGCTCCCGGTGATCGTCGACAACAACTGGCACGCGTTCTGGCACGACACGATCGCCTACCAAGCCGGCCGGACCTCGCCGTTCTCGATCTGGGGCCTGTGGGGCGGGCTCGGCATCGAGCAGCACTTGCTCCAGGGCGCCACCGTGGCACTGGCGATCGCGGTGATGCTCGTGCCGCGCCGGCGTGGCCTGGTCGAGGTCGCCGCGCTCGGCGCCGCGATCCTGATCGCGCTCCAACTCGGCGCAGGCTACTGGCTGTACTCCTACATCGTGTGGTTCTTCCCGTTCGTGGTCGTGGCGCTGTTCGGGAGCTTCCCGACGGAGATGGAACACGCGCTGGCCGTCTCGGAACTCGACCCGCGGGTCGAGTCCCAGCCGATGGCAGTCGCCGGCGCCTGATCGGTGTGCGTGGTCGCCGGCCGCCGAGTCGGCAACGCGCCCAGCCGCCGACCTTTGAGTAGCGACCCCCTCGTCCCCCACCCGACCCCATGGTCAACGGCGAGAAGGTGTTTGGGTTTCCGAGCTCGCCCCGAGCCGGGGGTGCAAAACTCGCCAGTGCGGCGCCCGGCGCTCCACGGTGGCTGCATAAGCGCCTCAGAGGCGCTTATGCGCATTCGGCGCGGCGCCGAAGCGGGCGGTGTCGCGTTTGCACCCCGCCCGGGGGCCGGGCTCAGACCACCCCGGCTGTTCGAACACGCCTCGAGCGCTCAGACGACCCCCGGCGCCGGCAACAGCACCTGCTCGATCGACTCCGCGTGCATCCGCTCGTCACCCGCAGTCCGGATCACGACCCCGTTCAGCCACGGATCGTCGCCCGAGGTCTCGAATCGCGTCGGCATCTGCGTGACCATCGAGGTCAAGGCCTGTTCCCGGTTGACGCCGATCACCCCGCCGCGCGGGCCGGTCATGCCCACGTCCGTGATGTAGGCGGTGCCGCCCGGCAGGATCCGGGCGTCGGCGGTCGCCACGTGTGTGTGGGTGCCAACGACCGCGGTGACGCGACCGTCGAGATGCCACCCCATCGCCACCTTCTCGCTCGTCGCCTCCGCGTGCATGTCGACGAGCACGTGATCGACCTTGTCGGCGATCGCCCGCAGCGCCGCATCGGCCTCGGGGAACGCCGCCCGCCCGGCCTTCATGAACAGGTTTCCCGATAGCGAGATCACGCCCAGCCGGGTGCCCTTGCTTCCGGAGACCACGCACCATCCGTGTCCCGGCTGGCTCGCGAGGAAGTTGGCCGGCCGCAGGATCCGGTCCTCCTCGTCGAGGTAGGCGTAGACCTCGCGGTGGCGGTAGGTGTGGTTGCCGAGCGTGATCACGTCCACGCCCGCGGCCAGCAACTCGCGCGCGATCTTCGGCGTGATCCCGACGCCGCCGGCCGCGTTCTCGCCGTTGACCACGACGAAGTCCGGCGAGTGTCGGTCGCGCAGCGTCGGCAGCAGCGCCAGCAGGGTGCGCTTGCCGATACCGCCGACGACATCGCCGACGAACAGGATGGACACGGTTTCACTCACGTCTTGTCGGTGCTCATACTTCCAGTTGCATGCGTTGGAGGTTCCCTAGGCGAACGGGCCGCGGCCGCGCCCAGCCCACCGCCGGCGAGGGCGGCGAGCGTACCGATGCCGAGGGGCTGGGCGAGGAGTCGGTCGCGACCGGCGGCGCGCCGACGGCCGGCCCGAGTCTGAGCGAGCCCCGGGTACCGCCGCCGCCGGTCGTCGTGCCCCGCTGGGTCCAGCTCGTCGTGCTACCCCTGGCGGTCCTCGGCCTTTGGGCGCTCGCGCGGGCAGTCGGAACGGTCCTGCTGATCCTTTTGGGCGCGAGCACGATCGCGCTGATCCTGAATCCGATCGTCAGGCTGCTCCACCGGCATCGGATTCCGCGGGGGCTCGCGATCCTGTTGGTCTACCTGGCGGGATTTGCCGTCATCGGCGGGATCGGAGTGGCGCTTTCTGAGCCCGTAAGCACGCAGGTCACCCATCTCGAGCGCGACGTGCCGCACTACATCGATCAGGCGAACCGCGAGCTCGCGAGCTTCCAGAGGTGGCTCGATCGCCGGGGAATCAAGGTGCAGATCCAGAAGCAGGGTCAGACCGCGCTGCAGACGCTGGGGACGCAGATCGAGAAGCGCTCGAGCGACATCGTGTCGTTCTCCAGCAACTTGCTGACACAGGTCATCACGACGTCGTTCGACTTCGTGCTGACGTTCGTGCTCTCGATCTACCTGCTCGTCTACGGGGAGCAGATCGGCGAGCTTGTGCGGCGAATCATGCCGGCGGGCGACGGGACGCCTGAGGACGACTATCCCCTGTTGGTCCAGCGCGCGGTCTACGGGTACGTGCGCGGGCAGCTGCTGTTCAGCCTGATCATGGGCGCGAGCGCGGCGCTGTCCCTGTGGATCTTCGGGCAGCTCGGGATCTTCCCCGCCGGTGCCACGTACGCTGTCTTCTTCGGCGGCTTCTACGGGCTGATGGAGTTCATCCCGTACATCGGGCCGATCATCGGCCCGCTGCCTGCGGTGCTCGTCGCCCTGTTCGTCAACCCGATCACCGCCGTGTGGGTGATCCTGCTGTTCGTTGCGCTGCAGCAGCTCGAGGGGCATTTCGTCGCGCCGCAGGTGTTCCGCATCTCGCTGCGTATCAACCCGATCCTCATCATCCTTGGCCTGCTGATCGGATTCACGATCTACGGAGTCGTCGGTGCCCTGCTGGCGCTGCCGATCGCGACCGTGATCCGAGTGACCGTGCTCTATCTGCGCAAGCACCTCGTCCTCGAGCCGTGGGGGCCGATGGGAACGGGCGTGATGGCGACCGGGCCGACCGGGCTCGACCGATGTCCCGACTGCGGGACGGCCGCCGGCCCGGACGATGCCTACTGCCGCTCGTGCGGCGCGTCGCTCGAGCCGCGGGTGAGGCTGCCGAGTTAGCGGGCGGCTTCGGCTTGACCGAGCGCGGCCATCGGCTTGACCGAGCGCGGCCAGGGTCACGGACTTGTCACGATCTCGGTGTAGCCTGGACCGGCGTTGTCCACCGACATCAACACGGGCGAACGCACGGCCACGGTGGCGGCCCGGGAGCTGACCAAACGCTTCGGCGCGAGAACTGCCCTCGACCGGCTCAGCTTCGAGCTCTACCCCGGCGAGGTGGTGGCGATCATCGGCCCCAACGGCGCCGGGAAGACCACGCTGCTGTCGATTCTCGCCGGCGCGCTCGAGCCGACGGAAGGCGAGGTCGCAAGGGCCGGCGACAGCCGCTTCGGCTGGGTGCCGCAGGAGCCGGCGCTGTACTCCAAGCTGTCGGTCGCCGAGAACCTGCGGCTGTTCGCCCGGCTCGAGCGGCTCGCCGACCCCGAGCAGGCGGTGGCGGGAATGCTCGCTCAGACGGGCCTCGAGGCCCGAGCGGACGAGGAGGTCGGCCGACTCTCGGGCGGGAACCAGCAGCGTGTGAACATCGCGCTCGGCCTGTTGTCCGAGCCGCCGGCGCTGCTCCTCGACGAGCCCTCGGCGTCGCTCGATCCGCGCCAGC
Organism: uncultured Solirubrobacterales bacterium; assembly: GCA_963709205.1. Classification (GTDB taxonomy): domain Bacteria; phylum Actinomycetota; class Thermoleophilia; order Solirubrobacterales; family Solirubrobacteraceae; genus Palsa-465. The sequence continues at coordinate 118,891 of CAVPVP010000002.1, forward strand.
GCGAGCGTCTGTGGGAGTTCATCTCCGCGCTGGCCGGCCACGGGACGACCGTCGTGTTCTCCACCCACAACGTCGCGGAGGCCGAGCACTACGCGACCCGGGTGCTCGTCCTCGGGGACGGCGAGCTGCTGTTCATGGGCACGCCCGTCGAGCTCGAGAGTGCGGTCAGCGAGCCGATCGAGTCGACCGAGCGCGACGCGCTCGTCGGCGATCTCGAGACCGCATTCGTCCGCTTTCTCCGCGAGCGAGGTCATTGATCGCACGTGCGCTGGCTGTTCGTCAAGGACCTGCAGATCCTCAAGCGCTCGCCGCTGCTCGTGGGGCTGCTCGTCGTCTATCCGATCGTGATCGCGTTGATGATCGGGTTCGCGCTGTCAAGCCCTCCGGGGAAGCCGAAGGTGGCGCTGCTCAACGAGGTCCCGACGGGGCACGGCCAGCTCAGCTTCGGCAACCAGAAGATCAACGTCTCCAAGTACGCCAGCCAGCTGTACCAGTCGATCGACCCGATCAAGGTCAGCTCCCGCGCGGAGGCGATCGCCAAGGTGCAGAGCGGGCAGGCCGCGGCAGCGCTGATCGTGCCCGCAAGCATCGTCTCCCAGATCAACAGCCTGATCACTCAGGGGGTAGGGAACCCGACGGTCGACCTGATCCTTAACACGAAGGATCCGCTCGAGCGGCAGTTCGCCGAACAGGCGATCAGCTCGCGCGTGGCCCAGGTCGAGCAGGCGGTGTCCAAGCAGGTGCTGCGCGTCGCGGTGGCTGATCTGCAGCAGACCCTCAACGGCGGGACGCTCACCTTACTCGGGCAGACCGTGCCGCTGCTTGGGCTGAAGAACTCCCGCGCGATCGTCCAGGGAACGATCGCCTCGCTGCCGAAGAACTCGCCGCTCTTGCCCGCGCTCCGGCAGGTGGTCAACTTCGCGAATCTGGCTATCGACGGACTCGGGTTCGCCACGCCCGTGCTCAGCTCGATCGGATCGCCGCTGACCGTGAACACCATCAATCTCGCCGGGAAGACGACCCCGACCGACTCCTACGCCGCCGCGATCGCCGTGATCGTGTCGCTGATGTTCGTCGGCGTCCTGCTCGCAGCCGGGCTGCTCGCGCTCGAGCGCTCCGAGCACACCTACTCGCGGCTGGTCCGCGGCCTCGTCACTCCCGAGGGCCTGTTGTCCGAGAAGGTCGTCGTGTCCGCCGCCGGCGCGGCCGCCGTCACGCTCGTGATGGCGGCGCTCGTGTCGCTGTTCGTCCACCTCAACTGGGGGCGGTTCCCACTCTGGGTGGCAGCGCTCGCGCTCGGGGGGCTCGCGTTCGCCGCCCTCGGCGTCGCCATCGGCGGTCTCGCCCGCGACGTCAGCGTCGCGTCGCTGATGGCGTTCCTCTTGTCGCTGCCGATTGCGTTCGTGGCGCTTGTGCCCGGCGACGCGGTGTCGGGCACGCTTCGTTCGATCCTCGATGCGGTGGCGTTCGTGTTCCCGTTCAAGGCCGCGCTCCAGGCGGTCTCGAACGCGTTCAGCGGGTCGGCGCCTGGGATCGGATGGCCGCTCGTGCACCTGGCCGTGCTGACGCTCGTGTTCGGCGCGCTTGCGCGGCTCGCGATGCGACGGTTCGCCAGCTCCTGATCCGGCCCCTCGCCCGACACCGAGAAGCGGCCACTCCCGATCCCGAGATGCGGCTAGTCCCGACCCCGAGAAGCGGCTACTCCTGACCCTGAGAAGCGGCTATTGCGGGCCGACCATCCGGCGGAACATCACCGCGCAGAGCACCGCGACGATGATCGAGACCACCGGGAGTGTGTAGCCGAGGACGCCGACCAGGGCCAGCACCAGCGACACGACGCCGACCGCGCCGGCGATGCCGCCGGTCACGACCAGCTGATAGGCCCGCCGCTCGCGATTGCGGCGCGGGGTGTAGCTGCCACGCTTTTGGATATCGGCCACGGTGGCAGCGTAGCGCGGCCGTGCCTTAGGGTGTTAGCGACATGCCAGAAACTCACTACATCCTGTTCTACGACTACGTCGACGACATCCTCGAGCGACGGCCGCCGCATCGAGAAGCTCACCTCGCGGAGATTCGCGCCGCCAAGGACGACGGCCGGATCGTGATGGCCGGTCCGCTCGGCGCTGACGTGCCGCACGGCGCCGCGATCGTGTTCAAGGACGCGGCCGCGGCCGAAGCATTCGCCCAGGCGGACCCGTACGTCGCGAACGGCCTGGTCACGAACTGGCGCGTCGACGCCTGGGCCGTCGTCACGTAGACCACTCACCGCCGCTGCCCTCCCGTCGCGCCAGGACGCCGCGGGTATCCTCAACCTCGATGCCGTTTCCGCAGACCCGTCTCCGCCGGCTGCGAGCCACCGGTGCCCTGCGCGGCCTCGTCCGCGAGACGACCCTGAGCCCGTCGGACTTCGTCTACCCGATGTTTGTCGCCCACGGGATCGATCGCCGCGAGCCGATCGACGCCATGCCGGGTGTCGACCGCTTGTCGATCGCGCACGCCATAACCGAGGCCGGCGAGGCTAAAGCGCTCGGGATCCCCGCGGTTCTGCTGTTCGGGCTGCCGGCGGCCAAGGACGAGGAGGGCTCGGGCGCGTGGGACGACGAGGGGATCGTGCAGCTCGCGACTCGCGCGATCAAGGACGCTCACCCGGACCTCATCGTCATCACCGACCTGTGTCTGTGCGAGTACACGACCCACGGCCACTGCGGCGTGATCCGGGAGGGCGGGGACGGATTAACCGTCGACAACGACGCCACACTCGAGCTGCTCGCGCGGACCGCCACCTCCCAGGCCCGCGCCGGCGCCGACATCGTCGCCCCGAGCGACATGATGGACGGACGCGTCGGGTTCATCCGCCAGGCCCTCGACGACGACGGCCAGACCGAGACCCCGATCCTCGCGTACAGCGCCAAGTTCGCCTCGGCCTTCTACGGCCCGTTCCGCGAGGCCGCCGACTCGGCGCCGGCGTCCGGCGACCGCCGCGGCTACCAGATGGATCCCGGCAACGGCGACGAGGCCGTCCGCGAGACGACGCTCGACGTCGAGGAGGGCGCCGACATCGTGATGGTCAAGCCGGCGCTTCCGTACCTGGATCTGATCCACCGCATCAAGACCGAGACGAGGATGCCGTTGGCCGCGTACAACGTCAGCGGCGAGTACGCGATGGTCAAGGCCGCCGCGGCGGCGGGCTATCTCGACGAGCGTGCCACCGTGCTCGAGACATTGACCTGCATCCGTCGGGCCGGGGCCGACATCGTCATCACCTACCACGCCAAGGAGGCTGCGCGATGGCTTCAATGAGCCAGGCGGGATCTGGGTTCGGTCCCAAGCTGCGCTCACGCAAACACGGCGCGGCGAGCCCGCTCGACGATCTCGACAAGCGCCTGCTGAACCTCATGCAGGGCCGGTTCCCGATCGCGCCAAGACCCTACGGAGCGGTGGCAAAGGAAGCCGGGATCACCGAACAAGAGGTGATCCGACGGGTCACACATCTTCTCGACGAGCGCATCATCCGCCAGGTCACCCCGATCTTCGACACCCGCGCGCTGGGCTACTCCTCGATGCTCGTCGCGGCCAAGGTCGATCCCGAGAACCCCTGGCGCGCCGCCAACATCATCAACGAGCACCCGGGCGTCTCCCACAACTACCTCCGCAATCACGAGTTCAACATCTGGTTCACGATCGCCACTGAGCCCGATTCGCAACTCGGGCTGGACGGAACCCTCGAAGCCCTCGCCCGCGAAGCCGGCGCCGAGTCGGTCCGGCAGCTGCCGACGCTCAAGCTGTTCAAGATCCGCATGGACCTCGAGATGGAGGGCGGCACCGAAGCGCTCGCCAAGGCGGTCGAGGTGGCGCCGCCCGCCGAGACCGAACGGCAGCCCTACGACGAGTTCGACATCGAGGTCATCCGGGCGACGCAGGGCGACATGCCCGTCATCCCTGAGCCGTACGCGCCCGCGGCTGAGGAGCTGAACATCCCTCAAGACAAGCTCCTCTCCCACCTGGAACAGATGCAGGAGCGCCGACTGCTGCGCCGTGTCGCCGCGATCCTCTACCACCGCCGAGCGGGCTTCAGCGCCAACGGCATGGGCGTGTGGAACGTCCCGGCCGAGCGCGTCATGGAGATCGGCCCGCGGATGGCCGCCTTCCGCGGCATCTCGCACTGCTACCAGCGCCCCACCTACGAGGACTGGCCCTACTCGGTCTTTACGATGGCCCACGGGCGCTCGAAGGACGAGTGCGACGCGATCCTCGACTCGATCGCCACCCAGACCGGGATCGACGACCGCGCGACGCTGTACTCCTCGACCGAGTTCAAGAAGATCCGGTTGCTCTACTTCACCGACGAGCATCGCGCCTGGGAGCGCGAGCACGCGGGCGTGTGAGCAACCTCGCCGCCGACCCGACGGCACGCTCGTCGCAGCTCTACCAACGGGCCCAGCGCCTCCTTCCGGGGGGCGTCAACTCGCCGGTGCGGGCGATGCGGTCGATCGGGCGCGACCCGATCTTCATCGCCTCCGGCAACGGAGCCACGATCACCGACGTCGACGGCAACCAGTACATCGACTGGGTCTCCTCCTGGGGGCCGCTGATCCTCGGTCACGCGCACCCCGAAGTCCTGAACGCGATAACCGAAGCGGCCGAGCGAGGGACGAGCTTTGGCGCGCCCACGGAAGCCGAGGTAGCCCTCGCCGAAGAGGTCGCCGGCCGGATCCCATCGGTCGAGATGATGCGAATGACCTCATCGGGGACCGAGGCGACGATGAGCACGCTCCGGCTCGCGCGGGCGGTCACCGGGCGCGACAAGGTGCTCAAGTTCGCGGGCGCCTACCACGGCCACGTCGACGGCCTGCTCGCGGACGCCGGTTCAGGCCTGGCGACGCAGGGAATTCCCGCCAGCCCGGGAGTCCCTGAAGCCGCGGCCGCCGCGACGATCATCGTGCCGTGGAACGCACCGGACAAGCTGCCCGACCCCGGCGTCGAGCTCGCCGCCATCCTGCTCGAGCCGGTGCCGGCCAACATGGGCGTCGTCCCGCCCGACCCCGGGCTCCTGGCGAGTCTCCGCCGCTACGCCGACGACTCGGGGGCGCTCCTGATCTTCGACGAGGTGATCACGGGCTTCCGCGTCGCGCGCGGCGGGGCGCAGGAACGATACGGGGTGCTCCCCGACCTCACGATCATGGGCAAGATCATCGGCGGCGGGCTGCCGGCGGCGGCGTACGGCGGACGCCGCGAGTTGATGGAGCGGATCGCTCCCGCCGGCGACGTCTACCAGGCGGGCACCCTCTCCGGAAACCCACTCGCGACGGCCGCCGCGCTGGCCACGCTGCGCAAGTTGAACGACGGGGCCTACGAGCAACTGGCCGCCACCACCGCCGCACTCGCAGCCGGTCTCCAAAATGCCGCCGCGACCGCCACGGACCGCACCGTGCAGGTCCAGAGCGTCACCGGCCTGCTCACCGTGTTCTTCTCCGACCACCCCGTCCGCGACTACGCCCAGGCCGCCGCGTGCGACACCGATGCCTACGCCACCTGGTGCCGGGGGCTGCTCGCGCGGGGCGTGTATCCGCCGCCGTCGCAGTTCGAGGCGTGGTTCCCGTCGCTCGCGCACACCGACGCCGACATCGAACGCACCGTCGAGGCCGCCGCCGAGGCGTTCGCGGAGATCGGCGCCGGATGAGGACCGCGCGCGACGGGGCCGAGGCCCTCCGGCAGGCGCTCGACGCCGAGGGCGGCACCGTGGCGCAGGCCCTGCTCCCTCCGCCCGCCCGGCACCCAGCCCATCTCGACCGCCCCGGCCCTGCGCAGCTCGCCGCCGCGGGACCGCGAGCCCGCGGCAACGAAAGCGAGTACGAGCTGCTGCTCGAGATGATCCTCGAGGGCTACCGCCTGCACTACGACGAACCGGTGGTCGTCCACACGCCAGACGTCGACCTTGCGCTGCTCCTCGGGGATCAGCTGTACGCGCTCGGGCTGTCGCGACTCGCCGCGCTGGGCGACCTCGACGCCGTGGCCGAGCTCGCCGACGTGATCTCGCTCGCGGCCCAGGCGCGCACGGCCTCCGATGCCGAGCTTGCCGGCGCGATCTGGGACGCCGGCGCGGTCTCGGTCGGCTGGGGCACCAGTGCCGCTCACGCCGACGCCAAGGCGCTGGCCAGGGTCCAGGATCCGGGCGCGACGGAGGCGCTGCGCGCCGTGGCGACCTTCACCGATCTCACCGACGACACCGAATAGAAAACCCCCGGAAAATACGCCCACTTGTGCGGTTCGTATCGAGCTGCCTCCCAACTTTGTGACGTTCGTATCGAGGTTGTTAGGCCGGTGCGTACCGGGGGATCCGGTCGTGACCTTTTCGAGGCCGTGGCGGTACGCTGTCGGCATCTAAATTCGCTGTAAGGAACTCGTGCCCGACCGCCACAGGGAAACCAAGTCGAAGTACACGCTCGACCGGGGCATCCCCGGCGCGTTCGAAGGGGAGACGGTCACCCGCCGGCGGCTGATGGTTCTGGGCGCCAACGGCGTCGGCGCCATCGCCACCGCGGCGTTCACGCTCCCGGCCCTCGGGTTCGCGATCGCGCCGATCTTCAAGCGCCAGGCCTGGACGTGGCAGGCGATCGGCACCCCGGCGGACTTCAACGAGAGCTTCTACCAGACCAAGGTGATCACCATCACCCCGGGGATCGGCGAGGCCGGCAACACGATCGCGTACGTCAGGAAGCGCAACCCGGGCATCGATAAGGAGCCCGAGGACCAGTACAACCAATGGGTCGCCCTGTCTGACCGCTGCATGCACCTGGGCTGCCCAGTCCGGTACGTGCAGGCCGCCCAGCGGTTCATCTGCCCATGCCACGGCGGCGTGTACGACTTCCGCGGGATGGTCGCCGGGGGCCCGCCCGTGCGCCCGCTCGACCGCTTCTACACCCGACTCAACAACGGCCTGGTCGAGATCGGGCCGCGCTACTCGGTCAACAGCGAGCTTCAGCGCTTCAATCCGCGCTTCCCGGGTGAGCCGATCGACGGGATCGGCCAGTTCCTCTATCCCTCCCAGTTCGACACCGCCAAGCGACCGTCTGGGTAGGAGAGATGCCGCGCATTCCAGCACCGCCGCTGCCGAAGGTCCTCCAGCCCAAGCCGAAGAGGCCGGGCGAGTCGAACGGCCAGGTCACGACCCACCCGCCGCCCGTCGAGGCCGGGATCAACGTCGTCGACTGGCTCGACGAGCGCACCTCGCTGTCGGGCGGGCTCCGGTGGCTGCTGTTCCGCAAGGTCCCGCGGGGCATCAACTGGGCCTACACGCTCGGCTCGGCGACGCTGTTCGCGTTCCTCAACCAGGCGGTGACCGGCGTCTTCCTAGCCATGTACTACCGCCCGGACGCGTCAGGCGGCGCGTACGAGTCGATCCGCAACATCAACGACAACGTGTTCCTCGGGCAGCTCGTGCACGCCATGCACAAGTGGGGCGCGTCGGTGATGATCATCCTGATCTTCCTGCACATGGGGCGCGTGTTCGTCTACGGCGCCTACAAATACCCGCGCGAGCTGACGTGGGTGATCGGCGTCGTGCTCCTGATCCTGACGCTGGCGATGGGCTTCACCGGCTACCTCCTGCCATTCGACCAGCGCGCCTACTGGGCGAGCGTGGTCGGCATCAACATCAACGCCGGCGGGCCGTTCGTCGGACCGTTCCTGTCGAACTTCTTACTCGGAGGCGCGGACTTCGGCGCCACCACCCTGTCCCGGTTCTACGCCATCCACATGCTGCTGATCCCGGGTCTGATGGCCGCGCTGATCGGCGCCCACCTCTACCTGGTCACGAAGCTCGGCATCTCCGCCCCGCCGTGGCTCAAGCCCGAGGTCCATGACCCCGAGCACGAGCTCGAACAGGCCCCGGTTTGACCCGCGTCGTTGACATGCCAAGCGCCGCGTCACCGGGGAGGCGCCCATGAATCAGGCTCAGAAGGAGGCGTACCTCCGCGACTACTCGGTCATGAAGAACGAGGGGAAGCCGTTCTTCCCATATGCCGTCTTCAAGGACGGCGCGATGGCGTGCATCGTGATGGCGGTGATCATCTTCCTCGCGCTGATGTTCGGCGCCGAGCTCGGGCCGAAGGCCGACCCGACCACCACGACGTATGTACCGCGACCCGACTGGTACTTCTTCTTCCTGTTCGAGGTCCTGCGCGTGATGCGCAACGTCCCGAAGTTCACGCCGCTGGGGACGATCGGCGTGCCGACGATCTGCATGATTCTGCTGTTCCTGCTGCCGTTCTACGACCGCAGCCCGGAGCGCCGGATCGAGCGCCGCCCGATCGCGTTGGCAGCCGCGGTGGCCACGATCGCCGCCATGGCCTACCTCACCTACAGCGGCGCGAACACCGGCTCGCCGAACACCGTCGACTTGAACGCCCTGAAGACCCCAGCCGGATTGACGGCGCAGCAACTGGCCTCCTTCAAGGCCGGGGCGGAGGTCGTCGGCGAGTCCGGCTGTCTCGCCTGTCACGTGCTCGGCACCAACGGCAACAACGGGCCGGGACCGGTGCTCACCCAGATCGGCAACACCGTCCCGGCCGATCAGATCGCCTCGACGCTACGCAACCCGACGCCGCCGATGCCGTCGTTCAAGAACCTGCCGCCGGAGAAGTTCAACAACCTCGTCTACTTCCTGTCGAATCTGCAGTAGCTGCGCCATCGGGACCATGGCGAGTGCAGACTTCGCGCCGGCCGGCGCACACGGGGCGCTAGACGAGCTACAGGTCCGAGCGATGTTCGACCGGATCGCCGGTCTGTACGACCGGATGAACTCGGTCATGACCGCCGGCCTTCACCACGAGTGGCGCCGGCGCGCCGCCGACCTCGCCGATCTCTCCCCGGGCAACCGCGCGCTCGATGTCGCTACTGGCACGGGCGATCTCGCGCTCGAGCTGGCCACTCGCGTCGCGCCGGGAGGTGAGGTGGTCGGCGTCGACTTCTCCGAGAAGATGCTCGAGCTCGCGCGGGCCAAGGCGGGACCGCGCGTACGCTTCGAGTCCGGCAACGCGCTCGCGCTCGACTATGCCGACGACGAGTTCGACGCCGCCACCGTCGGCTTCGGCGCCCGCAATTTCTCAGACCTCGACCGCGGTCTGGCGGAGATGGCGCGGGTGGTGCATCCCGGCGGTCGCGTCGTCGTGCTCGAGATCACCACCCCGCGGCGACCCCCGTTGTCGACGTTCTTCGAGCTGTGGTTCGACCACGTCGTCCCGGCGCTCGGTCGCGTGGTCGACTCGCAGGCCTATAGCTACCTGCCGAGCTCGGTCAAGCGCTTCCCGGATCCGAAGGAGCTGGCCACTCACATGTGGGATGCGGGACTGCGCGAGATCCGTTACGTGCTCACCGCCGGGGGCATCATCGCCTTACACGTCGGAGTCGTCCCCACCTGATGAGTACTGGCGCACAGGCAGTGGTGGACGCCGGAGGCGAGGCTCTCACGCGCGTGATGGAACGCGTCGAAGGGCGAATGGCCGAGCTCGCCACCGGTCACGGACCCGTGCTCGCGCGGTACGCCGGCGACACGATCGCCGCCGGGGGCAAGCGACTGCGCCCGCTGCTCGTGTGCATCGCCGCGGGCGCGCCGCCGCCCGAGACCGACGGACTCGTGCGGGCTGCGGTCGCGGTCGAGCTCGTGCACGGGGCGACCCTCGTCCACGACGACGTGCTCGACGGCTCCGCGCTCCGGCGCGGCCGCCCGACCGTGGTCGCCTCGGGCGGGCGATCGCTCGCCACCGCCACCGGCGACCTGCTGTTCTCACGCGCGTTCGCCGAGCTCGCGGGCGGCGAGTCGGCCGACGCCGTCCGGATCCTGTCGCGCGCGAGTCGCGAGCTCGCCCTCGGGGAGCTGGTCCAGCGCGCGGATGCCTTCGACAACGAGGTCAGCGTCGGCCGCTACCTCGAGCGCTGCCGGCTGAAGACCGCGGTCCTGTTCCGCGCGGCGTGCGAGCTCGGGGCGCTCGAGGCCGACGGCGATCCCGACGCCCTCGGCGGCTTCGGCGAGCGAATCGGGCTGGCCTTTCAGATCCTCGACGACGTCCTCGACGTGTCCGGTCCGCCTGAGCGCACCGGCAAGCCCCGGGGGGCCGATCTGCTCGACGGCACGGTTACGCTGCCGCTGATCCTGGCCCGCGAGCGCGATCCGAAGCTGGCCGCACTCGACGTGCGGGCCGTGCGAACCGCGTCCGACGCGGCTCCGGTGTGCGAGCGGATCACCGCCACCGGCGCGCTCGATGATGCCCGGTCTCGCGCGCGCCAGCTTGTGGCCGAGGCCAAGGACGAGCTGCCGACGTTGCCGACCCGCCAGCGTGCCGCTCTCGAGCTCGCAGCCGACACGGTCGTCGAGCGCTACGCGTAGATCTGGAGGCCGCTTCGCGGCGTCCATGGGGCCATGTGGGCCCGTCCGGTCAGGGTCGGCTAGGCGATCCAGTCCGCTTTGCGTTAGAACGTGCGTGTCCCAACCGGGTGACTCGCGTCCGATCCAGCCGCCGAGCAATCCGCGATCGGGCAGCGCGGACACCCGGTGCGGACACGTCCCGGAGCTACTAGAAGTCCTCAGGAAGGATGTGGTCGGCGTGCAGGGCAGTGATGAACCGATCGATCTGATCGGCCATGTTGGCCTGCGTCAGCCGCTGGAGGTCCCGGAGCATGTCGGCCAGGCCCTCGTCCAGCCGGTCCTCGAGCTCGCGCACCTGGTCCTGGGTGTACAGGCCCTCGGTGTACCAGTCGCAGTTCGGACACGACAGCAGGAGGTTCCAGGACTCTTCCGGAGCCTCGGACCAGTCGACCGGCTGCACGAGCTCGGAGGCGCAGTCGGGGCACACGTGCAACCCGCGGGCGGTCTGGCTCTGGTCGTTGAACCGGACCACCTCGATGCTGCGTCCGCTGGGTAGGACGATGCGTCGGACTGAGGGCTGTTCGGGCTGCTGATTCATTGGGTGCCTCCGTGCCCTTAATCGGCCCGTGTTATGGGCAACTTGAGACGCCCGTAACGCAATCGACAAGCGACCGTCTTTTGCCGCTCGCACTGGACCGGGTAACCTTGGAATCCCCCACCCGGAGGACCGCCGACATGTTCCGCAATCCCACCACCGATCTGATCGTCGTCCTGGTGATCGTCCTGCTCATCTTCGGCCCCAAGCGGCTGCCCGGTCTGGGCAAGCAGCTCGGGACGGGTCTGCGTGAGTTCAAGGAGTCGATCACGGGGGAGAACAAGCACGAGGACGAGGACGAGCGGCCCGAGATCACGGCCGCGAGCAGCACCCCGACACCGCAGGCGACGCCGACCGCCGCGCCCGCGGAGCGCGAGTCGGCCGAGGTCGGGCCCCAGAGCCGCTCCTAGCGGCGGCCGTTCCGGGAAGTCTCGCTCGTGGCGCGGATTCGGCCCATCGGGCATGACGACCGGTTGAGCATCGTCGACCACCTCGACGAGCTCCGCTCGCGCCTGATCGTGTGTCTGGCCGTGCTCGTGGTCGCGTTCGGCCTGTGCTTCTGGCAGAACAACCACCTGCTCACCGTGCTGAACCGGGCGCTGCCCGACAACACGACCGCCGCCACTCACAACGGGCTCGCATCGGTGCCGTCCGAGGCGGTCCAGTTCCGTCAGCTGTTCACCAAGCAGGCCGCGGCGGCCACGGCGCTGGCCAACGCCCCCGGAACCTCAGCGCAAACACGGCAGGCCTACCTCCAGTCGGCCGCCGCGTTCAGCCAGGCCGCCAAGACCCTCCCGGAGAGCCTGCCGAGCCAGGAGAAGCCGATCACGATCGGGGTCGGAGAGTCGTTCACGACCACGCTGACCGTCGCTGCGTACTTCGCGCTGCTGTTTTCTTTGCCAGTCCTTATTTACGAGGGCTATGCCTTTGTCATTCCTGCTCTGGCCAAAAACGAGCGCCGTGCTGCGTTGCCGGTGATGGCCGCCGCGCCTCTGCTGTTCCTGGCCGGCGTGGTCTTCACGTACCTCGTCGTGCTCCCGCCAGCTGTCCACTTCCTCCAGGGCTACAACGCCGATCAGTTCCAGATCCTGGTGCAGGCCAAGTCCTATTACTCGTTCGAGATCCTCACCATGCTCGCGGTCGGTGTCGCCTTCCAGTTGCCGCTCGGGCTACTCGGGCTCCATCGGGTGGGAGTGATCAACGGGAGCACTCTGACCAGGCACTGGCGCTACGCTACGGTCATCATTGCCGTGATCGCCGCGGCGATGCCAGGAGCCGACCCGGTCACCACCGGCCTGGAGACGCTCCCCCTCGTCATCCTCTTCCTCGTCAGCATCGTGTTGCTCAAGATCGCCGATCGCCGTGCCGCGGCCCGCGCCGCCGCCGAGGCGAACTCGTCCTTCGGCGACGGCCTCGATCCCACCTAGACGATGCTGTTCGACCTTCGTAGCCGTGGCCGGCGTAGAACCGTGCAGGTCGTGTACCTGGGCCTTGCCGTGCTGATCGGCGGTGGCCTCGTGCTGTTCGGAGTCGGCGCCGGCAACGGTCTCGGCGGTCTCCTCAACGCCTTCAACGGGGGCGGCTCCTCCTCGGGCCAGAAGGCTGTCGTCAGCGCGCAGGAGCAGCAGGCGATCAAGGCGACCCAGCTGAACCCGAACAATGTCCAGGCCTGGGCCAACCTGGTTCAGGCGCGCTGGACCGCCGCCGGCCAAGGCGCCAACTTCAACGCCTCGACCGGTCAGTTCACGACGTCCGGCCTCAACGAGCTGAAGCTGGCGACGCAGGACTGGCAGCGCTACCTATCCCTCACCAAGAACCCGGATCCCAACCTCGCGGTCCTTGCCGCCCGCGCCTACGCCGGCCAGCAGAACTACTCCGGCGAGGCCAGCGCCTGGGACATCGAGACCCTCGCCGACCCGAGTGCGGTGAAGGGCTTCGAATGCCTAGCCGTGTCCGCCTACGCCGCCGGCCAGACCCGCAAGGGCGACCTTGCCTCCGCCAAGGCCCTCAGCATGGTGCCCAAGGCGCAGCAGGCCCTGCTGAAGAACCAGCTTCAGTCGGCCAAGACTCAGCCCTCCGTCGCGCAGCAGTGCTGATCCCCTCCGGCCGGGAACGGCGGGTAACATCGCCGGCAAGGGCCGTTAGCTCAACTGGTAGAGCAGGGGACTCTTAATCCCAAGGTTGGAGGTTCGAGTCCTCCACGGCCCACTCAACGGCCCACTGAAGAAGCTCCGCATAGCGGGGTTTTTCTCGTTCGCGGGGGCGGGTTGCCATGAAGTACCGGCTGCCCGATCGATTGGCTTGCTTCTGCTTCGGATCTGATTGCGGAAGGCCGGCTACGGCGAATCACTTGGATCAGGTGATGCTTGATCGCCTGATCGATCGGAATGCTGCACACGTGCCGTGGACGAAGACGCCTTCTCGACTGGATCAGCGGTTCGCCATCTCGCGGTGGATCTCGTCGCTTCGCGGACATAGACCAAGCTCAGACCCGCCACAAAGGGAGCAAGCATGACGACAACAACGTCAGATTCCACCGTCACCGAGCTCGAGGACCGCCTCGCGATCATCGAGCTGGTCGGACGACTCTCGCTCGCGATCGACGCGAAGGACTGGGACGCGATGGGGCAGCTGTTCACCGACACGGTCTACCACGACCGCACATCACTCGTTGGGGGCGAGCCTTACACCGCGCCTGTCGCGCAGTTCGTCGAGGGATGGCGCCAAACGCTGCAGGCGATGGACGCGGTCCACCACCAGATCACCAATCACGTGATCAGCTTCGACGGCGATGAGGCGACCTGCACGGCCAACATGCAGGGCACGCACGTGCTTGCCAATGCGTCGGGTGGCCCCATGTGGACGGTCGGCGGTCGCCACGTCTACCAGCTCAAGCGGACCCCGGGTGGCTGGCGGATCTCCGGATTGACCTTCACCCTCCAGTGGGCGACCGGCAACATGAACATCGTGAACCTGGCGATGGCCGCAGGAGCTTAGGCCAGAGCCCCGCCGCTCTCAGCGCCTCGTCGAACGTGGTGCCGGCACCGGGCTCGTGCGCGGGTTGATCCGAGCGGCAGCGTGCAGCGTGCAGATGTGACGTCCCTGTCACCTATGCCCGAGTACAAACGAGCAGATGAGCATCGACCCGAAGGGCCGCCACGTGCTGATATTGATTACGTGGACGGCGGCGATGGGAGCCGTGCTCGGGTTCGCGGTCCTCGCTGCTGGCTGCGGCAGCTCGAACGGCCCGGGTAGCGCGAGCTCCGGTTCGACCAAGGCCCAGTTCCTCGCGTACTCCGGTTGCATGCGCAGCCACGGGGTCTCAGACTTCCCGGACCCGACTACGCCCGCTGGCGGCGGAGTCGCGTTCTCGATTGACGGCGGTCCGGGAAGCGACCTCAATCCGAACAATCCGGCCTACAAGGCGGCCAACCACGCGTGCCACTCGTTACTGCCCGCCGGGGTGCAGTCTGCGACCGGGCCTTCTCCGAAGATCGCCGCGGAGGTGCGGTGGGCTCGCTGTATCCGATCGCACGGCGTCCCGAGCTTCCCGGACCCAAACAACCGGGGCGCGTTTGACAGCGCGAAATTCAACGACACCACGCCGGCGTTTCACACCGCCAGCGACGCATGCACGACGCTCCAACCGACCGGAGCGGTGGCTGCCGTGGCCGGGCAACCCTAATACGAACCGGCCGGAGTCCTCCGCGCGGCCTCTTCGCCTGAGAATCCCGTCACGGACGCGCGTCGATCGGCAATGCGCTATAGCCCGCCGAGCAGGTCGCGGAGCGCGTCGGTGTAGGCGTCGAGTGCTGCGCGGCCCTCGCGGGTGAGTGCGATCGAGGTGCGGGATGCTCTCCCGTTGCCGGTCGTCTCGCTGGTCAGGTAGCCGGCTTCCTCGAGCTTGCGCAGGTGGGTGATCAGGTTACCGGGGGTCAGATCGAGTATGTCCTGCAGGCGGGTGAAGGACAGCGTGTCACCGTCTGGCAGCGCGGCCAGCGTCGCGACGATCCGCAGCCGCGCTGGGGCGTGGATCACCGGGTCGAGCGCGTCGGTGCCCGTCGGTGCCTGTTTCACGAGTGGCCCAGCCGCTTGCCGGTCGCGGCGGCGTAGCCGGCCACCGCGATGAACAGGCCGATCCCGGCTGCCAGCCAAGCTGCGCTGGGTCCGACAAACGCGGCGACGACGCCGGCGGTGACGACCGTGAGCGCGGCGCCGAACTGGGGCCAGTCGGCTTTGCTGGCGGCGATGCCGAGCACGGTGGTGCCGACGATGATCAGCGGCCCCGCCGCCGGGATCACTCCGTAGACGATCGCGTGGCTGGCGCCGTAGTGCTTCGTCGCGCCCTGAATCACGGGGCTGCCGAGAGAAGGAGATCAGGATCGCGGCCCCCTCGAGCCTGGGCCTGCCTCACGGACGGCCCGCTGACGCCGGCGGTCGCGCGCTGGTAGACCTTCGCGGACACGGCGATCGAGACGGCCACCGCCGCGTACACCAGCACGATCGCGCCGGCGCTGGGACCGCTGTACGGATGCTGCCCGCGCGTCGAGAGCCATAGCGCGCCGTAGCCGACGAGGATCACGGCGCCCATGACCGCGGTGATCCACGGCGGGCTGAGATTGAACTGGCGCTTCGCGTCCCGCTCGGTCTGAGCGAGCAGCCTGGCCGCCTCGCGCGGATCGAGCCTGTCGCCGTCGTTGGCTGTCGTGGTCTGATCGATGTCGTGCGTCCCTTGCATGGCTACTTCTCCCGTTTGTTTTGTATCGCAAAGTAAACCATACTTTGCATGCCAAAGTCAAGGGGGCCTCGGCCCGCGCGGCCACAGCCTCGCCGATGAGCGAAGCGGGCCGGACTCCTGAAACGCTAGGACCGAACGCACTCCGCGAAGCGCCCACGCACACTCGCCCGCGCGCGAGCGGCGGCGTCACCGGCGCCGGCAGACGCCCGGGCCGCCCCCCTTACCTGAGCAAAGCAGCACTCTCGGGAGTCGCTGGCGCGCCGGCATGACCCCGGAGTGATCCGCGGAACCGGGCGGCCGAGCGATTGACCACCCGCTCTAGGTGTCGCTCCTAGACCAACGGAAGCGACAGTTCCGTCCTTCAACAGGCAGCCGCGAGGTGATGCCAATGCGTGATTCCCCGGCCTACGTGGACGAAGCCCTCGGCCGAGTACAGCGGCTCGCCCACGGCGGTCGCATTGAGGACGACTCGTGTTGCGCCTGCCACTCGCGCAGCAGAACACAAAGCGCGCAAGAGCGCCCGGCCGAGCCCACGCCGCTGAAATTGGGGCCACACATTCATGTCGTAAACACCAGCGACGTCACCGGCAAGAAGGCTCCGCGCACGTCCGGCGAACTGCCCATCGACACGTGCAACCGCATGCCAGGCACGCGGTTGCTCGCCACGCGCGAGCGAAAGGAGTCGCTGGCCGTTGCGACCGTACTCGGGGACCTCGGCAGAGAGCGCGGCGCGTGGGTCGTCTGGCTCATGGATCGCGTCGAGCTGGGCAGCCATCCACCACGGCTCCCAGCCGCGCTCGAACCCAACCGCTTCAAGTGTCGTGGCGTCGGTCTCCGGCGATAGCCACGCCCCGACGACCTCAGCGCCGCGCTCGCGCGCGAACTCGACCCCGCGCATCGCCCCCGGGGCGTCGATTGCCCGCGGGAAGTTGAGGGTCAGCTGGCCGTCGTGTGCCTGCCACGACCACTGGAGGCCCCCGTCCACCCAGACCGAACCTCCGCCCGCGACCGCGACTGCCAGGTTCCATTGAGTCTGGTTGATCTCGCACTCGGCGACCGTGGCCGGCATGACGACGAAGTTACCGCTCAGCGTCCGCGCACCATGTGGCCCGGATCGACCAACGGTGCCGAATGATCAGTGCGCGGTAGCAACGAAACTCACGGCTCAGATTCGGGTACTCCGAATGGAATGTCCCTACAGCTGGGACCAAGGCAGGTCGTGGCCCCCGATGGTGTTGAGTGGCGAGTGGGCCGGAGATGGCCGACGCGGAGCCTGAAACTGGCGCGACCGGGCCGCCGCGAGATCGCCGCCGAGTCACTGAACCACATTGGGGCGAACGCGCCGGACTTCGGGAATGTCGATCTCGGAGAGGGGCTGCTTGTAGCAGCCCCGGTCGTGGCTTTCCTAGTCATTCTCATCCCCGTCCTGTTCTTCGGGCTCGAGCTGATCATCCTCGGGGTCCTGCTAGGGGCCGCAGTGATCACCCATACCGTCCTGGGGCAGCCATGGGTGATCGAAGCCAGATCGACCGATCCGCTCACGCCCGGACGTCAGATCGAATGGCGCGTGCGGGGATGGCGTAAGTCCGGCAAGCTCATCGCGCAGGTCGCCTCAGATCTATCAGCCGGACGCGACCCCGGATGAGCGCGGACTGCCGCTCCGATCTTTCGCGCTCTCGGGCGTGGCGAGCCAGGTAGGTCCTGCCTGCGCTCGGACCCGGCGCTCGTTCGCATTCAAATTCGGCGCGAGCTCGGTCAACAACTGCGTCGGAGTAGCGGCCTTCGACGGCGAGCCGTGTCCACTGCGCCGGAGTTACAAGCGGCAGTTAAACTGTGCCGAGCCGGCTGGGCGGCCAGTAGGTGAAGAACGCGGTGCCGATGATCCAGGGCTGTGGTACCGGTCCCCAGTAGCGGCTGTCGTCGGAGTCACCACGGTTATCGCCCATCATGTAGTAGTCCCCGTTTGGGACGGTGATCGTCTGCGAGAACGTGCAGAGCGAAGGGTCGGTGCACGCCTGTAAATACGATCCTGCCTCCCTGACGCCGTCGCGATACACATCGCCGTGGCTGATCTTCAGCGTGTCGCCGGGCAGGCCGACCACGCGCTTGACGAAGGTCTGGCTGGAGGCTCGCTCGGTCGGTCGATCGCACGGCTGAGCGTGCCCCGGGCCCTGTCCTGGAGCGCCGCACTGGGCCCCAAAGTCGTTGTCGGCGCCCGAGGGCGGGTGAAAGACCACGATGTCTCCGAGGCCGGGATGTGTCACCAGCCGGTTTACGAGGATGCGTTGTCCCTTCTCAAGCGTGGGGGCCATTGACGTGGTGGGAATCCGGTAGGGCTTGACTAGCAACGCTTGGATCAAAAGGGCCGCGCCGACGGCCACCGCGACCGTGACCACGAGCTCAACCAGCCCCCTGATCCTGTCGCGACCGCGCGTGGGATGAGCCACGCTCGGCGGGTTCACAGCCGCTGTGCCGTCAGAGTCTGGGCCACCTGAGCATGGCCGCTCGCGGAGCCCGGAAACTCGCTGACCAGTGCCGCTGCCAACGCCACGGCTACCAGCGCGAACACCACGCCGCGCCTCACCAGTCGGGCCGCCCGACGGTACACGCGGTCACCGGCGGTCAGATGGGCGCCGTGCCGCGTCAGTTCTGCCAGCTCGGCGTCAAGCCGATCGAAGAAGTCGCTGCTCATCAGCTCGCCAGTCGCGCTCTCATACGTGCCAACCCGCGGCTGACGCGCTTGCGGATGACCATCTCAGAGCACCCCAGCGACCGCGCGATCTCGCCGTAGTCGCGCTCGTCGATCACCCGGGCGCGCACGGCCAGGCGCTCATCGACCGGCAGGCTGGCCAGCAGGGCCTTCACCGAGCTCGCCTGACCGTCGGCGAGCTCCAGAACGCGAGCGAGATCGTCGTCCTCTACGGTCAATGGTGACGCGCCAAGACGCTGACGCGCCCGAGCGTCAACCTGGCCGCGCCGCGCGGTATGGCCCAGCACGTTGCGCGCGATTCCGAGTAGCCATCCGGCTGCGGAGTCATGGGTCGGCTCGTATCGCGATGCCGCGATCAGCACGGCCGCAAACACCTCGGCGGTCAGATCAGCAGCCAGCTCAGGATCCGTGCGACGGGCGTACCAGCCGACGACCATGCCCAGGTGCCGGCGATAGAACGCGCTAAACGCACGATCGTCACAGCGCGCGATCGCGGCCACCAACTGCGCGTCGCTCCACCGGGCACGATCTCGCACAAGTCCCATCATCGGCTAGATACCGCTCGCCTTGGGAATTGTGACCAGCCGTGCCCACACGGGATCGGCTCACCGCGGCTGGGCTGTTCATTCGCCGGCTTGGCACTCGCCAGGCGGTGGGATTGCGCCAGATTAAACCGTTCGCTTCACCCCTGGCTTTAGGATCGGCCGTTCTCATGACTGTTGGTCCTTCAGCTCCGCGTGAGCTGATGCTGCAAGGTCGGCGAGACGAGCGCGCCGCGGTCGACCGGCTGCTCGAGGGCGCGCGTGTTGGGCGCAGCGGGGTCCTCCTGCTGAAGGGCGAGGCCGGGGTCGGCAAGACGGCGTTGCTCGAGTATGCGGTCGCCTCGGCCTCGGACATGAGCACGGTCCGCGCCACCGGGGTCGAGTCCGAGATGGAACTTGCCTTCGCAGCCCTGCATCAGCTGTGTATGCCGCTGCTCGAGTGCCTCGAGCGACTCCCGGGGCCGCAGCGTGATGCACTGGCGACTACATTCGGGTTAAGCGAGGGCGCAGTCCCGGATCGCTTTTTCGTCGGCCTAGCGACGCTGGGTTTGCTCTCAGAGGCGGCCGAGGGGCGCTCGCTCGTGTGTGTGGTCGACGACGCTCAATGGTTGGACCAGGCCTCGGCGCAGGTCTTGGCGTTCGTGGCCCGCAGGCTGTTGGCGGAGCCGGTGGTGATGCTGTTCGGTGCCCGTGCGCTGAGCGCCGGATTCGCGGGACTGCCCGAGCTGCTGGTCGAGGGGCTGGGAGATGCCGATGCGCGGGCGTTGCTTGCGTCGGTGATTCCGGGACGGTTGGACGAGCGGGTCGCTGACGAGATCGTGGCCGAGACTCGCGGTAACCCGCTGGCGCTGTTGGAGCTTCCGCACGGTCTGTCTGCTGCTCAGCTGGGAGGGGGCTTCGGGTTGCCGGGCGCCGTATCGCTCGAGGACGGCATCGAAGAGAGCTTCCAGCGGCGGCTGCAGACGCTGCCCGAGGACACTCGACGGCTGTTGCTAGTGGCTGCCGCGGAGCCTTTGGGCGATCCGGTGCTTCTCTGGTCAGCGGTCAGCAGGCTCGGGATCAGTGGCCCGGCGCTCGACCCGGCCAAGCGAGCCGGCTTGATCGAAATCGACGGCCGAGTGCGCTATCGCCATCCGCTCGTGCGGTCGGCGGTCTACGCGGCGTCGTCGCCGCGCGAGAGGCGCGAGGCGCATCGGGCGCTGGCCGAGGCGACCAACGCGCAAATCGACCCCGACAGGCGAGCTTGGCACCTGGCCAAGGCGACCGCCACTCCCGACGAGGGCGTTGCCGCGGAGCTCGAGCGAGCCGCCGGCCGCGCGCAGACGCGGGGCGGTGTGGCCGCCGCCGCTGCATTCCTCGACCGCGCGGCCGAACTGACCCCTGAGCCCTCGCCCCAGGCGCGGCGTGCGTTGTTGGCGGCGCAGGCGAAGTATGAAGCCGGCGCCCTCGAGGAGGCGGTCTCTCTACTGGCCACGGCCGAGAAGGGCCCAGCCGACGGACTCCGAGGCGCGCGGATCCATCTGCTCCGTGCGCAGATCGCGTTCGCCTCCAGGCGCGGCAGCGACGCGCCCCCACTCCTGCTCGAGGCCGCCCGAGAATTCGAGCCACTCGATCCGAGCCTGGCGCGCGCGACTTACCTGGAAGCGTTCTCGGCGGCATTGTTCGCGGGCAGGCTGGCCCGCGTCCACGGCATCGTCGACGTGGCCGAGGCGGTGAGCGCGGGGCCTCCGACGCCAAAGGACACGCGTCCACCCGATCTCCTCCTCCACGGACTGGCGGTTCGGTTCACCCAGGGCTACCCAGCTGGAGCCCCGATTCTCAAGGCGGCGCTGGCCGCGTTCCGAGATGACGAGGCCCTCCGGGCGGAAGATGCCAGGTGGCTCTGGTTCGCGTGTTGGGCCGCTGCGGACCTTTGGGACGACGACACGTGGGATCTACTCTCCGCACGCCAGCTCGAGCTCGTGAGGAGCGCCGGAGCGCTATCCGCCATCCCCTTTGTGCTCACCGCTCGGGCCGCGGTTCACCTCGTCTCAGGGGAGGTGCACGCCGCCGCCTCGCAAGTTGACGAGATCGCTGCGGTCAGTGACGCAACCGGGATCGCCGCTCCCCCGTATGCCCCACTCTGGCTCGCCGCGCTGCGCGGCCGCGAACAAGAGGTCTCGCAGCTGTTGGAAACCGTGGTCAATGAAGCCGTTGCGCGGGGGGAAGGGTACGCGCTCGCCGATGCGGAGTTGGTGAGGGCGGTTCTATACAACGGACTCGGCCGGTACGAGGCCGCGGTGCTGGCGTTCGGTCCGGGTGGCGAGCGCTCGTACGACGTGAACACGCCACCGCGAGCTGTCGCGGAGGTGATCGAGGCGGCCGTGCGGTGTGAGAGATACGAGCTCGCCACCGGTCTGCTCGACAGGCTCGCCGAGATGGCCCGCGCCAGCGGCACGAACTGGGTCCTGGGGGTAGAGGCCCGGTCGCGTGCCCTCCTGGCCGCAGGCGGTCGCGCAGAGGATCTCTATCGCGAGGCGATCGAGCGCCTTGCCCACACGCGGCTTCGGTTGGAGCTTGCCCGGGCCCACCTTGTCTACGGCGAGTGGCTGCGTCGCGAGCGGCGCCGGATCGACGCCCGCCGGCAGCTCGGATCCGCGCTCGAAATGTTCACGAACATGGGCACCGAGGCGTTCACGGGGCGAGCCGAACGCGAGCTGCTCGCGTCCGGAGGCCGCCTTCGGAAACGCACCGCCCCGACCCGGGATGAGCTCACCCCGCAAGAGGCCCAGATCTCGCGCCTGGCCCGTGACGGCCTCTCGAACGCGGAGATCGGCGAGCGGCTGTTCATCAGCCAGCACACGGTCGCGTACCACCTGCGCAAGGTGTTCAGCAAACTCGACATCAGCTCGCGCAGCGAGCTCCGGCGCGTGCTCCCCGAGAGCGCCAGTGCGGGTCAGGTGGCGTAGCGGTCAGATCGCCGAGCCGGCTTTGTTCTCCTTTTGGCTGGAGCGCGGCGTCGCCACTCGATTCCCGCGAGAACGGGCTTCAACTGAAAGAGCGGTCGTGCTCGTCGACGGCCATCGTTCTCGTCATGCTTAACGTCCCCCGAAGGTCCGGTGACGTACACGGGTTGGACGAGTCAACAACCTCATGCTGATTGGAGACGAGATGGAGCAAGCTGCCGTCGGGTTCGAGCACGACATACGACCACTGTTTCGGGAGAAGGACATCGAAGCGATGTCCGCAAAGTTCGATTTGTCGGCCTATGGAGACGTGAGGGCCAACTCGGCCGACATCCTCGAGAAGCTCGCCGATGGTTCGATGCCCTGCGACGGTGCATGGTCGGAGGCGCAGGTGGAGCTATTTCGCGAATGGGTGGACTCCGGCTGTTCTGCTTAGAGCCGCGGCTCGCGCGGTCACCGCGCTCGGTTACTCCTCGAGCAAGGAACGAGCATCTCGCACCGGCCGACCGGGCGCGCCCGTTTAGCGCTGCGGCGCTGGCGATGGATTGTTCGGCGAGACCAGCAACAATGAACCGCTGCGCCTCGTCGACAGCCGGACGATTGGTGACGGCCTCCTCCTCCTGACGTACGAGGTCGTCCTAGTGGCGGCGGACTAGAGCGGGCCGCGCCGGCGAGCGCCTCGGCTGCGATATGCCCCGCCACGGGATCGTCTGTAGATCCAGACGACAAGCATCGAGAACAGGACGGAGAGGACGAGGCCGCCGCCGTGGCGATGCAGGACGTACCACGAGAACAGACCCGCGCTGAAGGTCCCGCACAGGCCCAAGAGCGCGGTCATGCCGATGCCCATGGGATCCGGCCCGGGCACCAGCAGCCGCGCCAGCGCACCGACGAATAGACCGATGAAGAACAGGATGATCAGGTAGACGACGAGTCCCACGTGGGGAGCGTACCCGCGTTCCGGGCAGTGCTATCCATCGATCTCGTGCGCGGCCGCGGTCGCACGAGATCGTGAGAAGTAGGACCTGACGTTCACCGGGGCCCGGCGTAACAGGCGTCAGGAGGGGGGCGCGGCCGCCGAGACTGGGGCGACGACGCGATAATCGCGCGATGGCGTGGGAGGCGAACCGGCGCGCGACCGTTGTCCCTGGCTGACCGCGAGCTCGATGACTGGGTCGCGGGGATGCGCGGCGGCCGAGTGACGTTCGACGTCGACGAGGTGCGCGCCCAGGGTCGTGCGCGCGCGCTGGCGCGGCCTCGAGGCCCGGAGGTGCGACAGGTGGCGGATCTCGAGATCCGAGGGCCGGCAGGGCGGCTGGCGTTGCGGCTGTACGACCCCGCCAACGCCGGCGCGCGGGTGATCGTCTATCTCCACGGCGGGATGTGGATGCTCGGCGACCTCGAGACTCACGACCGCACGTGTCGACTTCTGGCCGACGCGACGAGCGCCCGCGTCCTCGCCGTCGACTTCCGGCGTGCGCCCGAGCATCCGTGGCCGGCGGCCGTTGAGGATGCGCTCGCGGCGGTGGCCTGGGTGTCGGCGGAGCTCGGAACGGATTCCCCCATGCTGGCCGGCGACAGCTCAGGCGGCTACCTGGCGCTGCTGGTGGCCCTGCGGCTTCGCGAGCAGGCCCGTCCGTCTGGCGGCCTGCTGCTCGCCTGCCCGAACACCGATCTGCGGCTGAGCAGCCCGAGTATCGAGGAGCTCGGACGAGGCTGGGGTTTGGATGCCCACTCGCTGCGGTGGGCGGCGATGCAGTGGCTGCCGCCGGGCGTCGCGCCCGAGGACCCAGCCGTGAGCCCGCTCCTGGCCGATCTGTCCGGGCTACCGCCGACCGTGCTCATAACCGCCGACCACGATCCGCTGCGCGACGAGGGCGATGCACTCGCGGAGGCGTTACGGGCGGCGCGGGTTCCGGTCATCAATCGCCGCGAGCCGGGCATGGTCCACGGGTTCATCCAGAACCTCGATCTCGTCTCGCCGGCGGCGGCTCGCGCCACCGCCCGCTTTCACCGTGACGCGCGTGCGCTTCTCAACTAGGCCGACGCGGTCGAGTCACGTCTTAGGCACCCGAGGGGTCTTGTCACGTAGACGGCCACGACATGACAGGAGGTGCCTCATGGCACGGATTCAGGGTGTTTCGCAGGACCAGGCCGGACCGATGGTCAAGCTCGTCTACAAGTTCATGCGCCGGGGGATGAAGAAGATGACCGGACGCGACCCCGCGCACGGCAGTGGTATCGAGCCGGTCGAGATCTGGGCGCACCAGCCGAAGATGATGAGCGGCATGGGCAAGTTCCAGCAGGCCGTGCGCAAGGCGCACGGTGTGGATGAGCGGATCAAGAACTTGGTCGAGCTGAAGGGCGCGCAGATGATCGGCTGCGAGTTCTGCGTCGACCTCGGCTCGCAGATCTGTCGCAACTCCGGCTTCTCGGATGACGAACTGCTGGCGCTCCCGCGCTACCGGCAGAGCGAACTGTTCACCGAGCGCGAGAAGACGGCGCTCGATTACGGCGTTGCGGTGATGCGGACGCCGGTGGAGGTCACCGACGAGCTGTTCGCGCGGATGAGGGAGCACTTCACTGACGAGCAAATGGTCGAGATCACCGCGCTGCTGACGGTGGTCAACCTAGACCGGTTCAACGCCGCGTTCGCGGTCGGGTCCTCAGGGTTCAGCGAGGGAATGGTCTGCGTGCTGCCGGACCGGCCGGCAGTTGCTCGCGAGCCTCAAAGTGTCATGTGATGTGAGGGACCGGGAGGTCTGCGCAGGTTATCTAACTCATAGGTAGATCTGGAACGCTAGGCACTACGAGCGCGGTTCGCATTTTGGCGGCATCGGGTATGGTCGGCGCGGGATGCCGATGAATCACGTCATGCGGCGGGTTGGAATCGCGGTCTTGGTGTTGGCGCCGTTGTTGGCGCTGATAGGCACGGCCGGTTCGGCCGGCGCGTACCAGACTCAGTACTGCTCGCAGGTTCCGATCGTGTACGGGACTCCGCCGTGGGGCTTCAACACCGGATCGCCGATCACGGGAGCGACGGGCAGTTACGCGCGCGGTCACGGTGACATTAATCTGGATGCCAACACCGTCTCCGGGATCCTGTGCCAAGCCTTCCGGGTCCGGAACCAGCCCGATCGCCTGATCATCATGAACGTGGAGCGCCAGCTCGTCTACCACTCCCACTATGCGCAGATGTGGGGTTACCCCGGGAACATCATGAAGATCATCGTCCGGGTGAAGAGCAGCACCGACCCGGCGTGCAAGGCCGGCACGGTGGGTCACGTCACCCTGTTCGCGAGCTACAACGGTGTGCGGAGTGACAGCGTCCAGTTCTTCTTCCCCGCTGCCTGCAAGGACCATAACCACCTGTACCACGGTCCGCAGGTGAACAACCAGGTCCCGCCGCTCTAACAGGCGGTCCTGCCGGTCGGACCCGTGGTTCCGCCGCTCTAACCGGCGGTCCTGCCGCTCTCACCCGTGGTTCCGCCGCTCTCACCCGTGAATCCGCCGCTCTAACCGGGCCGCCCGGTCAGCTCCCGCCTAGACGCGACCCGATCCCCGGGTAGTTGGTGACGAATCCGGCTTCGTCGAATTGGATATCAGCGACAAAGGGCCCCGAGCTGAATCGCACGACGCCACTCCAGAGAGGTTCGTACCGCTGCTCGGACAGACTTACATCGAGCGACGGCACCTCGACCCACCGCATCACGTAATCCCGCGGCGGACCCGGTTCCAGCAGCCCGTCCCGGAGCACCGGCAGAGAGTTGAACAGGGGTGACCAACCCAGGTCGAAGAAGTCGGCGCCGTCCAGGCTCAGCTCGAGCGACGGTCCCCCAACGACTTCCAGAGAGAGCGTCGCCGGGCCGAGACGGTAGCGGAGCTCGTACACCGCCCCGAGTTGCGTACCGGTCGCGGTGATGCGGTGCCCGTCTCGGTCGACGTGCGCGACCTCCATGCGCGCCGCGCCGTCGCCCACCCACGCCAGCGTGAGAGTCACGCGAAGACTCTACTCTGCGACGGTGGTGTCACAGCTCGGTCCAATCGGCGGCCCGGGCCTGAGTGTTCTGTTCGTCGGGATCAACCCGTCGCTGCGCTCGGCGGAGGTGGGGCATCACTTCGCCCGGCCGGGTAATCGGTTCTGGCCGACGCTGTACGCGGCTGGGTTCACCCCGCGGCAACTGTCGCCGGAAGAGGACGGACTGCTTCCATCATTCGGGGTCGGGGTGGTGAACTTCGTCTCGCGGCCGACCCGGGCGGCGGATGAGCTGACGGTCGCGGAGTTGCGCGCGGGTGCCGCCGAGCTCGAGGACACCGTGCGAGCATGGGCGCCGAGGCTGGTGGCGGTCGTGGGCCTGGTGGCGTATCGCGCGGCGTTCGGACGGCCACACGCCACCATGGGACTGCGGGACGAGACGGTGGGGGGCCGACCGGTGTGGGTATTGCCGAACCCGAGCGGCCTCAACGCGCACTACAAGCCGCCAGATTTCGCGCGGCTCTATGCGGAAGCGCGGCTGTATGCGGCGTCCCTCGAGTAGGTTCCCGGCCGTGGAGACACCCATTCGAGAGCTCGCCGATCGGTTTCACCAGCGCTGGCTGGCGGCGGACCCGTTCACGGCCAGCCTGTACGGGATTCCGGGGTACGACGACCGGGTCCCCGACGACAGCGAGGCGGGCGAGGCCGCCTGGCGCTCCGAGCTCGCGTCGATGCTGGCCGATGCGCGGCGATTGGAGCGCTCGCAATCGACCGAGGCCGACTCGATCACGCTCGGCTGCTTGGTCGAGAACATCGACCAGGAGCTGCGCGAGCTCGACAGCCGTCTAATCGAGCACGACGTCTCGGCGATGCCCTTCACCGGCCCTGCCGTGCTGCTCGCGACCGCGGCGCGAACGGTCGTCGCCGACGAGCAGGCTGCGGCCGATTACCTCGAGCGGCTGCGGCGGAGCGGCGAGTGGGTGGACCAGCAGACTGAGCGCCTGCGGATTGGCGCCGCCAAGGGGCGGCTTCCCGTAGCGCCGCTCGTGGAGCAGGCGATCGATTGGGCGCACGGCGTCCTGCGGCCGGCGGTTCCCGAGGCGCTGGCCACGCCGCAACCGGCCGATGACTGGGCCGGATCCGCCGCCTGGCTCGAGCAGCGGGACGCGCTGGCGAGCGCAGTGGTGAGGCCAGCGCTGGGACGATGGGTCGAGCTGCTCCGCGAGTTGATGCCGCGCGCACGCTCGGGCGACGAGCCGGGCCTCGTCCACATCCCGGGCGGCGAGGCCGACTACGCGAACTGCGTCCGGTCGGCGACGACTCTGCTGATGGCGCCGGACGAGATTCACCGGATCGGCCTGGAGGAGATAGCCGCGCTCGAGTACCGCGCCCTCGAGCTTGGCAGCGAACTCGGACTCGGCTCGCTGGCCGACGTCCATCAGGCATTGCGCTCGTCGGCCGCAAGCCATCCTGGAGCGGACGCGATCCTGGCCGCGACCGCGGCTATCCGCCGCGCCGAGGCGCGCGCCGGCGAGTTCTTCCCCGAGCCGCTACCTCCGCCGTGCGAGGTGACTGCGATGCCGACGGTGGTCGCCTCGAGCGGGACGCCCCCTCATTACACGCCGCCGAGGCAAGATGGCGGCCGCGCCGGCACGTTCTGGTTCAACCTGGAGCGACCGACCGTCGGAACCGGATGGGACCTCGAGGTCGTCGCCTTCCACGAGGGCGTGCCGGGACATCATCTGCAGCTCTCGCGGATCCAGATGCTCGACGAGCTGCCCGCGATGCAGCGGCAGCGCAGCCTGTCGGTGTTCGCCGAGGGCTGGGGCTTGTACGCCGAGCAGCTGGCCGAGGAGATAGGCCTCTACAGCGGTACCGAGGGCCTGCTCGGCGCCCTCTCGGCCTCGCTCCACCGGGCCGCCCGTCTGGTCGTCGACACCGGCCTACACGCCCTGGGTTGGGGTCGCGAGCGAGCCCGGCAGTTCCTCGTCGACCACGTCCCGATGCCAGAGGGGTTCCTGGCGAGCGAGGTCGATCGCTACATCATCCTTCCCGGCCAGGCCCTTTCGTACCTGATTGGCAAGCGAGAGCTGCTGCGACTCCGCGAGGAGGCGATCGGCCGTCTGGGTGCGAGTTTCACCGTCCCCGGCTTCCACGCCGCGGTCCTCGACAGCGGGTCGCTGCCGATGCCGGTGCTCGCCGACAAGATCCGGAGGTGGCCGGGTTCGAGGTGACGCCACCCGGCGAGCGCGAGCCTGGGGGCGCTAGCGCGGTGTCGGTCCGGCTTATCGCGGGTGCGCCCGTAGTGTTCGTACATCACGCGCAAGCCGAACGCCCGTAGCGTTCGTAGATCACGGGCGAGCCGAACGCCCGTAGCGTTCGTAGATCACGGGCGAGCCGAACGCCCGTAGCGTTCGTAGATCACGCGCGAGCCGAACGTCCTGGTCTCGACCAGGTCTAGCCGAACGGGTTCGGTGACCGGCGGCAGGAAGGGCGTGCCGCCACCGACCACGACCGGACTGCGGAACACGCGCAGCTCGTCGACGAGGCCGAGCTCGATCGCTTGCGCGGCCAGGCCGGCGCCGCCGATCGAGACGTCCTTATCGGTCGCGTCCTGCGCGGCGGCGACCTCGTCGGCCACCGAC
The DNA here is from genome assembly GCA_963709205.1 of uncultured Solirubrobacterales bacterium. GTDB lineage: Bacteria > Actinomycetota > Thermoleophilia > Solirubrobacterales > Solirubrobacteraceae > Palsa-465. Next base: position 147,405 of record CAVPVP010000002.1, read on the forward strand.
CCCTCCGCGAGCCGGGCGTTGCCCTGAACGTGGTCGAGCGTGCGGCTGAAGACGACCTTCGGGATAGCGCACCAGACGTCGGCGAACGCGGCCCCGAGCTCGTCGTCGCGCATCGACGGATCGGTCTCCTACACCAGCATGGTCTCGTACAGCCGGCGGCCGCACAGGTAGCCGCCGAGCTCGCGCACCTGCGCGAGGTGGAAACGAAACTGCTCCTCGCTAGGGACCGTCCACCCGAACCCGCCCTCGCGGTCGGCGATAAAGCCGTCCACCGAGACGCCCATCGAGTAGATCAGCACGGCTTCAAGCTCATCACACCGCAGCGACCGACGATGACCGCGATGAACTTCAGCATCCAGCTTGACACCGGCCATCCTTCCTTCCGCAGGCGGCTCTGCCACCGCTACTGACCGATCGCGACACGAAAACTCATCGTCCTGGGGGTCCAAGCGATCGTACGGCCACCACCGATGCCGCACCGAGATCCCGGGAGCGGAACCTCGTGCGGCCAACATCCCAGCACCGAACGGGTCCGGGAACGCTTGCTTAGGCGAGCGCGCGGAGCGTGGTCGGGTCGGACATCACGCGCTCGATCGCGTGGATCGCGCCTCCTTGCGCGGCGGCGGTGAATCCGAGCGTCGACGTCGCCAGCTGCGGGGTCTCGCCGGCGCCGGCGAGCGTGCCCGCCTCGAGAGCGTTCTGGGCGGCGGGCAGGATCCAGTCCCCGAGATCCGCGAAGTATCCGCCGAGGATGATCACCTGCGGATCGAACACGTTGGCGAGGTTTGCGGCGCCGACCCCGATCCATCGGCCGAGCTCGGCCAGGACCTCGAGCGTCCGCGCGTCCCCGGCGCGGGCCCGCTTGACGAGCGGCTCGATCTTCCGCTCGGGCGGCGTGTCGCCGCGGGGACGGTGCCTCGCGGATTGGAGGAGAGCGTTCAACCCTATGCACGCCTCCCAGCACCCGCGCCGGCCGCATCCGCAGAGCGGACCGTCGGGCATGACGTTCATGTGCCCGACCTCGCCGCCATACCCGCGGGTGCCGAGCAACGGCTGGCCGCCGACGATGATGCCTCCGCCGATCCCGACCTCGCCCGTGATGTAGACGAGGTTCGGCGTCCCCGCGAACCCGCCGGAGCGGTATTCGGCGATCGCCGCGAGGTTCGCGTCGTTGCCGACGTGGACCGGCGTGGCGCCGAGGCGGAGCGCGCGGCGGAGCGGCTCGGCGACGGCGACATCGCGCCAGCGCAGATTCGGCGCTTCAGCGACGACGCCGGCGGCCACGTCGACGAGCCCGGGGACGGCGACCGTGATGCCGGCCACGACTGGCGCCGGCCGGCTCCGGCGCGAGGCCAGGCGCCGGCGCGCGGTCCGGCAGAGTTCGCCGAGCGCGGCGATGCACGCCTCGGGGCCAACGCTGGCGTCGAACGCGAGCCGCTCGCGCAGAACCTCGCGGCCGCCGAGGTCGATGACCAATACGGACAGGTAGTCGACGTTGACCTCGGTCCCGATCGCCACGACGCCGCTGCCCAACTCCAGGCGGGTGCTCGGACGGCCGGCGCGGCCCCCACCGTCGCGGCCGGTCTCCTGCACGGCCCCGAGCACGAGCAGCTCCGCCACCAGACGCGACACCGTCGCCCGGGTCAGCCCGGCGCGAGCCGCGATTCCGGCGCGCGAGTCGGGACCGACCGTCGCCAGATGCCGGAGCACGACCTCCAGGTTGTTGCGCCGAATGTCGTTGTGCCCCGCTGGTTGTGGGATTCGAATGTCGTCGTGGCCCCCGCGTTGCGGGGTCATCGACTTTCTTGACACGGGAGATAGCGCTGGGTATATGTTTTGCATCGATTCAAACCATTCGCGATCGCCGGGCCAGTCTAATGCCGTGGCGGTCGGGAACGGAGAGGCAGGCGGATCCCGGCACGAGCCGTGCCGCCTTGCCCGCGGGTCTTTTCTTGGCACCGACAATGCCCACGCTCGACCAGCCGCGTGCGACCGGACCGGTCCGCAGCGGTCGCTCGAGGATCATCGGCGTGCTCAGCTTCGACTGCGTGGCGTACGGCGCGGCGTCCGCGCTGTGCGGCATCCGGCGCGCGACGGGCGACTCGGGCGACTTCGTGACCGTCGTCAACGTGCCGGTCCCAAGCCGTCGCTCGGTGCGAACGGCCGCGGCGCGACTGCGGCGCCTGGGCGTCGACGGAATCCTCGCGGTCGCTCCGCAACCCTCCGCCGTCGACGCGCTGGCCGCGCTGTCGGCCGACACCCCGGTGGTGGCCGTCGGACCAAGCCTTCAGGACGTCCTCCCGGCGGTGGCGGTCGATCACTACGGCGGAGCCGCCGCGGTCACGCGTCATCTGCTCGACCTGGGGCACCGCACGGTGTTCCACATCGCGGGACCGGCCGACCAGACGGATCCGGGCCCGCGTCTCGCCGGATGGCGGGACACTCTCGCTGGCGCCGCGGCGGTGCTCCCGCTTCCCGTGATGGGCGATTGGAGTGCCGAGTCGGGGTACGAGCTCGGGTGCCGCCTCGCCGCCAGGACCGACGTCACCGCGATCTTCGCCGCGAACGACCAGATGGCCCTGGGCGTGTTGCGCGCGCTGTTCGACGCCGGCCGCCGCGTGCCGCAGGACGTCAGCGTCGCCGGCTTCGACGGCTCGCCGGAGGGAGAGTTCTTCAGCCCGCCGCTCACGACCGTGGGCCAGGACTTCCGCGAGCTGGGCCGCCGCAGCCTCGAGCTGCTCCTGACCGAGATCGAGGTCGGCCGGGGCGTCTCGATCGGCGACACGATCCCTGCCGAGCTGATCCTCCGCGCCAGCACCGCCGCGCCGGCCTGATCCATCAGCCGGGCATCCCGGTCCGCGGACCAGGGCGCGTGCCTGATCCGTCAGCCCGGCCACGCGAGTCCGGCGGCGGACCAGATTCTTATGGAGTTGTGTGGATTCCGCGAGCTCGTTCTTCATCGCCGGCGAGATCCTGTGCTGGTCTCGGAAAGGACCTCGCCATGACCACGATCCTCGTCCTGAACGTAGCGTCCTCCCTGGCGGCGCTCCTGGGTGTCGCGGGCTTCCTTGCGCTTCGTGAGTGGCGGGCCCGTCGCCGGACCGCGGTGCAAGTGCTCTACGTCACCAGGATCGACTCTCCCAAGCTGCCGCGCCGCTGACCTGCGGGCCGGCAGGACGCGCCGGCAGGACGCCGGCGAGGACACGCCAAGGTCCGAGCTCGTGGCTGGTTTGCACGAGCTCGGACCGATGGCATAGCGTTGGACCGTAAGGCCGTAACCGAGCAAGCGGCGCTCCCGTCAACGTTCACCGGTCACCCCACTAGGAGGTCGCATCGATGCCGCGCACGCATCACCTGCCAGACGAACAGGTCCACTTCACGTGGGACACGGGGAACGAGCCGGCGCTCACCATCGACTCGGGCGACACGGTCGTGGTCTGGACGCGCGACGTCAGCGACAACCAGATCGGCCCGGATTCGGATACCAGCGTGATCGCCGGACTGGACTGGGATCGCGTCTACCCGCTGTGCGGTCCGATCGGGATCCAAGGTGCGCAGCCGGGCGACACGCTGGCGATCGAGGTGCTCGACATCCACACCCAGGGATGGGGCTGGACCGCGGTGCTGCCCGGACTCGGCCTGCTCCCGGACGACTTCCCCAACGCCTATCTGCGCGTCTTCGACCTCTCGCACGGCGACGTCGCCTACATGCGCGAGGACATCGCGATTCCGCTCGAGCCGTTCTTCGGGACGATGGGCGTGTGCCCGGCGGGCGCGAGGGCCCAGCCGGTGATGCCGCCGGGCATCTTCGGCGGGAACATGGATATTCGCCAGATCACGCGCGGGTCGACGCTGTATCTGCCGGTGCAGGTCGAGCAGGCGCTGTTCTCGTGCGGTGACGCCCACGGCGCGCAAGGCGACGGCGAGGTGTGCGTCACCGGCCTCGAGGCTCCGATGTTCGCCGCGTTGCGCTTCACCGTCGAGCGGGCCCGCTCGATCCCGGGACCGCAGTACCGGACTCCCGGGCCGCTCACCGCCCGGGTCGACTCGGGGCCGTTCTACGCCACCACCGGCGTCGGCGGCGATCTGTACGCCGGTGCTCAGGATGCCGTGCGGGCGATGATCGACCACATCGAGACCGCGTACCACCTCGGCCGGGAGGATGCCTATCTGCTCTGCAGCCTCGCCGTCGACCTCAAGATCTCCGAGATCGTCGACGCCGGCCAGTACATCGTGAGCGCGTTCCTCCCCGAGGCGATCTTTACCGCCTGACTAACGACCGCTTGGGAAGAAACTGGCGCTATGCGGGAGTTTCTTCCCGAGCGCCCGACGGCGAGGGCTGGAGCTGCGGGATCACGTCGCTGATCAGGAGCTCGAGCGTCCGCCGCGACTCCTCGAACGTCATGTCGCCCGTCGGGAACATGAAGCACACGTAGTCGGCCATTCCGTCGTCGAGCAGCGCGCCGAGGCGCTCGACGATCTGCGCGGGGGTGCCCGACCCGATCTGGATCGCCGGCTCCATATTGGCGTGGATCGCCCGCAGCGCGCCCTGAGCGTCGTAGCACTCGTCCTCGTTCAGCTCCAGATGGTCGAAGCGGTGGGCGTTGTGGGTCCGGCGCACCAGTCCCTCCATGCCGCGCCGGGCGACGTCGCGCGCCTCGTCTTCGGTGGGCGCGATCGCCAGCAGCATGCTGTAGCCGACGCGGGGCTCCGAATTGGGACCCCCACCCACCCCGTCGAAGCGCAGCTCACCCCCCTTGTGGTCGTGCCACGCCTCCAAATACTGCTCGTAGGCCGCCTCGTTGATCTTCCCGGGCCACATCAGGCTCATCCCGTAGCGACCTGCGGTCAGCGGACTCCCGGGATACCAGAACGGGATCCTGTCCTGGAGTGGCTTCGTCGACATCGGCATCGTCGGAAAGTCGTAGAAGCGGCTGTTCTCGCTCGAGATCTCCCCGGTCGCGAGCGCGTGCTCGATGATCCCGAGTACGTCGGTGAAGCGGTCCCGGGACTCCCACCAGTCCTGGCTGAACCAGTAGTGCTCGATCGGCACGGCGCCGCGGCCGACCCCGAACTCGAGGCGGCCGCCGGTGAGGTTGTCGAGAACGCACATGTCCTCGATGATGCGGATCGGGTGGTGCATCGGTAGGAGCTTCACCATCGGCCCCAGGCGGATCTGCTCGGTGATCTGGGAGGCGGCGGCGATGAACAGCTCCTGGCCCGGAGCCATGCACAGCTCGCTGCCGTGGTGCTCGGCCAGGTGGTAGCCGGCGAACCCGGCCTCGTCGGCCATCTTGATCAGCGTCAGCCGGTCCTTGAAAAGCTGGCTCGTGGGCGTCCCCGGGATGTCCTCGATGTGGTCGAAGATGCCGAACCTCTTCGCGATCGCGCTCACGGACGGCACCCTAACGACTGCGCGTCCGACGGGGTTAGGCGACGACTCGGACCAACGCCGCGGTGGCCGCCGCGGCGACGGCGACAAGCACGAACGGCGCCTTACGCCATACCAGCACTGCCGCCACCAGCAGCGCGGGCGTGCGGGCGTCGAGCGCGTAATGGCGTCCGGTGCTGAATGTCTGGACGACTATGAGCGCCGCCAACACCGGCACGACGACGATCTGGAGCGACCACCGCTCGGACACGTCGCGGTCGAAGCGCTCGCCGAGCACGAGCCCGAGCGCCTTGAGCGCGTATGCCGACCCGCACAGCGCGACGACCGGCCACCAGCTCATCGGCCGACCTCCTTGCGCCGCCGCTCCGCGGCGAGCAACACCGGCACCGCCCCGAGCGCGGAGGCGATGATGGGCACGCCGGCCGGGCTGACGGTCACCAGCGCCAATGCGATGAGCGCGCCCGCGACCGCGGCGCGAACCGAGTCAGGGCCGCGGAGCTGCGGGGCGAGGAGCGCGAGGAACACCGCCGGGAACATCGCGTCCAGGCCGTAGTCGCGTGGGTTGCCGAGGCCGCGCCCGGCGAGCGCGCCGACCAGCGTCCCGGCGTTCCAGGCGGTGAACAGGCAGAGCGCCGTCAGATCGAAAGCCCGCCGCTTCGCGGCCAGGGTCGGCTGAGCGTGAGCCATCGCCGTGGTCTCGTCGACGACGACCTGCGCCCGCAGCGCGCGCTCGGGGACCGTCCCCGTCAAGACGCCCTTCAGGCTGAGCGCGTAGACCGCGTTCCGCCCGGCGAGCAGCAGCGCTGGCGGGAGCGCGCCGGCGACGCCGCCGCCCGCGCCGATCACCGACGCGAACGTGAGCTGCGAGGCGCCCGTGAAGCACACCAGCGACATCACGCACGTCTGCACGACGCTGAAGCCCGCCGTCACCGACAGCACGCCGAACGAGACCGCATACACGCCCGTCGCCACCCCGATCGACAGCGCGTTCCTAAAGATCGGATCACCGGACATAGCTCGGGGCATTGTCTCGCGTTCAACGCGGCACGTGGCTGCGAATGCAACCCTCGAACCCGCCGAGTTGGCAATATTCCACCATGGATTCGATCGATCGCGCAATCATCGACGAGCTGCGGCGCGATGGCCGCCTGTCGAACGTCGAGCTCGCGGCCAGGGTGAACCTGTCGCCCTCGCCGTGCCTGCGCCGCGTTCGCTCGCTCGAGGAGGCCGGGGTGATCCGCGGCTACCACGCCGACATCGAGCCGAGCGCGATCGGGCGCGGGCTCGAGGTGTCCGTCCTGGTCGAGCTATCGCTCAAGGACCGGAAGACCGTCGAGGCGTTCGAGGCGCAGATCGGGGCGTTCGACGAGGTGCTCGAGTGCAGGCGCATGTTCGGCCTGCCCGACTACATCATCCGCGTCGCGGTCGCGGACACCGATGCTTACGAGCGTTTCTACATGAACAAGCTCGCGGAGCTACCGGGCGTCACCCGCGTCAACTCGCAGTTCACGATGAAGGTCGTCAAGGCTGCGCCGGCGGTCTGAACGACCGACCGGCGCGCGCGTCACTTCGACCCGTAGACCTGCTCGATCAGCGCGGTGTCGCCCGCGCTCTGGAACCTGACCACCTTGCCGTCGCGGAACGTGAGCACGTCGGCCGTGTCGGCCTCGCCGCCCTCGATCGTCGTGTGGGTGAGGACGACGACGCGCTGGTCGTCGGAGAACCAGAACTGCGGCGTGGTCGTGAACCCCTTCTCGCCGAATCGTGCCCACAGCGCGCCAACCGCTTCTTTGCCGTGAACCGTACCGCTGATCGCGCTGTTGCCAGGCGTGGTCCACTCGATGTCATCCGCCAGCGCCTGCATCGCGCCCGCGGCATCGCCCGCCGAGAATGCGGCATAGGCACGCTTCGCCGTCTCGACATTCTGCTCGCCCGCCATCTCTACACCCCTTTGCTCTCCTCGCGGCGCATCGCGTCGCCTGTCCGGGCGACCCTAACACGGCCGCGCCGCCCGGGTTTACCCAGCCGCGCCGCACGGGTTTATCCAGCCGCGCCGCCGAAATCGGCCAAGAACCTCTTCAGGTCCTTGACGTGCTGCGAGTTGACGCCCGCGACGCAGTCGGCGTTGACCACACTGGCCTCGGTCCCGCCCTCGAACACATCGGACGCGCTCAGGCAGTAGGCGCGGCGATAGGTGAGCCAGGCGTTGTGCCCCGCGACGAACCGGCGACGAGCGGCGGCATCGAACAGCTTGCCGAAGATCGTCTGGTTGAGCGAGTCGATCTGCTTGTCGCTCGCGAGAATCCGTTGCTCGGCGCAGCCCTCCATCTGAAGCGTCGTGCGGTGCGACGGTGCGCCGCTGCAGGGAAGCGGGTGAAGGACTCGTGGACGGTTGGCGGCGAGAGCTTGGCGCCGTATGCCGGCGCCGGCCGGCCCGGCGCCGCTCCGGCCGGCGTCGAGGGCACGAGCAAAACGGTCGCTATTGCGAGGGCAAGCAGCAAAGAAAGCCTGATGGGCATGATCTCTCCAGCCTTCTCCGGGTTGTCGGTGGCGGGTCAACCTAGCGGACGCCTGCGACACCCCGGTACCTTCCAGCGGTATGACTGCTTCCTCAGCCAAACATCGCGTGGTCGTGGTCGGCGGGGGCTTCGGCGGCCTCCAGGCTGTGCAAAAGCTCCGCAGCAGTCCGGTCGACGTGACGCTCATCGACCGGCGCAACTTCCATCTGTTCCAGCCCCTGACCTATCAGGTGGCGACCGGTGCACTCAATTCGGGCGAGATCGCGTATCCACTCCGGGCGATTTTCAAGCGTCACAGCAACGTCCGCGTGCTCCTCGCGGAGGTGTCGGACATCGACCTCGAGGCGAAGCAGGTCGAACTGCAATCGGTCGGCGAGGTCGCCGCGCCACCGTCGGTCCCCTACGACACGCTGATCGTCGCCGGCGGTTCGGCCTACTCGTACTTCGGTCATGACGAATGGAGGGAGTTCGCGGCGGAGGTCAAGTCGCTCGAGAGCGCGCTGGAGGTGCGAGGCCGCGTTCTCAGCGCGTTCGAGGCCGCGGAAATGGAGACCGATCCCGATCGGCGTGCCGCGTGGATGACGTTCGCGATCGTCGGGGCGGGGCCGACCGGCGTTGAGATGGCCGGCCAGATCGGCGAGCTAGCGCGGGACACGCTGCGGCTGGACTTCGATGCGGTCGACCCGCGCAACGGCCGCATCCTTCTGATCGAGGCCCTCGACCGGGTGCTGACGAGCTTCCCGCCCTCGCTGTCGGCGAAGGCGCAACGGTCGCTCGAGCGGCTTGGTGTCACCCCGATCCTCAGCTCGACCGTCGTCGGCATCGATGACCAGTCCGTGACCATCTCCGACGGCGCCGGCGCGATCCAGCGCATCCCGGCGCGCACCGTCATCTGGGCCGCCGGCGTGACTGCGTCGAAGCTCGCGGCGAGGCTGGGCGAGCTGACCGGAGCCGAGCTCGACCGCGCCGGCCGGATCGCGGTGCAAGCCGACCTCACCCTGCCGGGCCATCCCGAGGTCTTCGCGCTCGGCGACATGGTTCGGGTCCGTGGCGCCGACGGCAAAATCGTCACCTATCCCGGGGTCGCGCCCGCCGCCATGCAGCAGGGGCGCTACGTCGCCAAGGTCGTACTAGCCCGGCTCGAGTCTCGCGACACCCCGCCCTTCCACTACCACGACAAGGGCAACCTGGCGACCATCGGGCGGGGAGCCGCCGTGGCCGCCATCGGGCCGATCAAGCTGAGCGGCCTGATCGCCTGGCTCACCTGGGTGGTCGTCCACCTCTGGTACCTGGTCGGGTTCGAGAACCGCTTCCTCGTCTTCACCCGCTGGTCCTTCAGCTTCGTCACGCACGGCCGCGGCGCGCGTCTGATCACCGGATCGTCCGCGGGAGTGACCGGCGACGAAGTCTGAGCGCCGGCGCAGGCTGCCGCCGCACGCGCGGCACCGCGCGACATGCCGGACCGCCTCGTAGCTCCAGTCCGTCTCGCACATCGTGCACCGGTAGACGATCGCCGGCGCCGCCTGCGTTATCGAGTGCGTCGTCACGACTCCGATTCTCGGGGGTCGGATTCGGAAGCGCTAGACGGAACAACCCGGAGAGCCATACGGGATGTGCCGGAGACCCCCGCCGGGAGCTGGTCGACGGGCAACGTGAACCAGTGCCGCGCGACGCACACGACCTTCACGTGCTCGACCGGACCGGGCGCACCGCCCAAGACGAATCGGTCGGTGATCTCGGCGGGAAGGCCGCAGGCCGGGCACTCCGTCAGCGGTTCGGCGGGAATATGGATCTGGTGGTCGCTCATCGTGTTCGCCCCTATGAGGTGGTTTGTGTTGGTGGTGATACGAACAGGCGCGGACCTTGGTTCGTGAGATCGCGCTAGCGTCCGGAACGTGCCGCCGGCGGGTCCCCGCCCTCGGCGACCGTCCGGCGGCCTAGGGAGACAGATGAACTACGAGCGTGAGCTCACCGCCCTGTACACCGCGTTCAACGCGCGCGACATCGATGCGCTGCTCGATGCGATGACCGACGACGTCGACTGGCCGAACGCGTGGGAGGGCGGCCGGGTACAGGGCAAGGCGGCGGTCCGGGGCTACTGGACGCGCCAATGGGCGGAGATCGATCCACGCGTCGAGCCCCTGTCGTTCACGAGGCGACCGAGTGGGTGCATAGCGGTCGACGTTCAGCAGGTCGTGCGCGCGCTCGACGGCAGCTTGGTCAGCGAGGCGCGTGTCGTGCACGTCTACACGCTGCGCGGGGCGCTCGTGTCGGCGATGGACGTCGAGTGAGCGCGGCGCGCCGAGCGCCAGCGCCGGCCGATCACGCCGGCTCGAGTAGGACGACCGGGATGACCCGATCGCCCGCGCGCATCTGGTAAGTCGCGTAGCCGGTGTAGTTGTCGTTGACCAGCTCCCACAGCTCCGCGCGCTCGGCGCCCTCGACCACGCGAGGGCGGACGGCGGTGCGCCGACCGCCGACCTCGACCGAAACGGCATCCGGGTGCGCGCGCACGTTGTGGTACCAGGCCGGATGATGGGTCGCGCCGGCCTTTGACGCGACGACCACGAAGGCGCCCCCGCGAGGCGTGTACAGCAGCGGCGTCGTGCGCTCCTCGCCCGAGCGGGCCCCACGCGTGTGGAGGAGCAGGATCGGCTGACCCATGGCGACCTTGACGCGCCCACGGGTGAGCGGAAGCAACCGCCGGTCGATCGCCGGGAACACGTTCACGAACAGCCACCCGCCGAGGCGCGTCGCCGCGAGCGACTGCAATGCCTTGTCGAGGCGCGTCTTCTCGCGCTGAGGGCGGTAGCCGGCGATGCGCGCACGCTATCAGCGGCTGATCTCACAGGCTCGTCGAGCCGAACGTTGAACTCCCACATCCGCGAACAGGAGGAGTAGCCGATGACCACCACGATTGACGTCGCCACCGACATCCGGGCCCGGGTCGACGCGCTCGATTGGGAGCGGCTCGGCGCCGAGCTCGACGACAACGGACACGCCGTCACCGTCCCCGTCCTCAGCGAGGACGAGTGCGACGAGCTGTCCGAGCTGTTCGACGGCGGCCGCTTCCGCTCCACCATCGACATGGCCCGATACCGGTTCGGCGATGGGCGTTATCGCTACTTCGACCATCCGCTTCCCGACACGATCGCGGCGCTCCGCGCGGCCTTCTACCGTCACCTCGCGCCGGTCGCGAACCACTGGGTCGAGCTGCTCCGTGGCGACGGGCCGAAGTTCCCGCTCGAGCACGAGGAGCTGCTCCGCCGCTGCCGCGCCGCCGGCCAGACGCGCCCGACACCGCTGATCCTCCGCTACGGACCCGGAGACTGGAACGCTCTGCACCAGGACCTCTACGGCAAGGTGTTCTTTCCGTTCCAAGTGCTCACGATCCTGTCGCGCGAGGAGGACTTCGAAGGGGGGCAGTTCGTCCTACTCGAGCAGCGCCCCCGCGCGCAGAGCCGGGCGCACGTGCTCGAGCCCACCCAGGGAGCGTTCGTGATCTTCCCCACGGCAACACGCCCGAACCGGGGCAAGAACGGCTACCACCGTGTCGGCATGCGCCACGGCGTTTCCACCGTGACCCGCGGGCAGCGCACCGCGCTCGGGGTCATCTTCCACGACGCTACCTGAGGGTCGATCAGCTCGCCGGCGTCGGCGATCCAGCTGTCCCACACCCAATCGCCGGGCAGCCGCGGCACGACCGAGACCGTTTCAGTTTCGGGAGCCGTGAGGGACACTCCGAAAGTGGGCAAAGCGGAGTTGCTGATCGGTGGCCTGCTCGTGGCGATCGCCGGACTCGGCGCGCTCGCCCGCCGGCTTTCGATCCCGTACCCGATCGTGCTTGTGATCGGAGGCGTCATCTTCGGCTTCATCCCGGGCGTGCCGACCGTCAAGCTCGACCCGAACGTCGTGCTGGTCGTGTTCCTGCCGATCCTCGTCTACGGTGCGGCGTTCTTCGCCGCCCTCGGGGATATCAGGCAGAACCTGCGCACGGTCACGCTTGTCTCCGTCGGTCTGGTGCTGGCGACGATGACCGGGGTAGCGATCGCTGCCCACGCCCTGATCGGCATGCCCCTGGCGGCAGCGTTCGCGCTCGGGGCGGTCGTGTCGCCAACCGACCCGCTCGCCGCCGGTTTGATCATGCGCGACCTCGACGTGCCCCGGCGCATGGTAAGCCTGGTCGAGGGCGAGGGACTGTTCAACGATGCCACCGCGCTGGTGGCGTATCGCGTGGCCGTCGGAGCCGTGGTGGCCGGATCCTTCTCGCTCGGTCAGGCCAGCGTGGCGCTGATCGTCGACGCCGCGGCCGGGATCGCGATCGGGTTGGCCGTGGGCTGGATCATCGCTGCGGTCCGCAAGCGCACGCCAGACCCGCAGATCAGCGTCACGATCTCGCTCGTGAGCGGCTACGCCGCGTTTGTGCCCGCCAACGCCATTGGCGCGTCGGGCGTCCTCGCTGCGGTCACCACCGGCATCTACATGGGGGTCCGGGGGCCGAGCGTCATCCCCGCGCGGGTCCGGCTCCAGGGGTTCTTCACGTGGGACATCCTCGACTTCATCATCAACTCGGCGCTGTTCGTGCTGGTCGGCCTGCAGCTGCGCGGGATCGTCGAGGACCTTTCGGGCTACAGCACCGGACAGCCGATCGGGTGGGCGCTTGCCATCTGCGGCGTGACCGTGCTGATCCGCATCGTCTGGTTCTTCACCGTCCCCTACCTGGTTAGGGCAGTGGATCGGCGCGAGCGTCAGCGGATTCGACGAGCCCCGGCCCGGAACCGGCTGGTCGTCGGCTGGAGCGGCATGCGCGGGGCGGTTTCGCTCGCGGCGGCCCTGGCCTTGCCGCTCACCGTGCACGGCGGCGCGCCGTTTGCCGACCGGGATCTGATCCTGTTTCTCGTGTTCGCGGTGATCTTCGCCACGCTCGTCGTGCAGGGTCTGTCGCTCCCAACCCTGATCCGCAAGCTGGGAATCAGCGACGGCGGAGAGGCGGAGAACGAGGAGCTCAAGGCGCGACTCGTGGCCACCAAGGCCGCACTCGCTCAGATCGACGCGCTCTCGCAGGAGGACTGGACGCGCGACGAGACGATGGAACGGATGCGCGCCCTCTACGAGTACCGCAAGCGGAGGCTCGCGGCGCGCGCCGGAAAGATCGAGGACGACGGCTACGAGGACCGCTCGATGCAGTACCAGCAGGCGGTGCAGATCGTGCTCGGGGCCCAACGCGACGCGTTAGTCGAGCTTCGCCGTGAGGGCACGATCTCCAACGAGACGATGAACCGGATCATCCGGGAGCTGGATCTCGAGGAGTCCCGGCTCGAGATCTAGTGGGGGCCGCCCCACTAGTCCCGGACGATCAGCACCCGGGCCTGTCCGCCGGGCCTCAGCCCGAGCTTGACGATCGCGTCGCCGACCGGGACGGCGTCGACCCACACGCTCTCGTCCTCGTTCAGCTGACCGAGCGCGGCCACCTGCTGCATCGAGCGCGCGAGGCTCACGATCTCGTCAGCGGTGCCCACCAGCTGCTCGATGCCTCGGTCGGTACCGAACGTGACCGACACTCCGTCGTCGGTCTGGTGCGCGGAAAGCAGTTCCAGGCTCATGGATCCCTCCAGTCTATGTACGACAGGAACGCCATCAGGATCCAGGGGCTTGTGCCGCGCCGTACTCGACGGGGCGACTCCGATCGGCGCCCCATTCGTTGAACGAGCCGTCGTAGATCCCCTCGCAGTGGACGCCGATCCGCTCGAGCGCGAGCATCGCGACGGTCGCCGAGACGCCGCTGCCGCAGGTCGCGATCAGCTCGCGCGGCGGGCGGTCGGGGTCGATCCCCGCGTCGCGAGCCAGCCTGGCGACGGCCGCCGGCGCCGCCCATACCCCGGTCGCGCCGTCGACGAGCTCCTGGTAGGGCAGGCATCGGGCCCCCGGGATGTGCCCGGTGTTGGTCACCCCTTCCTCGCCGAGGAACAGGTGGCGCGGCCTCGCGTCGACGAGCATCGCGCCGCGTTCGGTGGCATCCACCACATCGGCCAGCGTGCGCCGCAGGAGCGGTCGCGGACGCGCGGTGAACGTCGCACGCCGCCGCTCGACGACCGCGTCGGTGACCGGTCGACCGTCCTCCGGCCAGCTGAGCCACCCACCGTCGAGCACCCGGCTCTCGGCGCCGTAATAGCGGAACGCCCACGCGACCCGGGCCGCGAAGATCCCGTAGTAGTCGTCGTAGGTCACGACCACATCGCCATCGCCGATTCCGAGCTCGCCGGCACGCGCCGCGAACTCAGCCGCGCCCGCGACCTGCACGGGCACGGGATCGGTCACGTCGATGAAGTCGTGCTCCCAGTCGACGAGCGTCGCGCCGGGAATGTGCGCGGCGGTGTACTCGGCCAGCTTCGTGTGCGGCAGCGCCGAGCTGGGGTGGCGTCCCCTGACATCGAGCACGCGCACGTTCGGATGCTCGAGATGACGCTCGAGCCAGTCGGCGGTGACCAGCGGACCCTCTGGGATCTCGAAATCGGACGGCATTGAATCCTCTCCTTCCGCGCGCGCCGCCGGGTGGGTGGGGTCCCAATCGAGGTGGCGGTCGCCTACGCCTCTTCGGCCATCGCGATCAGATCCTCCCGGGTGACCTTGCCGACCAGCTCCGGGTGATCGGAGCGCATATGCGCCTCGATCTCCGTAGCTGCCTCCTCGACGGTTTGACCTCGTCCGAGGAATCCGCACTGGCACCGGATGACCTTCGCCATGACCTTGTCTCCTTCGATTACGGGCGCCACCATACGACCGCCGGTTTGCACGCTTCTTCGATTCTCCTTGCAGCGACCTTGAGCGACAAGCCACCGACCAGGATCCAGTTGTGCGGCCGACTCGCGGTCGAACTCGAAGGTCGCGATCTCACCGCGAAGGTCCCCGGCGGACAGGCGCGCGTGCTGTTCACGTACCTGACCGTTCACCGGGCGCTCCCGTGCCGGCGCGAGCAGCTGATCGAAGCGCTGTGGCCGTGGCGCGCGCCCGACGGCGCCGACGCGTCGTTGAGCGCGCTGCTATCCCGCCTCCGGAGCGGGCTCGGGGGCCACGTATTGACCGGGCGAAGTGAGGTCACCATCCACCTCCCGCAAGACGCGTGGATCGACCTCGAAGCGGCCGAGGAGGCGATTCACCGGGCTGAGGCGGCCGTCGCCCAGCACGACTGGCCGCGCGGTTGGGGTCCGTCGCTTGTCGCACTGTTCACCGCCCGACGCGGGTTCCTGCCGGGCGAGGATCTCCCGTGGGCCGAGGAGTACCGCCGCCGGCTGGACGAGATCCGTCTCGCTGCGCTCGAGAGCTACGTCGCGGTCGCGCTCGGCGTCGGCGGAAGCGAGCTGGCGCCGGGTGAGCGGGCGGCGCGCGAACTGGTCGCGGCCGCCCCGTACCGGGAGCGTGCGCACGCGCTGCTCATGCAGATCCTCGCCGCGCGCGGCAACGGTGCCGAAGCGCTGCGCGTCTACGAAACGCTCCGCAAACGGTTGCGCGACGACCTCGGTGCGGCGCCGGCGCCCGAGTTGCGCGAGTTGCAGGCCGAGCTACTCCGCCGCTGATCCCGCGCCCGGCTTCCGATCTGGATTAGCCTTGCGCGCGGGCAGCGACGAGCGAGCAAAGGAGAGGCGATGAGCGAGGAACGGGTCAAGTTCGTGCTGGACGAGCCGAGCATCCCCACGCACTGGGTCAACCTGATGGCCGATGTTCAAGATCCGGGGAACCCCAGTCCCCCGCCGTTGATTGGGACCCCGCCCAACCAGCAGCCCGCTGGCCCGGACGATCTGACGCCGATCTTCCCGATGGCGCTGATCCTCCAGGAGGTCTCGGCCGAGCCCGAGATCGAGATCCCCGAGCCGGTGCGCGAGGCGTACAAGCTGTGGCGGCCGACGCCGCTCTACCGCGCGCGCCGGCTCGAGCGCGCGCTCGATACCCCTGCCCACATCTACTACAAGTACGAGGGCACCTCGGCGCCCGGGTCGCACAAGCCCAACACCGCGGTGGCTCAGGCGTACGAGAACGCCCAGGCCGGGATCAAGAAACTAACGACCGAGACCGGCGCGGGCCAGTGGGGCTCGGCGCTGGCGTTCGCGTGCGGCCTGTTCGGGCTCGAGTGCGAGGTGTGGATGGTCGGCTCGAGCTACGACCAGAAGCCCTACCGGCGCTCGATGATGGAGACCTGGGGCGCCACCGTCCACCGGTCCCCCTCGGACGTGACCGAGTCCGGTAAAGCCCAGGCGGCGCATACCACCGGTTCGCTCGGGATCGCGATCTCCGAGGCCGTCGAGGTCGCTGCCCAGAACGCGGACACGAACTACTCGCTCGGCTCGGTGCTCAACCACGTGCTGCTGCACCAGACCGTGATCGGACAGGAGGCGCTCGCCCAGATGGCGATGGCCGGCGAGGAGCCAGACACCGTGATCGCCTGCGTCGGCGGCGGCTCGAACTTCGGCGGGCTCACGTTCCCGTTCCTTCGCCGCGTGATCCGCGGCGAGGCCAAGACCCGGTTCATCGCCGCCGAGCCGGCGGCCTGCCCGACGCTGACGCGCGGCGTGTACGCCTACGACTTCGGCGACACCGTCGGCCTGACGCCGCTGATGCCGATGTACACGCTCGGGCACGACTTCGTTCCGCCGCCGGTGCACGCCGGTGGCCTGCGCTACCACGGCGACTCGCCGCTGGTATGCGCCCTGGTCAAGCAGGGGCTCGTCGAGCCCCGCGCCTATCGCCAGAACGAGACGTTCGAGGCGGCGGTCCGCTTCGCCCGGGTCGAGGGCCTGATCCCGGCGCCGGAGCCGGCCCACGCCATCCGCGCGGTGATCCAGGAGGCCGAGGCGGCCAAGGAGGCCGGCGAATCCCGAGTGATCCTGTTCGGGCTGTGCGGCCACGGTAACTTCGACCTGAGCGCGTACGACGCCTACCTGGCGGGCCGGCTTGAAGACCCCGAGTTCTCCGAGGAGGACCTGGCGGCCGCGCTCGCGAGCTTGCCGGAGGCGCCCGCTCTGGCCTGACGAAACGTCCCGTGCCGAGTTCGTGCGGCCGGTAAGGTGACGACGTGACCGCGACCGAGTCGCCGCCGGCTTCGGCAGCGCCGGCCAACCCCCACCACGAGCGGCGTTGGCTGATTCTCGCGTTGCTGGGGACGGCGCAGTTGATGGTCGTGCTCGACGCGACCGTCGTGAATATTGCGCTGCCGTCGGCGCAGAAGGCGCTGAACTTCTCCGATGCGAACCGGCAGTGGATCGTGACCGCCTACTCGCTCACGTTCGGCAGCCTGCTGCTCCTGTTCGGCCGCATCGGCGACCTGTTCGGCCGCAAGCGTACGCTGATCATCGGCCTGGTCGCGTTTGGCGTCGTCTCCGCGATCGGCGGCGCGGCGCAGAGCTTCGGGATGCTCGTGACCGCCCGCGCGTTCCAGGGCGCTGCGGGCGCGTTGCTGGCGCCGTCGGCGCTGTCGCTGCTGACGACCACGTTCACCGAACCGCGGGAGCGCGGAATCGCGTTCGGGATCTACGGCGCGGTCGCCGGCGCCGGAGGAGCCGTCGGGCTGCTGCTGGGCGGAGTGTTGACCGAGTACCTGTCGTGGCGGTGGTGCCTGTACGTGAACGTGGTGATCGCTGTGCCCGCGGTGTTCGCTGCGGTCGCGCTGCTCACCAACCAGGTTCCGTCCGAGCGCCCGCAGTTCGACATTCCCGGCGCCGTCGCCGTGTCGCTCGGTCTGTTCCTGATCGTCTTCGGCTTCTCGCAGGCCGAGCCGCGCGGCTGGACCGACTGGGAGACGCTCGGATCGCTGATCACGGGCGTGATCATTCTGGCCGCATTCGTGATGATCGAGCGCCGGGCCGCACACCCGCTGCTCCCGCTGCGAATCGTGCTCGACCGAAACCGCGGCGGCTCGTACCTGTCGGTGCTGATCTCCGGCGCCGGCCTGTTCGGCGTGTTCCTGTTCCTCACCTTCTACCTCCAGAAGACGCTCGGCTACAGCCCGGTGACGACGGGGCTGGCGTTTCTGCCGATGGTCGTGATGATCGTCATCGCCTCGACGACTTCTAACGCGGTGCTGCTCCCGCGCTTTGGACCGAAACCGCTCGTCCCCACCGGCATGGTGCTGGCGTCGATCGGCATGGTGATCCTCGCGCAACTCGGCGTGCACTCGACCTACGCCGGGCACATCCTGCCGGCGCTGCTCGTCACCGGGCTCGGGCTCGGCTTGATCTTCGCGCCTTCGATCAACACCGCGACCTTGGGCGTGAGCCAGGACGACGCCGGCGTGGCCTCCGCGACCGTCAACAGCTGCCAGCAAGTCGGCGGCTCGATCGGCACCGCCTTCCTGAACACGATCGCCACGACCGCCGTCACCAGCTACCTCGTCGGAAAGACGCCGACGCCGCTGGTGGCCGCGCAGGCCGCCGTGCACGGCTACACGGTCGCGTTCTGGTGGGCGGCGGGCATTTTCCTGCTGGGTGCCATCGTCTCGGGGACCTTGCTTCGGCCCGGGACCGCGGTGGTCTTGGCTGGCGAGGCTCAGCCGGCGGCGGTGGTGGCGTGAGCCCCGTGGTCACGATCTCCGCCTCCTACGGCGCCGGCGGGAGCTGGGTCGGTCCGCAGGTGGCCGACCGGCTCGGCTGCCGGTTCATCGATCGGGCTATCCCCGTGCAGGTGGCCGAGCGCCTGGACGTGCCGGTCGAGCACGCCCAGGTCCACGACGAGGCGGCCGCGCCGCGGTTCACGCGGCTGCTGGCGCGCCTGCCGAACACGAGCGGCGTTGTCCTGCCCGAGCCGACGAGCGCCGAGTTCTGCCGCGAGACCGAGCGCCTGCTGATCGAGGCCGCCGACGCCGGCGACGTCGTCGTGCTCGGACGAGCCGGCGCAATCGTGCTCGGCGACCGCCCCGGCGCGCTCCACGTCCGCCTCGACGGGCCCGAGGAGGCGCGCGTGTTCCAGGGGATGCGCGTCGAGGACATCGACGAGGACGAGGCCCGGCGCCGCCGACGCAGCTCCGACCGCGCCCGGATCGACTACGTCAAGCACTTCTACCGCACCGATCCCCGCGATCCGCGCCACTACCACCTCGTGCTCGACTCGACCGCGGTGCCGCTGGCGACGTGCGTCGAGTTGATCGTGACCGCGGCCCGCGCGCTCTGACTAGGCCTCGCCGCGGAATCCGGCTCAGAGTACTCGTGGCGCGTACGCGCATGAGCCGGATTCCCCGCGCTCGGCGTCCGTGGGGCCAGGCGGCCGGGCGTCCATGCCCGGCCGGGGGGTCGCGTTCCCACCGCCCGGCACGGACGCCGGGCGGAACGGCCCCAAGGACGACGCCGCAGGCGGCCGTAAAGCGGCCGTGGGGAGTGCAGCGCGGATAGACCGCCTGAGAACCTGCATCACACGACAATCGACGCGATCCTCGTCGACCGTGACGCATGGAGCATGTGGGGCATGGACCACACGGCGAGGTCGGGCTGAAGCCTCGCGATTGTCGTGTGATGCATGCCCGGGCGCACTTCGGAACGCCCTCGGGACCACCGGAACCCGCTCTCAGGTGCCCGTCTTTACCCGCGCCGACCGAGCTCCATCCGTGCTACCGCCATCCCGTCCGGACGAGGTCGCACGGCGGTCGCGGCTACGGCACGAGCTCGGCATCCATGCCTTCGTATGAAGGACCCGCCCACCCTGCCGCGCCACATCCGACGGACGCCGCCAAAGGCGGCCCTACAAAGCGACGAACTCTTCGAACAGCGCCCGCGCCGCCGCGATCCCGCGCGGCACGTACTCGGCGAGCAGGCACTCGTTGGGCGAGTGGAGGTTCGAGTTCGGCAGCGAGAAGCCCGTGATCACGGTCGGGATCCGCTTGTCGGCGAACGCGGCCACGATCGGCAGCGAGCCGCCGGAGCGGATCAAGAGGGGACGCACGCCGAGGGCGCGTTCGAACGCGTTCGACCCGAGCCGGATCGCCGTGGCATCGGGCGGCACGATCCCGGGGCGCGCGGTGGAGAGCAGCTTGACGTCGAGCTCGGCGCCGAGTGGAGCCGCCTCGTGCAGCATGCGCGTCAGCGCCTCCGCGATCAGCTGGACCTGCTGGCCCGGCGCCAGCCGGATCGAGACGTTCGCGACCGCCTGTACCGGGAGCACCGTCTTCTCCAGATGAGGCGACCCGGTCTCGATCCCGTTGACGTCGAGCGAGGGCTCGGCGAACGTGCGCAGGTAGAACTCGTCGGCGGCCGACGGGTCGGCCGGGCGGGCGCCCTGATCGGCGAGCTCGCCGGCACCGGCCGGTAGTTCGCGCCAGCTCGCGAGCTCCTCCTCGCTCGGCGGCGCGATGCCCTCGCGCAGCGGCTCGGCCAGCCGCCCGTCCCATGCGACGACCGCGCCGAGCGTCTGGATCAGCGCGTGCGCCGCGTTGAGCGCTGCGCCGCCGTACAGGCCAGAGTGCAGATCGCGCTCCCCGCTGCGCAGGGTGACGTGGAAGTAGGCCATCCCCCGGGTGGCGATGTCGAACGCCGGACGGTCGCGGGCGATCATCCCGCTGTCGAAGATCACGGCGGCATCGGCGCCACGCTCGTCGGCCTCGAGGAACTCGACGATCGAATGCCCGCCGGTTTCCTCCTCGCCGTCGCAGGCGAAGCGCACGTTGACCGGGAGCTCGCCCGCCCGCGCCAGCTCCCGCGCGGCCGACAGCAGCAGGTACAGCTGTCCCTTGTCATCGGCGACCCCGCGGCCGTATAAGTACTCGCCGCGAATTTCGGGTTCGAAAGGGGGCGATTCCCACAGGTCGAGCGGGTCGGCCGGTTGCACGTCGAAATGGCCGTAGCACAGGACCGTCGGCGCTCGCTCGGCGTCGCGCGAGGCGCGGACCTCGCCGATCGCCAACGGCTGGCCATGCCAGTCCACCAGTTCGCACCCCCCGCCGGCGCCTCGGATCAGCTCGCACACCCACTCGCCGGCCTCGCGAACCTCGCCGGCGCGCGCGGGGTCGGCGCTGATCGATTGGATGCGGAGGAACTCGGCCAGCTCGTCGAACCAGGCAGACACCGTCGTCGAGCCTACCGGCTCAGTAGATCTGGGGCACGAACGTCTGCTCCTCGATCGGCGGACGGATGTAGGCGTCCTCGGCGCGAGGCGGCAGCTCGAGCGGGGGCGGCGTCATGTCCTGGTAGTCGACAAGCGAGAGCAGGTGGGAGATGCAGTTCAGGCGCGCGCGGCGCTTGTCGTCCGCCTGCACGACGTACCAGGGCGCGAGCTTTGAGTCGGTGTAGCGGAACATCTCGTCCTTCGCCCGGGAGTAGGCGACCCAGCGCGCGCGAGACTCGAGGTCCATCGGGCTGAGCTTCCAGCGCCGCATCGGGTCCTGAACGCGGGCCTGGAAGCGGCGCTCCTGCTCCTCGTCGGACACCGAGAACCAGTACTTGACCAGCTGTATCTCCGAGCGGAGCAGTATGTCGCTCGAACTCGGGGCACGTACGCATGAACTCCTGGTACTCGGCCTCCGTGCAGAACCCCATGACGCGCTCGACGCCCGCGCGGTTGTACCAGGAGCGGTCGAACAGGACGATCTCGCCGGCGGCGGGCAGGTGCGCGACGTAGCGCTGGAAGTACCACTGCGTCTTCTCGCGCTCCGTCGGCGCGGGCAGGGCGACCACCCGGCACACCCGTGGGCTGGTCCGCTCCGTGATCCGCTTAATCACGCCGCCTTTGCCGGCCGCGTCGCGCCCCTCGAAGATAACGACGAGCTTCAGGCCCTTGGCCCGGACGTACTCCTGCATGATCACGAGCTCGCGCTGGAGCTTCAGCAGCTCTTTCTCGAACTGCTTGGCGGTCAGCTTCTCGGGCTTGTCGCGGTGGCGCTCGTCGCCGTTCGTCGACTTCGCCTTGGCCATGCGCGCTCCTCTCCTCGACGCCTGCGCCCAGTCTATGCGAGCGGGTTGGCGGTGCGGAACGGGTTCAGGACGCCTCGAAGCGAGACGCGCACCCGATCGTCGGTCCGTCGTCGAGGTGCATCGCCACAGACAGCGGACCGGGCTGGAGCCCTCGGCGGGGGACGCCGACCGCCGCCGAGCCCCTGAAGGTCAATCGGGGGCCCGAGCTCGAGCGACCGTCGAACACGTTCGCCGACACCCGGCCACGGCCGAACCGCTCCGGGGTAGGAGTAGCCGACGTCGGCGCAGGCCTCGTCCTGCGCCACGCGCAGATCGAATGCGAAGAGATACATGCCGGGCAGCCATCCGCCGACGGACGCCCTCGCCGGCTGTCCCGGACAGCCGTACTGGCCACCGCTCAGGACCACACAGCCGCTGCCCCGCCGAGTCCGGCAGGCGTCGACGCCGAGCTGGTCGGATTCGGTTCCCCAACCCCCGATCCAGCGGCCGGCGATGGCCGTCGCGTCGCCGCCGAACCTCGGCCTTCCGACGACGCGGGGAGGCGTGACGGCGGTCACCGGTCCTTGCCAGGTGACGCTCGAGCGGTAGCTGCGACCGCCGCCGTGTCCGTCGCGACGAACACTGTGCAGGCCGGCGCTCGTCGCGGCCGCCGCGAGCAGCCCGGCGCCGGCTACCACCACGATCACCCGCAGGTGGCGGACTCGTTCAGCTCGCGTCGGCGTTAGTGGCGAGCTGGGCGTCGAGCGTGCGCGGTGCGTAAGCCGTACGGCGTCCCGGCACGAGCAACCCCGCGAGCATGCACACGACCAGGAACGCCGTCGCCATCACGAACGTCTCTTCGAAGCCGGTGACGGTTGGGAGCCCGTGGGCCTGGTTGTTGACGATGAAAGTCGCCGCCAGCTGACCGCCGAGCGCTCCCCCGAGCGTCCGCATCACGGTGTTGATACCGGTGGCGGCGCCGGTCTGGGAAGGCGGAACGGCCTGGACGATGAGGTTGCCGAGCGCCGCGAACGCGAGTCCGATCCCGATTCCGAGCAGCGTCGAGGAGATGAGCATGTCGTAGGGATGGGCGTGGGCGACCGCGAGCCAGCCGAAGGCGGCGGCGGTGATTCCGGTGCCGACGATCAGCGCCGACTTTGAGCCGAAGCGGGAGGCGACCCGGCCGGCGAACGTTCCGAGGACGCCCATCCCGGCCGCCGCCGGCAGCAGGTACAGGCTCGAGACGACGATCGTCGCGCCGAATCCGAACCCGGTGCTCTTCGGCAACTGGGCGAACTGCGGGTAGACGATGAAGGACGCGTACATTCCCGCGCCGAGCAGGAACGCCACCAGATTCGTCGTCCACACCCCGCGGATCCGCATCATCGTCATGTCGATCAACGGCTCCCGGCTGCGGACCTCGACCGCGATCCACGCCGCGATCACCACCGCCCCGGCGGCGAACAGCGCGATCGTCTTGGCCCCGCCCCAGCCCCACACCGTCGTCTGGGCGATCGCGATCAGCACGCAGCAGATGCCGACGCTCATCAGCGCCGCCGCGGGCCAGTTGACGCGACCGGGCGTCCGGACCGGCGATTCCGGCACGAACCGCCAGGTGCACACCGCGGCGAGCAGCGTCACCACCAGCGGCATCCAGAACAACCAGTGCCAGCTCAGGTGCTCGACGATGACCGCTCCGACCACGAGGCCGGCGCCACCACCGATCCCGAGGATCGCGGAGATCACGCCGATGCTGCCCGCGACTCGGTCGGGAGGGAATTCGTCGCGGGCGATCGAGAACGACAGCGGGAAGATTCCGCCCGCAACGCCTTGGATCACGCGCGCGACGATCAGCACCGCCAGCGAGTTCGCCAGCGCCGCCAGCAACGTCCCGGCGGCGAGCACTAGCAGCGTGTAAAGGAGCAGCCGCTCCTTGCCGTACATGTCGCCGAGGCGGCCGATGATCGCGGTGCCGACCGAGGCCGACAGGAGGAAGCCGGTCAGCACCCAGGTGACGCCCGTCTCGGTGGTGTGCAGGTCTTTCTCGATCGTCGGCAAAGCCGGAATCACCGCCGAGCTGAGGACGGCGTAGGCCAGCCCTGCCAGCAGCAGGACGCTGAGGATGACGTTCGGATGAACGCTGCCCGATTCGGCCGGTCCCCGTGTCATGCCCTGTACCTTAGGGCGTCGATGAGCAGTGCAACGGCCAGCGTCCGGATCGCCCTCGTCGGCGACGAGAACGCGGCGCTTCCGAGCCACCGCGAGTGTGGCGCCGTCCGCGGCATGCTCGGCGACGACGTCCAGACCGAGTGGGTCCCGACCGACGGCCCCCGGATCTCGGACCTGAGCGCGTTCGACGGAATCTGGGTCGTCCCCGGCTCGCCCTACGCGAACGACGACGCCGTATATACGGCCGTAACGTGGGCCCGTGAGCGGGACGTGCCGTTCCTAGGGACCTGCGGCGGCTTGCAGTACGCCGTCGTCGAGTACGTCCGCAACGTTCTCGGCGTCGCCGGCGCGTCGCACGCCGAGTCCGACGGCATCGGCGACACCAACGTCGTCAGCGCGCTCGCCTGCAGCCTGATGGGGGAGGAGCGCGTCGTCCGACCGATCCCCGGGACCCGGTTCTCGAGACTCGTGGGGGATGAGCCGTTCGTCGGCATGCACTACTGCGGCTACGGCCCGGCACCCGGCGTGGTCGAGCGGCTCTGTGCCGCCGGCATGGAGGTCGAGGCGACGGCGGACGACGCGGGGGCGGAGGTCCTAGACCTGCCGAGCAACCGGTTCTTCATGCTCAGCCTGTTCCAGCCCCAGGTTGGCGCGCTGGCGGGCAAGCCGGTGCACCCGCTACTCCGCGAGTTCGTCGCGTGCGCGCGCGAGGCCGCCGCGCGGCGCGGTCACGCCGTCGCGGCCGAGCACGGTCACCTCGTGGCCGTCGCGGGCGAGGAGGATTCCGGCCGCGAGACCGCATATCCCGCCGCCCAGGATGACGATCTTCGACACGGCCCCTCACCCCTCGCTCGGTAGGAAATCAATCAGCAGCCGGTTGACCTCATCGGGCGCCTCGAGCTGCATCCAGTGGCCGGGCCCGTCGAGCCGCTCGTAGCGCCACGGGCCGCCGACGTTCTCGGCCGAGTTGGTCATCTGTCGCTCGGTCAGCGCAATGTCCCCGCTGCTCCACACCCCCATCGTCGGAGCCTGGATCGTCGGAAGCTCCCGTCCTGTCGACAGCCAGCTCTCCGGCGGGACGTTGGCCCTGTAGTAGTTGAGGGCGGGTGTTAGGGATCCGTTCGCCTCGAGCTCGGCGATCACCGCGTCGGTGTCCGGGTGCCCGGACCACGATCGGAAGTGGGCCCAGTCGTCGTTAGACAGCCACCGCTCTGCGATCCCTTTGAACTGGAACAGCAGCATGTACCACGACTTCTGGTACTGCTCGAAGCCGCCCTTCCGGAACGTTGCCGGATGCCCGACCGACAGCGCCACCAGGTGGTCCACGTGGTCGGGGACGAACGCGGCGAGGGCCCACGCGAGCGCCGCGCCCCAGTCGTGGCCGACGACGTGAGCCTTTTGGGCGCCGGCGTCGTGGATGACCCCGACGACGTCGCCGGCGAGCGCCCGCATCGCGTAGGCCTCGACCTCGGCCGGCTTGTCCGAGCGGCCGTACCCCCGGAGGTCGGGGACGATCACCTTGAAGCCGGCCTCGGCCAGCGCCGGCACCTGATGGCGCCACAGCCGCCCCGAGTCGGGGAAGCCGTGCAGCAGCACCACCGGGCGACCGTCGCCCGTCACCTCGTATTCGATTCCAACCCCGTCGGACTCAACCCGCACTCACTGACCCCCTGGTTTGAGCGTTTCGTAGAGGCGGACGCTATACCAGCCCCAGTAGCTCTTGTGCGAACACCTTCTCGACGAGCGCGCGGAGACTGCCGCGGCCCTCAGCTGGGGCCCGAGGCCGAGGGCGCGAGCCGGCTCAGCCCATCTTGATCGTCATGCTCAGGTGAGCGATCGTCTCGCCGGCGTGGACCACGTTCATGCCGACCAGCTGATTGATCGTCTTCGCCCACACGCCCGAGATGTCGAGCCCGCCGCTCATCGTGCCCTTGGTCTGAGACATGTGCACGTCAGGGGAGGACATGGTCGCGATCACGATCCGGAGGCCGTTGACGTTCGCGGTCAACGTGGCCGCCCCGCCCTGGTGCTTGAGGATGTAGTTGGTGACGCGCACGACCTTGCTGCCGTTGGAGTACTCGAGGCCTCCGTGGGACTTCATCGTCCCGCCCATCGTTGGGACGGTCACGGTGCCGCCGATCATCGGCATGGTCATCGCGCCGTTCCCGACCTTCGCGGGTCCGATCGGGGTCACTGTGATGCCGCGCGAGCGTAGAAACGCGGAGATCTGCATCGACGCCCGCACGGTGGCGTGGCCGCCGGTGACGTGTTCGCTCTTTGCCTGGGCCGGCGTCGCGATCGCAAGCAGGCTCATGCTGGTCGCGAGCGCGCCCACTGCGCTCTTCGACAGTCGAGACATCTGACAGCTCCTCTGGACGGGTAACGGAGTGACGACTGCGGGGAAACCCCCCTTGAGCACAGCCCGACAGTCGGGGGCAAGCGTACGCCGACGCTCGCGGCGACGGGGAGATTTTCTGCGGCACGGCGGTCCTCGCGATCGGCGAGCGTCCGACCGACTCGCGCCGGATCAGGCAGTCTTCCGGGGGTGATCGGACCCTTCGAGTACCGGTGGCGCGCGCCCGAGACGCTGATCAGCGTCGAGGACTACCGCCGCGCGGCGGCCAAACGTGTCCCGCGGCTGGTGTGGGATTACGTCGAGGGCGGTGCCGACGACCTGGTCACCGTCCGACGGAACCGGACGTCGTTCTCGCGCTGGTCGCTCCGCGCGAGGATGATGACCGCGCACCCCGAGCGCAGGCTCTCCACCACGGTCGCGGGCGTCGAGCTCGCACTGCCGGTGCTTCTCGCCCCGACGGGCGCGCTCGGCCTGTCGCACTGGCGCGGCGACCTCGCCGCCGCCCGTGCCGCCGAGGCCGCCGGCACACGCCTGGTCCTGAGCACGGCCTCGTCGTGGAGCATCGAGGAGGTCGCGTCGGGCACGCATGCCAACCACTTCTTCCAGCTCTATCCGGGCGGCGACCAGACGGCCACGCTCATGCAGCGCGCGTGGGCGTGCGGCTACCGCGCGCTGTTCGTGACCGTCGACGTGCCCGTGATCGGAAACCGCGAAGGGGAGCGGCGCTTCGGCTACACGCGCACGGGCACGCTCGGTCGGACGCTGACGGTCACCCCGCGCGAGGCGCTCGACATGGCGCGCCACCCGAGGTGGGTCGCCGACCTGTACCGCCACGGCCGCGGATCGATGCGCAACCTGCTCGAGGAAGCCGGCGTGGGGGCCACGTTCCAGTCGATCGAGATCCTCCACCGGGAGATCGATCGCGCCACGTTCGCCTGGGACGACCTCGAGTGGATCCGTGACCACTGGCCCGGAACGG
Organism: uncultured Solirubrobacterales bacterium; assembly: GCA_963709205.1. Lineage (GTDB taxonomy): Bacteria > Actinomycetota > Thermoleophilia > Solirubrobacterales > Solirubrobacteraceae > Palsa-465. The sequence goes on from CAVPVP010000002.1 coordinate 174,685, forward strand.
TCTACCTCAAGGGCGTGCTCGATCCCGACGACGCGGTCCGCGCCGTTGCGATCGGTTGCGAGGGCGTCGTCGTCTCCAACCACGGCGGCCGCCAGCTCGACCACGCGCTGTCTGCGCTCGACGCGCTGGCGCCGATCGTGGCCGCGGTCGGGGACCGCGCCGAGGTGCTGCTCGACGGCGGCGTCCGTCGCGGCACCGACATCGTCAAGGCGCTTGCTCTCGGTGCCCGCGCGGTCCTCATCGGCCGTCCGCAGATTTACGGGTTGATCGTGGGGTGCGAGCGCGGGGTCGTCGACGTGCTCGAGATCTTCCACGCCGAGCTCGACCGCGCGCTGGCGTTGATGGGGGCCCAGAGCGTGCACCAGCTCGACCGCTCGTGGCTGATCCCCGCAGACACTCCAAGTTGGGACGAGGAGCCCGCTCGGACCTAGTCCACGCTGTCGGGTCTGGGGCTAGTACAAGCTGTCGGGCGCGGGGCTAGTCCACGCTGTCGGGCGCCGGATCGAACCGGCGGGCGCGCCGAGCGTTGTCGGCGTGCGATCCGCGCCGCGTCTGCTGCAAATCCCGGCGCGTGATCGCCAGGAACGCGACCAGGCAGAAGATCGCGAGCGTCAGCGCGATCGCGACCGGTCCGTCGCCCCATCCAAGGCCGCCCACGCTCTGGGGCTTGCCGAGCCAGTCGGCGAACGACGCCCCGAGCGGTCGGGTGGCGACGTAGGCGAGCCAGAACGACAGGATCGGGTTCCACCCTAACCGGAAATAGCCGATCGCCGGCACCGCGATGATCGCGGCAAACACCAACCCGGAGGCGAAGTACCCGAGGCCGAAGGTAATGGCGGTCAGGTCGCCCACCGCCGTACCCATCGCGAACGTGGCCACGACCGCGGCCCAGTAGAACATCTCGCGGCGTGGGGTGTCGACGCTGTGGATCGACAGGGTCCCCTCGGTGCCGTACCAGCCGGCGAACACCGCCACGAGCGCGATCGCGTAGATGACGCTCGAGACGATGTAGGGAACGCCGAAACCGACGTGGAGCACGTCGGCCGCCATCGTTCCGAACACGCCGACGCCGACGACCGCGAGCCAGTACGTCCAGGGGTTGTACCGGCGCATCCAGAACTGGAGCGCGAGCGCCGCGACGAATCCGATGAAACCGAGCACGACGGCGACCTTCGGATCCATCGCGTGCACCAGGTAATCCGAGGTCGATTCGCCCATCGCTGTCGAGAGCGCCTTGATCGCCCAGAAGTAGGCCGTGATCTCGGGAACCCTGAGAGCGCCGCGAACCGTGAGGCGTCCGATCAGCACGCGATCCATCACGGCCTAAGAACGCTTCTTGACGTGCATATGGCTCGCCGATAAGCGAAATCTCACCCCTGTAAAGCCGGCGTCACGGGAGCGCCCGGTCGAGCCGCGCGAGCACGTCTTCGACTCGTTGGCTCAGCGGCGCGCGCGGCGCTCCGCGTAGGCGTGGACGCGCCCGTACAGCGCGCCGTACATCTCCGAGAACCGCTTCTCGGCGTCGTGTCCGGCGGCCTTCATACCCCACTTATCATCGTGAGCGCGGCGAATCCTTCACCTGGGACCGGCGTCCGCACCCGGTGCGATGCTGTCGGCGTGTTCGACCGGTTCGCAATCGCTCCGGCCCCCAGCGTCCGCCGGCTGATGATGACCGCCGCGGCGCGCGCCCTCGAGGACGGCCGTACCGAGATCAGCGTCCCCGACGTCCTGCTCGCGCTGTCGCACGATCAGGACACCGGTCCGTTGCTCGCCGAGATCGGCGCCAGCGAGAGCGCGATCCGCGCGGCGATCGGAAGCGGGTAACCGGGCAGGCCGCGAGCTACTGCTGATCGACCCACGCGAGGATCGCGCGCGAGTGCGCGATCACCGTGCCGTCGGGCAGTTTGAGCGCCGGCAGCTTGGAGGCCCCGGTCGCCGCCGCGAGCTCGTCGCGGGACCCTTTGCGCAGGAACGGAATCGGGCTGCCGTGACCGGCGATCACCTTTTCGTATTCGATCCCCTTGGCGCGCATCGCCTCTTGGACTCGGCGGCACGGATGCACGCGCGGGCCACCTTCGTCGCCGTGGCACACGTACAGGGTGGGCTTCGGGGGGTCGGTCGACATGCGGCTACTCCTCGGGTTCGTCGATCCACGCTGACGGCGCCAGGACGCCGTCGCCCCCCTCGGGCCGGTCTGAGCCTACCGCGATCATGGCCGGAATTGTCCTCCTGTAATCATCTAGGGGCATCTCGCATCGCACGTCCTCGGCAACGTTCGAGGAGCGAGATCCGGTCAAACCAAGATAGGAGGACGGGATGAAGATCGGCCGCTTGCTGCTCAGGCTCACCGTCGGCAGTTTGTTCTTTGGGCACGGCACGCAGAAGCTGTTCGGCTTGTTCGGCGGGCACGGGCTCGACGCCACCGCCAACATGTTCGAGAGCCTTGGTATGAGGCCGGGGCGCCGCAACGCCATTGCGGCGGGGCTCGCCGAGGCCGGCGGCGGGGCGGCGCTCGCCGCCGGGTTCGCGACCCCGCTGGCCGCGGCGACGCTGACCTCGGTGATGCTGACCGCGATCCACCGCGTGCATCTGAAGAACGGACCGTGGGTGACGAACGGCGGCTACGAGTACAACGCCGTCCTGGTCGCCGCGGTGATCGCGCTCACCGAAGTCGGCCCCGGCGACGTGTCGCTCGACCACGCGCTCGGTACCGAGCGGTCGGGTCCGGGCTGGGCGCTGTTGGCGCTGGCCGCGGGTGCCGCCGGTTCCGCCGGTGCTCACTACCTCGCCGAGTCCCACCCCGCGCCGCCGCCGCCGCCGGCCGCGCCCGCCTCGGATGCGTCGACGAACAGTGACGTATCCACGCCCACCGCGACGGAGGAGGCCGGCGCCACGCCGTAGCCATCCGTTGATGGCCACGGTGGAGACAGATCCCGGGACGCTCGAGCCTTCACGGAGCGGCGCAGCGCCCACGCGTGCGCCTGATCTTCGCGCGCGCTGATGCTCGTGCTGCTGCTCGCCTCGCTCGACCAGACGATCGTCTCGACCGCGCTGCCGACGATCGTCGGGGACCTCGGCGGTCTCAACCACCTCTCGTGGGTGGTGACCGCCTACCTGCTCGCCTCGACGGTCTCCGGACCCGCTGTACGGCAAGCTCGGCGACCTCTACGGCCGCAAGACGCTGCTCCAGATCGCGATCGTGCTCTTCCTGATCGGCTCGGCGCTCTGCGGGCTCAGCCAGAACATGACCGAGCTGATCGCCTTCCGCGCACTCCAGGGGCTCGGCGGCGGCGGCCTGATCGTGACTCACGATGGCGGTCGTCGGCGACATCATCTCGCCGCGGGAGCGCGGCCGCTACCAGGGCTACTTCGGCGCGGTGTTCGGCGTCGCGACCGTCATCGGGCCGCTGCTCGGCGGCTTCTTCGTCGACAACCTCTCCTGGCGCTGGATCTTCTACGTCAACCTGCCGATCGGCGCTGATCGCGTTCACCGTGATCGCGGGCGGTCTTCCACGGCCACGGCCGCCCACGTCCACCACAAGATCGACTATCTCGGCGCGGCGGTGCTGCCGCAGGCGTCTCGGCGATCGTGCTGTTCTACGAGCCTCGGCGGCACGACCTACGCCTGGGGCTCGCCCCGATCCTGCTGCTGATCGTCGCTCGGCGTCGTGCCTGTCTTGCCGTCTTCCCGTTCGTCGAGACGCCGCGCCGCCGAGCCGATCCTGCCGCTCGAGCTCTTCCGCAACCGCATCTTCGTCGTCACGAGCGCGGTCGGCTTCATCGTCGGCCTCGCCCTGTTCGGCGCGATCACCTACCTGCCGCTGTACCTCCAGGTCGTCAAGGGGCACAGCCCGACCGAGCTCCGGCCTGTTCCTACGTCCCGCTGATGGCCGGCCTGCTCGTCACCTCGATCCTCAGCGGCCACCTGATCTCGCCGCTACGGCCGCTACAAGCCGTTCCCGATCATCGGCACCGCGATCATGGCCGTCGGCGCTGCTTCCTGCTCGCGGCACTGACGGTCGACGACGTCGACGTGGCACCGATCGCTCGTTCATGCTGGTCCTCGGCCTCGGGCTCGGCCTGGTCATGCAGGTGCTCGTGCTCGCCGTCCAGAACTCGGTCGACCACGAGTACCTCGGCGTCGCCACCTCCGGCGCGACGCTGTTCCGGCGATCGGCGGCTCGATCGGGGTCGCCGCGTTCGGCGCGATCTTCTCCAACACGACCTGGCGACCGAGCTCGCGAGCGAGATTCCCGCCTGGCGTCCACATCCCGGCGCAGGCCAACCCGGCCATCGTCAAGCAGCTGCCCGCCGGCGGTCCACACCCCCTACATCGAGGCGTTCGCCGCCGCGCTGCAGCCGGTCTTCCTGGCGGCGACCGGAATCGTCGTCGTCGGCTTCGTGCTCACCTGGCTGCTTCGCGAGGTGCCGCTGCGCCAAACCGCTCGCGCCGAGGGCGTGGGCGAGAGCTTCGCCTCCCCGCGCCACGACAGCTCCGAACGCGAGATCGAACGGATCCTTAGCTCGCTCATGCAGCGCGAGGAGCGAGAACGCGTTTACGAGCGGCTGATCGACCGCTCAGGAATCGAGATCACCCCGCCCGAGGGCTGGCTGCTCCGGCGGATCGCCGAGCGTTCAGGAACGACCGAGCCCGAGCTGTCCGATCAGCTCCACGTATCGCCCGAGAAGCTCCGCGATCCCTTGCTCTCGCTCACCCGGCGCTCCTACATCAGCATGGATTCCGATCAGCACATCGAGCTGACGTCGGCCGGACAGGTGGCCAGCGACCAGCTGATCGCGGCCGGCCGCGAGCAGCTCTGCCGGCTGCTCGATGGCTGGGAGCCAGAGCACGACGAGGACCTCCAGCCGGTCCTACGCCGGCTCGCCGGGGCGCTCGTCGTCGAGATGCCCGGGCGTTAAGCCCTCGCTACGGTCAGCCGATTGTCAGAGAGGGCAGGCATGCTCGCCTGTCCTGCTCCCCCGACCGAACTGGAGGCTGTCGACTGCGAGAAGGCTCGCGCGGGTGTGCTTCACCCATCGGAGGTTGGTCGTGCTCGGCTGGCTGGTCGCGCTAATCGGCCTCACCGCCATCCATTCTGCGGTCGGCAGCGCCTACAGCGACAACTTCCGTCTCTCGGGAACCCAGAGCTTCGACGCCGTGAACCTGCTCGAGCGCAACGCGCCGAGGGCCTCGGGGGATACCGAGCAGGTCGTGATCGCTGTCGATCACGGCCGGGTGACCGATCCGGCCGTGCGCTCGCAGGTGCAACCGATGCTCGCCGCGCTCGCGCGCCAGCCGCACGTATCGGAGGTCGTCTCGCCCTACGGTCCGCGCGACGCGGCGCAGATCTCGTCGTCGGGCCAGGTCGCGTTCGCCAATGTCACGTTCGACGTCCAGGCAAACAAGGTGTCGGCCGCCGTCGCCAAGGCGTTCGTCCACGCGGCGCAGGCAGGCTCGGGTCGCGGCGTCGAGATCGAGGTCGAGGGCCAGGTCGCGCGGGCCGCCAATCAGCAGGGCGCGGGCGGACTCCCGTTCGGCTTCCTCGCCGCCGGGATCGTTCTGTTCATCGTGTTCGGCTCGCTGCTGGCGATGCTGCTGCCGCTCGTGACCGCCGGCCTGTCACTCGGTACGGGCCTCGCCATCATCGGTCTGCTCTCGCACGTGATCCAGATGGCGTCGTTCAGCGGCGAGCTGTCGCTGCTGATCGGGCTCGGGGTCGGCGTCGACTACGCCCTGTTCATCGTCACCCGCTATCGCCAGGGGCTGCTGCGAGGACTGAGCGGCGAAGACGCCGTCGTCGAGGCGCTCGACACCTCCGGGCGCGCGGTGCTGTTCGCGGGCATCATCGTCTGCATCGCGATGCTCGGCATGTTCGCGCTGGGCGTCAGCTTCCTGTACGGCGTGGCGGTGGCGACCGCGATCGCGGTTGCGTTCACCGTGCTCGCCTCGCTGACCCTCCTGCCCGCCCTGCTCGGGCTCTTCGGCACGCGCGTGCTCCGCCGGCGCGAGCGCCGCGCGCTCAAGGAGGGGAACCTCCGCACCAGCGACGAGTCGGCGGGCTGGGCGCGGTGGGCCGGCTGGATGCAGCAACGCCCCGCGCTGTTCGCCGCGGTCGCAGCCGGCGTGCTCGTGCTGCTCGCGATCCCGTTCCTGTCGATGCGCCTCGGCTCGGCCGACCCGGGGTCGGACCCGGCCGGCTCGACCACGCGCAAGGCGTACGACCTCCTCGCCAAGGGCTTCGGGCCCGGCTACAACGGGCCGCTCCAGCTCGTCGCCCAGGTGTCGGGTCCCGCACAGGAGTCCGCGTTCGTGCGCGTCGAGCGCGCGGTCGCCGCCACTCCCGGGGTAGTCGGCTCGACGCGCCCGCAGTTCATCCCCAGTTCCACGCCGGGGGGTCCCGGCGTGGCGCTCGCCCGGGTGTATCCGAAGGGTTCCCCACAGGACGCCTCGACCTCGGATCTTCTCCACACCGTCCGGAACACGGTCGTCTCCGCGGCCGAGCGTGGAACCGGCCTGCACGTGCTCGTCGGCGGGCAGACCGCGATCTTCGATGACTTCGCGACCGTGCTGTCGCGCAAGCTCCCGTTGTTCCTGACGATCGTGATCGGGCTGAGCTTCCTGCTCCTCATGGCGGTGTTCCGAAGCGTGGTGATCCCGGCGATCGCCGCTGCTATGAACCTGCTGTCAGCGGCCGCGGCGTTCGGTGTTGTGACCGCGGTGTTCCAGGACGGCATCGGCGGGTCCCTGCTCGGGATCGACAAGACCGGCCCGATCGAGGCGTTCGTGCCGGTGTTCCTGTTCGCGATCCTGTTCGGGTTGTCGATGGATTACGAGGTGTTCCCGGTGACGCGGATCTACGAGGAGTGGCACCGGCGGCGGAACAACCGTGAGGCCGTCGTCCACGGGCTGGCCGCCACCGGCCGGACGATCACGGCGGCCGCCGCGATCATGGTTCTGGTGTTCGGCGCGTTCATCCTCGGCGGAGAGCGGATCATCGACCTGTTCGGCGTCGGCCTCGCGACCGCCGTCCTGCTCGACGCGCTGATCGTCCGCTCGGTGCTCGTCCCGGCGCTGATGCTGCTCATCGGCGATGCGAACTGGTGGTTGCCGGCGTGGCTCGACAGGCTCCTGCCGCATCTCAAGGTCGAGGGCGCGACGGCGCGCGCCACCCCCTCGCATGCTCGCGCCCCCGGGCGGGCCGTGGCCGAGCCGGCGGCCCCCTGATCGCTCGTCCGGCGGGCCCTGGCGGCCGATTACGGGTCGGTTATGCCGGGGCGGCCGACTACAGGTCGGTGTGCCGGGGCGGCCGATTACAGGTCGGTGATGCCGGGGCGGCCGCTTACAGGTCGGTGTGCCGGGGCGCGTATCGGTGGTGCAGCATCAGCGAGTTCCCGTCTGGATCCGAGAACAGCGCCATGTGGCAGACGCCGGTGTCGAGCGTGTCGCCGTGGAAGCTGACGCCGCGCTCCTCGAGCAGCGTCCGGGTTGCGGCCACGTCGTCGACGTGGAGCGCGACGGGATTGCGGTTCGGCTCGTGGGGGAGACCCATCTTCTCGGCGTCGTACACGCTCAGCGTCAGGTTGCCGGTCTCGAACTCGGAGAAGTGACGGTCTTCGATGTACACCGATCGCGGAATGCCTAGCGTCTCGCCGTAGAACCTGGCGGCTGCGGCGATGTCGTGGGTCGGGATGCCGACGAAGTCGACCCCCCGTACGAACTCCGGGGTGGCGGTCATTGACTCTCCTCTGTGGCGGGGGCTACTCAGGCGTTCTTGATGACGATTCCCTCGAGGATGAAGGCCGCCCGCTCGGTCGAGTCGATGGCGTTCTCGAGGCGCTCGAAGATGTCCTTCCACCGGATCACCACCATGGGGTCGATCCCGGTCTCGAACAGCGAAGCGATCGCCTCGCGGGTGAGCCGGTCACCCACGTTCTCGAGCCTGTGAACCTCGACCATCTGCTCGGTGATGTCCTTGAACCCTCGGATCAGCGGAATCGCCGCGGCGATCTGGCGCGTGGCGTCGCGCAGGACTCCGGCCAGCCGTTGTGCCTGGGCCATCGGCGCCTCGATCTTGTACAGCCCGAGGTAGTCGGCGACCTCCTCGGTGTAGTCGACGATGTCGTCGAGCGCGGAACTCAGCTGGAGGATGTCCTCCCGGTCGATCGGGGTGACGATCGTCTGGTTGAGCCGCGAGAACACGTCGTGGGTGATCTGGTCGCCGTCGTGCTCGCACGCGAGGATGTCCTGGGCGAGGTGCTGACTCTCGGGATAGCTAGCGAGCATTTCGTCGAGCAGCTCGGCGGCGCGCACGATGTTCGCGCCAGCCCGCTCGAACAGGTCGAAAAACTCGCGATCGGTACCACGCAGCAGGTTTGCGATCGAGGCCGTGCTTACCTCCTGGTCCCGCGGTGTGATCGCATCCATCGCACCCGGATCACGAGCCGAGTCATCGCTACGTAGGATAGGCGTGGATGGCGACGCCAATGGGAAAATTCATCGACCATCGGATCGCCGGCGTGGGCCGGGCGGCCTGATCACGACGCGATGTCCTACAGCGCCGAGGAAGCGAGGGGGCAAGTCCTCGACGACATCGCCGAGGCGACCGACCAGCTCGCGCTCGCGTTGGCCAGCCTGGGCGAGGCGTACGAGGAGCTCGACGAGCAGACCGCCGACGCGCTCGAAGAGCAGCTGTTCCGTCCGGTCCAGTCGGCGTACGGGCGTCTGAGACGCACCCATGCAGAGTTCGCTGAGCGCCACGGGCTTCCCGGGCGGGAGTTCGCGCCGAGCTCCGGCGGGATGCATTCCGGCGACCCGCGTGTGTACGTCGACCGCGCGGTCGAGGCCATCGAGCTCGCCGACCACGCCCTGGCTGAGCTACAGGACTCGATGCTGCCCGTCGAGGTCGGCGATCGCGAGCTCCGCGCCGGGCTGTCGGAGACGCGATCGGCGATCGCCGAGCTTCCGGCGCGCGCCCGCCGGCTGATGCGGGCTCAGGGCCGCTAGCGGCCTCGTCGCCGACGTCACGGTCTGGGCGTCAGCGTCCGCGCTATCCGCCGGTGCCAACGTCCGGACGCGGACGACACGGAACCGCCGCCGTTTGCCCGAGATGCCCCCGGGTAGCCTCGAATCAATCGCGCGGGACTCGGAGACGTCCCGCAGGAGGTGAGGAAAGACATGGCATTCGCGCTGAGACAGCCGTACCGTCGCCGTGCCGCAAGGCGCGTGGACGAAGCCCCACCCAGAGCGTCGGCGACCCGTACCGCGACCGCCCGCGGCGCGTGGGCCGTTGGTTCGGTGATGCTCGCGATCGCCCGCCTGGTCCGACTCGTCGTCGGACTCGTCGCGCTGGTGATCGTCGTCGGCGGCGTCCTGTTCCTGGTCGGCGCCAACTCGGGCAACGCGATCGTGCACGACATCCACGCTGCGGCGAGCTGGCTCGTCGGACCGTTCAAGAACGTGTTCTCGTTCAAGGGTCACCCCAAGGCGACGCTGGCGGCCAACTGGGGTCTAGCCGTGGTCGTGTGGTTGATCGTCGGCCATCTCGTCGCGAGTCTGATTGCGCGGATGGCCCCGCGCGGCGTACACCCGGCCAGGCCTGTCGTCGCCGACTAACACCCGGCCAGGCCTGTCGTCGCCGACTAACGCCCGGCCACGCCTGGCGTCGCAGTCGCCGACTAACACACGCGCGTGTAACTGACAGCAGGCGGTAATCCTTAGGTGTCAACGTGGGTTGCCGCCTTCTGCGGGCGTTGCGTTGCGCTGGCCCGCTCCTTCTGCGCGCGTGTCGCGGCCGGCCCGCCATTGGTCATAGCGATTGTCAGCCGGTGCCGGGAACCGGCACGTTTGGTACATCCGCGGACGTTAGGCGAACGTTGACCAGTTTCGTGCTTGAGATTGGCTACTCGCGGGTATCAGGCACGCATGAATTCTCTAGCCATCGCCCGAACCGACTCGGCAGACCTCTTTACTCGCTGGCAGGAGCACGGAGACCGAAGCGCACGCGACGAGCTCGTCACTCGTTTCCTTCCTCTCGCCCGTAAGCTGGCGCGCCGCTATGCCGGCGCAAGAGAGCCGTTCGAGGACCTCCTCCAGGTGGCGAGCCTTGGCTTGGTCAAGGCCGTTGATCGCTTCGACGCGGAGCGAGGGACAGCGTTCTCTTCCTTTGCCGTGCCGACAATCCTCGGCGAACTCAAGCGCTACTTCCGAGACCTGGGCTGGTCGGTCCACGTGCCCCGTGGCGCGCAGGAGATGGCGCTGAAGGTCGAAGACGCTCAGCAGCAGCTGACCAGCAAGACCGGGCGTCCGCCGAGCGTGCAGGAACTGGCCGAGTATCTCGAGATGAGCATCGAAGACGTGCTCGACGCGCTCGAGACCGCCGGCGCCCACCACTCGACGTCGCTCGACGCTCCGCGGGAGGACGCGGAGGGCGAAAGCGGGTCTCTCGCTGATGCTTTCGGACACGAGGACGAGCGCTTCGAGTTGGTCGATGCGAGCGTCACCATCTCGGCCTCGGCGCATCAGCTGACCGCACGCGAGCGCCACGTGCTCGCGCTCAGATTCGTGCAAGACATGACGCAGACGCAGATCGCCGAGGAAATCGGGGTCTCGCAGATGCAGGTGTCGAGGATTCTGCGTCGAGCACTCGCTCGCCTGCGCGAGATGACGGAGAGTGGCGACGAAGCGTCCGTCAGCTGACGCTTTCCTCGATCAAACGGCGGGGGCCACGGGGGACAAGAACTTACCTAACGCGCGCCCGTACCCGGGCGCGCGTTCGTCTGCGAACAGGCAGCGGCACGCGGCCGCGCGCGTCGTCACGTTTAACCTTCGCGACGCCTACGCGAGTCGAAAGGACGCAGGGGGCCTCAGTCCGCGCGGCACAAGCTCATGCGCAAGCGCGTTCGAACCATACTTCGGTGCGCCGTGGCGAACACTGCATCCCCCACCGGTCTGAGAGTTGCTCGACGAGACGCAGTCCCCAACCCTGGCGCGCATCGCCCCGAACGCGGGCGAAGAACCCGGGTCCCTGGTCGAGCACCGCGCAACGGATGTCTCCGTTCACGCACAGATCGAGCATCACGGGCACATCGTTTTCCGGGTGCCCATGGACGATGCCGTTCGTGACGAGCTCGCTGACCATCAGCTTCATGTCGTTGAGTTCGTTTGGTGACAGCACTGCCGACAGCTCTTGGGCGATGATGCAGCGTGCCTTTGCCGGACCCTCAGGTTGGGCCTCGATCTTGTAGAGCGTACGTACACGGGATTCCATTGACTCGACATAGGTTTACCCCGCACTTGGAAGTCAAAAGCATTCGAACCGTCGATCAGGGTCGACCAGGCGATCGCGAGGGTAAACGATGCCGATGACCGCGGATTCACCGGCCGTCCGGCTCGAGCTCGACTCCCGGCCGGAGACGCTGACGCTCGTCCGCGGCGTGCTCGCGGGGGTGGCGGAGCTCATCGGGCTGGATCCCGAGCTGCTCGACGACCTGAAGACCGCGGTGAGCGAGGCGTGCAACAACGTGGTCATGCACGCCTACGACGGGGAGACCGGTCCACTTGGCGTTCGCATGTACATCGATCCCGAGGCGATCGAGGTCGTCGTCGAGGACCAGGGCTCAGGTCTCCCGCCGCTCGCCCCGGCCGACGAGACTGTCCGGGGCGTTGGGCTGTCGGTGATCCGGGCGCTCGCCGAGCAGGCCGAGTTCCGCGCCCTGCCGGAGGGAGGCACCGAGGTGAGGATGTCCTTCGCAGGGCAACGCGACGGCAAGCCGCTGTTCCATCTCCCGAGCCAGGCCGGTCCGGACGACCAGAGCGGATCCTGGCTGTCTGGGGACGCGGTCGTGTCGCTCTCTCCGATCAGCCTCCTGGCTGGTGTCCTCGGCCGCGTGGCGCGGGCCCTTGCCGCCCGGGCGCGGTTCTCGCTCGACCGGTTCTCCGACGTCTATCTCGTCACCGATGCGATCGCGGCGCATGCGGGCCGCGCCGCAAAGGGGCCCAGGCTGTCGTTCGCCATCTCGACCGATGCGCAGCGGCTCGAGCTGACGATCGGACCGTTCGTCGACGGAAGCGGCGGTCAGCTCTCGCATCAAGGCCCCGATTACGGCGCGGCCTCGGCTCTGACCATGCTCAGCGATGAGCTCGAAGTTCGCCGCGAGGACGGAGCCGAGGTCCTCTACGTGGTGATGATCGACCGGCGGCGCGCGTCGACCGCCCGGGTCTGAGGGCCGACTGAGCGTCCGCGCCGGCGACGGCGCTCGATCATTCGTCGGGGAGCAGCTCTTCCGGGGCGTCGACCAGCGTGAGCCGGTCGCCTACGCCGGTAAGGCTGAGCAGCCGCGAGACCTGCTGGGGGCCCTTGACCATCGCCAGCTGCCGGCCATGCTCCTCGGCTCGCTGGTGGGCCCGGACGAGGACGCTCAGACCCGTCGAGTCCATGAAGTCGAGCTCTCGGAGATCGATGATCAGCAACTCTGCGTCTGAGGAGGCGAGGCGATCGAGTTCCTCCTGGAGGGCCGGACTCGACGCCAGATCGAGCTCGCCGCTCACGGCAATGATGGCCGCCCGACCATGGTTACGGACTTCTACCCGGAAGTGGCTCTGCATCGGGGGTGCGAGCCTACTGATCTTGGCGGGCGGATGCTGGGCTCTGGCTTGCGGGCTCGTTTGCGAGCGATCCCCCGGGCAAGCGGCTCCTTGATGCCAGATCGCGACCAGCCCTGAATCGCGCCCTGCGTCACCCGCTCCTCTAGCGGGTAGTCAAATGCGGAGCAAATCAGACTCTTTGGCGCACCAAAAGGAGGAGTGGATGGTCGCACTGCTTGTCTTGCTGCTGATCCTCGCCATCTTCGGCGGGCTCGGCTTCGCGGCCCACATCTTGTGGATCGTTCTGATCATCGCCGTTGTCCTGTGGCTGCTCGGCTTCCTGATCGGGGGCGTGGACTCCGGGGTCGGGCGACGAAGGTGGTATCGCTGGTAGTGGGGTCGTAGGGGGCGAACGCAGGCGTGGCTAGCTCCGGTTGCCCGAACGCGGGGCGCCGGAGCTACGCTCGCGGCGTGTCGCCGGTCAGCTGGCGCAGGCGTTGGAGCGACCGGCGCAGCAACCGCGAGACCTGCATCTGCGAGACGCCGACGCGCTCGGCGATTTCCGACTGGGTGAGATCCTCCCCGAACCTCAGGAACAGGATCTCGCGCTCGCGCTGCGGTAGGTGCTTGGCGGCGGCGAAGATCGTCGTCTGATCGTCGACGAGCCCCAGACGCTCGTCCTCGTCGCCGATCGCGTCAATCCGCGTCGCGTCCTCCTCGCCGGCGAGCGGCGCGTCGAGCGAAACCGTGCCGTACGCCTCGGCGACCTGGAGGCCGTCGAGCACCTCTTCCTCGCTGAGCTCGAGGTACTGCGCGAGTTCGTCGACGCGCGGCGGACGACCCGTCCGCGCGCTGATCGCCTGCTGGGCTTCGTTGATCCGGCGAGCCCGTTCCTGGGCGCTCCGGTCCACGTGGATCGCCCATCCGGTGTCGCGGAAGTAGCGCTTCAACTCGCCGACGATCGTCGGCACCGCAAACGACGTGAACGCGAAGCCTCGATCTGGATCGAACCGCTCGACGGCTTTCACGAGCCCGAGGCTCGCCACCTGGACGAGGTCGTCGTACGGCTCGCTCGACTGCGCGTAGCGCCGGGCCAGCTTGCGCGCCAACGGGAGGAACCGCGCAATTAGCTCATCGCGCGCGTCGCGATCCTGTTTCCGCCGCCAACGTTGGAACAGCTCTTGGGACTCAGCGGCGGACACAGGGCCGCCAGCCGGGGTTCCCGACACGTGGGACGTCCTTTCGCAGACGAACTCTTTTACCACAGACGCGTCGCCTTCTGTAGCAGAAAAGAGGACCGTCGGAACGCCATTGTCGGGACCCCGGTGCCGTGGGCCGTTGCCGTTGGTCGTCGCCCTCGGCTCGTCGCCGTCGCCGTTAGCGGGTGCGGCGACCGACCCTGCGGCGGCCCTGGCCGAGTGCGCGCGCCCCGCGCCGCTCGAGCTGATCGAGCTGACGCGCCCGGCGCGCCGCGCTCGCGTATGTCTCAGCGGTCCGCCGGACGGCGTCGCCGGCGATGGCGATCGCACCCACCGGGATCAGGACCGCGCGCTGCGCGCTACGAACTACGGCGCCGAGCTGCGTGCCCGCGCTGTCCGCTGCCGTCGCGGCGGTGTCGGCGGCGTGTGTCGTCGTGGTGCCCGCGGTACGCGCCGTCTTGCGCACATTCCGCGCGGTCCCCGACGCGGCGCCACGCGTGCGGCGTGCCGACGTCTTCGTCGCGGATGCACTCCGTTTGGCGGCGTTCCGCTTGCGGGTGGCTGCCGCGCGCTTGCCGGCGGCCTGGCGCTGGGTTGGAGTCTGGGTTGCCATCGTTATCTCAACTCCTCGTGTTGGTCGTCGATTCGACTGGCTTCCGTCGCCGTGGATCCCGATACGGGCCCACGCCGCACAGAGACCTCCCCCGGTTTAGTCCTACCCCGGGGCAGCCCTCCCCACCCATACGTTGCGATACTCACCGCAATGCCCGGTTCTTACACCTCCGAGCTGGCCGAGGTGCTCGCGCCCGACGTCCTCGACCGGTTTCTCCGGTATGTGCGAATCGACACACAATCGCGTCGCGATCGCACGTCATCGCCGAGCACGCCGGGGCAGCTCGACCTCGGCCGCGTACTGGTCGCTGACCTCGAGGAGGCCGGTCTGGACGACGTCCGCCTCGACGAGAACGGCTACGTGGTCGGAACCCTTCCCGGCAACGGCAACGGCGACGGCAACGTCGTCGGCCTGATCGCGCACATGGACACCAGTCCGGACGCGCCGGGCAGGGGCGTCGAGCCGATCGTGCACCGGGGCTACGACGGCGGAGTGATCGAGCTCCCCCGCGAGGGCACCGTGCTCGACCCGGTGACTATGCCGGAGCTCGTGGACAAGCTCGGGCACGACATCGTCACCGGAAGTGGCGACACGCTGCTCGGCGCAGATGACAAGGCGGGCGTGGCCGAGATCATGGCCGCGGTGGCCCACCTAGCGGCGCATCCCGCCCTCCCGCGACCAACGCTCCGTGTGGCGTTCACCCCCGACGAGGAGATCGGAGAGGGCGCGACGCTATTCGACATTCCGGGCTTTGGAGCGCGGTGCGCGTACACGCTCGACGGCTCGGATGTAGGCGAGCTCCAGGACGAGACGTTCAGCGCGGTCGAGGTGATCCTGACCGTGCGCGGGGTCGAGGTTCATCCCGGTTGGGCGACGGGCAAGCTTGTCAACGCGCTGAGGCTCGCGGCGCAGATCGTCGTGGCCCTCCCGTCCGCCACGCTGACCCCGGAGACGACCGCGAATCGCGAGGGGTTCATCCATCCCATGGAGATCACCGGCAGGCCCGGACTAGCGGAGGTCAGGTTCATCATTCGCGATTTCGATGACGGCCTGCTGCGGCGCCACGTCGAGTTGCTCGAGCGGACCGCCAAGCAGGTGACGGCAACCGAGCCGCGCGCCCGAATCGAGCTCAACGTCCGCGAGCAGTACCGCAACATGCGGCGCTTCGTCACCGCTTTTCCGAAGGTGACCGATGCCGCGGAGGCCGCGATTCGGGCCGAGGGCATCGAACCGATCCGCAAGCCGATTCGGGGCGGTACCGACGGCTCTCGGCTGAGCGAGATGGGACTTCCGACTCCGAACCTGTTCACCGGAGGGCACGAGTACCACTCCGTGCGCGAGTGGGCCTCGGTGCAGGACATGGCGGCCGCCGCCGCCGTTGTGGTGCGCCTCGCCGAGGTGTGGTCGAGGGACGGCGATGGCTAGCGCGCCCGGCTCGCTCGCATCGCTCGACGGCGAGATCATGCTCGCCTCCGAAGCTACGATCCCCGCGACCGACGAGGGCCTGATCCGCGGGGACGGGGTGTTCGAGGTGATGCGGGTGTACGACGGGCGGCCGTTCGCGCTCGACCGTCACCTTGCCCGGCTCGAGCGCTCGGCTGCAAACATGCGGCTCCCCGTCGACCTCGAGGCGATCCGAGCCGACGTCTGGCGCCTGCTCGCGCGAGCCGGATCGGGACCCGAGCATGATCTGTTGCGGGTCGTCGTGACGCGCGGAGGCAGCCGGTTGCTCCTGACCGAGCCCCTGCCCGTGAACCCCGCGACCGTCCGCTTAGCGTCGGTGACGTATTCCCCGACACGGGTGCTCGACGGAGTCAAGTCGCTCTCCTACGGCTCGAACATGCTCGCAGGCCGGCTGGCCCGGGAGCGGGGGTTCGACGAGGCGCTGCTCGTGACTCCCCACGGCCGCGTGCTCGAGGCCCCGACGAGCTCGATCTTCTGGGTCAAGGACGGAGAGCTTTTGACGCCGCCGCTCGACGAGCACATCCTCGCCTCGATCACGCGAGCGATCGTCATCGAGGGCACCGGCGCGGCCGAACGCTCGTGCACGCTCGAGGAGCTGCTCGAGGCGGACGAGGCCTTCCTGGCTTCGACCGCCCGCGAGGTGCACCCGGTATCGGCGATCGACGAGCGCACGTTCGACGCGCCGGGGCCGGTCACGGCGCGGACGGCCGAGATCGTCGCGGGGTCGGTCCGCCAGCAACTGGCGGACGAGACCGGACAGGCCGAAGCGCTGGACGCCGACACTCGATGAAGGTCCTCACGGTAATCGGGAACCGCCCCCAGTTCATCAAGGCGGCGGCGGTCTCGCCACGTTTGCGCGAGCGCCACGAAGAGGTCCTGATCCACACCGGTCAGCACTTCGACGACGAGCTCTCGGGCGTGTTCTTTGTCGAGCTCGGATTGCCCGCGCCCGACCGTCAGCTCGGGATCGCGCTCGGGTCGAACACCTCGCAGACGGCGCGGATGCTGAGCGCGCTCGAGCCCGTCGTGCAGGAGACGTCGCCGGACGCCGTGCTCGTCTACGGGGACACGAACTCGACGTTCGCCGGTGCGGTCGCAGCCGTGCAAGCCGGCGTCCCGGTCGCCCACGTGGAGGCCGGAATGCGGTCGTTCAATCGCTCGATGCCCGAGGAATTCAATCGAGTGCTCACCGATCACGCGAGTTCACTGCTGCTCTGCTCGTCCGAGGTCGCCGCCGCGAACCTGCGGCGCGAGAACGTGTGTGGAGCGGTCGAGGTCGTCGGGGACGTGATGGTCGACGTCGCGCTCATGACCCAGCCGCGCGCACGCGACCGCACCGATCTGATCGAGGCACTCGGACTGACGCCCGGCGGGTACGTGCTCGCCACCGCCCATCGCCCGGGCAACGTCGACGACCCGGCGCGCCTCGGCGTGCTCGTGGACCTGCTGTGCGAGGTGCCTTTCCCGGTCGTGTTTGCGCTTCATCCGCGAACGCGCAGCCGTCTCGTGGCGGCGGGGCTGCTCGAGCGGCTCGAGCGTTCAGAAAGGATCGTGCTGACGCCGCCGCTCGGGTATCTCGAGCTGACCGCGCTCCTCTGCCACGCCCGCGCGCTCCTGACCGATTCCGGGGGCCTTCAGAAGGAGGCGTACCTCGCCGGCGTGCCGTGCGTGACGCTCCGAGGAGAGACCGAGTGGACTGAAACCGTCGAGCACGGCTGGAACACGCTCGTCGACCTGGACGCCGGCGCCGCGCTGCGGGCACTGGAGCGCGAGCCGCCGCGCGAGCGCCCGTCCCTGTACGGCGACGGTCGCGCCGGCGAACGCGTCGTCTCGGCTCTTACACTCCACCTCGGATGAGGCGCGGCACGCGGTGAACGGAAACTCTCTGCGGGTCGCGGTCGTCGGGCTCGGCTACTGGGGTCCGAACCTGGCTCGGAACTTCGCGGCGATCGCCGGCTGCGAGCTCGCCTGGTGCTGCGATCCGTCGGCCGACGAGCGCGAGCGTGCCGCCACTCGCTTTCCGCAGGCGCGCATCACCGGTGATCTCGCCGAGGTGCTCGCCGACGACACGGTGGACGCGGTCGCGCTCGCCACGCCGGTGGCGACCCACGCCGATCTCGCCGTGCGCGTGCTCGAGGCCGGCAAGCACTGCTTCGTCGAGAAGCCGATGGCCCAGTCGGTCGCCGATGCCGAGCGGGTGGTCGCGGCCGCCGACGAGGCGCAACGCGTGCTCATGGTGGGCCACCTGCTCGAGTACCACCCCGGAGTGCAGCAGCTCAAGCAGCTGACCGAATCCGGCGAGCTCGGCGACCGGATCTACTACATCTACGGCAACCGCCTGAACCTGGGAAAGCTGAGAGCGGACGAGAACGCGCTGTGGAGCCTGGGCGCACATGACGTCTCGGTCGTGCTCCACCTCGCCGACGAGGAGCCGTGGGAGGTCGTGGCCCATGGGGAGTCTTACGTGCGGGACGGCGTCGAGGACGTCGTGTTCTGCTTCTTGCGCTTCCCGTCCGGGCTGTCCGCGCACCTGCATCTGTCCTGGCTCGATCCCCACAAGGAGCGACGGTTCACGGTCGTCGGCTCACGTAGGATGGCCACGTTCGACGACATGGCGCTCGAGGGGAAGCTCAGCATCTTCGACAAAGGGTTCGATCAGGACTCGCGCGGCTACGGCGAGTACATCACCCGTACGGGCGGCATCGTCTCCCCCCAGATCCCGAACCTCGAGCCCTTGCGGGTCGAGCTCGAGCACTTCGTCGACTGCGTTCGCGAGGGTCGGCGGCCACGCTCGGACGGCCCGAGCGGACTGCGCGTGGTCCGCGTGCTGGAGGAGCTCCAGCGCTCGCTCGACGCGTCGGCGTGACGCCCGTGTCGCCCCGACCCCGCCCTAGCCTCACCCCTGTAGCCTCAACCCCCAGCAGAAAGAGGAGACCGGATGGAGACCTGGCACGTCACCGAGCTTGACATCGAGGCCCACCATCCTCAGGTCCTGCGCTCCGACGCCGAGACGCGGGCGATCGCGATGCAGCTGCCCGCCGGTGAGCAGCTCCAGTCGCACCAGGTTCACGAGCGCACCTACATGGTCGTGGTCAGCGGCGAGATCGAGATCTGCCAGGACGACGGCTCGGTAGAGGGAGGCCCAGGGCTGCTCGCGCACTTCGCGCCCAACGAGCGCCGCACGATCCGGGCGATCACCGATGCCCGGGTCGTGATGGTGTTCGCGCCCTGGCCGGGCGAGGGCCATCCGTCGGCGCGGGCGGGTTAGTCAGGCCGGGGACGGGGGCGGTCCAGCGCGGGCGGTCCGGGGCGGGGGATCAGGCCGCGGCGGATGCGGGCGATCCCGGGCGCGGAATCACGCTGCGGCGGACGCGGCATACGCGGAGCCGGCCATCCCGGCGCCCGCTTCGGTCCAGATCACCTCGTCGCGACCGGGCCCGACACCAATGAGCGCGATCGGCACACCAACGAAGTCCGAGATGAACTGCAGATAATCGCGCGCGGCCGCCGGCAGGTCGGACTCGTCGCGGCACTCGGTCAGGTCCTCGCTCCATCCCGGCAGCTCGACGTATTCGCCGGCGACGTGATGGAGCATCGTCTGGTGGTACGGGAAGTCGTCGAACTCCGCGCCCTCTGGACCGCGGTAGCGGGTGCATATGCACAGTCGCTCGAACCCCGACAGCACGTCGACCTTCATCACCGCCAGCGCGGTCAATGAGTTGATCTGGGCGGCGTAACGCAGCGCGACCAGGTCGATCCAGCCGACCCTGCGCGCGCGCCCGGTCGTCGTGCCGTACTCGCCGCCGCGCTCGCGGATCTCGTCCGCGATGTCGCCGTCGAGCTCGGTCGGGAACGGTCCGGCGCCCACGCGCGTTCCGTAGGCCTTGATCACTCCCCAGACCTCGTCGATGTCCTTCGGGCCGACGCCGGCGCCGACGCATGCCGCTCCCGCCACCGGGTTCGACGAGGTGACGAACGGATACGTCCCGTGGTCGATGTCGAGCAGCGCGCCCTGCGCGCCCTCGAACACGACCGTCTGGCCCGCGTCGAGCCGCTCGTGCACGAGACGCACCGTGTCGGCGATGTAGTTCGCCATCCGGTGCCCGTAGGTCAGGTACTCCTCGGTGATCGTCTGCAGATCGAGTCGCGGATCCTTCGCGAACGGGCGCAACGACAGCCGCTTGGGCTCGAGCGCGGCGACGATCTTCTTCTTGAGGATCTTCTCGTCGAGCAGATCCTGAACGCGAATCCCGAGCCGGGCCGCCTTGTCCGCGTAGCACGGCCCGATGCCGCGCCGAGTCGTCCCGATCTGCAGCTTGCCGAGCTTCGCCTCTCCCGCGTGGTCCAGCATCATGTGGTAGGGCATGATCAGGTGGGCATTGGCCGAGATCCGCAGCGATCGCGTGTCGACGCGACGCCGACGCAGCTCGTCGAGCTCGTCAGTGAGCACCTTGGGGTCGACCACCACGCCATTCCCGATCACGCACAGCGTGTCCTTGTGCAGGATGCCCGACGGGATCAGGTGCAGCTTGAACGTCTGCCGCCCGCGGACGATCGTGTGGCCGGCGTTGTTCCCGCCCTGGAACCGCACGACCGCATCCGCCCGCTCCGCGAGCAGATCGGTGACCTTCCCTTTGCCTTCATCGCCCCATTGGGCGCCGACCAATACGATTCCGGGCATCGGCGTCCAGTGTACGCACGGCAAGGGCGGTAGCCGCTCGGGGTTGCTCCTGTGACCGCTGTCGGATCACGGAGGGCCCGGGCGATCACCGGCAGCGTTCCCGGTCCGGGACTGGCCGTTCCCGGTCCGGGACTGGCCGTTCCCGGTCCGGGACCCACTCCCGGCTCGCCCGACCCCTCGCCGCCCGCGCCCCGTCCTGACCCGTCGCCCGCGCCAACTCCTCCCGATCCCTCGCCACCCTCGCCGGCGCCCGATCCCTCGCCGTTGCCGCCGAGTCCTGGCCCCTCACCGCTGCCGCCGAGTCCTGGCCCGCAGATCTGACCCCACTCGCTGGCGCTTCACGCTAGGTCGAAGCCCCGACCAGCTCGATCCGGTTCCCCCATGAGTCTGCGGTGAAGAACCGCCGGGTTCCCGGGATCGCGTCGTCCCACTGGACGGGGGAGCCGGCCGCCTCCAGCCGCTCCGCCAGCCGGTCGAGATCCCCGCGGCGGACCAGCAGCGCCGGATGCGCCTTTGTCCCCGGCGCGAACGGATCGGCGATCCCAACATGAAGCTGGTGCGCGCCGCACGCGAACCAGACCCCGCCGCGTCCGCCGAGCGCCTCCGGCTTGGGCACCTCAGCGAGCCCGAGCAGTTCGCCGTAGAACCGCCGGGCCTCGCTCTCGGTCCCGGCCGGCGCCGCGACCTGAACGTGGTCGAGCCCGATGGGCGCCAGGGGAGCGTCAGTCACCGATCGATCATGGCATGGCCGTCGCCGCCGCCGGGCCCGCCGGTCGACCGCCGTCGCGGGGCGCCGCCGGTAGCGCTACGTTCTGGGCATGACGGACGAGCACAAGACTGAAGAGCTCAAGATCATCCAGTCGGAGCGCGAGGCCGAGGAACGCAAGCGCGCGAAGTCGGCCCGCGACGAGGACGAGGTCGACCAGCACGAACGCCGAGCCGACAAGGCGCGCTACCTGCGCGAGAAGCTCGAGGAGCGCGCCGAGTCCGAGCGCCGGCTGAAGGAGTGACGCGCCCCGACGGGCAGCCGACGCGCCGGCCGGCAAGTGACTCGCCGGCCGCGCAAGTGACTCGCCGGCCGCGCAGGTGACGTGTCCCCACGCGGGTCGCGCGGGCGGAGCTCACGCCGGCCGAAAATCCATCCTCAGATCGTGCCCGAGCAGCGGCAGCTCGTCGCACATCTCGGTCAGCCGCGAGACCGTCCGTGCGGTGAGCTGCTCGCACAGCGCCTCACGGTCGCTGATGTTGGTCGTGATCACCATCGACCGCTGGTCCTCGTAGCGCGCGTTGACGATCGAATAGAGCTCCTCGAGCACCCAGTCCGTGGTCCGTTCGGCGCCGACGTCGTCGATGTGCAGCAGGTCGACCGCCGTCAGACGGTCGAGCAGGTCCACGTGCGAGCGCTCGGCCCTGTGCGTATCGCGAATCTCGTTGAGCAGCCGCGGCAGCGAGTAGATCGCGACCGACCGCCCGGCCTTGAGCGCGGCCTTCGACACGAGCATCGCCAGCGTCGTCTTGCCGGTCCCGACCGAACCCATGAACCACAGACCCCGGCCGGCGTCGAGCCGGTCGTCGATCGCGTCCGCGAACCGGCGCGTCGCGGTGACCACCGCGGGATCGATCTCGGTCACCGGATACCGCTCGAACCCCACGTCCTGGTAGCGCCGCGGGATCACCGCCGAAAGGCTGCGCGCCTTGCGCAGCGCGATGATCTGCTTGCGGCACCGGCAGTCGTACGCCGTGTTCGACGCCTCGTCGTACACGAGGCCGCTGCCGTCGCAGATATCGAACGGGCAGCCAGTCACGTCGCACCCGCCGGCGCCGCACCCGCCGGCGCCACACCCGCCGGCACCACACCCGCCGGCACCACACCGGAGACTCGACTGGTCACGCCGCGAACCGCTCGCCGGCGTAGTTCATGAACTTCGGGTACTCCTTCTGGAACGTCAGCACGACGTCGCCCACCGGCCCGTTGCGGTGCTTGGCGATGATGATGTCCGCCTCGCCGGGCCGCTCGGAGTCCCTGTCGTAGTACTCCTCGCGGTAGATGAACATCACCAGGTCTGCATCCTGCTCAATCTGGCCCGATTCCCTCAGATCGGACAGGATCGGACGCTTCTCCCCACCGCGTTGCTCGACGGCGCGGCTCAGCTGAGACAGCGCGATCACGGGGACGTTCAGCTCGCGAGCGAGTGACTTCAGCCCGCGGGAGATCTGCCCCACCTGTTCGACGCGACTCTCGACGCGCCCCTCATGTCGCATCAGCTGGAGGTAGTCGATGATGATCAGGCCGAGCCCCTCCTCGAGTTGGTGGTGCAGGCGGCGAGCCTTGGCGCGCACCTCGAGCACGCCCGTGTCGCTCGAGTCGTCGACCCACAGCGGCGACGCCGAGAGCCGCTGGCAGGCGTTGAGGATCTTCGGCCACTGCTTCTCGGGCACGCGGCCCTTGCGAAGCTCCTCGCCCCGGATACGCGCCTGCGAGGCCACGAACCGCTGTGCCAGCTCGGACTCCGACATCTCGAGCGAGAACAGCGCGACCGAGCTCGGGTGCTGGGACGGGTGACCGACGCCGAGCACGGCGTTCTCGGCGATGTTGGCCACGAGCGCGGACTTCCCCATCGACGGCCGCGCGGCGACGATGATCAGGTTGCCCGGTTGAAAGCCGCCGGTCATCTCGTCGAGGTCCTTGAAGCCCGACGGCGTCCCCGTCAGCGGCGTCTTCGCCGTTGACAGGCGGTGGAGCTTGTCGGTCTCCTCGTCAAGGATCTCGGCGATCGGGCGGAACTTCTTCTCGCGATCGTCGTGCGCCACCTCGAGCACCGAGCGCTCGGCGCGCTCGACCAGGTCGCGCGGCGGCGCCTCGCGCGACATGACGCTCGCCTGGATCTCGTACGAGGTCGTCAGCAGCGCGCGCAGCTGGGCGTTGTCGCGGACGATCTGCCCGTACTCCCGCGCGTGTCCGGCGGCCGGCACCCAGCCGGCGAACTCGTCGATTGCCGCCGGGCCGCCGACCTCCTCGAGCTTGCCGCGCTGGCGGAGCATCTCCGCGACCGTCAGATGGTCGATCTTCCGGTCGTTCTCGTACAGCTCCATCATCGCCGCGAACACCGCGCCGTGCTGCTCGCGGAAGAAGTGCTTGGGCCGGAGCTGCTGCTCGACGAGGAGCGCGTGGAGGTGGCGCTCATCGAGCAGCACCGCGCCGAGCACCGACTTCTCCGCCTCGAGGTTGTGCGGCGGAACGGCGATTGACTGGACGGCGCTCACGATCGAGCCGAGTCTAAGTTCGGGGTAGGCGTCACCGCGCGAGCGTTCCCGCAACCAGCGAGGAACTTCAGATCTAGGAGGTTCGGCGACCGGCCGGGTCGGCGCAGGCGGGTGCCGGCTAGGCCGGTACCACCATCGTCTTGACCGTCGCCGTCACATCGTCGGTGACCTCGACGACCACCATGTAGGTGCCGGTGTGGCGAATCGGGTCCTCGAGGTGGATCTTGCGCCGGTCGATCTTGATCCCGCGTGCGTCTCGGATGGCGTCGGCTATGTCCTGCGTGGTGACCGACCCGAACAGCCGGCCGTCGTCGCCCGCCTGCTGCGGGATCGTGAGCACGGTTCGCCCGAGCGTGGCCGCGTTGTCCCGTGCGCGGTCCTCGGCCTCCTGCACGGCGCGCTCGGCCTCCTCACGGCGCCGCCGCGCGGCCTGGATCGAGGCCGTCGTCGCCGGCTCGGCCAGCTTACGTGGGAGCAGGAAGTTGCGCAGGTAGCCGGGCGATACGTCGACGACCGCACCCCGCTCACCGAGCGAGTCCACGTCCTGGAGCAGGATCGCCTGGGGCATCTCGACGCTCCGTCCTAGCGGTCGCGATCGCGGTCGCCGCGATCACCGCGGTCGCCGCGCCCGCCACTGCCGCCCGCGCCCTCGGCCACGTACGGCAGCAGCGCGAGCTCGCGAGCCCGCTTGACGGCGCGCGCCACCTGACTCTGGTGGCGCCGGCAAGCGCCGGTGATCCGCCGCGAACGGATCTTGCCGCGCTCGGAGATGAACCGCCGCAGCATCGAGATGTTCTTGTAGTCGACCTGGTCGATCTTGTCCCGGCAATACGGACAGGGCTTGCGGCGCGAAGAAGTGAGCGCGCCCTTCCTGTCGCGCCGGCGGACCGGCCGTCTACGTTGCTTCGCCACTAACGATCACCTGCTCGGTTGCTGTCTCAGCCTCGGTCGAATTCCTAGAACGGAATGTCGTCGTCCGACACTCCGGCTCCTACAGGAGCGGCCTCGAAATCGCTGGTGTCGGCCGGGATGTCGCTCTCCGCGCGGATACCGCCGGAATAGCTGTTCCCGTTCCCGTTGCCAGCGTCGTCGCGGCTCCCGAGGAACTGCACGTTGTCAGCGATGATATCGACGGATTGCCGCTTCTGTCCCTCCACCTCGAACTCGCTCCACTCGAGGCGGCCGTCGATCGCCACCGGGCGGCCCTTCCGGAGGTACTGCCCGCAGCTCTCGGCCTGGCGGCCGAACACGGTGACGCCGAAGTAGTTGGGCTTCTCCTCCCAGTCGCCGGTGGAGTTGTTCCGCCGGCGCGTGTTGACCGCGAGCCTGAGCTTGCAGATCGACAGGTTCGTGGTGGGATTCGACCTCAAGTCCGGATCCTTCGTCAGGTTCCCGGTCAGGACGACTCGGTTGATGTTCATGCGCGAAGCTCCTTTCCAAAGAGCGCAATTGAAAGCTTGTGAACGAGTCTAAGCACGCCTCAGGCGGCAAATCCCGCCATCCCCGGAAAATGGACAGACAACTTGCAGGGTCGTAGCTGAGCCGTGTCGGAGCGTTGCAAACCCGTTTGAAAACGCCTGCTGACGCCACCGCGGAGCTGGGCTGCCAGCGCCCCGCCGCGAAAGCGTCTACACCTCGGCGGTCGACTCGGCGCCGGCCGCCGGCGGAGCCGCGGTGGCGACCACCGGCGGTGCAGAGTCGGGCGCCGGCGGCGTGCCCGGAAGGTTCTTGATAACCCGAAAGCGCACGACCCCGTCGGTGATCCGCAGATCGTGCGACAGCGTCTCGATCAGGGTCGGCGGCGCCTTGAACTGGAGCAGGTGGTAGTCGGCGTCCGGCTGATGGTGGATCCGGTACGCGAGCGGGCGCTGTCCCCAGTCGTCCTTGCGCTCGATCGACCCGTTGGCCCCGGTGATCGCCGACTCGACGTCCGTAAGGATCTTCGAGCGCTGCTCCTCGGGCGCGCCCGTCGAGAGCAGCAGCATCAGGTCGTAAAGGGGAGGTTCAGCTGCCATGGTCGGAGGCCTCCGAAGAGGCGGCGGCCGACTATAGCGGCTGACCTGCCATCGGCAGCCGCCGCCGCGCGCCTCGCCAACCCGCCGCCGCGCCTCGCGCCAGGCAGTCGCCGCGCACCTCGCCAGCTCGCCAGCGCCTGCGTAGTGTTTGAAGCATCGTGGCCGCCGAGGACCTCCCGATTCTCGAGTTCCCCGACATGAGCGCGTGGGAGCGATGGCTCGAGGCCAACCACGAATCGTCCGCCGGCGTATGGCTGAAGATCGCCCGGAAGGGATCGGGAGTTTCCACGGTCACGTACGCCGAGGCCCTCGAGGAGGCGCTTTGCTGCGGCTGGATCGACGGGCAGAAGGCCCCGTGCGACGAGACCTTCTGGCTTCAGCGCTTCACGCCCCGCGGTCCGCGCAGCAAGTGGTCCGAGGTGAACCGCCGCAAGGCGACCGAGCTGACCGACCAGGGGAGGATGCGGCCCGCCGGCCTCGCGCAGGTGGAGGCGGCCAGGCAGGACGGTCGATGGGACGCCGCCTACGCGTCGCAGCGGACGGTCACGGTCCCCGACGACTTCCAGCGGGCGCTCGACGCCAATCCCCCAGCCCAGGAGTTCTTCGCCACGCTCAAGAGCTCAGAGCGCTACAGCTTCCTGTACCGCATCTACGACGCCAAGCGCCCCGACACCCGCGCCCGCCGGATCAGCGAGTACGTGGCGATGCTCGCCGACCACAAGACGATCCACCGGCCTGAGTAAGCGCGATCTGGCTTGAGCGGGAGGCTGCGGCGCCCGCTTGAAGGGGAGGCCGCGCGGCGACTAGATACGGGTGAGCGCGATCTGGCTTGGAGGGGAGGCCGCGGCGCCCGCTTGAAGGGGAGGCCGAGCGGCGACTAGATACGGGTGAGCGCGATCTGGCTTGAAGGGGAGGCTGCGGCGCCGATCGGCGGCACTCGCGCAGATACGGGAGGGACTTCGTCTCGGCTCGCAAGCGCGCGGGGCCGCCGAGGGGGCGAGCAGCCGCACCTACCCGCTTTTTCGCCGGATGTCCGCCAGCTGCTCGTCGATCCAGTCGCCGGGATCGCGCGCGGTGACGACCGAGCGCAGCCCCTCAAGGCGCCCCTCCCGCTCGGCCGTTGGCATCGTCAACGCCGCGTGGATCGTGTCGGCCAGCTGCTGGATGTCGAACGGGTTGACCGACAGCGCGAACGCCCCCAGCTCCTCGTGGGCGCCCGTGTTCTCGCTGAGAATTGACACGCCGGCGCGCTCGTTCACCATCGGCCCCTCCTTGGCCACGAGGTTCATGCCGTCGAACATCGCGTTGACCATCAGCACGTCGTAGTGCTTGTACGCGGCGACCGCCTCGTCGAGGTCGTCGCGCAGCTTCAACTGGATCGGCATCCAGTCCGGCGACCCGTGACGGTGGTTGACCACGGCCACCACCGCCTCGATGCGCTCCAGGTACTCCGCGTACTCGGGCACGTCGGTCCGCGACGGCATCATCTGGGCGATGAACGTCACGCGCTCGCGAAATTCCGGGTGCTGCTCCAGGAAGAGATCGAACGCGCCGAACCCGCGCAGCACGTTCTTCGACAGGTCCGCCCGGTCGACGCGCAGGATCAGGTGATCACGACGCCGGCGCAGCAGCTCCTCCTCGAACTCGCGGACCCGGTCGCGGCGGGCGACCGCCTGGATGGCACTGGCGTCGATCGGTAGCGGATACGCGCGCACCCAGATCTCTCGGTCGTCAAACCGCACCACATAACTCTCGTGATCGACGTCCAACCCAAGCAGGTCCTCGCAACACTGCAGGAAGTTGCGCCGGTAGGAGCGGGTGTGGAATCCGATGATGTCGTTCGCCAGGATCCCGTGGTAGATCTCGTCGCGAATCACCGTCGGCAGCACCCGCCACGAGTCCGACTGAGACCACGGGATGTGCACGAAGTGGGTCATGAACACATCCGGCCGCGCGCGGCGCACCAGGCCGGGCAGCGTATACAGGTGGTAGTCGTGGACCATAACCACGGGCCGCTCGAGCCCCTCGATCTCCTCGATCACGGCCCGCGCCAGGTCCTCGTTAACGGCGTTGTAGCCGAACTCGAAGGCCTCCGTCTCGTTGCGGCGGATGTCGGGTGCGTTCGACAGGTCCCACAGGTAGTGCTGGATGAACCACAGCATCGGGTTCGCGGTGATGTTGTAGAAGCGGTCGTACGCCTCCGGGTCGGACGCGACCAGCTTTACCCGGTACTCGGCCCCGTCAGGCGCCTGCACCGTGAACGGTTTCCGCGCGTTCCGCTCGGCGACGGCGACGTCCTCATCGGTCATCGCCGAGGCGATCCAGGTCACGTCACGGTGGGTGGCGAGACCGATCAGTGCGGTCACCAAGCCGCCGGTTCCCCGCCGAACCTCGCCGTCGGGTCCGTACGTGACGGGGCCGCGATTCGACACGAGCACCAGAGGAGGATCAGCGTCCGACACGGAGATCAGACCTCGAGCTGCCCGAACAGGTCCAGCCAGTCGCGGAGCAACCTCGGCATCAGGAACCGGCGCCGAACCGACTCCTTGCCGGCGCGTCCCAACTGCTTGCCCAGCGCCGGATCACGGAGGATCTGCAAGGACCGCTCCGCGCACTCTTCGACGCTCGACACTAGGAACCCCGTCTCGCCGTCGGACACCTGAAGGGGAATTCCGCCGACGGCGCCTCCGATCAACGGCCGCCCCTTCCATATCGCCTCGGTGACCGTGAGACCGAACCCCTCGCGAGTGGATTTCTGGATCACCACATCGCAGTGGGACTGGAACGCGTTGACCTCAATCGCCCCCACATTGTTCAAATTATTCAGGATGTGAATGTCGGGATCACCGTCCGCATGCGCGACCGTCGCGTTGAAATAGTCCCAGCCTTCTGGATCGTCGGTGGCCATCGAACCGACCAACGCCAGCTGGACGTCCGGCATGTCCTGTTTGACGATTCGATAGGCGTCGATCACGCCGAGCGGATCCTTCCACGGATCGAAACGCGACACCTGGCACAGAAGCGGCCGGTCGACGTCGATCCCGAACTGCTCGCAGATGTACACCGCGTCATCAGGGGAGAACGCCATGTTCTTCGGTGCGAGCGGATCGATCGCCGGCGGGATGATGTGCGCCCGACCGTCCATGTCCGCCGGCACGTACTTCTGCATGTGGAACACCGCGGCCGGATACGGGTCGAGATAGGGAAGCAGGCGACTCAGGGTGTGCGGGTTCGGTGTCGACAAGTCGATGTGGCAGCGCCACACCCAGCGGCGCGACTTCTCGGGCACGAGCGAGGCGAGCGCGGCCGGCTGGGGGTCATGCACGATGCAGACGTCCCACCCGTCTGACATCTCGCGCGCGTTGATGGCGTTGTAGTCCTCCCAGGTGCGGAACTGTTCCTCGCTCAGATCTTGCGGATTGCCCTGGAGCGCGTTGTGCATCACCTTCGTCGCGTTGAAGAACTCCTCGCGCCCATAGATCACATGCCACTCACAGGCAAGCCCGACATCGATCATCAACGGCACGAGCGTGTACAGGATCTCCGACACGCCGCCACCGAAGGCGGTCGCGGAGAGATGCAATACTCGCTTGCCCTGCAGAGGTTCGGCGAGCGCACGGATTTCGTCGGCGAGCGCACGTCCGACGATGCTCGCGTAGTCGTTGAGATGCTTTTGCGGGACCGAGATCGGTTGCAGCATGGCTAAGCCCTAGGGGCGCCCGGACGATACCGAGCCGGGCGGCTCACGCGCGCTGGGGCCCACACCCGCGCAGGCGGCCCGGCGCGCTGGAGCCCGCTCCCGACCAGCGCTCACGCGCGCTGAGGCCCACGCTGGCCTAGGTGCCCGGGCGCGCTGGAGCCCGCTCCCGACCCAGCGCTCACGCGCGTTGGGCCCGTACGCGAGCGACCCCGAGGTCCACCGCTCGGAGCAACTGCGCGTGCAGCCCGGCGTTCGAGGCCGAGATCGAGGACATCTGGAACTCATGGCCGGACCCGAGCAACGGGCGGCGATCGAGCGGCTCGCCCCAGCCGTCGGTGACGACGCCGCCCGCCTCGATCAGGCACAGCCACGGCGCGGCGAGGTCATAGGGCGAGTTGTTGAGCACCTGGCCGCGGCCCACCCGCTCGAACTCGGCGCGCATCCCGGGGATCTCGTCGATCAGCCGCGACCCCACCTCGATCACGGCATCGAACTGGCCGGTCACTATCCGGGTCATCGCGAACGCCTGCGACCCCAGCTCGAACGTTCCGCCCCCGACCGACGACGCGTCGATCAGGTCGCCCAGCACTTCGGCTACGACGCGCACCGGTCGGCCCCGGAACCCGTAGCCCCAGAACATGCGACCCACGTCCACGAGCGAGGACACGCCTACCCGCCGATTCGACTCCACCCCGGAACCCCGCACGGCTAGATACCAGTCGCCGGTCTTGATCTCGACCACGCACCCCACGGAAACGTCTCCCATCGTCGGAGACCCATCTCCGAGCGGGGCGAGCGCCACCGCCACGCACGCCGACTCAAGGCCCGCCATCGCCGGCCGCGTCCCGTCGATCGGGTCGACGATCAGCACATCGACCGCATCCGGCGGAGCCACCAGACCTCGGTCCTCGGAATACACCGCCACCCGCGGGGCGCGTGCAGCAACGAACTCCTCCAACACCGATTCCGCCAGCGAATCGACCGCGAACGTAATGTCCCCTCCGGCACCGGAACCCGCCATCGCGCGCCCGGCGGGCGATCCCAGCTCGGGAAGCACCGCCGACCGCAACTCGAAGGCCAGCTCGAGCACCAGCCCGCGATCGTCCGACCCGGCCACCGAGCCCCCCCTATGCCGGGATGTCGAGCGTGAAGGTCGTATCGCCCGGCCGTGAATCGACTGACAGGCGTCCCGACATCCGCTCGGCGAGCTCGCTCGCGATCGCCAGGCCGAGCCCCGAGCCCTGGGCGTCGTCGGCGGTGTAGAACGGCTCGAAGATCCGCGACAGCGCTTGAGAGTCGATCCCCTCTCCGTCGTCGTGCACGGCCAGCCGCACCTGCTCTTCGGACCGACGCGCGGTGACCGTGATCCGCGAGCCCGGCGGCGTGTGGACCAGCGCGTTGTCGATCAGGATGCGGACGATTTGGGCGACCCGCACCGGGTCGCATACGACGTCGAGCCGGCCGGGTCCGACGCGCAGCTCGAGGTGCGAATCGTGCTGGGCCAGCACCGGCTCGAACTCGCCCGCCACCGACCGGGTCAGCTCGCCGAGCTCGACCTGCTCGACCCGCAGCTCCAAAGAACCTGACTCCAACCGGGATAGATCCAACAGATCCACGGACAGCTTCCGCAGCCGCTCGACCTGATCCCGAACCTGCTCCAGGAAACGCCGACGCGTCTCAGGATCGAGATCCTCATCCTCGAGCAGCTCGACAAATCCCCCCAAGGAGAAGATCGGGGTGCGCAGCTCGTGCGACGCGGTCGCGATGAACTTCTTGCGCGCCGACTCGAGCTGCGAAAGCTGGTGCTGCATCTGGTTGAACGCCACCGCGAGCTGGCCGAGCTCGTCGCCCGAGTCGACCGGGATCGGCTGCCCGAAGTCACCGGCCGCGACCTGCTCGGCCGCGAGCTCGAGGCGCTTCACGCGCTGCGCCAGCGCGCGCGCCATCAACCAGCTGCCGACGATCGCCAACAGCAGCGCGATCGCGCCCGCGACCAGGATCTGGTGGCGCACGGTCGACACCGTGCGCACCATCCCCGAGGCCGCCGACGAATACACGATCACCGCCGCCACCCGACCGTGGAACACGACCGGGTAGGCGGCCTCGGCAACGGTCCCGGCCGGCGTTTCCTGAGTGCCCGTCAGCCGCTGCCCCGACGCCGCGGCTCGCTTTGCCACCGCGAACGAGAGTGCCGCCGTGGCCGACCGGCGACTCGAGTCGGCCAACTCGGACAGCACGGCGCCCGAAGGGACGTGGTTGACGAGCAGCAGCGTCACCCGATCGCCGGTGGCGAGCGCGGCGGCGTTGACGCGAGCCTGCACGACCGGCAACGGATCGTTGCTGCCGACGGTCCTGGCGATTTCGCTCGAATGGTGCTCCGCCTCGGCCGTCAGCCCGGCGAGCTGGTCGCGCAGCAGACGACTCTTGAGCCCGGGCGCGACGTATAAGTACAGGGCGGCGAGAGCCAGGAACATGATCGCCGAGAACACGAGCGTCAGGCGGGTGCGCAGCGACAGCGTCACCCGACCGCGCGTCCGGGGCCGAGCCCGACCCGCCCGGTCCCCTCCGACCGGAGCCGCCCGTTCTCCGACTGTCTCCGTCCCAGTGGCCACGAGCGCGCTATTCCTCCGTGTCGCGGAAGCGGTAGCCCACGCCGCGCACCGTGAACAGGTATTCCGGCTCCTTCGGGTCGCGCTCGAGCTTCTCGCGCAGGTGCCGGATGTGGACGTCGATCGTGCGCGGATCGCGGTAGGCGGAGTCTCCCCAGATGCGCGCGAGCAGCATGTCTCTGGTGAATACCCGTCCCGGGGCCCTCGCCAGCGCCGAGAGGATCTCGAACTCGACGAACGTCAGCGGCGCCTCACGCCCGCGCACGCGAACGGAACGCTTGGAGAAGTCGATCCGCATCTCCCGCGTCTCGAATGGGCATTCGTCGGGAGCGGTCTCTGTCGGCCGGACCATCTCGGCGCGGCGCAGCGCCGCCTTGATCCGGCTCGAGAACTCCCGCAGCGAGAACGGCTTGGTGATGTAGTCATCGGCGCCGAGCTCCAGCCCGACCACCTTGTCGATCTCCTCCGACTTCGCGGTCAGGATGATGATCGGAACCGAGCTGCGGCTCCGCAGCCGGCGGCACACCTCGAGACCGTCGACCTTAGGGAGCATCAGGTCGAGCACGACCAGATCGAATATCTGCTCGTCGAAGCGGTCGAGCGCCTGCCTCCCGTCCGTCGCCTGCACGACGTCGTAGCCCTCTTTGCGGAGTGGATATGAGAGCAGCGTCTGAATCGACTGCTCATCGTCCACGAGCAGGATGCGCGCTGAGCGATCTGCCACTGAGTCCTTCCTGTTTGCAGCAAAAGACTAATGCCCACGGTCGATCCTTCCGGGGGCGGACGGTTACCCTCAGAGCGGATGCTCGATCCGCGGATCTACAGGACCGGCCTGATCGTGGTCGCTGTGGCGGTGATCGTGGTGGCGTTCTCGCTCGGCAGCCAGCCGGGTCCGTTGACCGCCAACCTCGTGCCCGACGCGTTCAACGGAGGTACCGCCTACGCCACGATGGGCAGCCTCGCAAAGCAGTTCCCCGTTCGTCGCCCGGGTGACGACGGGGACAACGCCATCGCCGATGACGTGGCCGGAGCGTTCAGCAGGGACGGGCTCGCGGTTCAGCGTTCGACGTTCAATGCGCAAACGATCGATGGACCGCGCACGATCCAGACCGTGACCGGGACACTCGCGGGCCTCACCCCGGGATCGATCGTCATCGTGGCGCACCGCGACTCGGCGCACGTCGGCGCCGCCTCGGACCTGTCGGGCACGGCGGTACTGCTCGAACTCGCGCAGGTGCTGTCCTCGCAGTCCCAGCAGCGCTCGATCGTGCTCGCGTCGACGAGCGCATCGATCGGGGCAGCGGGAGCCGTGGAGCTCGCGCGCAACCTGCCTCAGCCGGTCGATGCCGTGATCGTGCTCGGCGACGTGGCGGGCACGGTGGTGCGAACGCCGCTCGTCGTGCCGTGGTCTGACTCGACGCTCGTCGCGCCGTCGCTCCTGCGCAACACCGTCGCGTCAGCGATCCAGCAACAGACCACGCTGGCCGCCGGAGATGAGAGCGTGGGCGGCCAGTTCCTGCACCTCGCGTTCCCGCTCGCGGCCTCCGAGCAGCGCCCGTTCGCCGCGAACGGCGAGCCCGCGGTGCTCGTCTCGACCTCGGGATCCCGCGTGCCCCTCCCTGACGAGAAGACCAGCCAGTATCAGATCGCCGGGTTCGGTCGCGCGGTCCTCCAGTCCGTCAGCGCACTCGAGACGGGCACGACGTCCGTGCCGGCGCCGTCCTCGTACATGCGCTGGTCCGGCAAGCTGATCCCGGCGTGGGCGGTCCGCCTGCTCGTCCTGGCGCTGATCCTTCCGGTCCTGATCGCGACCATCGACGGGGTCGCCCGGGCGCGCCGGCGCGGGCACCGGGTCGCGCGCTGGACGGTGTGGGTGCTGGCGTGGTGCCTGCCGTTCGCGCTGGCGGTGCTCGTCGTGCTCGGGTTACGGCTCGCGGGCGCGATCGACGTGGCGCCGCCGGGACCGATCGACGGAAGCGTGCTCACGCTGGGCGGTCGGGCGGTGACGATCCTCGTCGGCCTCGCGGTCCTGATCGTGCTGGGGTCGGGCGGCGTGTGGTGGGCCGGGCGCAGGATGTGGGCGGGGAAAGCCGCCGCCGAAGCGACGAACGGCCACGCGCGCCGACGGGAGCGGGTCCCTGACGACGCGGCGTCGCCGGGCGCCGCCGCGGCGCTCATGCTGGTCCTGTGCCTCGTGACGCTGGCGCTGTGGCTCCAGAATCCGTTCGCCGCGGCCCTGGTGGTCGTCGCCCTGCACTGCTGGTTGTGGATCGTCGGCCCCGAGAACCGGCTGCGCGCTCCTTGGGCCCTGTTGCTCCTGTTCGCCGGGCTCGTACCGGGCGTGCTCGCTGCGCTCTAC
The DNA here is from genome assembly GCA_963709205.1 of uncultured Solirubrobacterales bacterium. Lineage (GTDB taxonomy): Bacteria > Actinomycetota > Thermoleophilia > Solirubrobacterales > Solirubrobacteraceae > Palsa-465. The sequence continues at coordinate 209,172 of CAVPVP010000002.1, forward strand.
TACGCCATGGTCCTCGGGCTTGGCCTCGCGCCCGCTGCCTGGAATGCTGTGTTGATGCTCGCGGGTGGCGATTACAGCGCGGTGGCCGCGCTCGAATGGAGCGTCGTGGTCGGTTGCGTGGTCAGCCTCGCGCTGATGATGGTGCGCATCGCTCGCCAGCCACGTCCGTCGGAGGAGCCGGTCACGATCCGCGGCCCGGTGACGTACGCCGGCCCGGGCTCGCTCGGCAGCACCCGTCCAACGATCCGCAGATGAGGACGAGGGTGCTCAGCGCTCCGGCGGTGGCGTCCCGCCGCGTCGGCGCAATTCCGCTGAGACGGCTGGTGCGCGACATCTCCTCGGTCCTCATCATCTCCGGCCTGCTGCTGATGATCGACGCCGGCCTGACGCTCGCCTGGCAGGAGCCGGTCACTGCGGTGATCGGTCTGGTCCAGCGCGCCGGCATCGACAACCAGTACCTCAGCTTCAACACCGCGCCACTGACCCCGATCCAGGAGCACGTCCTGGTGGCGCTTCCGAGCCCCGAGCAGCGGATCGCTTACCTCGCGCGGCGCGAGCAACATCAGGTCGGCACCGGCGACGCCATCGGCAAGATCACGATTCCGAAGATCGGGGCGAACTACACGGTCGTACAGGGCACCGATGAATCCAGCCTCGAGAAGGGGCCGGGGCACTACCCAGCGACGACACTCCCGGGCCTCGGCCAGACGGTCGCGATCGCGGGCCACCGGACCACCTACCTGGCGCCGTTCCGCCACGTCGACGCGCTCAAGCCCGGCGACCACATCCTGCTCAAGATGCCCTACGGCCTGTTCACGTACGTGGTCCAGTACCACCGGATCGTGCTCCCGACCGCGCTGTGGGTCACGCGCAACGTGGGCTACGAACGCCTGGTCCTGTCGGCGTGCAACCCGCTGTACAGCGCCGCCCAGCGGATCATCATTTTCGCCAAGCTCCAGTCAGTCAAGCCGCTCGGGCCCGCGCGCCAGGCGTGAATTTGTGGGGCCGCCTACGGCGGCGTCCGTGGGACCAAGAGGGCCCGTCCGGGCCGGCCCGCTGGGGCCTTGACCTAGCTGTAAGCGAGGGTGCGACGCCCGGCCCGCAGCCCTCGCGTTCCAGGTCCGATCGGCCTGCGACGTCGCTGTGAGCGAGGCTGAGACGCCCGGCCCGCGGCACTCGCGACCAATTCCGATCGGCCCGCGGGCAGATCGGACGAGCGCGGTGCCGCGGGACGGGCGATCAGCCGAAGCGAACTATTGGGGTCCAGACCCGATCGAGAGCCTCCGCGGTCGGGCCGATCCCTCAAGTAAGGTGATCGTTATGGAACCGGCAACGCTGAAGGAGCAGATCGCGAAGGGCGAATATCGGGTCGACCCGACGGCGGTCGCCGACGCCCTCCTTCGCCGGATTCAGAACGAGTGCTCGTATCCCGCCAGCGGCCCCTCGCCGTCGGTGAACACCACGCCCGCCGGCCCGTCGACGACCGATCCGATCCAGGTCGCATTGCTCAGGGCGCTCGGGCTCGACGCCGGCAGGCAGACGCACAACTCGTAGTCCTCCCCGGCGGTCGCCGCGAAAGACCGCCCGTCGACCCCCAACTCATCCGCGACCTCGGCAACTCCGGGGGCGAGTGGCAGCGCCGCCAGCGACAGCTCGATCCGCACCCCGCTGCGCCGCGCGAGATGCCCGGCATCCGTCGCCAGCCCATCCGATACGTCGATCATCGCCCGCGCGCCGGCCTCCGCGAACGCCCGGCCGTCCTGCAGGCGGGGCATCGGGCGCGCATACCGGTCCCGCAGCGCACGAGCGATCGTGGCGTCCAGCCCAGCGCCGGCGCGGTCGTCGAGTACCGCGAGGGCCGCGCCTGCCGCACCGAGCGTCCCCGTGACCGCCACTCGGTCCCCCGGGCGCGCGCCGTCGCGTCCGACGAGCTCGCCGGGATCTTCGGCCCAGCCGACGACCGTGAACGACACCGTCAGCGCGGACGCGCTCGTGATGTCGCCGCCGGCGATGGTGATTCCGATCTCGTCGGCGAGTGCGCGGGCGCCCCGGACCAGAGCGAGCGCTCGCTCCGAGTCGAACCCGGCGGGCATCCCGAGGACCAGGTACGCCTCCCCCGGACGCGCCCCCATCGCCGCCAGGTCGGACGCGGCCGCCGCGAGCGCGCGGTGCCCGATCTCCTCGGGCGCCAGCTGGTCGGTGCGGAAGTGGACGCCGTCGACCATCGCGTCGACGGACGTCACCGCGTATCCGCCGGCACGCACGACCGCGGCGTCGTCGCCGAGCGAGCGCACCACGCGGGGAGGGGCGCCCGCCAGGACGCGCTCGAGCGCCTCGATCAGCTCGAGTTCGCGCATGACCGCATCCGGCTTCTGGCCGGCGCGAGTTCCGCTTCAGGCTTCCGGGCGAGCGCTCCGCTCGCGCCGGCAGCGACCACAGCCCAGCATCCGGCTGGGCTACCTATGGCGGTAGACGATCCGGGCGCGATCGAGGTCGTAGGGCGAGAGCTCGACCCGGACGCGGTCCCCGGGGAGGATGCGGATTCGGAAACGGCGCATCTTCCCGGCCACGTGGCCGAGGACGACGCGATCCATGTTGTCGAGCTTGACGCGGAACATCGCGTTCGGCAGGGCTTCGACAACCTCGCCTTCTAGTTCAACTTTCTCTTCTTTCGGCATAAACGGTTGCCGTAAGAGTAGTGGGTATCCTGGTCCGTCCACGAAAAGCGACCCCTCCCGGAGGACCGTTGCCCGCACTGACAGAAGCGCTGAAGAACGAATACACCAAGCAGATCCTGCGAGTGACCGGAGTCCGCAAGGCGTCGCTGCAGCAGAAAAAGACACCCCACTACCGGATGCCGGTGCTGGAGCAGGCCGGCGGCTGGATGCGGCTCGACAAGTACAAGGGCCCGGAGATCCCGGCGTCGGAGTGGGAGGACCTGACCTACACGACGTACTCGAGCGACCCGACCACGTACTTCGCGCCGATCACATCGGCCACCGGCGAGATCGAGCTCAAGGGTTTTTGGGAGTACGGCAAGGCCGACCTCGACGGCGTGTGGACCCCGAACGCCGAGAAGTGCCCGTCGATCGTCAAATGGGTCGAGTCGATCGGCGCCCGCTTCGGGCGCGTCCAGCTGCTGCGCATGTCCGCCAACACCATGCGCGAGTGCCGCTGGGGATTGCATCTGGACAACAACAACCAGGGCAACCCCGAGAACCAGGGCTGGGTCGTGCGCGTCTGGCTCGAGCTCACCGACGACCCCTCGAGCGCGCTCGTCGTCCGTCCGACCGAGTTCGATCGCAAGGGCGAAGTCAAGATCGCGCTGCCCAAGTACCAGCAGGCGGTCGTCGACTCCGAGTTCCTGTGGCACGGCGGCCATCACACCTCCGACCACGTGCGCTACGCCGTGATCGCAAGCGTTGAGAGCGGTCCCGCGGTCGAGCGCTGGATCGAGTCGCAGCGCCCCGGTCACTAGCCGCCGCCGTCAGCCGTGTTTGTGGCGGCCGTGGCCGTGGCCCCCGCCGGGTGACGGCGTCGGGCCCGGAACGGTCGCGCCGCCGGTCTGGGTCGTGGTCGTCTGCGTCCGGGTGCCCGGCGGCTGCGCGTAGAGCGTCGGGTTGTTGTAGGCGTTTGTCCCCGTCTGTCCGGGCTGGTTCTGGGGTGGCGCGCTCTTGGCCGACGAGTGCGGGCCGGTGAACGCCGTGCCGCTGAACGGGTCGGTGGGCTGCGGGAAGTCGCCGCAGTAGCCATTCGCTGCCTTCTGCATGAAGTCGTGCCAGATCGGGGCGGCCGCCGTCCCGCCGAACCCGTACGACCCCATCGGGATGTTGCCCTGCGGATAGCCGACCCAGACCGCCGTCGACAGCTTCGGCGTGTAGCCCACGAACCAGGCGTTGTCCTCGTTTTCTGCCGTTCCCGTCTTGCCGGCGGCCGGGCATCCATAGTTGGCGGCGGTGCCGGTTCCGCTCTGGATCACGGTCTTCAGGACCTGTGTGCCCTCGTACGCCTCGCCGTCGCTGAACACGCGCGTTTGGGGCGGGTTGCCGAGCTCGACGACCTTGCCGTTCGGGAACACCACCTTGCTGAGGATCGTCGCGGGGACGTGTGAGCCGCCGTTGGCGAGCGTGGCGTAGGCGTCGGCCATCTCGAGCATCGTGCAGCAATACTTCAGCCCGCCGATCACCTCGGACGGGAACCCGTCGAGCTTTGAGGTGATGCCCATGGCGTGCGCGGTGGCGTCGAGCTTGTCGTACCCGAGGTCGTCCGCGAGCTGCGCGAACACGGTGTTGTCGGACACGGTCGTCGCCTTGGTGATGTTGATCACGCCCTGATAGGTCTCTTCGGCGGTGTGGACCGACCACGTCGGGTCCAGCGGATTCCAGCCCGCCGGCAAGAACTTCGACGTGTAGTAGGTGTCGTTCGGACTGCCGTCGTAGTCGTGGATCAGCGTCATCAGCGCGAACACCTTGAACGCCGACCCGGTCTGGCGCTCGGCTTGGACCGGGAAGTCGAAGTTCGTCTGTTGGTAAGTCGCCGAGGACGCGATCGCCAGGATGTTGCCGTTCGATGGATCAACCGTGGCGAGCGCGGCCGCCGGCTGGGCATTGAGCACTGGGCCACCGACGTGCGCGTGGATCGCGTCCTCCGCCTCCTGCTGGAGCTGCAGGTTGATCGTGGTGTAGACCTTGAGTCCGCCGTGCTCGACGGTATTGGCGCCGAAACGGTTGTCCAGCTGCTGCTGGATGTAGTCGAAAATGTACGGCTGGCTGTGCGCGATGAACCGCGCGTTCGGATGGAGCTGGAGCGGTTGCTTCATCACCGCGTTCGCGAGCCCCTGCGAGATGTAGTGCGACTGAACCATCGCCTGGAGCACCTCGTTGCGCCGGTTCTTGGCGAGCTGCGGGTTGACCGTCGGGTTGTACTGGGTCGGTGATTGCGGCAGCCCGGCCAGCAGCGACATCTGGGCGAGGTTGAGCTTCCACACCGGCCGGTTGAAGAACATGAGCGCCGCGGCGCCGACGCCGACCGCCTGCTCGCCGTTGGTGGTCCCGTACGGCACGTTGTTGAGGTAGCCCTGGAGGATCCAGTTCTTGCCGTGCTTGCCCTCGAGCTGCTCGGCCAGCTTGGCCTGAGTGATCTTGTACTTCAGGTTGTGGGTGGTGGCGTAGTCCGTGCCGTCGAGGTACAAGTTGTCGACGAGCTGCATCGTCAGGGTCGACGCGCCCTGCAGGGAGTTGTGTTCGCCGAACAGGTCCTTGACACCGGCGCGAAGGATCCCCTGGTAGTCGAGCGCGCCGTGCTGGTAGAAACGCCGGTCCTCGATCGCGACCGTCGCCTGCTGGAGGCGCCTGGGGATGCGACTGAGGGCGACGTTGTTGGAGATCGTGTCCGTGCGGACGTAGCCGAGCAGCGACCCGTCGCCCGCGAAGATCTCGGTCGGCGGATTCGCATGCCGCGGAGTGAGCTGGCTCAGGTTCGGAGCGGAATCCGCCGTCGCGACCACCCAGCCCACGCCGAGCAGCGCGGCGATCGCCACCCCGGATATGACCAGAAGCGTTCCGATCAGGAACGTCCGCTGTACCGGGTGTGCACGATGGCGCCGGCGGCGCCGCTGTCGATCGCGTCGGCTCATGGAGGGGCTGGCAGGCGACTCCGTTGCCGGTGGGCGCAACCAAAGTGTTGGCACCGAGAACGGAGGTCCAGTGTAGCTCGGAGCCCTTTTTCGGGCCGCCAATAACGGCTCCTGCACCCGCAATGCCACACTCGGCGCCACCATGCCGACCGGGGCCACGATGCCGACCGGCGCCACCGTGCCGACCGGCGCCACGATGCCGACCGGCGCCACCATGCCGACCGGCGCCACCGGACCCCGAGCGATTCTGCTCGACGCGCTCGGCACGCTTCTCGCACTCCAGCCGCCCGCGCCGCTGCTGCGGGTCGAGCTGGCCGACCGATTCGGGTTGCAGGTGAGCGAGCCCCAGGCCGAGCGAGCGATCGGGGCCGAAATCGCCTACTACCGGGCCCATCTCGACGAGGGTCGCGACGCGTCGAGCCTGCGGACGCTGCGGCGCCGCTGCGCCGGGGTGCTCCGCTCCGAGCTGCCGGCGGCCGATCTCGACCTCGACCCGCTCGTCGACGCGCTGCTCGCCTCGTTGCGGTTCAACCCGTTCCCCGATGTCATGCCCGCGCTGAACGCGGCGCGCTCGCGCGGTCAGCGGCTCGTGGTGGTGAGCAACTGGGACGCGTCGCTGCACGGCGTCTTGCGCGCGCTCGGGCTCGAGCCGCTGCTCGACGCGATCCTCACCTCGGCGGAAGCGGGCGCGCGCAAACCCGCGCCGGCGATCTTCGAGCAGGCGCTGACGCTTGCGGGCGCCGCCCCGGACCAGGCGATTCACGTCGGCGACAACCTCGAGGAGGACGTGGCCGGCGCCTGTGCCGCCGGAATCGAGCCGGTTCTCGTGCGCCGGGACGGCGGACCGGCCGTGCCCGGCGTGCGCACGATCTCGTCGCTCGAAGAGTTGGCCGGGCTCGAGGTCCCGGCGCACCCCGGGCCTTAATCTGGGTTCCGGAGCCACGAGCGCCCCCAAGCTGAGTCCCGGAGCCACGAGGCCCTCAGCTGAGTCCCGGTGCCACGAGCGCCCTAAGCTGAGCGAAGCATGTCGAGCGTGCCTCCCCCGCAGATGACATCGCCAGGACCCGGTCCGGTCCCCGCGCCGGCGCCCGCCCGGCCCCCGGACCTCTCCGACGAGCCGCCCTGGCCCGTTTGGACGGCCCCGGCGGCGGTCCTTGTCGGCCTCGTGGTCGGCGTGCTCGGGAGCGTGTTCGTCGCCGGCATCGGCGCCGCCCTCGGCGCAACGACGACCTCACCCGGCGTCACCCTCGTGAGCGACGTCGTCTTCGATCTCGGGTTCGTGGCCACCGCCCTCTACTTCGCGTCGGCGAACGGGCGCCGGCCGCGACCCTCGGATTTCGGCTACCGCCGGGTCGCGCTGTCGGTCGCAGCCGCGGCGTTCGCGCTCGCCGGCGTGAGCTACTACGTGGTGACCGCGATCTACTCGGCGCTCGTCAAGCTGCACGGCACCGACAAGCTGCCCAAGGACCTGGGCATCGGCACGAGCACCGCCGCCCTCGTCGGCGCCGCCATATTCGTGTGCGTGCTCGCGCCCATCGCCGAGGAGTTCTTCTTCCGGGGGTTCATCTTCGGCGCGCTCCGCCGCGCCCACGTCAAGGTCGCCGGCCGCAACATCGGGACCTGGTTGGCGGCGATCGAGACCGGGATCCTGTTCGGCATCGCCCACACGGGCTCGGCGGCGGCGCAGTACCTCATCCCGCTCGGGTTCCTCGGGTTCGTGCTGTGCATCGTGCGCTGGAAGACGCGCTCCCTGTATCCGTGCATGGCGCTCCACTCGGTCAACAACTCGATCGCGCTCGGCTACAACGAGCTGCACTGGAACGGGGCAGAGATCGTCGGCCTGGTGGCGGGCTCGATCGCGGTGATCGCGGCCGTGACGCTTCCGCTCGCAAACCGGAACAGCGCGCCGGCGCGGGCTTCCTGAGCACGCCGGCCCTCGTGCCCGCCGGCCGCCGTGCCCGCCGGCCCCCGCGCCCGCGGCCCTAGTATCCGCCGGCCCTCGCCCGCCGGCCCTCGTGCCCGCCGGCCCTCGTGCCCGCCGGCCCCCGCGCCCGCCGGCCCCCGCGCCCGCCCGCGAACCCGGACGGCACTGCGGACCCGCACCCCGCCGGCGCGCCGCCGCGGACCTACCGCGCCGGCAACCCGCGACCGCGCCAGCAACCCCGCGCGCGCCGCCGACCCCCGCGCCGGCGACCGAAAGCCCACAAAACCGCGCAAGAACGCGCCCCCGACCTGGGTGAGCCTCTTCACATGATTTACTTCCGGCCATGTTGGGGGTGCGAGCTGGCCGGGTTGCCGCAACCGCCGCCGTCGTCGCGGCGACGGTTGGCGCGTCGGCGGCGTCGGCAACGCCGGCATCCGCCGCGGGCACCACGCCAGCTAGCCCGGTTTTCGCCAAGCTGACGCTAAAGGTCCCGGACGCCTTCCTGGTCGGCCACCAGCTGATGACGGTTCCCGGGCGGACGGTGCACATCCACGGCGTGGTCCGGCCTTACGTCCCCGGTCAGTGGGTGCTCGTGCGCGCCTCCGTCGACGGGAAGCAATTCAGGACCGATCATCTCCGGATCCAGCCCGGCCGCGGCGGCCGCGTCGGGCAGTTCACCGAGGCGCTGTCGAGCCCGCGGGCCGGGAACGTGACCATTCGGGTCGGGCACACCCGGAACGCCGCGCTCGCCGGGTTGCTCGGCCGCCGAAGCTTCGACGCGCTCGACCCGAATGCCTCGTTCGGCTCGCGCGGGCCGTTCGTCGAGCTGATCCAGCAGCGCCTGGCGGCGCTCCACTTCTACATCCCGCAGACGGGCGTCTACGACGAGGGCACCGGGCTCGCGCTCGACGCCTACCACCGGCTCCTGCACTGGGGCACCTACCAGACGCTCGACGGCCGCACGATCAGCTACCTGCTCGACGGCTTCGGCCAGTTCAAGGTGCGCTTCCCCGGCAACGGCCGGCACGCCGAGGGCAACCTGTCGCTGCAGCTGCTCGCGCTCATCGACGGGTCGAAGGTCGTCGCGATCTATCCCATCAGCTCGGGCAAGTCGTCGACGCCGACGATCCTCGGCAACTTCCGCGTGTACTCGAAGGTGCCCGGCTACCTGCCCGACGGCATGTACTTCTCGAACTTCTTCATCAGCGGCTACGCCATCCACGGTTACAACCCGGCGCCCGACTACCCCGCGAGCCACGGCTGCATGCGCGTGCCGATCGTCGACGCGATCTCGATCTACGGCTGGCTCACGGTCGGCAACTGGGTCGACACGTACTACTAGCCGGCTAGTGCACGCGGACGCTGGCGAAGCGTGCCAGGTACCCGAGTCCGACCCCGTACGCGAGCAGCGCGAACAGCGCCGGCAGGCCGTGATCGACCCACGGGTTGCTCGACTTGACGACCGCCGAGAACGGCGACATCAGCGTCGTGGCCGCTCCGTCGATGAAGCGACGGGGCTGCGAGTGACTGTGGGTGATCGCCACGGGCGTGGCGGTCGTGTTCGCCCCGGCGACGAGCTCGGTCTGCTGATGCTCGGACGCGCCGGCCATCTGATCGCGCGCGAACATCACGAAGGACATCACGACGAGCGCGACGCACGCGAGTGAGATCAGTCTGAGAAGCCTGGAGATCACGCTGCCGGTTTCGGCTGGCGCCCCCACTAGCATGAGCTTCCGCCGATGACCCTCGACGCTCAGACGACTGCCCGCGAACGCCTCGTCGCCGAGCTGCGCGACCACGCGCTCGTGATCGGCGAGGTCGTGCTCACGAGCGGTCAGACCGCGCAGTACCTGGTGGACGCCAAGCGAGCGATCCTCCGTCCCGCCGGCTTCCGCGCGCTGTCCGAGCTCGTCGCCGAGCAGGCCCGCGCCTGGGACGCCACCGCTGTCGGCGGGATGACGATGGGGGCGGACCCGATCGCGTGCGCCGCGCTCGCGGGCGGGGCCGACGTCAAGGCGTTCTTCGTCCGCAAGGAGGTCAAGCCCCACGGCCTGTCGCGCCGGATCGAAGGCCCGGCGCTCGATCCCGACGAGCGGTGCATGCTCGTCGAGGACGTGGTCACGACCGGCGGCTCGACGATCCGGGCGCTCGAGGCCCTTCGCGACGGTGGCCACGACGTGTGCGGCGTGGTCGCGATCTGCGACCGGCTCGCGGGCGGCCGCGAGGCGATCGAGGAGGCCGCCGGCGCCCCGTTCGTGGCGCTCACGACGATCGACGAGGTCTACCCGGACCGCCCAGACCGCGACTGACCCCCGCCAAGCGGCCCTAACAACCTAGCCGACCTGGATAACGCGTCAACGGAGGTCGGTAGCTCGGACCGTGACGCGTAGAGCACGCCCCACATGCTTCACCCGGCATGGTCAGCCTCAAGAGCGTCGAATGTCGTGTTACGCAGGTCAAGCCCCCCGCCCCATTCCGGGTGCCCGCCGTTCGCCGCCGGGGCGCCGCTCGCCGCCGCTCGCCGCCGGGGCCGCCGGGGGCGCCGTTCGCCGCCCGGCGCCGTCCTCCCTACCGTGGGCGCGACGTGCAGCCCGCCCCGTTCCAGGTGCCCGCCGTTCGCCGCCCGGCGCCGTCCTCCCTACCGTGGGAGCGACGTGCAGCCCGGGCGCGTGCTGGTGCAGCGCCTGCACCCGCCAGCCGCCGGTCGATACCGGCGTGAACAGCACGATCGGGCGCCCGCTGTGAATTGCCGGCTCGTACTTGTAGCCGACCGTGGCGACGTTCGTGCGCAGGTTCCAGGCGAGGATCGTCTGGTACTCGAGGCGCGTCAGCGGCTCCCCGCACGGCTTGAAGCGTCCCGAACCGCCCAAAAGCGAAATGGCCCCGGTCAGCTTGTTGATCTCGGCAGTGCGCACGCGCTGGCCGCGGATGTCGCGGTGCTCGTTCCGCGCCCGGGACACCGCCGGCGGCACCAGCGCGAGCACGATCACGGCGGCGAGCGCGATCCCCGCCCAACCCGCCGCCCGGGAGATCCGCCGGCCCTCGACCAGCAGCGCTCCGATCCCCGCGCCGGCGAGCGCGACGAGCACGCCGGCGGGCTCGAACATGTAGCGCCCGAGCCCCGGCCAGCCGTGCAGCGAGAACGCGACCTCGACGACCACCCAGGCGCAGATCCCCGCCGCCAGCGCCAGCGTCACCCGATCGCGGCGAACGACCGCTAAGACGACTGCCAGCAGCGCGGTCAGCTCGAGCACGGCGGTGTTCAGATCCAGGAAGCGCCCGATCGTGCCGAACACCCGGTCGCTGCGCAGCCGGCGCCCGGACCCAAGCGCATTCGAGGCGGCCACGAACGGGGTGCGCGAGGTGAGCGCCGGGATCCCGAACCACAGCAGGATCACGAGCACGATCTCGACCACGATCAGTCGCCGCATCGACGGCACGCGCAGCCACGCCCAGATCGTGTAGAGACCGAGGAACAGCCACACCTCGGGGCGGCCGAGCGCCGCCAGCGCGCCCGCCGTGTACGCCAAGCGATAGCGGCCGCAGAGGTGGCAGTCGATCGCCGCCAGGCACAGCGTCACGATCATCGGGTCAGATTGCGAGCTGAGCATGTAGTGCCAGTAGGAGCTCAGGCCGAGTAGCGCGAGCGCCGCGAACGCGGCTGCGACGAACGCCGGCCAGAGTGGCTCGCCCTCGCGCACCGTCAGCCGAAACGCAATTCGCCCGGCGAACACGGCGCCGGCGAGCGACACCGCCAGCGACGTGATCATCCACAGCCAAAGTTGGTAGTGGCCGAACAGCCCGAACGGGGCCGTGAACAGGTACGGCAGTGGCTTCCACGAGGGCGCGGCGTTGGTGTCCAGGTTCCCGGCGACCGTCTGGCGACCCCACACGAGCCAGCCGTACGGATCGAACCCGGGACGGGTCTTCGCCCACACCACGATCAGCGTGGAGAGCACGAGTAGCGCGACGGCGCTCGCCACCGTGACGACGAGCGGCGACGCCCCGGCGAGGCGACCGCGATTCGCCGACGACCCGGCGGCGGCCGGCGCCGGTGTCGGCCGTTGCTCGGTCGTGGCCACGCTACTGGCGGATCAGAGCGCCGCTGCTCGTGTAGGTGACGTGGAGTCCCGCGCAGCGCGCGACCTGGGAGGGCCGCGTGTGCCACGGCTCGACGTTCCACCCTCCCGAGGACAGCGGCTTGAACAGCACCTTGGGAATCGCCGGGTTCCGGAGCTCGGCTCCCTCGACGTGTTGCTGGAGACCTCCGACCGAGCCGACATCCAAGTGGTAGAGCCAGGCCAGCGAGCTCACGTAGCCCACGTCGGTGACCGGCTGACCACAGTCGAGCACGTGGTGCGTGCCGCCGATCGCATTGGTCACGCTGGCGAGCAGCGAGATCTCGTGGGTGCGGGCATGCTCGTGGGTCAGGTCCGTGTGTTCGGCGCGCGCTCGAGAGACCGCGCCGGGGATCATGGCCACGACCAGCACCGCGGCGAGGACCGCGCCCGCCCAGGCCGGGGCGCCCCGCACGATCCGGGGTAAGTCACCCAGCAGCCAGCCGACGGCCACACCGGCCAGCACCGCCACCACCCCCGCGGCCTCGAACATGTAGCGCGGCAGGGCCGGCCAGCCGTGGTAAGCGAACGCGATCTCGACGATCAACCACGCGACGACGCCCAGGCCCAGCGCGAGCACGATCCAGTTGCGCCGGACCAGGGCGAGCAGAACCGCGAGCGCCGCGGCGATCCAAACGGGCAGGTATTGCATCTCGTGGAAGCGCTTGATCGTCCCGACCAATTGGTTGCTCTTGAGCTCGCGAGGCGACCCCTTGGCCAGCTGCCCCGCGACGTCGGGCCGGCCGTTGGTGATGGTCGGGATCCCGAACCACATGAACCCGATCAGGACGACGCCGGCGATGACCATCCAGCGCGTGCCCGGCACCTTGAACCAGCACCAGAGCATGAACAGCCCAAGGAACGGCCACACCTCGGGCCGACCCAGTCCGGTGAGCACAGCGAACACGAGCGCCCAGCGGTACCGCCCGATCAGGCCCATGTCGAGCGCGGCCAGCAGGAACGTGACGAGCATCGGGTCCGACTGCGAGCTCAGGATGTAGTGGAAGTAACCCTCTATCCCCAGCACAGCCGCTCCAGCAACGAAGGCGCCGGCGTACGGGGCGAAGCGTTGGAGCGCCGCCGCCGCGTCGGCCGAACCCTCACCCCGACCGCTACCGCCGCACAACCGGAACGCGATTCGAGCGCCGAACACCGGGCCGGCCAGCGCAACCGCGCATGCGGTGAGCATCCACAGCCACAGCTGGTAATGCCCGAACAGCGCAAACGGGACCGTGAACAGGAACGGCACGGGCTTCCACGACGGGGCCCCGCCGAGGTCAAGCGAAAGATGCAGGGTCTGGTAGCCCCACACCATCCAGCCGTAGGCGTCGTAGCTCGGTCGTGTCCGCGCCCACAGCACGAGAAGTGCCGAGATCACCAAGAGCACGGCGCCGGTCGCTATCCCCGGGTGCTCGGACACGTATCCGCGCAGCGTCCAGGGAACCGGCTCGCGCGGGATCGGTTGATCAGCGGTAGCCGACTCCGGGATCGTCGGTGCTTCTAGCGTGCTCTCGGCCACGGAGTGGCCGGACGGTAGCACGGGGCGCGGTGTGCAACTTCTTACGCGAACGGCGCCCTGACAGGGACCCGATGCCCCCGGCAGGAATCGAACCTGCATCCCGCGCTTAGGAGGCGCGTGCTCTATCCATTGAGCTACGAGGGCGGCCGCTTCGAGAGCGTATCGGCGCGGATCGACGGCGCAGCCTCGCCGGGATCGAGATCGCGGCCGCGTCGGGATAGAGAGCGCGCCCGCGTCGGGATCGAGAGCGCGCCCGCGTCGACATCGCAAAGCGGCGCCCGCGGTGTCTCGCGGAAGGTCATACATCCGTCCGCCGGGGTTGGGTACTGGCGTGTGCTTGGTTTACCTCGGGTTAATGTTTAATGGCAGAACGCCGTCGGAGATGTGGTATCCCTCGACGTGTGGAGGAGGCCACCCGCGCCTGGCGCGTGACTGCGCAGCGATAATCCATGAGCGTCGGCACCCCTGATCTACTACTCGACGAGACCGAGATAGGGGCAGTCGATCTCGTCGCGGACGAGATCACGGCCCGTTCTCCGTGGGAGTTGTTCTTCCGACGGTTCCGCGAGGACAAGTTCGCGCTCGCCGGTCTCATCTTCCTGACTGTGCTGATCCTGGTGGCGATCTTCGCGCCGCTCGTGATCACGCTGGTCGGCGCCCCGGGTCCGTACACGGCGGATCAGAACGCGCTCGACTTCTTCGGGCAGCCCACGGGGCCGAGCTCCGCCCATATCTTCGGCGTCGACCAGATCGGCCGCGACGTGTTCAGTCGCGTCGATCTACGGCGCTCGCGTGTCGCTGCTCGTCGCGTTCGTGTCGACGTTCCTGATCACGACCGTGTTCGGGGTCTTCTGCGGGCTGTTCGCCGGCTACTACCGCGGCTGGATCGACACGTTGATCTCCCGCACCATCGACGCGTGGCTGGCGATCCCATACCTGCTGCTGGCGATCGGCCTGGCCTCCGCGTGCTCGTTCGGGACCGGCTGCGTGGGTGGGTCTGATCAAGCCGGGGTCCCGGTCGTGATCGCGGTGATCGCGCTGACGAGCTGGACCTATCCCGGCGCGGATCATCCGCGGGCAGGTCCTGTCGTTACGCGAGAAGGAGTTTGTCGACGCGTCGCGTTCGCTCGGCGCGTCCAATTTCCGGATCATCGTCAAAGATCTGTTGCCCAATCTCACTGCGCCGATCATCGTGTTCGCCTCGACCTTCCTGCCAACGGTGATCCTGTTCGAGGCGGCGCTTTCGTTCCTCGGGGTCGGGGTTCAACCGCCTACGCCCAGCTGGGGCCAGATGATCTCGGACGCCGCGCCCAACATCGCCAGCCAGTGGTGGTACATGCTGTTCCCAGGGCTGGCGCTCCTGTTCACCGCGCTCGCGTTCAACTTCGTGGGCGACGCGATGACGGACGCGCTCAACCCGCGGGCGAGAAAACGTTGACCCGGGGAGGGTCTGCACATGAAGGTACGTCGTCAAACGAAAGGAAGGAATATGCGATCCAGGTCCAGATTGCTCGGGGTGTTTGTCCCCGGGCTGCTGGCAGCGGCATCGATCGGGCTCGCGGCCTGCGGCTCGAGTAGCAAGTCGAGCAGCTCGGGCAGCGCTCCGAGCACTAGTAGCAGCTCGGGTAGCAGCTCTTCTGTCGCGGCCGAGGTGGCCAAGTATGCGCCGCAGTGACGCGGCACCGGCGGATGCCAAGAAGGGCGGAACGCTGACGCTGATCGGGAACGGCGATGTCGACTACATCGATCCAGGCGCGGCCTACTACCAGGGGACCTACATCGTCGACCTGGCGGCGGACTCGCCGCTGATGGGGTGGCCGCCCAACGTCACGTCGGCACCGGTGCCGGCTACTGGCCGCGAGCCGCACCGGCGATCACCGACGGCGGCAAAACGATCACCTTCCAGATCAAGCCGAACATCCACTACAGCCCGCCGACTGGGCGGTGGCACCGGCTGGAGCCACCCGGTCGTTTCGCAAGACGTCAAGTACGCGATCGACGCGAGGGCTGATGCCCGGAGTTCCGAACGGCTATCTGACCCTGTATTTCGGCGACGTGATCTGGTCGGGCTCACGCAGGCGGAGGCCGCGGTCAAGAAGGACCCGACTAAGGCGCCTGACATCAGCGGCATCACGACGCCGAACTCTTCGACGATCGTCTTCCACTTGGCCAAGCCGTCGCGATCGGCTTCATCGACATGCTGTCGCTGCCGCTGTCGTCGCCGGTCCCGCAGGGCTACGCGGCCAAGTACGACTCTAAGACGCCGTCGTCGACGTACGGCCAGCATCAGATCGACGTCGGCCCGTACTACATCTCGAGCTACCAGCCGGGCAAGCAGATCACGCTGCTGCGCAACCCGAACTACACGCCGGGTTCTGACTTCCGCCCGGCCTACGTCGACAAGATCGTGGTCCAGGAGGGTTTCTCCGACACGAACTCCGCGGTCAGAAGATCCTGACGGGATCCGACATGGCCAACTTCGACTTCACCGCGACTGGAGAATCGCTCAAGGTCGCCGCGACGCAGTATCCGAAGCAGGTGTCACTGCTGGCGGGTATCGGGAGACCGTTACATCGCTCTCAACACCACAGAAGCCGCCGTTCAACAACATCAACACCCGCAAGGCGGTGATTGCGGCGTCGAATCGCGTGGCGCTGATCGACACCCGCGGCGGCCCCCTTGCCGGCGCGGTGGCGACGCACTTCATCATGCCGGGCGTCCCTGGATTCCAGCAGGCAGGTGGTTATGCTGGACCGTCCGGAGCGCAGTATGACTTCCTCCAGCACCCAACCGGCGACATGGCGCTGGCCGAGTCGTACATGAAGAAGGCCGGTTACTCGAGCGGCAAGTGCAGCGGGAACTGCACGGTCACAATGGTCGCCGACAACACGCCTCCGGGAAGCGACACCGCTCAGGTGTTCAAGTCGCAGCTAGCGGCGCTCGGCTTCAACGTGCAGCTGCACCCGGTCGAGCACGCCGTCATGTACACGAAGTTCTGCTCGGTCGTCTCCAACGAACCGAACATCTGCCCGAACGTCGGATGGGCCAAGGACTTCAATGATGGCCAGGCGGTCATCGACGTCCCGAATAACGGCGCGACGATCACCGGCAGCCCTAGCAACAACTCGAACTGGTCACAGCTGAATGACCCGGCGGTCAACGCCGCGCTCGACTCGGCGAAGTACATCACCGACCCGGCTGCACGGGCTGCGGCGTACGGCAAGATCGACGACATGATCATGGCCCTGGCCCCGATGGTCCCGTGGATTTGGGACTACGAGGCGAACGTCGGCTCGGCCAATGTGATCCCGGTGGTCAACGCAGATCAGCGGACTCATCGATGCGTCGTTCACGTCGCTCAAGTGAGGTGAACACGGACGGTCATGTGAACTAGCAGCGTTGGGCTCGCCGCAGATGACGGCGGCGAGCCCAACGCGCGTGTACACGCCCACGTCGCCAAATGTTCCGCTACATCGTTCGAAGAATCCTCTGGATGATCGCGATGCTTGTCATCGTCAGCGCCGTGATCTTCCTGATCTTCTACATCCTGCCCACCGCGGATCCGGCGGTGCTGCGCGCCGGACGCAACGCGGGAGCCCAGCAGATCGCGGAGATCCGCCATTCGCTTGGGTCTCGACCAGCCGATCTACCAGCAGTTCTTCACCTACATGAAGCAGGTGTTCCTGCACTTCAATTTCGGCTACAGCTACCAGTACAACGTCTCGGTTCGTTCGCTGATCTTCTCGCGCCTGCCGGCCACGATCTGGTTGGTCATCGGCGCGGTCATCATCTGGCTCGCGGTCGGACTCGAGCATCGGGATCATCTCGGCGATCAGGCGCCGGTCGTTCCTCGACCGGACGACCATGACGGGGTCGCTGGCGCTGATCTCAGCACCGGTCTTCTGGCTCGGCCTGGTGTGCCTGTACCTGTTCGCCAACGACATCGGCAAGTTCCCGATCCTCCCCGGTCAGGGCTCGTTCGCGACTGCCTCGACGCCTCTGCAAGAGGTTCGGACTCGATGATCCTGCCCTGGCTCGTGCTGGCGGCCGCCACATCGGCTGTCTATGCCCGGTACATGCGGGCGAGCATGATCGACACGATGTCGGAGGACTACATCCGCACTGCGCGGGCCAAGGGCCTGCCCGAGCGCACCGTGATCAGGCGCCACGCGGTGCGTAGCGCGATCACCCCGATCGTCACTCTGATCGGCCTCGACGTCGGCACTCTGCTCGCCGGCAATGCGATCCTCACCGAGACGGTGTTCAACATCCCCGGGGTTGGGCGGCTGCTCTACAACGCGATCGAGGTGTCAGACCTGACCACGATCCAGGGCATCACGTTGTTCGGAGCGTTCTTCATCGTCTTCTTCAACCTCGTCGTCGACATCGCATACGCGTATCTCGATCCGAGAGTGCGGTACTCGTGAGCGAACCTCTTCTCCAGGTCGAGGACCTGCAAGGTCCGGTTCTCGACCGAGGACGGAGTCGTGCATGCCGTCGACGGCATCTCGTACACCGTCGACGCCGGGAAGACGCTCGGGATCGTCGGTGAGTCGGGCTCGGGCAAGACCGTCTCCTCGTTGACCGACGCTCGGGCTCACCCGCAACCAGGGGGCGGACATCGAGGGACGGATCCTGTTCGAGGGCCGCGATCTGGTGGCGCTCCCGGACGCCGAGCTTCGCAAGATCCGCGGCAACGACATCGCGATGATCTTCCAGGACCCGCTGTCGTCGCTGCATCCGTTCTTCAAGGTCGGTAAGCAGCTGACCGAGGCGGTGCACACGCATCAAGACGTCTCGAAGGCGGCGGCGCGCGCCCGCGCGGTGGAGCTGCTCGAGCTCGTCGGGATTCCCGACCCGTCGCGGCGCGTCGACCAGTTCCCGCACGAGTTCTCGGGCGGCATGCGCCAGCGCGTGATGATCGCGATGGCGCTCGCCAACGAGCCGAAGCTGCTGATCGCGGACGAGCCCACGACGGCGCTCGACGTCACCGTCCAGGCGCAGATCCTGGCCCTCCTCGACGACCTCCAGTCGCGGCTCGGAATGGCGATCATCATCATCACCCACGACCTCGGCGTGGTCGCCGAGATCACCGACGAGATCGCCGTCATGTACGCCGGCCGGATCGTCGAGCGGGCGCCGAGCGACGCGATCTTCGGCTCGCCCCAGCATCCATACACCTGGGGACTGCTGAAGTCGATTCCCGCGCCTCGACAGCCCTCGCGACGAGGAGCTCGTGCCGATCGCCGGCCGCCCGCCCAGCCTGATCAAGCGTCCGTCGGGGTGTCACTTCCACCCGCGCTGCCCGTACGTGCGGGACGAGCACAGCAAGATCGACCCGCGGCTCGAGCCCGTGCCCGGCGAACCGGGCCACGCCGTCGCCTGCCTGCTGCCGGCCGAGCTACGCAGCCGCATCTGGCGCGGCCTCGCCGCGGGGCAGACCTCGGCGACGCTGCGCCACCTGGTTGTCGAGGAGGGGCAACCGGTCCGCGCGCACGCATCCCCGCGGCTGGCCGAGGACGGCCCGGCGTGAGCGCCGGCAACGGCAATCTCGTCGAGGTCAAGGACCTCGTCAAGCACTTTCCCGATCACCCAGGGGATCGTGTTCCAGCGCCAGATCGGGGCGGTCAAGGCGGTCGACGGCGTGTCGTTCGAGGTCAAGCGCGGGCGAGACGCTCGGGATCGTCGGCGAGACCGGCTGTGGCAAGAGCACGACCGCTCGCCTGCTCGTGCGACTGCTGGATCCCGACGTCGGGCAGCGATCCTGTTCGACGGTCAGGACATCGCCGGCGCCAAGAAGGGTGACCTGAAGGCGCTCCACCGCGAGGTGCAGATGGTCTTCCAGGACCCTTACTCGTCGCTGAATCCGCGCAAGACGGTCGGCACGATCATCGCCGAGCCGTTCGCGATCCACGGGCTGCTCAAGGGGTCCGGGGAGCGGCGCAAGCGCGTACAGGAGCTGATGGATCGCGTCGGCCTCAACCCCGAGCACTACAACCGCTTCCCGCACGAGTTCTCGGGCGGCCAGCGTCAGCGCATCGGGGTCGCTCGGGCGATCGCGCTCGAGCCGAAGCTGCTCGTCGCCGACGAGCCCGTCTCGGCGCTCGACGTCTCGATCCAGGCGCAGGTGCTGAACCTCCTACGCGGCCTCCAGCGCGAGATGGGGCTGACGCTCGTGTTCATCGCCCACGACCTGTCGGTCGTGCGCCACATGTGCGACCGGGTGGCGGTCATGTACCTCGGCAAGATCGTCGAGATCGCCGACAGCGACGTGTTGTACTCGTTCCCGCGTCACCCGTACACGGGCGCGCTGCTGGCCGCGGTGCCGGTCGCCAGCCCGTCCGGGGGCAACCGCCGCAAGCGCGCGCTCCTGACCGGCGACGTTCCGAGTCCGGCGAACCCCCCCAGGGCTTGCCGTTTCCATACCCGCTGCCCGAAGGCTCAGGAGCTGTGCTCGCAGGACGAGCCGCTGCTCGAGGTCAAGGGCACGCACAACCTCACCGCGTGCCATTTCCCGCTGACCGAGGCCGAGGTGCGGGACCGGCTGGGGGTCGGGTTCGCCGGCTCCGGCGCGAACAACTCGCGGACCGAAGTGCTCGCAGATCAGTCTTCGTCGTCCTCGACGTAGAGCGATTCACGGGCGAGCTCGTCGCCGGCCTTGCTCCACAGCTTGATCTCGAGGAAGTCCGAGCGGTAGTTGTCGGGCGCGATCAGCGTGAACCGGTCCTCGACGAGTTCGGCCTGATCGACCGCGATGTCCGCGAGCTCGGCCGTCACAAGCGCGCCACCGGGCACCAGCGGCACGCCCCACACGAGCGTCATATCGGCCGCCTTGCCCTGTTCGCCGCGCCACGTGCCGATCACCTCGTCGTTCAGGTCGAGCTTCCAGTCCGGGTTGGATTCCGCCACCTCTGCGGTGAAGTCGACCGCTGCCGCAAAGTCGGTCGGCCCGCCCGATCCCTCGCCGAAGGAGACGTACCCGAAGAGCTCATAGCCGTTCGCGGTCCGCGCCACCGCGGGGACGTACGTCCGGCCGGCGTACGTGCGATCCGGGAACCACGAGATCTCGGTGTCGATCTCGCCGATGTCCTCGCCCTCGGTGTCGATCTCGCCGACGGCGCCTCGGAAGTGGCCGGCGAGCGTGTCGCCCCACCGCCCGTAGGGCAGCGGCTCCTGCGGCGGTTCGGCGGCAAAGCTGATCACGAATCGGTCGGTCGGAGGCATGCGACGCCCGACAGCCTAGCTGGGTACCGCGTCACCCGTCCGGACGGGGCACACTGGCCCCAGGGATGCCGCGAAGCGGCCCTAAAAAGCGCCCCGTCGGCTGATCACCGCGGGAATCGTCTTCAAGAGGATCGACAGGTCGAGCATGATCGACCAGCGCTCGAGGTACAGGAAGTCGAGCCGCACGAGGTCGTCGAAGTCGAGCTCCGCCCGTCCCGACACCTGCCACAGACCGGTGATCCCGGGGAGCACGAGGTAGCGCTTCTTGTGCCACTCCTCGAGCCGGTCGAAGTCGCGCATCGGCAGCGGGCGCGGTCCGACGAGCGACATCTCGCCCTTGACGACGTTGACCAGCTGCGGCAGCTCGTCGAGCGAGAAGCGTCGGAGCAGCCGCCCGATGGTAGTGAGCCGCGGATCGTCGCGGATCTTGAACAGCGCGCCTGAGGACTCGTTGAGCGGCTCGAGCTCGTCCTGGCTCTGCTCGGCGTGGTGGCGCATGGTCCGGAACTTGAAGCAGTAGAACGGCTTTCCGGCCATCCCAGGGCGCACCGACCGATAGATCGCGGGACCCCGGGACGAAAGCTTGATCGCCACCGCGATCGCCAGGAACACCGGGGAGAGCAGAACCACACCGATGCACGACAGCACCAGATCGAAGGTTCGCTTGACCGCGTAGTCGACGCCCTCGAACACCGGCGGGCGTAGCGTGAACAGCGGCACGGTGTGGCCCGGCGCGAACTCGGCGCGGTCGATCAGGATCTCCATCGTCGACGGCGCGACCTGGACGGTGATCCCGCGCTGATGGCACATGTCGACGAGCTCGACCGCCTTGTCCTGGGGGAAATCGGGATCGGCGATGATCACCTCCTGCACGGCCTCGAGTTCGAGCACGCCTGGGAGATCAGGCAGGGTCCCCAGCGACCGGAGCCCGTTGCGAGGACGAGGCGTCAAAGAGATATAGCCGACGATGTCGACCCGCGAGCGCGACCGGTCGGCCAGCGCCCGCGCGACCTCCTCGATGTGCTTGCCCGACCCGACCAGAACCGCCCGGCGTGCGTATCCCGCCTGGTCGAGCAGCCAGCCACTCACGCGCAGATGGAGCTCGCGGAGCGCCGAGATGTAGATCGTCGCGAAGAACAGCGTGCCGTAGAAGATGAAGTAGCTCGAAAAGTGCTGGCCGTCGGCGAGCGCGAACACGAGCGCGATCACGGTCGCCTGGAACAGCGCGGTGGCGATTCGGGCCATTCCCGGCCGGCGCGTGCGGTCGGCGTACAGGTCGACGCGGGCGAACGCGAGCACGGTCACCAGGTACGCGAACGGGATCCAGTGCTTGATGTCCTGCCACGCCACCGAGGCGCTCAGCTGGTCGTGCACGGCCAGCTTGAGGCTCACCGCGGTGAAAAGGGCGCCGACGACGCCGATGAAATCGAGTACCAGCAACGAGGCGACTCGCGCGACGCGCCGCAGCGTCTCCAGCCGTAACACGAACGACAGGAACGGCGGGCGCTTTCGCCGGACGTCGCGATCGGGCAGGGGCACCGGCGAGGCGGCAGGTGAGCCCCCGCTGGAGTGGATGTTCGCGACCTCTTTCTGCTCGACCGTCACGTGGCTACTCGCACGAATCGACCCCCGCGGTGGCTATAACGGTAGCTCGACCATGAAGTAGCGGTGTAGCGGAGCAAGCATTCCTGCGTCACCGCACCGGCGCTGACCCGCGCTAACGATCGCCCACGAGCGTGTCGCGCCCCGCCTGTTCGATTGTCCGCGTGAGCCCTTCGCGCAGGGTGATCTCGGGCTCCCACCCGAGGATCTGGCGCGCGAGCGTGATGTCCGGCTGGCGGACCTGGGGATCGTCGGTCGGGAGGGCCTCGTACACGATCTCCGACTTCGATCCGGTGACCTCGATAACCGCCTCCGCGAGCTCGAGCAGCGTGAACTCGTCCGGGTTGCCGATGTTGACCGGGTCGTGGTGGCCGGACTCGGCGAGCGCGATCAGCCCGCGGATCTCGTCCGCGACGTAGCAGAACGAGCGCGTCTGGGACCCGTCGCCGAACACCGTGATCGGCCGGTCCTGGAGCGCCTGGCGCAGGAAAGTCGGGATCGCCCGCCCGTCGTGCGGCCTCATCCGAGGACCGTAGGTGTTGAAGATGCGGACGATTGCGGTGTCGACGCCCTGCTGGCGGTGGTAGGCCATCGTCAGCGCCTCGGCGTAGCGCTTGGCCTCGTCGTAGACCCCGCGAGGGCCGATCGGGTTGACGTGCCCCCAGTAGCTCTCGGGCTGCGGGTGCACCTGGGGATCGCCGTACACCTCGCTCGTCGACGCGATCAGGAACCGGGCTCGATGGACCTTTGCCAGACCCAAAGTGTGGTGCGTTCCGTACGAGCCGACCTTGAGCGTGGCCAGCGGCAGGCGCAGGTAGTCGATCGGCGACGCCGGCGAGGCCAGGTGGTAGACGAAGTCGATCGGCTCGTCCACAAAGTACGGCTCGATGATGTCCAAGTTCCGGTGCACGAACTCGTCGCTGCGGATGTGCTCGATGTTGTTGAGCGAGCCTGTCTCCAAGTTGTCGATGCAGATCACGCGATGGCCGCGGCGAAGCAGCTCATCGCACAGGTGCGACCCGAGGAAACCCGCCCCTCCGGTAACTAGGCTGGTAGGCATTGCGCGCAATCTACGCACTCGCTCCACCGCGTGCGTGGCCGTCACTACGATGCGGTCTCCCGGACGAGAGGAGCAGCGATGGCCGCGGAGCGGTTCGTGGATCGGCTAAACCAACAGATCGCGTACGAGTTCGCGGCGTCCCAGCAGTACGTCGCCAACGCCGTCTACTACGACGCCCAGACGCTTCCCCGCCTGGCCGCGTTCTTCTTCGCCCAGGCGGTCGAGGAGAGAAACCACGCGATGATGATGGTTCAGTACCTCCTCGACGCCGACGCCGCGGTGACGATTCCCGGCGTCACCGCGCCCGAGACCGCGTTCAGCGACGTCGCCGCCCCGGTCGCGCTCGCGCTCGAGCAGGAGCGCCGCGTCTCTTCTCAGATCGGCGAGTTGATGGGCGTCGCGCGCGAGGAGAACGATTACCTCTCCGAGCAGTTCATGCAGTGGTTCCTCAAGGAGCAGGTCGAGGAGGTCTCGAGCATGTCGTCGCTGCTGGCGGTCGTCCAGCGCTCGATCGACGCCCCGATGTTCATCGAGGATTACCTCGTCCGCGAGCACTCGCAGTCCGAGGCGGCCGACCCGACCGCGCCACCAGCCGCGGGCGGCGCGCTATGAGCGCCGGCGCAGCACGTGCTCGTCGCCGCGGCGGATCGTGACCTTCTCGGAGTCGAAGTGCTCGAGCAGCGCCTGCGCGAACTTGCGCGAGGTGGCGAGCTCGTCGCGCAGCTGCGCGAGCGTGACCGCGCCACCGCCCAGCTGCGCCATTTCTATGATGCGCGCGCGGATATCGGCGAGCGCGTCGACGTGGTAATGGAGGTTCTTGGTCACGCGCACGGCGCGGCCGGCGTCGCGGAGCGCGGCGAGATCGCCGGCGTCGAGCTCTGAGTCGAGCGGCGGCTCGGCGCCGGCGTCGCGGAGTCGCTGCTCGAGCGCGCGGGCCGAGTCCGACAGGGGCTCCTGGGGCCTCGCTCCGGAATCCGGCCTCGAAAGCGGTGGTTGCTCCAGTCCGTACGTGGCCGGATTTCGCAAGCTCGGCGTCCCTGGGGCGGTGGGGGTGGGTGGGTGGGATCCAATCGTCCGTCCGGTCGGTTCCGGCGCTTCGCCGCGCGCGAGCCGTTCGAGCCGCACGAGCACGTCGCGACTCGGGCCGTGTCGGCGCGGCCGTGGGTCGAGCACGCGGCCGCCGCCCAGGGTGTCGGGCGGCGCGATCTGGCGCACGACGATACGGTCGCCGGCAGCGGGGACGATTGGCTGCTCCAGTCGGACCTGCCAGAAGCGCCCCCCGAGCCACGCCAGGCGAGCCGGCCGCCTCGCGCGTGCCGTGGTGGACCTGGACGCGCTCGCCGGGCTGCTGGTCGCGGTCGGCGAACTCGAGCTCGGCGTCGACCCGGTAGGTCGGCCGCACGTCGCTGTCGCCCGACACGAGCACGTCTCCGCGCTCGATCTCGTCGATCGCGGTACCGGTCAGGTTCACGGCCACGCGCTGGCCCGCCGGCGCTCGCTGGAGCGGCTCATCGTGGACCTGCACGCCGCGCACGCGCACGCGCCGACCCTTGGGCAGCGAGCACGAGCTCGTCCCCGCGTCCGATCTCTCCGGACCACAGCGTGCCCGTGACCACCGTCCCGGCGCCCTTGATCGTGAACACGCGATCGACGTGCAGACGGGCGGACGACGCCGCGTCCGCGCGCGAGGCCACGGACCCGCTCGCGCGCTCGAGCGCGGCTCGCAGCTCCTCGAGGCCGTCGCCCGTCCGGGCCGACACGGCGACCACCTCGCTGCCCGCGAACAGCTCGGAGGCCTCGATCAGGGCCACCTCGGGATCCGCGAGGTCGCTCTTGGTCACCGCGACGACGCCCGTCCGCACGCCCAGCGCCTCGAGCACCGCGGCGTGCTCGCGCGTCTGGGGCATCACGCCGTCGTCGGCCGCGATCGTCATCAGGAACAGGTCGATCCCGGTGGCGCCGGCGACCATCGTTCGCACGAACCGCTCGTGGCCGGGGACGTCCACGACCGACAGCCGCCGGCCCGACGGGAGCTCGAGGCTGGCGTAACCGAGCTCGATCGAGATCCCCCGGGCGCGCTCCTCGGGGAGCCGGTCGGTGTCGACGCCGGTGAGCGCGCGGATCAGCGCGGTCTTGCCGTGGTCGATGTGGCCGGCCGTGCCCAGCGTCAGCGGCGCGGTCATGTCGAGTCGAGCGCCCCGCGGACGGCGCGGACCACGATCGGCACCTCTTCGTCGGTCAGCGTGCGCGGGTCGAGCAGCACTCGCCCGTCATGGATCCGAGCGATGACCGCCGGATCGGCGCGGCGCAGCGCCCCCGCCAGCGGTTGCGGGTCGGCGTCGATCGCCACCACGGGCCCCTCGAGCTCGAGCAGCGGCAGCGCGCCACCGCCGGTCTTGCCGGCGGCGCGAGACAGCGACGCGCGCTCGCCGATCGCCGCGGCCAGCCCCGCCGCCCGCGCGGCGAGCGTGGCCTCGTCGGCCGCCAGCATCGCCAGGACCGGGATCTCCCGGAACGCGCGCTCGGGGTCGCGGTAGAGCCGCAGCGTGGCCTCCAGCGCGGCGAGCGACAGCTTGTCGATCCGCAGCGCGCGTGCCAGCGGGTGCCGGCGCGCCGCCGCCACCGCGTCGCGTCGTCCGACGATCAGCCCGGCTTGCGGTCCGCCGAGGAGCTTGTCGCCCGAACAGCAAGTCAGCGCGGCGCCGGCCGCCACGGACGTGGTGATGAGCGGCTCATCGACGGTGACTCCGGCCCCGCCAGTACCCAGCCCCGCCACTACTCGCCTCGCGACTACTCGCCCCCCGTATCGGGCCTGGCTGGCTAGCCAGCCAGCCTGATCCCACGTCATCGATCACCGCCACCCCCAACTCGCACAGCGCCTCGATCGCCACGTCCTCGACGAACCCTACGGTCCTGAAGTTCGACTGGTGCACGCGCATGATCGCGGCGATGTCGTCGTTCGTCTCGATCGCGCGGGCATAGTCGCTCAGACGGGTCCGGTTCGTGGTCCCCACCTCCACCAGACGCGCGCCCGACTGGGCGATCACGTCGGGGATCCGGAAGCCGCCACCGATCTCGACGAGCTGTCCTCGCGCGACGACGATCCCGCGTCCGGGGCCGGCCAGCGCCGCCGCCGCCAGCAGCACCGCGCCCGCGCCGTTGTTGACGACGATCGCCGCCTCCGCCCCGGTGAGCTCGCGCAGCAACCCCTCGACGTGCGCGTGGCGGCTGCCCCTTTCGCCGGTGTCCAGATCGAGTTCGAGGTTCGAGTACCCCTCGGCGGCGCGCGCCACCGCCTCTCGGGCGGCATCGGGTAGCGGCGCCCGACCGAGGTTCGTGTGCACGATCACGCCGGTGGCGTTGATGACGCGCCGTAGCGACCCCCGCTCCATGTCGGCCAGCAACTCGCGCGCCCGCGGCAGCAGGTCCTCGGTCGGCGCCGCGCCCGCCACCACCGCCGCGCGCTGCTCGTCGATCGCGCGCCGGGCCGCTGCGACCGCGAGGGCGTGCGGCGCGTCGAGCGCGCCGGCGAGCTCGTGGACCGCGGGCAGCGACCTCAGGGTCGCTGCGGACCCGGCGTCGCCCCGCGCACCCATTCGCCCTCTTCCTTCTTCCAGATCGGGACCCTGGCCTTGATCTCGTCGATGATCTCCCGCGCCGCCCGCGAACGCCGCCTCCCGATGCGGAGCCGACACGGCGATCGCCACCGAGGCTTCGGACAGGGGCACCGTACCCACGCGATGCTCGACCGCGGCCGCGCACAGGCCGTGGCGCTCGATCGCCTGCGCCACGATCTCGGCCATCTCGCGCTCGGCCATCTCGGCGTAGGCCTCGTACTCGAGCTCGGACACCTCGCGCGTCACGCCTAGGAATGTGACCACCGCGCCGGCGCGCGAGTCCCGGACGCGCTCGACCAGGGGATCCAGCAAGAGCGGCTCGGTCGTCACGCGCGCGTGCAGCGCCCCGATCGAGCCGCCCGACACCGGCGGGATCAACGCGACCTCGTCGCCGGCGTGAAGCGGCGCGCCGGCGTCCGCGTACTCCCGGTTGACCGCCATCACGACCGGTACCCCTTCGGTCAGCGCGCCCATCCGCTCCAGCGCGTCGGCCACGATCGCGCCCTCGGGGAGCTCGAGCTCGAGCTCGGCGAGCGCCCGCGCGCTCGCGCAGCCCCGCGAACAAACGAACTCGTACCTTCACCCCGCAAAGGCTAGTGGGCCGCGAGCGCCCGGTTTGCGCAGGGTTAAGCGGGCCTGTACCGCCTAGCCGTTCTCGCCTATTCTGATCCGCCACTTACTGGGGTCTCAGTTTCAACTAGAAGGAGTCGGATGAGTACTTGGAGGAATCCGCTGCGTGCGGCGCTGTTGCTCTCGTGCGTCGTGACGGTTGCCGCGTGCGGCAGCAGCAACAGCAGTAGTTCGTCGTCGAGCGCGAGCTCGGCCGCGGCGCCGGCATCAAGCTCGACCTCGACATCGTCGGCGTCCACCGGCACGGGCAACGCCGCGGTCGAAGCGCTCGTACCGTCGGCGGTCAAGTCCAAGGGCACGCTGACCGTGGCCGCGGACGCGAGCTACGCGCCCGACGAGTTCATCGGCCCGGACGGCCACACCGTGGTCGGGATGGACGCGGACCTCAGCAAGGCGCTTGCTGCCGAGATGGGGCTGAAGGCCAACGTCGTCAACGCGACCTTCGCCACGATCATCCCCGGTCTCGCCGCGGGCCGGTACGACATGGGCGCATCATCGTTCACCGACACGCTGGCGCGCGAGAAGACGGTCGACTTCGTCGATTACGCGCACGTCGGCGAGTCGTTCTACACGAAGGCCGCGGGTGGTGTGTCGATCGGTAGCATCGCCGACATCTGTGGCAAGACCGTATCGGTCGAGAGCGGTACCACCGAGGAAGCCGACGCGAAGACGCAGAGCGGCAAGTGCACGAAGGCCGGTAAAGCCGGCTGTCAACGTGCTCGTGTTCAACGACCCAGACGGAGGCCAATCTCGCCGTGTCCAGCGGCCGTGCCCAGCTCGGCTTCGCAGACACGCCGGTCGCCGACTACCAGGTCGAAGCAGTCCAGCGGAATGTTCAAGATCGTCGGTGCGCCCTACGCCACCGCTCCGTACGGTCTGGCCATGCCCAAGAACGGCCTAGACAAGCCGGTGCTCGCGGCACTCCAGGTGCTCGATCAAGAACGGGACGTACACGTCGATCCTCGCGAAGTGGGGGCTGTCGGGGATCGCGATCCCGGCCTCGCAGGTGAAGATCAACGGGGCGACGAGTTAACGTCAGACTACGGCTGAGAGGTGGCTACCTCCAAGTTAGGAGACGAACGAACGACCGGGCGGCCTGAGGAAATCAAGGCCGTCCCGGTCCGTCACCCCGGGCGCTGGATCGCGGCGGCGATCGTGCTGGTCATCGCCGCCTCGATCGTCCGGGCGATCATCACCAACACGGGACCGAACAAGGGGTTCGAGTGGGTATGTGGTCGGCCACTACCTGTTCGACTCGCGCATCCTGCACGGCGTCGTAGCGACGATCTACATGACCTTTCTGGCCATGGCGGTCGGAATCGTCCTCGGCGTCGCCGCCGCGATCATGCGACTGTCGCCCAACCCGATCGTGTCGGGTGCGAGCTGGCTCTACATCTGGTTCTTCCGGGGGACTCCACTGCTCGTCCAGATCCTGTTCTGGTACAACCTCGCGGCGCTGTTTCCGACGATCTCGCTCGGGATTCCCTTCGGCCCCTCGGTCGTCCACACCCACGCGAATGCGATCATTACGACCTTGGTCGCGGGCTTGTTGGCCCTCGGCCTGAACGAGGGCGCATATATGTCCGAGATCGTCCGCGCAGGCATCATCTCGGTCGACGAGGGGCAGACGCAGGCAGCGCAGTCGCTTGGAATGTCGCGCCTTCAGATCATGCGACTGATCGTGTTGCCGCAGGCGATGCGGGTGATCATCCCACCGACGGGCAACGAGACGATCTCGATGCTCAAGAACACCTCGCTGCTGAGCGTGATCTCCTTCGGCGAGCTGCTGTTCGCGGCGCAGACCATCTACGACGTGAACTACAAGATCATCGCGCTGCTGATCGTCGCCAGCATCTGGTATTTGGCAATGACCAGCGTGCTGTACGTCGGGCAGTACTTCATCGAGCGGCGCTACGGGCGCGGCTTTAGCCGCGCGGAGCGGGCCACTATGCGCGCGCGCTGGCTTGGGTTCGCAAATCGGGCGGCGCCATGAACGAACTGATGGTCAAGGCCGAAGGGGTGCATAAGCGATTCGGCCGCCTCGAGGTACTCAAGGGGATCGACCTCGAGGTAAAGCGGGGCCAGGTCATGTGTGTGCTGGGCCCCTCCGGCTCGGGCAAGTCGACTTTCCTGCGCTGTATCAACCATCTCGAAAAGATCAACGCCGGGCGCCTGTACGTCGACGGCGAGCTGGTCGGATATCGCCAGTCGGGCGACAAGCTCTATGAGCTGCGGGAAAACGAGGTGGCCCACAAGCGCGCCGAGATCGGGATGGTGTTCCAGCAGTTCAACCTGTTCCCGCACATGACCGCGCTGGAGAACGTGACGCTTGCGCCGATCCGGGTGAAGGGCGTCCCGCGTAGCGATGCTCGCAGCCGAGGCGAGCAGCTGCTCCAACGGGTCGGACTGGGCGACAAGGTCACCACGTATCCGGTCGCCCTTTCGGGGGGCCAGCAGCAGCGCGTGGCGATCGCCCGAGCGCTGGCCATGGAGCCGAAGCTGATGCTGTTCGACGAGCCGACCTCTGCGCTCGACCCCGAGCTCGTGGGCGACGTGCTCGACGCGATGCGTCAGCTCGCGCGGGACGGGATGACGATGATCGTGGTCACGCATGAGATGGGCTTCGCGCGCGAGGTCGCCGACGAGGTTGTGTTCATGGACGAAGGCGTCGTGGTCGAATCGGGACCGCCGTCGGCCCTGCTCGGCTCACCGCGCCACGAACGCACCCGCGCGTTCCTGTCGAAGGTGCTCTGAGCGGCTCGTCTGCCTGCCGGACCCGGGTAATCTCGACGCCATGGCCACCACAGACGAGCACCGCACGATCGCCCCGATCGTCGGCCCCGACGACCCAAGGCGGTTCACCGACTCTGGGATCGAGATCAAGCCCCTCTACACCGACCAGGACGTCCCCGAGGACCTGCCCGAGCGACTCGGCGAGCCCGGCGAGTACCCGTTCACGCGCGGCATCCACCGCGATATGTACCGGGGGCAGCTGTGGACGATGCGCCAGTACGCCGGCTACGCCAGCGCGAAAGAATCGAACGAGCGCTACCGCTACCTGCTCGCGCACGGTTCGACGGGTCTGTCGATGGCGTTTGATCTGCCGACGCAGCTCGGCCTCGACTCCGACGACCCGCGGTGCCTGGGCGAGGTCGGGCGCACAGGCGTGGCGATCGACTCGATCGACGACATGCGTACCGCGTTCGACCAGATCCCGCTCGACCAGGTGTCGACGTCGATGACGATCAACGCGCCGGCGGCGCCGCTGATGCTCCTCTACGAGCTGATCGGCGAGGAGCAGGGCGTCCCGGCGGAGAAGCTACGCGGCACGACCCAGAACGACATCCTCAAGGAGTACATCGCGCGCGGCAACTTCATCTACCCGCCGAAGGGCGCGATCCGGTTGACCACCGATCTGTTCGCGTACTGCCGGGAGCGGATCCCGCGTTGGAACACGATCTCGATCAGCGGTTATCACTTCCGCGAGAAGGGCTGCTCGGCCGTGCAGGAGGTGGCGTTCACGCTGTCCAACGGGATCGCCTATGTGCAGGCCGCGCTCGACGCCGGTCTCGCCGTCGACGAGTTCGCGCCGCGAGTGGCGTTCTTCTTCAACGGCCACAACAACGTCTTCCAGGAGATCGCGAAGTTCCGCGCCGCCCGCCGGATGTGGGCGAGGATCATGCGCGAGCGGTTCGAGGCCAAGGACGAGCGGTCGTGGCGGCTGCGCTTTCACACCCAGACCGGCGGCGTCACGCTGACCGCGCAGCAGCCCGAGAACAACATCGTCCGGGTCGCTCTCCAGGGGTTCGCGGCTGTCTGCGGCGGCACCCAGTCGCTGCACACCAACGGCTTCGACGAGGCGCTGGCCCTGCCCACCGAGCGGGCGGCCAAGATCGCGCTCCGCACCCAGCAGATCATCGGCTACGAATCGGGGGCGGCGGACACGGTCGACCCGTTCGCGGGCTCGTACTTCGTCGAGGCG
Source organism: uncultured Solirubrobacterales bacterium (assembly GCA_963709205.1). Taxonomy (GTDB): domain Bacteria; phylum Actinomycetota; class Thermoleophilia; order Solirubrobacterales; family Solirubrobacteraceae; genus Palsa-465. The sequence continues at coordinate 240,483 of CAVPVP010000002.1, forward strand.
CTCACCGACGAGCTCGAGACGCGGGCCGCGGAGCTCATCGACAAGATCGACAGCCTGGGCGGCTCGGTCAACGCGATCGACTTCATGAAGAGCGAGATCGAGGAGTCCGCCTTCGGTTACCACGAGCGCTACCGGACCGGGCAGGACGTGGTCGTCGGGGTCAACAAGTTCGTCGACGAGGGCGAGCCCGAGGTGCCGGACATCCTCCGCGTCGATCCCGAGTCCGAGCGCGAGCAGGTCGGGCGTCTGAAGGCGTTCAAGGCAGATCGTGACGGCGAGTTGGTGACGCAGCGCCTTGAACAGATCCGCCAGGCCGCGCGCGGCAGCGACAACCTGCTGCCTCCCCTGCGTCAGGCGCTCAAGGACCGCTGCTCGTTGGGGGAGGTATGCGCCGCGATGCGCGACGTCTTCGGCGAGTACAAGCCGACCTTCTGATATCCGGCTCATTAGTCGAGAGAGGGCTAAAGGAATTACAAGCCCCTGCCGATACGACCAATAACCTCCGCCCTACCCCGCGTAGGCGGCCCACGTTTTGAGGCGCCTCGCATAGATGTTCTGAGACGTACCTGACCGGGAAGAACAGGGAGGAAAGGGGGTCCTTTCCATGCCTGGGTTTCGGATCGCTGCCATCGTCACCGCTTTCGTCGCGCTGGCGGTGGCACCGGCGACCGCCGCGGCCACGGGCGCGCAGTCGTCCCAGATCACCGGGTGGACCTCGAGCGAGCCAGGGACGCCGGCCAACAATCCTTACCTGATCTCCTACGACAACGCCGGCACGACGCTTTCGGTCAGCGGAACCGCCGTGGGCATCACGTCGGTGGACGTGGTCTGCTACTTCGGCGCCTCACCGACGGTGGCGAGGCTCGCGGCTTCGGTTGCCGTCCACAACGGGACGTTCTCCACCGGCCCTCAGCTGCTGAAACCGATCGCCGGCCACGCATGCCGACTCCGGGCGATTCCCGCGGGTATGGAGAGCTCGGCCGAGAGCAACAGCTACGCCGGGCCTCAATTGGCGATCTCCGAGGCGGCGCTTCCGCTGACGACCCCGTCCGGAATCGCCGTGAACCCGAACACGCCCTACAACTTCTACCTCAACGACGTCACGTCCTCGGGCTTCGCGGTGTGGTCCGCGCCCGGTACTCCAATCAAGAGCCTCGCCCCGTTTATCGCATGCGGCGGGCCTGAAGTGGCTCCGATCAACTCCTCGTTCGATGTCGGGAACTTCGCGATCGACTGCGCTGGGTCGCTTCTGAGCGACGACCTCGGAGCCTTCGGCGGGCGGTCGGAGGTTCAGATCGACGGTCGTAACGCCTATGACCCGGCCGCGGCCGAGAGCCTGTTCCCCGCGGCGGGGTCCAACCCCGCCAGCGAGAGCCTCTTGGGCTTTCCGAAGACCCTCGCGACGACGGTGCAATGGGATCCGGCCACGGGCCTGATGTCGTCGCAGACGAGCGAGCCCTTGGTCGAGTGCAACTGGCCCACGAACGCCGAGCAGCCGACAATTGCCACCTGTCCGAGCTTCGTCGACTCCGGCGTCAGGCTCGAGCGCGACGTCACGACCAGCGACGGCGGCCGCGTCGTCACGGTGTCAGACACGTGGTCTTCAACCGATGGGAAGGTCCACACGGTCGATCTTCTCTATGACAATGCCATTGGCGTGTCCGGCGACGACGACGGCGACCGCGGCTATGAATTCCCCGGTCAGACCGGCTTTTCCCAGTACGCCACGGGAAATACGGTGCCGGGTCCGAACTCCGCCCCCGGCTCGATTCTCGTACGAACGAACGTCACCGCGGCCGACGGGGATCCAAACGAGGCCGCCGGCGCGATCACGTTCGGCAGCCCTCCCTCCGGCTTCGCCTTCACGAGCAACGGCGATTTCGAAGAGCACAACGTGGTCGTGGTGCCGGCGGGCGGAAGCGCGAGGTTGTCCCACATCTACTCGGTCGGCTACGCCGTCGCGGACGCCGCGAGCATGGCGCTCGGCGCCCAGGACCAGTTCGAGGCGCCGTCGGTCGTGATCGGCCCCCCGGCCGGCGGCACGACGACGTCGAGCCCGGTCGTGATCCTGTCGGGCATCACCAGCGCCGGCTCGGGAATCGCCTCGCTCGTCGTCGGCAGCCAAACGGTTCCGGTTGCCCCGGATGGATCATGGACCGCGCAGGTCCCGCTGAGCCCGGGCACGAACACGATCACCGCGCTCGCCACCGACCGGGCGGGTGCGACCGCGCAGTCACAGGTGTCGGTCGTCTACAACCCGCCGTCGCCCTCGCCGCCGGCTCGGGTCAAGTGCAAGGTCCCGCGGCTCAAGGGGAAGAAGCTCGCCGCCGCCGAGCGGGCGCTTCGCCAGGCCCACTGCCGCGTGGGCAAGATCAAGCGCGTGAAGTCCCGGACGGTGCGCAAAGGCCGGGTGACGAGCGCCGGCCCGCGCGCCGGGCACACGTTCCCGGCGGGACACAAGGTCGAGCTTTTCGTGTCGAAGGGGCGCTAGCCGGGCACTTTTCCCGGATGATTCGTCCTCGCCGGTCCGAGGATCTCGAGCCATGCCTCGAGCTGTTGCACGCGGTGCATCTGGCCGACCGCTACCCGGTCCGCTGGCCCCAGGACCCACCGCGCTGGTTGACCGGCCGCGCCGGCCTCGCCGCCTGGGTCAGCGAGAACGCCGGCGCCGTCGACGGCCACCTGTCGCTTCACGCCACCGACGAGGAGAGGGCGCGCCGGGAGTGGCGAGAGGCGCTTGCGGTGTCCGCCGAGCAGCTCGCGGTCGTCTCGCGCTTCTTCGTCGCTCTCGAAGCGCGCCGGCGCGGAGTCGGCAGTGCGCTGATGGACGCCGCCGAGGGCTACGGCGCCGATCACGGCCTCCGCCTGGTCCTCGACGTCGCCGACCACAACCACGAAGCGATCGCCTTCTACGAGCGCCGGGGCTGGCGACGGGCCGGGACGGCGTCGCTGCCGCTCGACGACGGCCGGACCACGCTTTCGCTGGTGGTGTTCGTCCTGGGCTAGTGCGCGTCCTGGGCGCGCGTCCCGATGTGGCCGCTAGCGCTCGCTGTCGAGGTCGGCCATCTGCGGGGCGCCGTAGCGGTCGCCCGCCGCCGCGTCGGGCGGGATGGCCTGCTCGATTCGCTCGAGGTCTTCGGCGGTCAGTTCCACATCGAGCGCACCGAGCGCCTCCTCGAGCTGATCTCGTCGGCGGGCCCCGACAAGCGGGACGATGTCCTCGCCGCGGGTCAGGACCCAGGCGAACGCGATCTGGACGACCGTGGCGCCCTTGCTGTCCGCGATCTCGCGAAGCTCCTCGACGAGCGCCAGGTTGTGACGAAGGTTCTCGCCCTGGAAGCGCGGCATCCGACCCCGGACGTCGCCGCCCCGGGGCTCGGCGTCGGCGCGGTAGCGGCCACTGATGAGACCGCGCGACAGGACGCCGTAGGCCGTTATCGCGATCCCCAGCTCGCGGCAGGTGGGGAGGATCGCGCGCTCGATCCCACGGGAGATCAGCGAGTACTCGATCTGGAGATCGCAGATCGGATGGACCGCGGCAGCGCGCCGGATCGTGTCCGCGCCGACCTCGGACAGGCCGATGTGGCGCACGTAGCCCGCCTCCACGAGCTCGGCGATCGCGCCGACGGTCTCCTCGATCGGCACGTTCGCGTCGAGCCGCGCCGGCCGGTAGACGTCGATGTGGTCGGTGCGCAGCCGCTGCAGCGAGTACGCGAGCGCCGTCTTGACCGCGGCCGGGCGGGCGTCGTATCCAAGCCAGCTCTCGTCAGGGCCGCGCTGAGCGCCGAACTTCACGCTAATCACGGCGTCGTCGCGCGTCACGCGCTGGAGTGCGTCGCCGATCAGCAGCTCGTTGTGCCCCATCCCGTAGAAATCGCCGGTATCGAGCAGGTTGATGCCCGCGTCGAGGGCGGCGTGGATCGTCGCGATGCTCTCCTCGCGATCCGCCGTCCCGTACAGCCCGGACATGGCCATGCACCCGAGCCCGAGGGCCGAGACGGTGGGTCCGGTGGCGCCGAGCTGTCTGGTCGGCAGCATTCGGCGCTTCACCTTAGCCAGTCGGCCGGGTCCACGGCGACCTGCATAGCACGACATTTGGCGCGCTTCCGCCTGACCTTGGCGTACTACGCATGTGGGGCGTGCGTTGTGCGCCACGCTCGTCAGAAGGCGGCTCGATTGGCGTGTCATGCAGGTCCGCGCCCCCGCGGAGGTCGTCGGCAGGAGTCCCGCCCGCTCGGGCGAAACCACCAGCCATGACCGAGCACGTGGCAAGCCGAACCCTGGTCAAGTCCCCCCCGGAGCTGTGGGCGGAGTGCAGCGACGCGGCCTGCCTGGCTCGCCACCTGGACCAGTTCGGAGATATCAAGATCACGAGGCTCGATCCGGAGACCGCCGTCGCCTGGGAGGGCGAGCGCGCACGCGGCACGGTGCGGATCGAGCCCGCCGGCTGGGGAACGAAGGTGATCCTGACCGCGGTGGCGGTGGAGGTCGAAAGGCAGGCGGAAGCACCGGCGGTCGTCGAGGTGGTCGAGCCGGTGGTCGAGGTGGTCGAGCCGGTGGTCGAGGTGGTCGAGCCGGTGGTCGAGGTGATCGAGCCGGCAGTCGAGGTCGTCGAGTCGGCGGTCGAGGTCGTCGAGTCGGCGGCCGGGGTGCCTGACGCGCCCGAGGCGGCCGATGCGCCCGAGGCGGCCGAGACCGAATCCGACACCCCACCGCCGCGCCGGCGCCGGCTCCCACGTCTGTTCCGGTTCAAGCGTGCGCCCACGGCGACCGAGCAGATCGCCGAACCAGAGCCGGAGGCAACCGCGGAGTCGGAGCCGCCACCTGAGCCGGAACCTGAGCCGACACACGAAGCCGGGGGCGCTCAGGTGCCCACCCTCCAGGAGACCGACACCCCCACCCTCACCGCTGGCGCCACCGCCACCGCGGGCGACACCGCCGGCGAGACGGCCGGGGAACCCGCGAGGCCCACCGCCACCGCCGGCGAAACCGCGAGCGATACCTCGACCGGCACCGACACCGCCGCTGAACCCGCCACCGACGCCGCCCCTGAAATGACCGAGGCCGCCCTTACGGCGGCCCTGGACAGCCTCGGCCAGGCACACCACCGGCCGTACTCGCGCGCCTAGGGGCTGGGGGCGCAGCGCGCGAGCACGACGCGGTGGCCTAGCCCTCCACCTTCCCGGGAGGGCCGCCAAGCTGTGCGATCAACGACGAGAAGTCCTTGCCGGCCGGGCTGGCGACGCTGTTCGAGTCGTCGCTGCCCGACCACTGCCCGAGCGCCTGGGCCAGCGGCTGGGTTCCCACGCCGGAGCCCCAGCCGATCTCGATGCCCGAGGAGGAGCCCGAGATGATGTGCGCCACCGGCTGCCCGGGGCTCAGCGTCTCCCCGACGTGCAGGCCCGCCACCGGGTTGACGCCCTCGGCGTAGTAGACGTAGCGCCCGGCCTCGGGTCCGTCGCTGAGCCGGTACTCGACGAACGCGCCCGGCCAGCCGGTGCCGCTGGTCCCGACGTAGGTCACCTTGCCGGCGCCGACCGCGCCGAGCGTCCCTGAACCCGAGTAGTCGACGCCCTGGTCGACCCGCTCGGGCGTGACGCTCGCGCCGGCGAGCGGGTTGACGTAATGGCCGGGAGCCACCGTGGGTGCGGGTGCCGGCTTCGACGCGGGCGGGGTGGTCGCCACCGGATGCGGCTTCGCGACCGGGTGGGTCTGCGTGACCGGCTTCGGGTCCGCGGGGGACTGCGGCTTCGATGGGGTCGCGGTCGTGCGCGGGTGTCCGACGGTGGTCGCTTCTTCGATGGCGCCGCCCCCAGTGCCCGCGTGGGTCGCCGCCGCCGGCGCGTGGGGGCCGCCGGCCGTGATCCGGTGGACCGTCGGCGTGTGGGGCGCGCCGGCCGTGATCCGGTGAACGGTCGGCGTGTGGGGCGCGCCGGCCGTGATCCGGTGGACCGCGGGCGCCCGGTGAATCGTGGGGAGGCGGTGGACTGCGCTCACCCGGTGGACCGCGTTCACCGTGTGCACCCCACCCGTGGCATGCCGCACTGTGGCCGCGGCCGACACGCTGTGCTCGGCCGCCGGCGCGGCCCCGCCGCTCACGGACTGCGACACGGGTGCGCCACCGGCCGACACCGAGGCGTCGTGGGCGGCAGCGATATGCGGCGTGTGGGCGATCGTCGCCGGCCGCGAGGCGTGAGCCGCGGCCGCACTCGCGTTCGCGGACACGGCATGGGCCGGCGTCGCGGTCGCGGCCGCGCTGGCCGCCGCGACGGTGCTCGTCCCGGGCAGCGTCTCGGCCTTCGCCGTCGCGCTCGCCGCCGCCGCTCGATCGACCGTGGCCGCGGGCTGCCGAGGCGCCTGCGCGTCGGCGCGATAGGTGATCCGCGCCGCTCGGGCGCTGGCGCCGCGACCGCCGAGCAGTCCGGGAAGCGTCGTCGCCGCCAGCAGGGCGAGCGCCGAGATGCCGCCGGCGCCCGGTAGTGACATCGCCGGCCGCCGGGCCGCCGCCGATCGGCGCATCTGCGAGAAGGCCGCCGACTCACGAACGATGTCGATACAGCTGAGATCGCGCTCGGGCCGCAGATGGGAGAGCTCGAATGAGCTGCGAGAGGACCTGCCCCTGCGCGCGAGCGAGCGCTCCAACGACGCCTGCCACAGGTCAGCGCAAGCGAGATCACGTGCCGTGTCCATCAACTGCCTCCTTTGGTGAGCCTGCGGAGTTAGCTGACGGGCTCGCGACTTGCGCTACACCGCACGATTGCGGCGATTCGCCCCGGCGACCCTAGAGGTCGCTGTTGGGTCCTCCGTCCGCCGGCCACGGATGGCTCGGCGATTCGGCTTCTATGTTCTCCGTCGTCGGCGCCGAGGCGCCGGTTCCTGCAAGGTGGCGGAGTTGTATCGCATCTTGCAGCGTCGCGGAACCCCCGTTCTCCCTAAACTCGCCGCTCCCGATGCGCGAAAAGGCCCCGGAGACGTACGCCGAGAAACTCGGACAGCTCGAGGAGCTTCGCCACGAGGCGATCCACGCGGGCTCCGAGCAGGCCGTCGCCAAGCAGCACGAGCGGGGCAAGTACACCGCGCGGGAGCGGGTCGAGAAGCTGCTCGACCCGGGCTCCTTCCAGGAGCTCGACGTGTTCGTGCGGCACCGCACGCACGAGTTCGAGATGCAGAAGAACCGGCCCTACGGCGACGCCGTCGTGACCGGACACGGGACGATCGACGGGCGCACGGTATGCGTGTTCAGCCAGGACTTCACGGTCTTCGGCGGCTCGCTCGGCGAGGTGATGGGCGAGAAGATGTGCAAGATCATGGATCTGGCGGCCAAGATCGGCTGCCCCGTGATCGGGATCAACGACTCCGGGGGCGCCCGCATTCAGGAGGGCGTCGTGTCGCTCGGCGCCTACGGCGACGTGTTCCTACGCAACGTGAACTGCTCGGGCGTGATCCCGCAGATCAGCCTGATCATGGGCCCATGCGCCGGTGGCGCCGTCTACTCGCCGGCGATCACCGACTTCGTCTTCATGGTCAAGGAGTCCTCGCACATGTTCATCACCGGCCCCGACGTGATCAAGACGGTCACGGGCGAGGAGGTCGACTTCGAATCGCTCGGCGGGGCGATGTCGCACAACAGCAAGTCGGGCGTCGCGCACTTCGCGTCTGATGACGAGGACCAGTGCCTCGAGGACACGCGGTACCTCCTGTCCTTCCTTCCCCAGAACAACCTCGAGACGCCGCCGCGCGTCCAGCCCACCGACGACCCGCTGAGACAGGACGCGGAGCTCGACCACGTGGTCCCCGACAGCCCCAACAAGCCTTACGACATGCGCGACGTGGTTCGCTACGTCGTCGACGACGGCGAGTTCTTCGAGGTCCACGAGCACTACGCGCGCAACATCATCTGCGGGTACTCGCGCCTTAACGGCCACAGCATCGGGATCGTCGGCAACCAGCCGAACCAGCTCGCCGGCGTGCTCGACATCGACTCCTCGGAGAAGGCCGCCCGGTTCATCCGCACCTGCGATGCGTTCAATGTCCCGATCCTCACGTTCTGCGATGTGCCGGGGTTCCTGCCCGGAACGACCCAGGAGTGGGGCGGCATCATCCGGCACGGCGCGAAGCTGCTGTACGCCTACGCCGAGGCGACCGTGCCCAAGATCACGATCATCACTCGCAAGGCGTATGGCGGCGCGTACGACGTCATGGGCTCAAAGCACCTCGCGGCGGACTTCAACTTCGCCTGGCCGACCGCCGAGGTCGCGGTGATGGGGCCCGAGGGCGCGGTCAACATCATCTACCGCCGCGACATCCAGAGCTCCCCGACGCCCGACGCTCGCCGGCAGAAGCTGATCAACGACTACAAGGCGCACTTCGCCAACCCGTACGTCGCCGCAGAGCGCGGCTACATCGACGACGTGATCGTCCCCCACGAGACGCGGCCGAAGGTCATCACCGCGCTCGAGACGTTGCAGAACAAGCGCCAACCCGGCCCTCGGCGCAAGCACGGCAACATCCCGCTCTAGGCGATCTAGAGCCGGACGCTCTGGGCCTCGACGCGGCGGTCCTCCCACGCCGCAAACGCCGCGGCGGCCACCGCCAGGTCCTGGATCGCAAGCCCCGTCGAGTCGAACAGCGTCACCGCCTCGGGCCCGGGACGCCCCGTCGCGTCGCCGCTCAGCACCGCCCCGAGCTCGGTCACCCGCTCGCGCGTGACAAGGCCGGCGTTTACGGCGCCGGTCAGCTCGCCGCCGTGCGAGGCCTGCTGCCACTCGTCGCAGAACAGCACGCACGACGTCACCGCGCCGACGCTGGCCTCGGCCTTGCCCGGCCCGTCGGCGCCCAGCATGTTCAGGTGCACGCCGGCCAGGAGATCGCCGGCCTCGACCACGATCACGTCCCCGGGCGTCACGCAGCAGACCACGTCGCATCCGAGCGCGTCTTCGCGCGAGCCGGTCCGCCAGTCGAGCTCGTGCGCGAGCCCTTCCGCGCGGGCCAACCGCGCGTCGTAGCAGACGCCGGGTCCGTAGCCCGCGGCGACCAGGCAGCGCGCGGCCCAGGTGCCGTGCAGCCCGCACCCGATGATCCCGACCGTGCGGGCGTCCACGCGTGCCAGCGCCTGGGTCGCCACGGCCGCGACCGCGCCGGTCCGGAGCGCGGTCACCGAGCGCGCGTCGAGCAGCATCAGCGGTTCGCCGGTCTCGGCGTCCGACAGGCAGATCACCCCCATGACCGTCGGAAGCCCACGGTCGAGGTTGCCGGGGAACGACGTCACCCACTTGAGCAGCGCGAACTCGCCGCCGCGCGCCGGCATGGCGCGGAAATCACCGAACGGCGGGCTTTCGAGATACACCTTGGCCGGCATCGCCCACTCGCCTCGATGAAAGCGGATCAGCGCGTCGCGCACCCGTGCGATCGCCACCTCCATCGAGACCGCGCGGATCACGGCTTCGTAATCCAGCACGGGCAGGTCGGTCACGGTGGGCACGATACGCTGCCGGTAACCCGTGAACCGTCGGCCGAAGCTCAGCATCGTCGCGCCCAGCGCCTCTGCGGAAGAGGCAGCTGCCGTCGTCGCCGCGCTAGAGCGCTTCATGCGCGACACGGCGCCGGCGGCGGTCCCGCCCGCCCCGGAGCGCAGCCCGTGGCAGCGCGCGGCCCTGCACGAGGGCGTCAGCAGGGCCCCGACGGAGCCTGCGCCCTGGGCTTGAAGGGCGCTGTCGTGCCTCTGCGCGATCGAGCTGTTGCTTTATGTATTAGATCGCTTGACAGGAGCGGAACGGTATGCCAGCGTGCCAAATGTTGGCTGGTGGGCCAACCAGACAGTCCACCGGGAGAGAGTGCTTGGGGCGCAGCGAAGAGGGGGGTCGTACCGGGTCATGCTGTTCGCGGGACGCAGTAGAGGCCATCGCCTTTCGGACCAGTTTGCGTGCTCGTCGTCGGATCGACGTGCCCGCGCTCGCGCTCGCCGATGCGCCGGGGGCCATTGGCATCGCTCAGCCCCCAAAGCGGATGTCGGTCGCCTGATCGGCGCCGGATAAGAGCGCGCCGGCTGCCGCGGCGGTTGCCCCCGCCGTCGCGGCGCCGGAGTTTGATTCGGCTGCTCGGCAGACCCGCAGGATCGGCTCGTTGTTGCTTCAGCGCCACGCCCCTGCCGCGGCCGCGCTCTTCCCTCGCTTGATCGCGGTCACGACGTGGTCGGGCGCGAGTGCCGCGGCACGGGCGTCGCCGCCTCGCTTCCGGCGATGTCGCGGGCCGCGCCGCCGCAGCCTCGCGCACAGCTTGGTCGCGGGCCTCGCGGGCTCACTCACAGCTTGGTCGTGGGCGTCGCGACCTCACTCACAGCTTGGTCGCGGGCCTCGCGGGTGGCTCGCTCACGGCTTCGCCTCTCACACCTCGCCTCTCACAGCTTCCCCTCATCCCCAAAAACCCTGCAGTCCGGTCGAAATAGGCGAACCCCGATTGCCTTTTGCTAGATTCCGTGGTCCGCCCGCGACCGGAAGGAAGGACCGATGCACAGCGCCCGCACCGGATCACTCGAGAGTCCCGAGGTGCTCGAGGACGTACCGGGTCACGTCATCCCCATCCTAGAGCGCGAGTTCGATGACTTTGACACCGAATCGACCCGCTTCCTGAAGGGCGAGTTGGAGGGCGACGAGTTCATCAAGTTCCGCCTGAAGCAGGGCGTGTACGGCCAGCGCCAGCCCGACGTGCAGATGGTCCGGGTCAAGCTCCCGTTCGGCGGAGTCACGCCAGATCAGCTCGACGCGTTCGCCGACGTCATCGAGAAGTACGTGCCCCTCCGCAAAGGGCACATCACTACCCGGCAGAACATCCAGATGCACCACATCCCGCTGCCCGATGCCGCCGAGCTGATCCGCGAGCTCGGGGACGCGGGACTCTCGAGCCGCGAGGGGTGCGGGAACACGATGCGCAACGTGACCGGCGACCCGCGCGCCGGGACGCTCGAGGGGGAGCTGTTCGACGTCACGCCGTACGCCGGCGCCTATGTGCGCTACTTCGTCCGCCATCCCACGACGCAGGCGATGCCGCGCAAGGTCAAGACGGCGTTCGCGGCGACCGCCGAGGACAACGCGATTACTCGGATCCACGACGTCGCGTTCATCCCGAAAGTGAACGACCAGGGCGTTCGCGGCGTGGAGATGCGGGTAGGAGGCGGTACCTCGATCATGCCCCGCCTCGCGCCCACCCTGTACGACTTCGTCGAGCTTGACAACGGCGACTATCTGAAGGTCACCGAGGCGTGCATGCGGATCTTCGACCGCCAGGAGTGGCTGCGCGTCAACCGCGCCCGCGCGCGGATCAAGGTCCTGGTCGACAAGATCGGAATCGACGAGTTCCGCACCCTCGTGGAGGAGGAGCTCGAGGGCGATTGGGTCGACGAGCGCGACTTCAGCCTGGAAGGGATCCTGTTCGACTACGACGAAGAGGCCAACGCGCCGGCGAAGCCGCAATCCTTCGCGTCGCCGAACGGAGACAACCGTGAGTTCACGCGCTTTGTCGAGACCAACGTCCACAGCCAGCGCCAGCGAGGCTTCTCGACCGTCGAGGTCAAGGTGACGCGCGGCGACTTGACGCCCGAGCAGCTCCGCGGGATCGCCAACATCATGCGCCGGCACACGGGCGGCGCCGCACGCACGACGGTGCACCAGAACCTGGTGCTGCGCTGGGTCCGCGACGAGTCTGTGTACGACGTGTGGCGAGCGCTCGGCGAGCTCGGTCTCGGCGACTCCGGCGCGGACGAGGTCACCGACGTCGTCAGCTGCCCGGGGACCGACTCCTGCAAGCTCGGCATCACGAGCTCGATGGGCCTAAACCAGGCGGTCCACGAGCGCCTCACGCAGATGAAGCTCGACGATGAGTTGATCCGCAGGATCCACGTCAAGATGAGCGGCTGCCCCAATGGCTGCGGGCAGCACCACATCGCGAACATCGGCTTCTACGGCGCCTCGATCAAGGTCGGCGGGCACACGATCCCGGCCTACATCCCCCACGTTGGCGGCGCGTACGAGGGCGGCGACGTGCGCTACGGTCAGCGTCTCAAGGCACGGCTCCCGGCCAAGCGTGTACCCGAGGCAGTCGATCGGTGGATACGCTTTTACGAATCCGCGCGGACCGAGGGCGAGGAGTTCAACGCGTTCGTCGACCGCGTCGGACCAGCGGAGTTCGAGGCAAAGGTCAAGGATCTCACGATGCCGATCGAGTTCAGCTTGGACAACATGAACTACTTCATCGACTGGACTAAGCAGTCGCCGTTCGAGGTCGTGCGCGGCGAAGGCGAGTGCGCGGTGTGAACCGGAGCCAGACGATGAGCATCGCGATCCCAGATCTAGAGACGATCTCTGCCCAAGAGGTGCTCGCCTACGCCGTCGAGCGCTTCCATCCTCGCCTGAAGGTGGCCTGCTCCTTCCAGAAGGAGGAGTCGGTGCTGCTCCACATGCTGGCCTCGATCGAGCCCGAAGCCCGCGTGTTCATGATCGACACCGGCGTGCTGTTCGAACAGACGCTCGAGACGTGGAGGCGGTTCGAGGACCGTTTTGGCGTCAACATCGAGGTGATCGACGCGCGCAGCCCCGACGAGCCGTGGAGCATGAGCAATTGCTGCGGCGAGGCCAAGGTCGACGCGCTCGAGCGCGCGCTCGACGACGTCGACGCCTGGGTCACGGGCATCCGCCGCGAGCAGGCGCCGACCCGCGCCGAGGCCGGAAAGCTCGAGTACGACGACCGGCGGGGGATCTGGAAGGTCAACCCGCTGGCCGACTGGAGCGAAAAGGACCTGTGGCGCTATATCTTCGAGCACGACTTGCCCTATCACCCGCTGCACGATGAGGGCTACGCCTCGATCGGCTGCCAGCCGTGCACGCGTCCAGGAGCAGGTCGCGAAGGACGCTGGGCCGGCCTCGAGAAGACCGAGTGCGGGATCCACGAATGAAGACGAGGATCGCCAGTTGAACCCCCTGCATTACGAGCTCTCCCATCTGGAGACGCTCGAGGCCGAGTCGATTCACGTCTTCCGGGAGGTCGCCGCCGAGTTCGAGCGTCCCGTCCTGCTGTTCAGCGGCGGCAAGGACTCGCTCGTGCTCCTGCGCCTGGCCGAGAAGGCGTTCCGCCCCGGCCGCTTCCCGTTTCCGATCATGCACGTCGACACCGGGCACAACTTCCCGGAGGTCCTCGAATTCCGCGACCGCTTGATCGGGCAGATCGGCGAGCGACTGATCGTCGCGAACGTGCAGGACTCGATCGACAAGGGCCGCGTGGTCGAGGAGACCGGGCCGCGCGCGTCGCGCAACCGGCTCCAGACCGTGACGCTGCTCGACGCGATCGCCGAGCACGGGTTCGATGCGGCCTTCGGTGGGGCGCGCCGCGACGAGGAGCGTGCCCGGGCCAAGGAGCGCGTGTTCTCGTTCCGCGACGACTTCGGCCAGTGGGAGCCCAAGCGCCAGCGCCCCGAGGTGTGGGCGCTATTCAACGGCCGCATTCGCAAGGGCGAACACGTGCGCGTGTTCCCGCTGTCGAACTGGACCGAGCTCGACGTGTGGCAGTACATCGCGCAGGAGAAGCTCGAGGTCCCGAGCATCTACTACGCCCACCAACGCCAGGTGTTCGAGCGCGACGGGATGCTGTACGCGCTCAGCCCCTACGTGCAGCTGATCGAGGGTGAGGAGCCGTTCGAGACCTCTGTCCGCTACCGCACGGTCGGCGACATGACGTGCACCGGCGCCGTGCGCTCCCAGGCGACGACGCTGCGCGAGGTTGTGTCCGAGATCGCGGCCACCCGCATCACCGAGCGCGGAGAGACGCGCGCGGACGATCGAGTGACCGAGGCCGCGATGGAGGATCGCAAGCGCGAGGGTTATTTCTGACCCGCCGATGACTCCGGGAGCCGCCACCAACGGGCACGCGTTGCGTACCCGCACCAGCGAGCTGCTGCGGTTCGCTACCGCCGGATCGGTCGACGACGGCAAGTCGACGCTGATCGGCCGGCTGCTCCACGACTCCAAGTCGATCTTCGAGGACCAGCTCGCGCACGTCGTGCAGACGTCCGAGCGGCGCGGCGACGGCTACGTGAACCTCGCGCTGCTGACCGACGGTCTGCGGGCAGAGCGGGAGCAAGGGATCACGATCGACGTCGCCTACCGGTACTTCCAGACGCCGCGGCGGAAGTTCGTGATCGCGGACACGCCCGGCCACGAGCAGTACACGCGCAACATGGTCACCGGCGCATCGACCGCGGACCTGTCGGTCGTGCTCGTCGACGCGCGCAAGGGGGTCAGCGAGCAGACCCGCCGCCACGCGTACATCGCGTCGCTGCTCAACATCCCGCATGTCGTGATGTGCGTCAACAAGATGGACCTGGTCGATTACGACGAGGCGGTGTTCGAGCAGATCGTCGACGACCTCACCGACTGGGCCGCTCGGCTCGACATCCCGGACGTCAGCTTCATCCCGATCTCCGCGCTCCACGGCGACAACGTCGTCGACCGATCGACCGCGATGCCCTGGTATGACGGCCCGCCGCTGCTGTACCACCTCGAGCACGTGGTGATCGCGCCCGACCGCAACCTCGCCCAAGTGCGGTTCCCGGTCCAGTGGGTAATCCGTCCGAACAGCGACGAGCACCACGACTACCGCGGTTACGCCGGCACAGTCGCCGGCGGGCTGCTGCATCCGGGCGACGAGGTGCTCGTCTTGCCGAGCGGCCAGCGCACCGAGATCGACTCGATCGACACGTTCGACGGCCCGGTCGACACCGCCTTCCCGACGATGTCGGTGACGGTGCGGGTGAAAGACGATCTCGACATCTCCCGCGGCGACATGCTCGTCGCGCCGGACGATCCCCCGGCGCCCGCGCGCGAGCTCGACGCGATGGTCTGCTGGATGGGGGAGACCCCGCTCCGGCCCGGGGCGCGGCTCGTGATCAAGCACACCACCCGCACCACTCGAGCGCGCGTCGAGGAGCTCGATTACCGCGTCGAGGTCAACACCCTCAGCCACGAACCCTCCGACGAGCTCGCGCTCAATGAGATCGGCCGTGTGCGCCTGCGCTCGGGCTCTCCGCTGATGGCCGATCCCTACGCGCGCAACCGCACCACCGGCAGCTTCATCCTGATCGACGAGGCGAGCAACGACACGGTGGCAGCGGGAATGGTGCTGAGCGCACGCTAGACGGCGCCTACGCCGACGTCGTTCACGCCTCGGTAAAGTCCCGCGCCGCATGTTCTCGAAGGTCCTGATCGCCAACCGCGGCGAGATCGCGGTCAGAATCATGCGTGCCTGTGAGGAGCTCGGCGTCGCCACGGTCGCGGTCTACTCTGAGCTCGATCGCGACGCCGTGCACGTCAAGCGCGCCGACGAGGCCTACCTGCTCGGCCCCGGCCCGGCGACCGAGAGCTACCTCGCGATCGACAAGCTGATCGAAGTCGTGCAGCGGTCGGGAGCCGAGGCCGTCCATCCCGGGTACGGCTTCCTGGCCGAGAACGCGGCGTTTGCCGCGGCACTCGAGAAGGCCGGGATCGCGTTCATCGGGCCGCCGGCGTCCGCGATCGAGGCGATGGGCTCGAAAACCCGTGCGCGCGAGCTCATGGCCAAAGCCGGCGTCCCGATCGTCCCCGGGACCACCGAACCCGTCGAGACGATCGAGGATGCGCAGCAGGTGATCGAGGACACGATCGGCTACCCGGTGGCGGTCAAGGCGGCCGGCGGGGGTGGCGGCAAAGGCTTCCGCGTCGCACTGGACGAGTCGAAGCTGAAGGACGCGTTCGAGGGCGCCGCGCGGGAGGGAGAGAAGTTCTTCGGCGACGCGACCGTGTACCTCGAGCGCTACCTGCCCGACCCGCGCCACGTCGAGGTCCAGGTGCTCGCCGACACCCACGGGAACGTGATCCACCTCGGCGAGCGCGACTGCTCGCTGCAGCGCCGCCACCAGAAGCTGATCGAGGAGGCGCCGGCCCCCGCCGTCGACGAGGACCTCCGTGCCCGGATCGGGAAGATCGCCACCGACGCCGCCGCAGCCGTCAACTACACCGGCGCCGGCACGATCGAAGGCCTGCTCCAGGACGGTGAGTACTTCTTCCTCGAGATGAACACACGCGTGCAGGTCGAGCACTGCGTGACCGAGATGGTGACCGGGGTCGACATCGTGAAAGAAGGAATCCGAGTCGCTGCCGGCGAGCCGCTCTCGATCTCGCAGAGCGACCTCGTGATGCGCGGCCACGCGATCGAGTGCCGGATCAACGCCGAGGACGCGTCGAAGAACTTCGCGCCGGCGCCCGGCAGGATCGGCGCCTACCGCGAGCCCGCCGGTCCCGGGGTCCGCGTCGACTCCGGCGTCGAAGCCGGCTCCGAGATCTCGCCCATGTACGACCCGATGGTCGCGAAGCTGATCGTGTGGGACGTCGATCGCGAGCAGGCGACGGCGCGCATGCTGCGCGCGCTCGGCGAGTACGAGATCGAGGGACTGAAGACGCTGCTGCCGTTCCACCAGGCGATCCTCCAGACGCGCCAGTGGCACGACGCCGAGACCTGCCGGGACCTGATCGAGGACCGGGCGTGGTTGAAGGATCTCGCGTTCGGAAAGCCGGAGAAACCAGCCGAGGCCGCAACCGACGCCGAAACCGGGGCCGGCGAGCCGGTGGAACAGAGCTACACGGTCGAGGTCTCGGGCAAGCGCTTTGACGTCAAGGTGATCGGCCCGCCGCCGACGGGCGGAACGCTCAATGGCGCCGCCCCGGTTGCCTCAGAGGGCGTGGTGGCGTCCCGGCGAGCGCCACGGCGCGGCGAGCGCTCGGGCGCGGGCGGCAGGGGAGCGGGTGACACCCTGTCCTCACCTCTCCAGGGGACCGTGCTCAAGGTCGCGGTCGAGAAGGGGGCCGAGGTCGAGGAGGGCGCGCTCGTCGCCGTGATCGAGGCGATGAAGATGGAGAACGAGATCACGGCGCACAAGGCCGGGGTCGTCTCCGACCTGCCGATCGCGGTGGGCGCGTCGGTCGCCACGGGCGACACGCTCGCGGTGATCAGCTCCGGGCAGTAGCGAACGCCAGCCGGCGCGGCAGGCGAATCGCGACCCCGCGATCGGGCCACACGAGCGTCGCGAACAGCGTGACCAGCATGAGATCGCGCGCGACGACGGCCCACGACTCGAGCGGCACGAAGCTCTTGAGCGGCGCGAAGTGCAGCGGGTAGTACAGCTGCGTCAGCACCATCGCGCAGGCCAGCAGCGCGATCGCCGCCAGCCCGCGGCGGCCGCCCGTCATCGCCACGAGCGGCGCCAGCCAGATCAGGTACTGGGGCGAGAGCACCCGGTCGAACACGATGAACGCGCACACCGCTGCCGCGGCTGAGGTCAACAGCCGCTCACGCGTGGCCGGGCCGAGGGCGTACAGCCCCCACACCGCGAGCAGGCTGACCAGCTGGAGCACGCTCATCAGCCCGGCGAAGGCCAGCGTGGCATGCCCGTCGAGGTTGTCCGAGCTGTGCGTGAAGTAGTACGTGAGGTGTAGTCCGACCAGCTGGTGGGCGGCCAGGAACAGCGCGGCGCCGACGCTCTCGATCTGTAGCGGCCGGTTCTCCTGTCCGTGAATCGCCCACCACACCCCGTGCGGGGCGATCAGCAGGAACGGCAGGAAGCACGCGAGCACCACCACGGCAAACACGGCGAGGCAGATGAGTGCGGCGCGCCGGCCGTGCCGGCGCCACACGTACACGGCCGCGATCGGCACCACCACCACCGGGAAAGCCTTGGCGGCGGTGCCGAGGCCGAGCAGCAAGAACCCGGTCCGGGTCCGGTCGAAGTACATCGCCGTGATCGCGGCCACGGTCAGCATCGTCGGGAACAGGTCGTAGCGCGACAGCACGACCGCGCCAAGCAGCAGCGGCGAGAACGCGAGCAGGGCCACGCCGCAGACCAGGTGCCGCGTTGCGACGCGCTGCGCGGCGAGTACGAACGCAGCGAGGCCGGCCGCGATCACGCCGCACGCCGCCATCATGAGCTCGAATACCTCCATGTAGCCCGAGAAGCTGTTCCCGGCGATCAGCCTTGGGAGGAGAAACACCGGAAGCGCGAGCGGCGGGTATTCCACCGAGAAGTCGCGATACGGCACGAGCCCACGCACGTCGATGTAACGCGCGTACTTCGCGTACTCCCTGGTATCCCACTGCCGGTCGAGCCGGTACCAGCCGTGATGGATCAGGTACCACGCGATCACGAAGCCGATCGCCGCGCTCGCCACGGCAAGCACGCTGCGCTGCCGGTCGGATGGGAGGTAGCCCGGTTCGCTTCGCCGGCAGGGCGATCGGAGCGCCGGCCATCTCGAGGGCCGGGTCTTGCGGCTGTGGGCGGCGGTTATCAGACATTGCTCATCGTCGCGGTTCCCGTAGGGCCCCGGCGAAGACTCGCCAGCTCGTCCCGGGGACAATTATCCAATGATCTGCTCCGCGAGGTCGTACGGGTACACGTACATCGTGACCCGGCCGAGCCGGTAGACCGAGGTGGGGCGACCCAGGTCGGGCGTGCGAGTCCAAACGTTCGCGAGCGCGGGGTCGGTCAGAAGGAAGCTGCGGGTGTGCGCTCGGGGCAGGTACCAGCTGCTGATGAAGTGCAGATCGAAGCGACACAGGTGCTTGCGCTGGTCGCACACCGAAACCGGGTAGACCTGCACGCGGAACGCCGTGGCCCAGGTGATCGGGGCGGCGTCCCAGTAACCGGCGTAACCGATCGACACGTGCTCGCGAGCGGCGATCCGCGCGACCTGGCCGGCCACCTGCGCGGTGACCGGGCTGTTGGCCTTTGGAGCCGGGACCGGGCCGTGATCCGAGATCGCCACCACCGCGCTCAGCGCGAACGCGCACGTACACACGAGGACGACCGCGCGCGTCCGCACCCGCCCCGCCGTCGCCGCCGGAACCACGGTCGAAGCCGCGTACAGCAGGCCCAGCAGATACCGGTCCGAGTGGATGTCGACCGGATATGCGCTGAAGAGGAACGCGAGCGTGAGCAGGATCGCCGACGTGCACCAGAAGACGTAAAACGCCGTGGTCTCGGCGCTCACGGGGGCCTCGGCCCCGGTCAGAGCCGGCGCGGCCGGGGCCGCGCCGGGCGCGCCGCGCCGCAGCCGCCGCCACCCCAGCCACGGGACCGAGACCACCGCGGCGATGCTGATCACCGCACACACGAACGCGAGGGCGGTTCCCGGCGACAGCGCGCGCGAGAAGTAGTCGCCGTTGCCGATCGTGGCGATCGACTTCCACCACAGCGTGAAGTTCCCGACGTTCTTGTAGCCGATCGCGATTCTCGTGGTGTGCAGCCCGGGTTCACTTGTGACCGCCAGTGCCGACATCACGAGCGCCGTGGCCACCCACGCGATTCCCGTGACGGCCAACGTGGCTACCCCGCCCCAGAGCGCGCGCATGCTGCGGCGCCCGGGAACGAGCACGCGGGCGGCGACCAGCGCCAACGCGAAGGGCGCGATGCCGGCGATGCTCAGAAGCGGATCGGAGGCGGCGTTGACGCCCACGATCGTCCCGACGACGAGCACGAGCACGGCGATCACGGGCCATCGCCGCGCCCGTCGTGGCTCGAGCTCGAGCCAGACGGCGAGCGCTCCCAGCAGGACCACGCAGAACCAGGCAGGGGCGTGCTGTGTGGTCGAAAGCTCGAGGCGCAGCGTCACCGGGGATGTGCAGAGCAACAGCACCGCGGTCACACTCGCCGCCCACCGACCCGCCACGCGCCACACGGACCATGCGGTCAGCCCGGCGCCCGCCAGGGCCATCGCAAACGGCGCCGTTTCCCAGACCTGGCGGTGGTCGGGAAGCCACTTCGTGGCCAGGTCGAACAGCAGCGTCGCGTACCAGCCAAACGTGCCCAGCACGACGTTGGCGCCGGCCGGCGCCGCCCCGAACAGCTGACCGATGACCGGCCCTGACACGGCGTCCGCATCCAGGTTCGTCGTCCGGATGGCCGCGTCGAGCTGGTGCGCCAGCAGGATCAGATAAAGCAGGCACAACGGCACCGCGGCCCACCACGTCCACCGCAACACGCCGCCCGGGCCGCGCTTGCCGGCGCGCGGTCCGGCGCTGTCGGGCTCGGATCGGCTCCGCAGCCGGGGAGCAATTCCGGTCCCGGCGCCGGCCGTTGTCACGACGCGCGCCGTCCCGCGCGGGCCGTCGTCACGAGGTGCCCGCCGTCGTCACGAGGTTCGCCGCCCCGAGACGCCGAGCACCAGCCCTCGCCGCGATGATGCTCGCGCCGCGGGCGCGGAGATGTCTTCGAGACGGCCGTTCGCGTGTAGCGTCGCCTGGGCGCGGGTCCCGGGCCCGAGCGACACCCACAGCGTGATGTTTCCTGCACCCGGCCCCCTGGTGAGCCGCACCACCGGCTCGTTTACCTTCACGTCGGCCGCGAACGCCCGGTCGACGCGCTCCAGCCGGGAGACGAAGATCGTGTAGCGCCCGGTGCGAGCCATCACCGTCCGCTCGGCCGCCGACGCGAGCCCCAGCGTCCGCTCAGCGTGGGCCTGGAGGTCGTTCGCGCTCTCCGCTAACGCGGCGAACGCGAGCACGATCACGGCCGCGAGCACGCCTAGGAATACTGGGAGCGTCCGCTGCGCCAGGCGCCGACGTCCGATGCAAACCAGCACGCCGGCGGTAACCGCGACGGCGACGGCCAGCACTCCGAGCACGATCGCGGCGGCGGCGAGAGACGAGTAGCTCATGTCGGCGGTAGCGTAGATGCCCGCTGGACATTCTCGGCGTGGATGCGCCGCTGCGCTCCGGTCCGGCGGCCGGTGGGCAAGTGCGCTTCCAGGCCGGTCAGCAACGCGTCGAGGTACGCGACATCCTCGTCGAGAACTCGGGTCGCGTCGGCACGATCGAGCGGGCGGCCGTGGCCGGGGATGATCGTCTGCGCACGCTCGACCAGCGCCC
The DNA here is from genome assembly GCA_963709205.1 of uncultured Solirubrobacterales bacterium. GTDB lineage: Bacteria > Actinomycetota > Thermoleophilia > Solirubrobacterales > Solirubrobacteraceae > Palsa-465. The sequence goes on from CAVPVP010000002.1 coordinate 261,420, forward strand.
GCAGGCGCTGCAGCGTCGCCAGATACGCGTCGACCGATCCATCCTTCGAGATCCACGGGATCTCAACCGGCGAGAGATAGTCACCGCAGACGAGGACCTCCAGCCACGGGATGAAATACGCGGTGCCGTCCGAGGTGTGTCCGTCCGCCGGGTGCAGCTCGAGCTCGCGGTCCCCACCGCCGAGCGACAGGCGCCCGGGCACCGGCAGGGATTGGATTCCGGCCAGTCTCAGCGGAGGGCGGTCATCGACATAGTGCTCCTCGTCGAACTCGCGCAGCTCGCGCTGGGCCTGCCCCGGCTCGGCGGCCAGGCGCCCGGCGGTGCTATCGCCGCAGCCAAGCGAGGCCTCCGGGAACGCGATCCGTCCGAGCAGGTGGTCCCAGTCGGCGTGGGTGGTAAGCAGCCCGGAGACCGGGAAACCGGCCTGCTCGAGGACCCCTGCGACCGCCTCGAGCTCGTCTGGATACACCGGCGAATCGATCACGAACCCCTCGTCGCCGGCGCGAACCGCGGTGCACGTGGTCTGCCAGAAGCGACTGATCATCACGATCAGCGTCGGCGTGGACCGCCAGAACCCTCATGGCAGAGACCGCATACGGCTCTTGGCCGCGCGTCGCTTCGCTTCACGAGTCCAGGAGACCGCTCCGCTCGCGCGGCAGTCACCACGGCTGCGCATCCGGCGCAGCCCCTTACGAGATTCCCAAGAGCTTCATCGCCTCGCGCAGACTGCCGACCTCCGCGTCCGGCTTCTTCTGGCTTGACTCGAGCGTTTCCTTGTCGCGGTTGATCCAGATCACCGGAATCTTGCGCTTGAGGCACGGCTCGATGTCGTAGTAGTAGCTGGCGGCGACGTGGACCCAGCCCTTCTTTCCGCCGATGCGCCGCTCGCACTCGGCGAAGTGCGCCGGGTCGGGCTTGTACGAGCGCACCTGCTGTGCGGTGACGACGAGGTCGAAGTCGAGCGGGATGTGGCGGCGGGTCTGGCCGAGGAGCTTGTCGTCGATGTTCGAGATCAACCCGATCTTGTACTTCTTCGCGATCTTCTGCAGGACCGGATTGGTCTCCTTGAACGGCGGCCAGCGCTGGACGGAGTCGGGCAGGAAGCCGGCGCGCGAGGGCTCGAGCGGCCACCCGAGGGTCTTGGCGATCTGCACGGCCGTTCGCCGCAGGACCTCGGCGTACAGCTCGTAGGAGCCCGCCTGAATCTGCTTCTGGACCTCATAGAACAGCGGGATCAGCTCGTCGCGCTCGATCGTGAAACCGTCGCGCTCGGCCTCGGTCCTGAACGCGTCGTACGCGCCGGTCTCCCAGTCGATCAGGGTTCCGTATACATCGAACGTGACGAACGTGATGTCCTTCGGGATCGCCATCGCGCGGCCATGATGCCACGGGGAGAAACCGCGCGTAGCGCCGACGGCCCGGAAGGGCTCGATCGGGCGCGCCCGTCCGAGCGCGACCCACTAGAGTGCAGCCGCGCATGGATCTCCTCGAGTACCAGGGCAAGCAGGTGTTCGCGCGGCACGGCGTGCCCGTGCCCTCAGGCAGGCACGCCCAGACCGTCGACGAGGCCGCCTCGGCGGCCGACGACATCGGCTACCCGTGCGTGATCAAGGCCCAGGTGCAGATCGGGGGCCGGGGCAAGGCCGGCGGCATCAAGGTCGCGGGCGACCACGATGAGGCTCGCGATTACGCAGGTGCGATCCTCGGCATGGACGTCCGCGGCCTCACCGTTCACGAGCTGTGGGTCGAGGCGGCGTCGGAGATCGCCTCCGAGTACTACGCGTCGGTCGTGTTCGACCGCTCGGCCAAGGCGCCGCTCGTGATGCTCTCGACCAAGGGCGGGATGGACATCGAGGAGGTCGCCGAGTCGGATCCGGACGCCATCGCTCGGCTCCACGTCGACCCGCTGCTCGGCTTCCAGGAGTTCCACGGCCGGCGCCTCGCGTTCGAGGCCGCCGTCGACCCGGACGTGGTCCGTCCGGTGGGCGCCATGCTGGCCAAGCTCTACGAGGTGTTTGTCGAAGAGGAGGCGACGCTCGTCGAGGTCAATCCGCTGATCGTCACCCCCAAACGGGACGTCAAGGCGCTCGACGCCAAGGTCACGCTCGACGACAACGCGCTTTTCCGCCATTCCGACAACGCCGAGCTCCGGGACCCCTCGCGCGAGGACCCGCAGGAGCGCATGGCCAAGGAGCGCGGACTCACCTTCGTCAAGCTCGACGGGAACATCGGCATCCTCGGCAACGGCGCCGGGCTCGTGATGTCGACGCTCGACGTGGTGGCCCAGGCCGGCGGCGCCCCGGCGAACTTCCTCGACGCCGGCGGCGGCTCCAAGGCCGACGCGATCACGAGCGCGGTCGAGGTGATCCTGTCTAACCCAAGCGTCAAGGCGGTGCTGTTCAACATCTTCGGCGGCATCACGCGCGGCGACGAGGTGGCCCGCGGGCTGATCGAGGCGTTCGACCAGATCGGGGAGGGCGGGAAATCTATCCCGTTCGTGGTCCGGCTGGACGGGACCAACGACGTCGAGGGCCGGCAACTGCTGGCCGAGGCGAACCTGCCAAACGTGTTCACCGAGTCGACGATGGACGGCGCGGCCCAGAAGGTCGTCGAGCTGGCGGAGGCGTCTTCATGAGCATTCTGGTGGATACGAACACCAAGCTGTGCGTGTCTGGGATCACCGGACGCGAGGGCACGTTCCACTCGTTGCGCAACCGCGACTACGGGACCCAGGTCGTCGGCGGCGTCACCCCCGGCAAGGGCGGCCAGGACGTCGAGGGCATCCCCGTGTTCAACACCTTCCACGAGGCCGTCTCCGTGACGGGGGCCAACACCGCGATGATCTTCGTGCCGCCCAGGTTCGCGGCGGACTCGATCCTCGAGGCCGAGGACGCCGGCATCGAATTGATCATCGCGATCACCGAGGGGATCCCGGCGCACGACGAGCTGCGGACTTATACGAAGATCAAGCAGGGCGGCACGTCGCGGCTGATCGGGCCGAACTGCCCCGGCATCCTGTCACCGGGCAAGGCGAACGTCGGGATCATCCCCGCCGCGTTCTTCAAGGAGGGCAACGTCGGCGTGGTGTCCCGCTCGGGCACGCTGACCTACCAGATCGGCAACGTGATCGCCCAGCAGGGCTTCGGCAACTCGACGATCGTGGGTATCGGCGGCGACCCCGTACCGGGGTCGGACTTCATCGACATCATCGGGTTGTTCCAGGACGACCCCGAGACCGAGCTGATCGTGATGTGCGGGGAGATCGGCGGCGACAACGAGGAGCGCGCCGCTGAGTTCATCGCCGACAACGTGACCAAGCCGGTGGTGGCCTACATCGCCGGTTTCACCGCGCCGCCGGGCAAGACGATGGGCCACGCCGGCGCGATCGTGTCCGGTTCGCGCGGCACCGCCAAGGCCAAGGCCGAGGCGCTCGAGAGCAAGGGCGTGCGCGTGGGGCGCACCCCCACCGAGGTTGCGGAGCTCGCAGTCTCGCTGCTTGGCGCGACGGCGTAGCTCCGGCCGAGATCGCGGTGTCGCTGCTCGGCGCCGCGGCGTAGTCACGACCGCCCTGGGCGGTAGGCTCGCCTGAGTGTTCTCTTTCGTAAGTACGGCGACACCGAGAGTGGTCACTGGGGTCGGCTGGGAAGGACGCAGGAGACGATGCGTGGCTCTGCCACGTGAGACTCCGAGGACGCAGCCAGACGGCCGCAGGGCCCGCTCGAATGTCGTCGTATTTGCGAAAGGGGACACTTAGTCCGTGTCGAGCGAAAGAGCGAGCACCCTGGACGCGCATCTGGCGGAGATGGACCGGATGCTGCGCGATGTCCAGGCGGAGCTCGCGCCCGACCAGCAGCCGCGGCCGCCGTTCGAAGCAGCGGATCCGACCGTGGCGGCCATCGCTGACCCGCCACCCCCGCCGCCACCCTTTCCGGAGCCGCCGCCACCGCCCGACCCGCCGCCACCCTTTCCGGAGCCGCCGCCACCGCCCGACCCGCCGCCACCGCCGATCCCCGAGCCGCCCCCGCCGCCACCCGTCCCCGGGCCCGCGCTCGACGCCGGCGTCCAGATCCAGGCCCTCACCGAGCTCTCGGAGGGCCTGATCGCGTCGATGCGCGAGCTGCTCGACAGTTACGAGCGCGTGTTGACGCTCCCTTCCCGGCGACGCGCGGGGTCCACCCACGTGACCATGTCGGCCGGACCGTTCACGAGTATCGAGGCGCTCCACGACTTCGAGGAGGCGCTGTCGCGAGTGCGTGGCGTGCAAGACGTAGTCGTGAGCGGCTACGAGGGAACCGACCGGGCGATCATCGACGTGCGCCTCGCGTAATCTCTAGACAATGGCCAAAGCGATCTCATTTGCCCGGGGCGCGCCGTCGCTCGACATCATCGACGTGAAAGGCCTCCGTGCCGCCGCCGCCAGCGCATTCGACGCCGACCCGGGCGGGATGACCGCGTACGGGACCGCGAACGGCTACGCGCCGCTGCGCGAGTGGATCGCCGAGCGCCACCAGGTCGCCCCCGAGCAGGTCGTGGTCACGAACGGCTCGATGCAGGCCGACGCCTTCCTGTTCGACGCGATGGTGGAGTCGGGCGACTCCGTGATCGTCGAGCGGCCGACGTACGACCGGACGCTGCTCTCGCTCCGCAACCGCGGCGCGGACGTACGCATGGTCGAGCTCGAGCCCGACGGGATCGATGTGGCCGCGCTCGAGCGCGTGCTCGCGGCCGGGGCGAAGCCGAAGCTCGCGCACATCATTCCCAACTTCCAGAACCCGGCCGGGTACACGCTCTCGGAGCAGAAGCGCGAGCGGTTGCTCGAGCTCGCTCGCAGCCACGAGTTCACGGTCTTCGAGGACGATCCGTACGTGGCGCTCCGGTTCGAGGGCGCGCCGCTCCCGACGATGCTCTCGATCGACCAGGACGACATCGTCGTCTACGCCTCCTCGTTCTCCAAGACGGTCTGTCCCGGGATCCGGGTGGGTTATCTGGTCGGGCCGGCCGAGCTGATCGCGCGCGTCGTCAAGATCGCGACTCAGACATACATCTCGCCGAACATGGTCTCGCAGGCGATCGTCCACCAGTTCTGTGTGTCCGGTGCGCTCGACAAGTCGATCGAGGTCGTGCGGAAGGCCTTGCACGAGCGGGCCGACACACTGTGTGCGGCGCTCGAGCGCGAGCTGCCCGACGCCCGCTTCGTCAGGCCGGAGGGAGGCTATTTCCTGTGGATCGACCTCCCGCGCGGCACCGACGTCGCGGCGCTGTTCGGCGCGGCCGCGGAACGCGGCGTCCAGTTCGTCAAGGGCTCGGACTTCGTGCTCGACGGAGGCGAATCGAGCCTGAGGCTCGCTTACTCGGGCGTCACCCCCGAGGAGATCGAGGAAGGTGTCAAGCGCCTGGCCGAGGCCTATCACGAGCTGTCGGGCCGCGTGAAGAGCGAGCATGCGGCCTGAGGAGATCGCCGCCCTCGGCGACCTCGCGAGCGAGGCGGCCGCCGGAGCGACCAGGCAGATCCAAGGGTTCCACTCGGGCATCGCCGGCCGCGTGTGGCGCCGGGTTGGACCGGCCGCGATCCCGGTCAAGCTCGCCCACGACCGGATCGCGCGCAGGGCCTACGCCGCCGCCGGCGAGCTGACCCGCGCGGCCGTCCGCGCCGGCGCGCAAGCCGCGAGCGCCGCGCAGGCCCCCGATTCCCCCTCGATCGATCACACGCCTGCCGGCCGGGCCGTCGTCAGCGCGCTCAACGGCGCGTTCGGCGACACGCTCGAGCGCAACGGCAACCCGCTGGCGCTGACGATGACCTTCCGGCGCCGCGGCCGCGATCTCGGGATGGACGGCAAAGCGCTCGCGGCCGCCTATCCCAACGCAAAGCCGCGGTTGGCGGTCTTCGTGCACGGGCTGTGCGAGGCCGACGACGCCTGGAATGGGATACCCGCTCGCCGCGCGCGCCACGTCCCCTACGGGCACCGGATGGAGATCGAGCTCGGCTACAGCCCTCTGTACCTGCGCTACAACACCGGCCGCCACATCTCAGAGAACGGGCGCGATCTCGCCGAGCTGCTCGAGCAACTCGTCTCCGAGTGGCCGGTCCGCGTCGACGAGGTCGTCCTGATCGGGCATTCGATGGGTGGGCTCGTGGCGCGGAGCGCCTGCCACTACGGCGCCGACTCGAACTGCGTCGCCAAGGTGCACCACGTGTTCACGTTGGGGACGCCCCACCGCGGCGCCCCGCTCGAGCAGGTCACGAACGCCGCCACCGCGGCGCTCGCCCGTCTCCCCGAGACGCGACCGCTGGCCCGCGCGCTGAACCTCCGGAGCTCGGGGATCAAGGACCTCCGCTACGGCTATCTCGTCGACGAGTGCTGGGCCGACCAGGACTGCGACGCCTACCTCGAGAACGCCTCGCGGGAGATCCCGTTCCTCTCGACCGCCCGCCACTACTTCATCTGCGCCACGCTTTCGCGCGAGGCCGACGCCCCCGTCGGGCGGATCATCGGCGACCTGCTCGTGCTCCAGCCGAGCGCCTGGGCCCATCCGGGTCGCAACAAGCGCATGCAGTTCCCGATCGAGCACTACCACCACCTTGGTGGCGCCAACCACTTCGACCTGCTGAACCACCCGGCGATCTACGACCAGATGCGCCGCTGCCTGGGCAGCCAGCGGGCGCTGCCCGCGCCCTCCTAGCGCCCGTAACGCTCGCGCCCGAGCACGAGCTGCTCGGGGAGCGCCGTGCGCGGCGGCGGCGAGGGGTCGGCCAGCACCGACACCGTCTCGGCGACGCTCGAGGTGACGGTCGCGGTCGCGTGGTCGGACGAGACCGATACGTTCTCGCCGTCGTTGGAGGCAACCTCGCCCCGGAGTCCGGGCTCGATCCCCGCCTCCTTCAGGTAGTGCAGAAGGTCCTCGGCCTCGTTCTCGAGGCGCAGGATCGTCACCTTCGCGCCCGGCTCGCAGTCAGCAAGCGGCACGCCGTCGACGCGTTCGCCGACCCGGATCGGGTGGCCATGGGGGCACGTCATGGCGTCGCCCACCGCCGCGCGCACGTAAGCCTCGAACCGCGGCGTCATGGCATGCTCGAGCTTCTCGGCCTCTTCGTGCACGTCGTCCCATGGCACCCCGACGGTGTCGGTCAGGAAGCGCTCGATCATGCGGTGGCGGCTGACGAGCTGTTCGGCGTGCTCGCGTCCGGCGTCCGTGAACTCGATCGTCCGCTCGGCGTTCCGAGCGATGTAGCCGTCGCGCTCGAGCCGGCCGAGCATCTCGTGGACGGTCGGCGCCGACAGCTGCATCGCCCGGGCCAGGTTGGCGCCGGTCATCGGCAACCCGGCCTCGTAGAGCCAGAACAGCATCTCGACGTATTCCTCTTCGGCAACGCTGGCGCGGGCGGGGGCCACGGTCTCATCGTATCGACCGCGGCCGTGCGCATCTGGGGGCCTTGCCGGCGTGCATCGCATAGCATCGCGGCCTGTGCCGAGCCTGCCGTTGAAACCGCCGGTCGAGCCGCAGCTGGCCCGTTCACGGGCCGGCCTCCCGGTCGGCGAGGAGTGGTCGTACGAGCCGAAGTACGACGGATTCCGGGCGATCGTGTTCGTCGACGGCGAGCCGACCATGATCCAATCGCGGAGCGGAAAGCCGCTCGGGCGCTACTTCCCCGAGCTGTCCTTCCCGCCCGGGCGGTACGTCGTCGACGGTGAAATCGTGATCGACGACCCCGAGGGCGGCCAGGACTTCGGCGCGCTCCAGCAGCGGATCCACCCGGCGAAGTCGCGGATCGACATGCTCGCGATCGAGACCCCGGCGCGGTATGTCGCCTTCGACCTGCTCGCCCTCGACGACGAGGCGTGGATCGAGAAGCCGTTCTCCGAGCGTCGCGCCCGCCTCGAGGAGCTGTGCACGACCGGGATCGACTGCACCCCGCTGACCATGGATCCCGAGGAGGCCGAGCCCTGGCTGCGAAGCGGCGAGGGAGTCGTGGCCAAGGACGTGCGGGCGCCGTACCGGCCGGGCGAGCGCACCGGGATGATGAAGATCAAGCGCCAGCGGACCATCGATGCGGTGGTAGTCGGTTGGCGCCCGGGCAAGGACCCCGACACGGTCGGCTCGCTGATCCTCGGGCTGTACGACGACGCTGGGAAGATGCACGTGGTCGGCCACTCCTCCGGCCTGAAGGCGTCCGAGAAGGGCGCGCTCGTCGGGAAGCTCGAGCCGTACGAGACCGGGAACCGAGGGCACGGCGATCCGAGCCGTTGGCAGAGCGAGCGGGAACTCGAGTGGATCGAGCTCCGCCCGGAGCTCGTCGTCGAGGTCACGTTCGACCACGCCAGCGGCGGTCGGATCCGCCACGGGACGAAGATCCTGCGCTGGCGCGAGGACAAGCCGCCGCTCGAGTGCAAGCTGGAGCAGATGACGCAGTGAGTGTCGCTCGCAGCGACGCCGACGTGATCGTGGTGGGCGGCGGGCTGGCCGGGCTCGCCGCCACCGCCGAGCTCGCCGACGCCGGCCGGCGCGTGATCCTGCTCGACCAGGAGCCCGAGGCCTCGTTCGGTGGCCAGGCGTTCTGGTCGCTCGGAGGTCTGTTCCTCGTCGACACGCCCGAGCAGCGCCGGTTGCGGATCCACGATTCGCCCGAGCTCGCGCTCCAGGACTGGCTCGGCAGCGCCGGCTTCGACCGGCCCGAGGACGCCTGGCCGCGCAAGTGGGCGGAGGCGTACGTCGAGTTCGCGGCCGGCGAGAAGCGCCAGTGGCTGTACGACCAGGGCGTTCGCTTCGTCCCGACGCCGGGCTGGCCCGAGCGCGGCGGCTACCTGGCGACCGAGCACGGCAACTCCGTGCCGCGCTTCCACATCGCCTGGGGCGCCGGCCCCGGCGTGGTCGAGCCGTTCGAGCGCCGGGTGCGCGAGGGCGTAGCCCGTGGCAACGTGACCTTGAGGTTCCGCCACCGGGTCGACTCGCTGATCTCGAACGGCGGCGCGCTCGCGGGGGTCGCCGGGACCGTGCTCGAGCCGAGCTCGGTGTCGCGCGGCCAGCCCAGCTCGCGCACCCCCATCGGCGAGTTCGAGCTCTCCGCCCAGGCCGTGATCGTGACCTCGGGCGGGATCGGAGCGAACCACGACCTCGTCCGCGCCTCCTGGCCCGAGTCGCTCGGCAAGCCGCCGACGCGGATGCTGTCGGGCGTCCCGGACCACGTCGACGGGCGGATGCTGAAGATCACTCAGGACGCCGGTGCCAGCATCATCAACCCGGACCGGATGTGGCACTACACCGAGGGGATCGAGAACTGGAACCCGATCTGGACCCGCCACGGAATCCGCATCCTCCCCGGCCCCTCGCCGCTGTGGTTCGACGCGACCGGGCAGCGCCTGCCCGTGCCTCTGTTCCCGGGCTTCGACACCCTCGGCACGCTCGAGCACCTGATGAAGACCGGCCACGATTACAGCTGGTTCGTGCTCACCCAGAAGATCATCGAGCGCGAGTTCGCGCTGTCGGGATCTGAGCAGAACCCGGACCTGACCTCGAAGAGCATCCGCCAGCTGCTCGCCAGTCGGATCGGCAAGGGCGCGCCCGCGCCGGTCGAGGCGTTCAAGCGCAACGGTGCCGACTTCATCGTCAACCACGACCTGCGCGACCTCGTGCGGAGGATGAACGCGCTGACCGGGAACGACCTGATCGACGCCGGCGACCTCGAGCGGGAGATCCGCGCGCGCGACCGCGAGATGGCCAACCCCTACGCCAAGGACCTCCAGATCACCGCGATCCACGGCGCGCGCCGGTACCTGCCCGACCGACTGAGCCGCGTCGCCAGCCCGCACCGGATCCTCGATCCGGGCGCCGGCCCATTGATCGCGGTGCGCCTCTGGATCCTCACCCGCAAGACCCTCGGCGGGCTCGAAACCGACCTCTCCGGGCGCGTGCTGCAGCCGGGCGGGGAGCCGCTATCGGGCCTGTACGCCGCCGGCGAGGTCGCGGGCTTCGGCGGCGGCGGCGTCCACGGCTACCGCTCGCTCGAGGGGACGTTCCTCGGTGGGTGCCTGTTCAGCGGGCGGACTGCCGGGCGGGCGGTGGCGCAAGCCGTGGGTTGATTTGGGGCCGCGCCTTCGGCGCGTCGTCCCTGGGGCCGTTCCGCCAAGGGAATTCGGCCCGGCCCCCTACGTTCCGCGCACGGTCCTGAGCCGAATTCCCCGCGTCCGTGCCCGGCGGCGAGATCGCGACCACCTCGGCCGGGTACGGATGCCCGGCCGCACGGTCCCACGGACGCCGAGCTAGCGGAATCCGGCTCACGCACGCTGCGCGCCACGACCGCTCATGAGCCGGATTCCGGAGCGAGGCCCATCTCCCCGTCCCGGACAACGGCACACTCGGCGCGCCACCGGCGGTGAATGCCCGTTCACCCGGCTATAGCACGCGTTTCGGCACACTCACCGCGCGCGGCCCGCCGAGTGTCGACTTAACCGGACTGGAACGTGAACATGCGGTCGGCGTCGATCCGCATGTACACCGGACCGCTATCGAGGAACTCCTCCCAGTCGGGGCCGTAGCGCGGCACGTACACCTCGAGCAGCGTCTCGCGCAAGCCGCCGGTGACCTCGACCGGGGCCGCCCGGCCGTGGACGTTAACGGCGAACTCCTCGCGGGGAAGGTGGGTCGCGCTCACCTGCGGACGCGCCAGCAGGTGGCGGTAGCGGATCGAGTCGGGGGCGGTCCCGAAGTGAAACGCGCCGCGGTAGAAGACCCCGTCGACCGGACCCGCGATCGGGCGGCAATCCGAGGTCACGGTGGCGACCACGAGCAGGCACATCCCGGTCAGCATCCGCACGAGCTCCTCCGCCCGAACGCGCCGCTCAGGCGTGGTGATGCTCCTCAGGTGCGGGCCAGCGGCGGCGTAGCTGCGATCGAGCAGCTCCTGGAGCGCGCGGATGTCGTCGGGCGTCTCGTGCACGAATTCGGCTCCAGGCCGTTACATGGCATCACGTTACTGAGCCGAATTCCCTCAGGGAATCCGGCCGACACAGCTACGAGCGGGTGCGGCATTGAGCCGGATTCCCCAATTACCCAAGATACTGCGGGCATGATTCCCGGTATCCCGACCACGATCCTCGTCGCTCCTGACTCGTTCAAGGGGACGCTGACCGCCGCTCAGGTTGCCGATGCCGTCGGCCGCGGGCTCTTGGATTCAGGCCCGCCCACCCGTCCGGTCGATCTGTGCCCGATCGCGGACGGAGGCGAGGGCACGCTCGACGCCCTCCTGCTCGCGCTCGACGGTGAGCGCCGCACGGTGACCGTGTCCGATCCGCTGGGTCGACCAGTCGAGGCCACGTTCGGGATCGGCGAGGCCGGCCGGGGCCGGATGGCCGGGATCGTCGAGATGGCCTCGGCGAGCGGTCTCGGCCTGGTCGATCCGGCCGAGCGCGACCCGATCGCCGCGAGCACGTTCGGGACCGGGCAGCTGATCATGGCGGCGGTCGAGGCCGGTGCCGACGTCGTGTACCTCGGCGCCGGCGGGAGCGCGACCACCGATGGCGGCGCCGGCGCGATTCGCGCGATCGAGGAGCAGGGCGGGCTCGGCGGCGCCCGGATCATCGTGCTGACCGACGTGCGCACGCCGTTCGAGCACGCCGCGCGCGTGTTCGGCCCGCAGAAGGGGGCCGGGCCCGATGACGTGATCGGGCTGACGAAGCGGCTGAACGATCAGGCCGGGCGTCTGCGGCGCGATCCTCGGGGAGTGCCGATGACCGGCGCCGCCGGCGGTCTCTCCGGCGGACTCTGGGCCGAGTTCGACGCCGAGCTCGTGCCAGGCGCCCAGTTCGTGCTCGATGCCGTCGACTTCGACCGGCGCATGCGCGCCGCGCGAGCGGTCGTGACCGGCGAGGGCAAGCTCGACCAGCAGAGTCTCGCGGGCAAGGTGGTGTCCGAGGTCTCCACGCGGGCGCGCCAGGGCGGCGTGCCATGCCACGCGATCGTCGGAACCCGCGAGCTCGACTCGTTCGGCGTCCGCGTGCTCGACCTCCAGGCCGTGTTCGAGGCAAGCACGCCGCGCCAGATCAGCGCGGCGGCGCGGCGGCTGGCGGACGTGCTCTAGGCCGCGCGAGCCGCCGCATAAGTGGCCGCCCCCGCAAAAACGGGGACGACCACTACGGCTGTCGGTCAGGTGCCGCCGGTCAGCAGAGCTTTCCGAACGGCGCGTTGGGTCCACGACCCGGCGGCTCGTTGACCGTTGCCCCAAGAGATTTCATGAACCGCGCCATGTCCTTGCCGGACGCGGTCTGCTCGCCCTCTTTGTTTGACGGCCCCACCACCCGCGCGCGGGTCGCGCCGTCGGCGTCAGCCCATCCCCACTCGGTGCCGGTCCCGCCCGGGAGCGCATCGGCGATCTTCTGGCCCGCGCGGACGCGGACGCCGGCGGGGAGGAGGTGCTTGAGGTGCTCGGCGACATAGATGATGTCGCCGGCGTGGCTGCCGTCGAGGAGGCGGTACCAGATGAAGTGGCCGCCGGGCCAGCCGGCGTCGTTCGAGTTCGACCCGAGGATCACGGCGTCTCCGATCGCGACCACCGGCAGCGGGCGGGTCACGAGCCAGTCGACGCCCATGTCGGTCCGGTTCGGAACCCAGCCCGGGGCGGCGAACGGATCGATGTACTGGCGGTAGATCGAGTGCCGGATCGGCGTCTGGGCCTGGGCGGCACCGCTGCCGGTCGCGAGTATGGCGCCGGCAAGCAGCAAAACGATGATCAGTCGTTTGCACATAGCCGCCGTCATCGGCCCTCACGGCGGTGATCTTGAGCGCGGCGAGGCCGCGCCGGGACGTGTCCGTCAGCTTCGTCAGTGCGCGAACGCGGTGCGCTTCTCCTTCTCCACGGACGGCAGCGGCGCATCCAGCGACTCGAGGAAGTGGGTCACAGCGTGCATGTCCGTGAGCAGGTGATCGGCCATCTCCATCGTCATCCCGGCACGGATTACGATCCGCAGCACGCTCAGATCCTCGCGGTTCTTCGGGAAGGTGTAGGCGGGCACCAGCCAGCCGAATTGGCGCAGGCGGTCGGACACGTCGAACACGTCGTAGTTCTCGACCTCGGGGGCTAGTCCGAACGCGAACACGGGAAGATCCTTGCCTTCCGAGACCAGCCGGTACCGGCCCATCGTGGCGATCTCGCTCGAAAGGTGGGTCGCGACGTTCTGGGCCCCTTGCATGACGCGGCGGTAGCCCTCGCGGCCGAGGGTCGTGAACATGAAGTACTGGGCGACGACCTCGCTCCCGGGGCGCGAGAAGTTCAGCGCGAACGTGGGCATATGGCCGCCGAGGTAGTTGACGTCGAAGACGAGATCCCTCGGGAGGGCGGGCTCGTTGCGCCAGATCGCCCAGCCGACGCCCGGATACACGAGGCCGTACTTGTGCCCCGAGGCGTTGATCGACTGCACTCGGGGGAGACGGAAGTCCCACTCGAGGTCCGGCTGGAGCGTCGGCGCCACGAATCCACCCGAGGCGGCGTCGACATGCAGCGGCACATACACCCCCTTCTCGCTCTCGAGCTTGTCGAGCGCGGCCGCGATCTCCTTCACCGGCTCATAGCTGCCATCAAACGTCGAGCCGAGGATCGCCACCACGCCGATCGTGTTCTCGTCGCACAGTGCGATGGCCTCGTCGGGTCCGAGATTGAAGCGGTCGCCTTCCATCGGCACCAGGCGCGGTTCGACGTCCCAATAACGGCAGAACTTGTCCCAGCAGACCTGGACGTTGATGCCCATGACCATGTTCGGTCGGTCGGTCGGCTTGCCGGCCTTTTGCATCCGCTCCCGCCAGCGCCACTTGAGTGCCAGGCCGCCGAGCATCGCGGCCTCGCTCGAGCCCGTCGTCGAGCAGCCGGTGGCCTGCTCGTGGTCGGGCGAGTTCCACATGTCCGCGATGATGCTCACGCAGCGGGCCTCGATCTCCGCAGTCTGCGGATACTCGTCCTTGTCGATCATGTTCTTGTCGGCGGTGTCGGACATCAGCCGCGCGGCAACGGACGGCATGTATGTCGTCACGAACGTCGCGAGGTTCAGGCGCGCCTGCCCGTCCAGCAGGAGCTCGCTCGAGATCAGCTCGTACGCGGTCTCGCTGTCCAGGCCGCTGTCGCCGATCTCGTGGATCGGGAGCGTCGCCGCCGCCGCCTCCTGCATGCGCTCGGCGACTTCCGGGGCGGGCGGGTGCGGGCGCTGCTTGGATAGGGGCATCGAGCCTCCTCGGTCGGCGGTGGGGACGAACAGATCATGCCTGAGGGGGAACGCCGGCCGTCGGTCGCGTCAGCGATCGGGTGGCGGCTGGCACCCGAGCTCGATCAGATACCGGGCGAACGCCAGCCGGTCGCGGTCGGGGTGAAACGGCTCGCCACCATCCCTGAGCAGCGCGCCGATGCGCTCGAGGTCGTAGAGCAGGGCCAGCTTGCCGGGCGGGTCGTCCCACTCGCCCGAGTCGTAGCGCTCGACCCAGGCCGACAGCGCGGCCAATGCCTCCACCTGCACCTGGTCGAGCCACCAGCCGCTGCGCAGGGCCAGGCGGTAGCGAACCCGGAGCACGCACACGTCGGCCCACAGCTGCTCGAACCACATCCACCGCTCGCGGGGATACAGCCCCTCGCAGCTGAGCGGCCAGCGCGCCGATACCGGCTCCTCCCAGTCGTGGTCGGGCTCGTTCCAGTCCTCGGGTTCGGGCCGGCTCACGAGGCGCCCTTTGCGAGGCCTCGTAGGCGACGATCTTCGAACCAGAGCCGTAGTCGCAGGCGGGTGGGTGGGAGGCGGCCGTAGAGCAGGAGGGCGTGGCGTTCTGGAAGCTGGCGGAGAGCCTCGGCGGCGATCAGCGGCCGGCGCCGGCGCGAGGTCGAGCGCGTGGTGCCGCCGGCGCCGGTCGTGTGCGAGCGGTCGCGCGCCTCCTCCTCGCCGGTCAAACCGGCGAAATAGCGCAGCGTCTCGAGGTCGGCGACGCCCGGCAGCAGCATCCGCGCCCGGTGGCTATTGACCATCGTCTCGGCTTGCTGTCCGTAGCGCGAGCGCGCCTGGGCCAGGTCGTGGAAGATCGTGACGAGCTGGATGTTGTGGCTGGGCGCCGTCGAGGCGATCTCCGCGAGGTGGGGGAGCGGGGCCACGTTCCCCGCCTCGTCGAGGCACAGGAGCAGCGGGAGCTCGAGCCGTCCGCCGGCGAGCGTGGCCCGCTCGTAGGCCCGGTCGACGACTTCGCCGAGGAGCGCCAGGAAGATCGGGCGGAGCAGCTTCGACGCCTTGGCGTCGCCGATCAGGTAGAGGGTCGCGGGTCCGTCGAGCAGCCGGTCGGCAGTGATCTCGCACGACTCCGCCGAGCGGACGACGCATCCGAACCGGTAGGCGCGCAAGAGGGTCTGCGCGGTTGCCTCGATCGACGTGCGCGTTCGGTCGGCTTGCGCCTCGAACGCGCGCACGGCGTCGTACGCCTCGTGCCCGCCCTCGCCGGCGCACAACAGCGCCTGGTCGAGCTCGCGCATCCCCTGTCCGTGGACCCAGCGCACGACGGTGTCCATCCCGGCCCCGGTGACCGCGGCCGCGTACAGCAGGGGCGCGAGTCGCTGCTCGGCGGCCACCGCCCAGAAGTCGCCGCCCTCCGTGCTTCGCCGGTCGAGCTCGCCGGCCGCAGCCAGCCGCCAAGCCACCTCGAGCGCGCCATCCCACGTGTCGGCGGCGTGCAGCGGGGACCACGTGTGCGCCTGTGCGCCCGAGAGCCCGAACGGGTCGAACACGAAGACGTCGCCGAGCGCCCGCCGCCGCGCGATCGTGGCGGTGACAAGGTCGGTCTTTATCGAACTCGCGACCGCCGGGCCTTTCCAATCGAGCAGGGCCGGGATCGCGATGCCCGCCGATTTCCCCGATTGCGGGGGGCCGAACGCGACCAGCGCGTGGCGGTGCTCGGCGTACAGCAGCCTTCCGCCGTGGCGCCCAAGCGCGAGCCGCCCGGTGCGGCGCGATCGCCCGAGGCTCCGGAGCGGACGGAGCTCAGGCGTCCTCGCCCACCGCGCGCCACCCGCGCCGCCAAGACGCACTCCGATTCGCCCGGCGGCGAGGGCGAGGCCACCGCCGGCGCCGGCAAGCAGCGCGAGCGCGGAGTAGAAGCCGCCGGCGCCCGGGAGCAGCGGTCTCGCCGGGGTCGGCCACGCGGCGGCCGGGTCGGACAGGCGAGACGGCAGCCGGACCAGCACCCCGAGCAGCTGCCCGATCCCCACGGCCGGCCACCCCGACCCGAACAGCTCGCCGGCCAGGCCGCCCCACAGCCACAGCGTTCCTGCCACCGCGGCGACGCCACCGATCGCCGCCAGAACAGCGGCGTCGGACAGCCCGTTGCCGCGGTCTCGGTTCATGCCCGCCCCAGCCCGTCGCCGCGGTCTCGGTTCATTCCCGACCTAGCCCAATGCCGCGGTCCCGGTTCATCCCCGCCCCAGGCCGTTGCCGCGGTCTCGGTTCATCCCCGGCCCAGCCTCGCGTCGCTCACGCGCATCCCGGTGTCGGTGTTGGTGAACGTCGCCTCCAATCGCGACCGGTAGTGCTGGACGACGAACGACCGGTTGCCGACGCGCCACAGCGCCTGCCCCGCCGACAGCGTCGAGATCAGCCGGGACTCGGTCTCGGACAGCCCGAGCAGCGAGCGCGTGAGCGGGACCTGGCTCTCGTCCTGGTGGTAGACGATGCGCGTCGAGGCGTCCGCGATCAGGCCCTCGGCGATCCGCGCCGCGCGCGACCCGGCATCTCCGGCCGTCTTCAGATCCGCGAGCTTGTGCAGCACGACGAGGTTCATCACGCCGAACTGCCGGGCCAGCTTGAAGTTCGACTGGAACCACTCGCCGAGGCCGGTGTGCTGGATGATCTTCCACGACTCGTCGGCGACGTTGATCAGCCGCTCGCGCCCGGGACGCTCGGCCATCCGCGCCAGCAGGGCGCTCATCCACGCCGTGGCGCAGGCCATCAGGATCCCGACCGCCGGCGAGTCCCGCACGGCGTGGAGGTCGAGCACGAGCAGCCGAGCGTCGAGGTCGAGACCGGGTGACGTCGGGCCGTCGAACATCCCCCGTAGGGGCCCCTCGCAGAGGTCCTGGATCGCGAGCGCCGCGCGGCGGGCGTCGAGCGCGAGCCGCTCGGGGGTCGTACGGAGCCGCTCCGCCATCTCGGGCGCGGGATCGAACAGGACCCTGGCGACGTGCGGCAGCGTCGGCTCCGCGACGCCACTCGCCCGGACCGCGTGGAGTGCCTCGCGGAGCGCGGCGGCCTCGATCTGGGTGAGGGGTCCGCCGATCGCGGTCATCGTCACCGCTCGGAGGAGCTCGAGCTGGGCGTGCTCCTCGGGACGCGAGGCGAGCGGGTTGAGCCGGACGGCGCCGCCCGGTTCGAGCGACACCGGCCGCACCCCGACGGCGTCGCACAACGGCCCGTACTCGCGCTTGACGTCGAGCACGAATGCGCGGCGGCCGAAAAGGAGCATCCGCCACAGGAGCGTCTTGACCAGCGCGCTTTTGCCCTGCCCGAGCTTGCCGAGCACGATCGCGTTCGGGTCGTCGAGCGTCCCGTCGCCGTAGAGGACCCACGGGTCGTAGCAGAACGCCCCGCCACTCGAGTCACGGCCGACGAACACACCGCGCCCCCCGAGGCCGCCGGTGGCGACGAACGGATAGATGGCCTGCGCGTGCCGGGTCGTGCAGCGGTGGCCTGGCCGCTCAGCGGTCATCGGAGCCTTCGGCGGAGCTGGACGGTCGTCGGAGTCTTTGGCGCGGCTGGGCGGTCATCGGAGCCCTCGGTGCGGCTGGGCGGTCCCATGGCGCGGCTGGGCGGTCATCGCAGCCCCCTGCACAGAGGCAGCGTGAACGCGAACGCCTCGGCCTGCTGGCCGTACATGCGGTGAAGCTCGAGGCGGGCCCGCGCCGCTTGCTCGTGGACCTCGGAGCAGGCGCGGCGCAGATCGTTGAGGTCTCGCCCCGAGACGCTCACGAAGCCGGCGAGCCGGACCTCGGCGTGGCCGGCGGCGAGCTCGGCCTCGCGTCGTACCGTCGCCTCCTCCGCCTGGCGGTGGCGGGCGGTCTCGGCCTGCCCGAAGCGGTGGCGGAGCTCGCGGTCGGCGCGGTCGCGAGTGACGGCGGCCTCCACGTCCCGGGTCGAGCGCTCAGGGGCGATCGGCTCGAACGTCACGGCGACGGTCCTGACCAAGTGCGAGTGCCCGAGCAGCGCGTCCATGAACATCGGGGAGACGTCGACGCGCGGCCACGCGCCGATCCAGAAAGTGGCGTGCATTGCGCCGTCGCTGGCGTAGTGCTCCCAGTGCTCGCGCGCGCCGAGCGGCCAGGCGTTGGCCTCGGCGAGGCCGTCGCGATCGGGCTCGGCCGCCTCGACCGCGGCGAGCTCGCCGCGCGCGTACGGGTCGAACGCGGTCCGCAGGGTGCGCGCGAGCTGCCCGGCGCCGAGTGCTCCGAGCACCGTCACCTCCGCCGCCTCGAGGCCCTGTGCGACCCGCTCCGTATGCTCGATCAGCGCGCTCACCGCCGCGCCTGCCCGCGGTCGGCGACGCGCCGGGCGTCGATCTGGACCGCGATCAGCACCTCGTGCTCTTGCGTGGCCTTCGTCGTCGTGCCGATCAGCTCGAGATAGGATTCGATGATCGGCGTGCCCCGCAGCGGGACCGCGGGATCGCGCTCGTAGTGCAAGCCAGCGCGCGAGCTCGTCGCCCTGGGCGGGAGCCGTGCGCTCGATCCACTGAAGTCTCCTGACCGCGCCTCCCGCCGCGCCCGCGAGGATCAGCCCCCAGCGCGCGAGGCGCCGCTCCTGCGCCTCGGCGATCGAGTAGCGAGAACGCGAGCACGCGGCACGCCAGCACCGCCGTGAGGCGGCGGCCGCGATGCTCAACGAGGACTCCGACAGGGTGGTCGCGGTACGGGGCTTCGACGATCCGTACGCCCTTGAGCGCGGCCGGCGCGTCGGGCGCCGGGTGCCTCACGAGTCGGCGGAGCGGTCCGGGTCGCTCGGCCGCCAACATGCCGCCCGCCGGCGCCCCCGAGCGGAAGCGGAGCCGTCCCCTGATCCACCTCGTCCCGAACGAGACCGCGACGGGAATCCACTCGTCGGCCGTGCGCCGGCCCACTGGTGCGAACGCCGCGAGCAGCGCGCCGGCGAGGAACAGTATTCCGAGGAAGGCGCCGGCCGCGGTCGGCGCACGGTCGAGCGCGACGATCGCCGCGAGCGCGCCGGATGCCACCGCGGCTGCCTGGCCGCCGCGGAGCTGCCCAAGGATCCCGCGGCGCTCGAGCGGCCCGAACCGGTACGTGAGTCGCTCGCCGGTCACCGGCGGAGGCGCGTCGTCAAACAGCCGGACGGGCGTGGCGAACAGGTTCTCGGCGCCGAGCTCGAGGACCGGCTCGTCGTCCCAGTTGAAGCGGCCTCTCGGCGGGCGGGTCGCCCGCCGGGCCGGGACCGCCGGCGTCCGGCGCAGGGCCCGCCACCGTCGGCGTCCGGCACGAGTCCGCGACCGTCGGCGCTCGGCGCGGGGCCGCCACCGACCGGCGTTCCGCGCGGAGCCGCCGCGACCATCACCAGGAGGCTCAGCAGGGCCACCACCCGTGCCGCCACCGCGGGGATCGCCACCACCGGGGCCGCCACCACCGGGGCCGCCAGCTCCGAGGCCCGGAGCGTGCTGCGGCAGCGGGGCCGGATCGGCACCTCCGTCCGCGGCGTCGCGGCGCATCGCCGCCGTCACGACGTCGCTCCACTCATGCGCCCGCGCCCACGCGTCGCCGGCGGCGCGGTTGGCGCGCCCGAGCTCGGCGCGAAGCGTCCCGGCCGCGCCGCTCGCGAGCTCTGCCAGCGGAATCACTCTCAGCAGCGCCCAGGGCGAGAACGCCGCGAGCATGATCAGCACCGCGCCCGCCATGACCGCTGTCACGCTCCCGTGATCGGCGCCGGAGCTGATCGCGGCGCCGCCGAGCGACAGGACGGCGACGATCGCGAACTTCGACATGATCAGCGCGACCAGCAGCTCGACCGCGCGCACCGCCCAGACCCTCCGCGCCGGCCACACCATCGCGGCGAACGCGAGCGGCAGCATGAGCACGATCACGTACACGGCCGCCTCGCGCATCAACAGCTCGATCCACAGCGCGAACGCGGCGCCGACCATGAACAGGCCGACGAGGAACGCGAGGAACGGAGACGAGGTGAGCGCCGTGAGACCGCCGATCAGCAGCCCGGCCTTGGCCAGGAAGTGCGCACTCGCGTCGCCGGCGGCCGAGGAGATGAACGCGCACAGCTCGTCGGTGGCGGCCAGCAGAAGCATCGTCAGCGGCGCCGCGATCGCGATCGCGAGCATCGCCAGCGGCAGATAGCCGAACGCCGCCCGGGCAAGCAGCCCGAGGTCGGAGCGGATCAGCGCCTGCACCGCGGCCGCGAACAGGAACGGCAACGTCAGCACGGCCGCGATCGCGGTCATCCGCCAGTAGGTCGCCGAGAACCAGGTCGTGCGCAGTTGCGGCGCGGTGGTCGTGCCGAGCGCCGCCGCGGTCTCGTTCAGCACGGCCTGGGCTCCGCCGAGCACGAAGGTCGCCGATCGCCGCCAGGCCGAGAGCCGTGCTGGCGGTCGACGCGACCGTCTGCGTCGCGCCGCTCACCACGCTGTTGACCGCCTCTGCCGGGTGACCCGGTGACGAGCTGCTTGCCGGCCGTCGAGGAGCTGGCCGCCGGCCTGGGTGCCGATGCCCGCGCAGGCGCTCTCGGCCGCGGAGCTCAACGACTCCCGGCAGCGCCGCACACCGGATTGTCGAGGCTGAGCGCGGACGCCGGCGCCGGCGCGACCGCCAGCGCGTACGCCATCGCCGCCATCGTTGCCAGGGCGGCCAGCGCGACGGTGACCGGCCTCATTTCGCGGTCGTCCCGAGGTGCTGGAAGAAGTTGACGAGACCGGGGCCCGATCCGATCACGAGCGCCGAGGCCGCCGAGATCACCGCCGCCATGCGCCCGCGCGCCGCGTAGTGCGGGTTGTGCGCGTGTGACGCGACCGCCCACATGGCCGCGCCGACAAACGCGCCGAGCAGCGCGATCGCGAGCGCCCACGCCTCCGCGCCGTTCACGAGCTGCTGGAGGACGTTGCTTCCCGGAAGCCCGGTCAGGTCGGGCTTGGCCGTGACATCGGCCAGCGACACCAACATCGTCTAACTCCTTTCAGTCTAATTGAGCCAAATGAAGCTAAATCAACCTAGCAATATTAATTGAGCTTTGCTAGTGTTCGTTCGCATCAAATTAGTCTCAATTGGACTGAATATGGCCATCATCGAAGTCGCGCCCAACCTCGGCGCGGGAGACATCGGAGAGCTGTACGGCGCATTCGCCGGTCGGCTCGAGCAGATCGTGCGTCTCGATGTCCGCGCATCCGACGCTGTGATCGAGGACGCGTGCCAGGTCGCCTGGTGCCGGCTGCTACGCCACGGCGATCGGGTGCACCGCGAGACCGTCGTCGCCTGGCTCGCGCGGACCGCCATCCACGAGGCCTTCAGGTCGTTGCGCCGAGACCGCCGGGAGGAGTCGCTCGAGGGCACGATCGAGGATGGCGGGCACGGTCTCGCGTTCAGCAGGGAGCCGGCGACGCCCCAGGAGATCCTCGAGCAGCGCGAGCAGCTGAGGCAGATCGACGCGCTGCCCGTGCGTCAGCAGCGCCTGGTGTGGCTGCACGCCTTCGGCCTGACCTACGCCGAGATCGCAACGCACGAGCACTGCACCCGGCGAACGGTCGAGCGCCAGCTACTGCGGGCCAGACAAACGATCCGGGCCGGCATGCAGTCGCGCTGAAGCGGAGGCTGCGGCGTCCGCTCGGCGGCACTCGCGCAGATCCGGCCGGGAGTTCGGGAACGTTCGGGAGCGCGCCGGGCCGCCGAGGGGGCGAGCAGCTGAAGCGCCGGCTAGCGGGCCCGGCCGCGCTTGCGCCGACGCTTCTCGGCCGCGCTCAGCTTGCGCTGCTTCGGGCGGGCCTTGGAGCCTGCGCGCCGGCCCTCCGCGTCGATCGGGGCCACCAGGCGGTGGCCCTTCGGCGCGCGCCGGCGCGCGTCGCGCCAGATGTAGAACGCGATCCCGCCGAGCACGACAAGCGCGCCGATCCCGATGATGATCGCCGAGCTCCCGGAGAAGGCGCTGCCGCTGCCGGCGGTCGGGTTCGTGGTGATCGTGGGCGCGGCGGTGGTGCTGGTCGTCGGAATCGAGACCGACGGTTGAGGAAAGCCGGGAGACAGCGGGTTGGACGGCGACTGCGCGGCGGCCGCGGCGGGCAGCGCGAACGACCCTCCGACGAGGACCAACAGCACACCCCGAACCGCTGCTCTCAAGCTATCCCCTCGCTACGCGAGCGGCTTCTCCATCGCCGGCGTCTCGGGCGCGCGAACGTAGGGCTGCTCGTCCGCGACGTCTTCCTCGTGGTAGACGCTCTCGGCGTTGACCGCCCAGATGTCGTGATGAGACCCGGGAGGATGTTGTCGACCGCGCGCATCGCGGTCAGCATCGAGTGGTCGGAGTTGTTGTAGCGGTGCAGCCCGTTGCGCCCGACCTGGATCAGGTTGTCGATCCCCTCAAGCCAGCCGCGGATCGTCCTGACCCGCTCGGCGTACTCGACGTCGTACATCGGATAGGCCTTGTGCACTCGCACGACGAAGCCGAACTTGACCTGGTCGGCCCGCGCGAGATGGAGCTTCGCGATCTCGCGGGTCGCCATCGCCACGAGGTCGTCGTCGTTCATGCTCCAGAGCTCGTCGCCCTCGAAGCAGAAGTACTCCATACCGATCGAGGTGTCGGTGTCGTTGGGGACCATCCACGGGCTCCACGACCTGAAGTTCTGGATCCGGAGCACCTTGACGCCAGGCTGGTGGATGTAGATCCAGTTGTCGGGGAACAGCTCCGGGACTGTCGATCACGAGCGCCACGGTCAGGAAGTCGCGGTAGCGCAGGCCGCGAGCGGCGTCCCGCACCTCGACCGGCGCCTCGGGATCGGCGATTCCGACCGTCGTGCGCAGCGGCAGCGACGAGATCACGTGGCTCGGGGTGAGCGTCTCGCCGCCGGCGACGAGCTTCGACGACGCGGCCGTTCTCGATCCGCAGGCGGGTGACGGGCGCGTTCAGCCGGACCTCGCCGCCGTGGGCGCGGATGTCCTCGGTCATCTGCTCCCACATCTGGCCGGGGCCGTAGCGCGGGTAGTTGAACTCCGAGATCAGCGACTTGATCTTGTTGCCCTCGTTGCCGAAGAACGCAGCCTTGGCCGCTGCGAAGAACGACAGCCCCTTGATCCGCTGGGCGGCCCACTCCGAGCGGATCTCGGTGCAGGGGACGCCCCACAGCTTCTCGGTGTAGGTCTTGAAGAAGTGCTGGTACAGCCGCTTGCCGAAGCGGTTGGACACCCACTCCTCGAACGTGTCCTCGCGGCCCTTCGGCTTGACCGCCGCCCACAGGTACGAGACGCCGCAGCGGATCAGCTCGACCGGCCCGAGCTTCTGGATCACGTCCATTCCCTGCAGCGGGTAATCGAGGAACTTGTCGTTCCAGTAGATCCGCGACTGGCGCGGCCGCCTGAGGAACTCCTCCTTCATGATCTCGTGCCAGAGGTCGTCGACCTCCTTGGACCTTCGTGAAGAAGCGGTGTCCGCCGAGGTCGAACCGGTAGCCGTCGCGCACCTCGGTGCGCGCGATGCCGCCGACCTGGTCGGTCGACTCGAGCACGATCACGGGCTTGCCCTGCTTGGCGAGCAGGTAGCCGGCGGTGAGGCCTGCCGGCCCGCCGCCGAGCGCTACGACGGGACGCTCCGGCGTGATGTCGGAACCTGGGGCGCCGGCGCCCTGGCCGGGATTGGGAGTCGAATCAGTCATCTGGATCTTCAGGAAACCTTCTCGTAGAGCACGGCGCTGTCGGCAAGGATGCAGGCTCCCCGGTAGTTGTGCGGCGCTGTCGCCACCGCTTTGAGGATTCCGCGGTTGACGTCGTCCTGCAGGATCTGGCCCCACTGTGCCGCGCGCCGGCGCACCAGCTGCGTCCAGGCGGACTTCCAGTTCTTCGCGCCCTCGGTCAGCGGTCGCACGTACAGGAGCTGCTGTCCCGGCTTGAGGCTAGCAACCAGCGGTGGGAGCATCGCCTGCGGGTTGGCGGCCTGCAGGCGCTTGAGCGCGTACACCCAGTCCATGTAACTCGGGTCCTTCACGGGCCCGAGCGTCGTCTCGTAATCGTGCAGCGTGCCCGGCAGGTAGTACCAGGCGAGCGGCGTCGAGTCGGGCTGCGCGTCGACGACGACCGCGTCCGAGTGCAGGATCGGGGTCAGCTCGCCGCTGATGTCGCGCATGTCGCTCTTGTACTGCGGCGAGTAGGACGAGATGTGGACGACGAAGACGAGCGACAGCGCGATCGCCACGAGCCCGACGATCCCGGCGCGGGCGGCGCCCCACGCCGCGAGCAGCAGGATCGCCCCGAGGATCGGCGCGAAGTAGCGAGAGACGAACGCCGGCGTGATCTGCGATGCCAGCCAGGCCAGGAGCAGCGTCGCGAACGGGAGCAGCGACCAGCGCCCACACCAATCGTCGCCTCCCGCGTGCGCGCGGTAGCGACGGGTGAACAGCGACGCCAACCCGATCACCGCCGCGAGCACGAGCGCCACCGTGATCCGGTCGCCGCCCATCAGGTCGCGCGAGATCAGGACCGGAGCGCCGAACCGCGGCGGGGGCGCCCACGGCGCGCCGGTGTGCGTGGCCTGGTAGATGAAGTTGGGCAGCCACGGCAGGAACAGGACGCCGGCGCCCACGTAGGCCAGGATCGCGTCGCGCACGAGTCCGCGGCGGTCGTCGCTCGCCCGCCAGATCGGGATCAGCGCGATCACCGAGCCGGCGCCGAAGAAGATGCCCCACGCGTGGGTGTAGAGCATCAGCGCCTCGCAGCACCGCGAACATGATCAGGTAGCGCCGGCGCCGGTAGACGAAGCCGTGGATGAACGCCGCGGTGGCGAGGATCCCGAGCAGCGCCATCAGCTCGTACATCCGCGTCTCCTGGGCGTACGCGGTCGAGGAACGTGCTGAACGCGAACAGGATCGCCATGTACACGCCGGCGCGGCGCCCGAACAGGCTCCAGCCGGCCCACATCCCGGCCGGGATGCACAGCAGCCCGAACACCAGCGACAGCGCGTGCGTGGCCGCCTCGCTCGCGCCGAAGATGCTGATCCAGACGTGCAGCAGCAGGTAGAACAGCGGCGGCGAGCCGTCGTGGCGGAGCACGCCCGGGATCGCGCTCAGCGAGTGCGAGGCGATCCCGGTGGTGATCGCCTCGTCCTTCCAGAACTGGCCGGTGATGTAGCGGGTCCGCAGGAACGCCGAGGCCACCATCAAGAACACGAGCAGGCCGGCGGTGCTGGCCCACACCGGAATCCGCTTGAGGCGTTCTGGCTCCTGGAAGTCGAGGACGCGGGGAATGCCGCGCGGAGGGGCGCTGACCGCCACTAGCTGGTCCCTTTGGGCGCGCAGGTTGAGAACACCCTGAACGTGCGGACGTGGGCGAGCAGTGTGTAGTGGGCGCCCGCGTGCTCCCACGCGATGATCTGGGCGGGCGTCGGCAACAGCGTCGACTTCGACTGCGCGCGGGTCTGGAGGATCACGTTGGGCCAGGGTGGGCCCGCGAGGTTGGTCGGCTCCGCCTCGACCCGCAGGGTGCGGACGCCGAGCGTCCAGGCGACCATCGGCACCTGGAAGCCCTCGGTCATGACCGTCCCGCAGTTCAGAAGCGCGCTTGCGCCACCGGCCTTCTGCACGGCCGCGGTCATGTCCGCGCGCAGGTGCGCCTGGTACACGAGCGCGTGGTGGGTGCGGGGCAGGCTGATGATGTTCTTGCCGATCCACGGCGGCACGGCGAGGAACAGCGCGATCGCGACGACCGTGCCCGAGGGGATGGTCACCGCGGGCGCGGTCAGCCGGCGCAGCCCGGCGCCGGCGCGCGCGGCCAGGACGCGGATCCAGTTGGCGAGGCTGCGGGAGAACCACCCCCAGGCGATCCCCCCCGCGATCGCGACCGGGGCGGTGCCGAGGACCAGATAGCGATTGTTGCCCGAGAACCCGGCCTGGGTCTCGAACGCGATCCCGAGCCACCACACCAGGCCGAACACGCCGAGCCCGAGCAGCCACGCCCGCGCCCGGATGCCGCGGTCCACCGGACCGCTGTGGCGCCACCACGAAGCGCGCGTGCGCCACAGGCCGAACGCGGCGACGAACAGCGCGATGATCCCGGGGATCTTGACCCGGTTGAGCACGGTCGGCCACGCCTCCTTCTTGAACACCGTGCACACCGGGCACTTCGCGAACGCCGCGCTGTTGGCGCGCGGGTGCTGGGCCCGGGTGACGCCGCGCAGCAGGTGGCCCGAGCCCCACAGCTCGGGCAGGAACCACAGCACCGGGATCAGCGCGAACAGCCCCACGACCAGCTTGCGCGCGCCCGGATCTCGCCAGAACAGGTATAGGCCGTACGGGCCCCAGAAGAACCATAGCTCCGGTCTGTCGAGCGCGGCGAAGAAGCCCACCACGAACGCGCGCTGGCGAGCCCCGTCCATGTAGCTGTCCACCGCGATCAGCGCCAACGCGGTGGCGAAGCCCTCCGAGTAGCCGAGCGCGTTGTCGGAGATGAACCCGCCGGAGTTGACGAGGCTGCCCGCCGCGATCACGCCCGCGAGCAGCGGCGCGATCAATCCCATCCAGCGGGACGCCCGGTCCGGCTCGGCGACGCCGGCGACGAGGTCGCGCGTGAGGCGCCACGCAATCTTGAACACCATCGCCACCGCCATCGCCGCGCCCGCCCGGGCGACCAGCAGCCACAGGTCCGGCTGCGCCTTGCCGAACAGCGCAAACACCGTCGTGAACAGCATCGGCAGCGGTTTCCACGAGGGGCCGCCGGTGGTGTGCAGGTCGAAGTGGATGATCTCGTGTCCCCACACCAGCCAGGCCCACGGGTCGTAGCTCGGGGTCGACGGGATCAGCAGCGACAGCGCCGCGATCACCAGCGCGCCCCCGCCCAGGCCCAGGTACAACCGCCATCCGGACATCCGCCCGGCGAGCGCGCGGATTCGCGCCGTGACGTCAGTCGACGGCGCCGGCGCAGTCAGCTCTGCAGTGGGAACGGACAAGGAAACCGGAAAGGATCTGGTTGGTGCCGCGCGCGCCAATTCACGCGCGGCGGCGGCAGATACGTACAAAAGCCTGCGAACGAGGCCGCGGGCACGCGCATTCTAATCGGCGCCTATCCCTGCACGCCCTGGTCGAGGCAGTTCTCGATGCTGGTCAGCTCCCCGGGCGAGCCCTGGTTCGGATACAGCAACGCCGTGCCGATCACCTCTGCCGCCTGGGCGCTGCCATCGAGCTGCGCCGCCTGCGCCGCGCCCGGCGTCGGCGTGAACAGAACGGTCGGACCGCCCGGCGCGGAGTCGACCTGGAGCCTGATCGGGCTGACCACCGTGACCGCCAGATGGGCGTCCCGCATACACGCAAGATGGTCGTGGATGTCCGTCAACGGGCTGTCGACCTGGCCGCGGCTGACTAGCGTCGGCGAGCCGGCGGGGACGCTTGGGTGGACGTTGACCGCCCCGCAGCCGGTCGCCGCGACTGCGACGAGCGCGATCGGGAGGGCAAGGCGCCGCACGGTTAGAAGCTTCTCAGAGGGCATGCGCCCGACAAAGGTAGAGGATCATTCAGGCCGTGCTCATATACGGAGCCCTCGGCGGACCGCTGCCCAAGTTAGGGGTCGTGGCGGCGGCGATCCTCGCGGCCGTCGCAATGCTGCACCGCGATACGCGCGTCCAGGCGCTGGCGATCCTCGGGGCGCTCGTGCTCGCCCCCGTCCTGCTGTTGGCCGATATCTGGCATTCGCCGCAGCTCGGAATCGTCCACCGCCATCCGTTCGTGGCGGCCGTCGGCGCGCTGATCGCGCTCGCCGCGGTGGTGGGCGCGGCGTGGGTGCTGTCAAGGCGCCCCGCGCTCCTTGCGGGCGCCGTGATCGTGGCGCTCCCGTTCCGCATCCCGATCGCGGCCGGCGGCGTCACCTCGAATCTGCTCGTGCCGCTGTACTTCGTCGTCGCGGCGGGCTCGCTCTCGTTCGTCGTCGACGGGCGGCGGGGCCGGGCGCCGCCGCGGCCGAATCCACCCGGCGACCGCGCCCCCGCGCTCTGGCTCGAACGCCTGCTCGCCGGGTACGTCGTCCTGTACGCGCTCCAGGCGACGTACTCGCCGAAGTTCACGACCGCGCTCCAGCAGATCGTGTTCTTCTACGTCCCGTTCGCGCTCGCCTATTGCCTGCTGCGCCGGCTCGACTGGACGCCTCGGCTGATCCGGATCTGCCTTCTTTTGCTCACCGGGCTGGCAGTCCTGTTCGCCCTGGTCGGGTTCGTCGAATACGACACGAAGACGATCTTCCTCAACCCCAAGCTGGTCGCGTCGAACGCGGTGCACACGTACTTCACGGTCAACTCGGTGTTTCTCGATCCGAACATCTTCGGGCGGTTCCTGGCCCTCGTGATGATCCTGGTCGCCGCGGTGCTCCTGTACGCGCGCCGGCAACGGACCCAGGTGGCGTCGATCGCGGTGCTCGCGATCCTGTGGGCTGCGCTCGTGCTGACGGTGTCCCGGTCGAGCATCGGGGCGCTGCTTGTCGGGCTCGGCGCGCTTGGGGCGATCCGCTGGAACGTCGGACGGGCGGTGTTCGCCGCCGCGGGGGTAGTCGCGATCGCCGCCGCGGCGATCGCGCTCTCGCCGACCACCTTCGGCTTGAACCAGGGTCTCAACGGAGCGTCGAGCGGCCGTCCGGGCCTCGTGTCCGGAGGCCTCGATCTGTTCGCCGACCGGCCCATCTGGGGATACGGGTCGGGGTCGTTCGAGACCGAGTACAGCGCCCACAACCGGCACATCGGCCAGACCCTGTCGGCCTCGCACACGATCCCGATCACGATCGCGGCCGAGCAGGGGCTGATCGGGGAGCTCGTCTACGTGGCGCTGGTGATCGCCGCGCTCGTCACGCTGTTCCGGCGGTGCCGACGTGATCCCGCTCGCGTGGCGATCGCGTGTGCCTTCCTCGCCCTGCTGTTCCACACGATGCTCTACGCCGACTTCCTCGAGGATCCGATCACCTGGACGCTGCTGGCGATCGGAGTAGCGCTCGCGCTGGCGCCGCCCGTCGGATCAAGCGGGCGCGGAAGTGAGCTCGCCGCTGGCGACCGCGAGCTTCAGCAGCAGCTCGCGTAGCTAAGCGCGCTTGCCGGCGCTCGGCCCCGGACGGCGTGTCGCTGGATGTCGTTGCTGTCGCTCAGCCCCGGAGGGCGTATCGCTGGATGTCGTTGTCGAGCGCGGACTCGGTGTCGTACTGACCGGTGTGCACGAACACGACCTTGCCGGCGGGGTTGAGGAAGATCGTGGTCGGGAAGCCCTCGAGCACCGCGAGCGAGGACAGGTCGGTCGAGGCCACCGAGTAGCTCGGGTAGCTGACCGGATGGTTCGCCAGGAA
The DNA here is from genome assembly GCA_963709205.1 of uncultured Solirubrobacterales bacterium. Lineage (GTDB taxonomy): Bacteria > Actinomycetota > Thermoleophilia > Solirubrobacterales > Solirubrobacteraceae > Palsa-465. The sequence continues at coordinate 290,933 of CAVPVP010000002.1, forward strand.
CGAGCGCGCGTCGCTGGCCGAGTCGTTGGTGTCCGCGCCGATGAAGGCCACGTTCCGCCCGTACCGCGCCGAGGCGCTCGCCAGCAGCGGGAACTCCATCCGGCAGGGAGGACACCACGCGGCCCAGGCGTTCAGGACCACCGGGTAGCCGCGAAGCGAGCGCAGGCGATCCGCCAGCGTGCCGCTCGAGGAGATGAGCTCGCCGGCCTGGGCGTGAAGCCCGGCCAGCGAGCCTGGCGAGCCGGCGAGCGCGGCCCGCGCCGCGGCGGCGGTCGGCGGCGTGACCTTGGGAACGGCGTTGGCCGGGACGTCCCGGTTCATCAGGAAGTACAGGTCGTCGAGCGCCTCGCTCGCGGTCCACGGCAGCTGGGGGTGGGCCAAGTTCTGCTTCCCCTCGTCGCTGAGCAGGCTGCGCAGCACCGGCGAGAGCTGGCCCTCGACCTGGGGCATGCCCTCGTCGATAATCCGCTCCTGGCCGGCGGGGTCGATGAAGAACACGGCGTCGGTGTGCTGCACGTCGAACTTTTCCGGCTTGTGCGTGAGCCAGTCGACGTCCGGCGGCTTGCCCTGCGGAACGCGCGCGTAGTACACGCCGAAGAACTTCCACAGCTTCTTGATCTCGGACTGGGTGCCGGTCAGCATCGGGAAGTTCGCGTCCGTCAGCTTCTGGTAGGCGCGCAACCTCGACGCGCTGTCGCGCCACGGATCGACCGTCGCCTCCGCGATCACGACCTGTTTGGACAGGCCGGCCAGCCGCACGTCGTTGGTGAGCTCCATCAGCGTTGCGGTGGTCATCGGGCAGACCTCGTGGCACAGCGTCATCGACGGGGCCAGGACCACCCACTTGCCCCGCCACGCGCTGAGGGAGAACGGCTTGCCCTGCTCGTTAACCAGCGACACCGACGGCACCGGGCGCGGCTGCTGGAGCTCGGTGCCGATGGCCAGCGGGGCGGGCACCTGCGCGACCGCGGCCCGGGGCGGTTTGACGTCTAGACGGGCGAGCAGTGACAGCACCACCAGCAGTACCAGCACCGCAACCGCGCCGACGGCCGAAATCAGGCGAACACGAGCGAGCGACACGTCTGCGGGACATTAATAGGTGTCGTGTTGCGCCTACGTTTGGGACGGCGTTGCGCCCGCGATCCCGGGATCCTCCGGGGGTGTCGAATGGCAGGTCTCGCAGGTCCCCCCGCCGCCGCCCCCGGCCCCCACACCCCCACCCCCGCACGCGCCGACGGCTGCCGCCCCCGGCCCCCAAAACCCAACCGCCCACGCGCCGACGGCCGCCGCCCCCCGGCGTGACATCCCAGCCCGATCTCGGTAGGATCGACGGCCGTGACTTGGGGACTCATCTGGTTGATGTTCGCCCTGAAGATCCCGCTCGCCGGACTGATCTACATCGTCTGGTGGGCGATCAAGCAAGACCCCGACGAGACGTCCTCGCGCGACGACGACGGCGGGATCAAGCGCAATCCGGCGCATCCGCGCAAGCCGTTCCCACGCCACCCGCGCCGCGGGCCCCACGGCGACCCGGCGCCGCCCTCGCCGCCCCGCGTGCGGACCGCCCGCGCGCGGACCCGCACGGTCGAGCGCTAGCAGCACCCCGGGAAAACCTGCATAACACGACAGTGGAGCCGCGGGCAGGGCACCGTGCCGTGTGATCCACGCCCCACATGCAGCACACGGCACGGTCCCGGCAAAGCGCGTCAAATGTCGCAATATGCAGGGTCTCTGGCCGCCCGACCGGCATTCGAGCTGCCCCCATCCCCAGCCGCTGGCAGACTTGCGACGAGATGAGCGCGCTGGCTTCTGTGTTGTCGGACGCGACGATCCTCGAGCTGGTCGAGAACGGACGCATCAGGATCGATCCGTGGGACCCCGGCCTGGTCCAGCCCGCCAGCGTCGATCTTCGCCTGGGCGATTCGTTCCGCGTGTTCCACAACCACCGCGCCTCGGCGATCGACCTCCGCGAGCCCCCGGCGGGGCTCACCGAGGAAGTGGCCATCAAAGCCGACGAATCGTTCGTCATCCACCCCGGCGAGTTCTGCCTCGGCCGCACCCTCGAGTGGGTCGAGCTCCCCGACGACATCGTGGCGCGGATCGAGGGGAAGTCGAGTATTGGCCGCCTCGGGCTGATCGTCCACGCCACCGCCGGCTTCTGCGACCCCGGCTGGCAGGGCACGCTCACGCTCGAGCTCAACAACCTCACGCGCATCCCGATCAAGCTGTATCCCGGATTGCCGATCGCCCAGCTGTCGTTCATGGCGCTCGACCGGCCGGCGCTGCGGCCTTACGGGAGCCCCGAGCTAGGCAGCCACTACCAGGGCCAGCGCGCCGCCACCGAGAGCCGGTACGAGGGCACGCGGAACCGCGCGCCGGACGGAACCCGCATCGAGTAGGCTCGCGGCCGTGACCTCGCTGATCATCGCGGCCGGCGAGCCTTCAAAGGTCCCGTTCTACATCGCCGGCGGGGTGCTCGTTTTATGGGCGGTCGCGCTCGGGGCCGTCGGGCTCACCCGCCCGGCCTTCCCCAACGGCGAGCGGGGCGCGCGCCTCGTGATGTTCGGCACGTTCGTGCTGATGATCCTCGCGATGGGCACCGCCGTCCTCACGAGCGCCTTTCCGAAGTAATCGCCCGAGCCCCAGGGGCACAAACGACCAGACGGGCGCCGTACACGCCTGTCGCTAGCGTCTCGCCCCCACCATCGGGGTACTAAATTGAGTGCTGGTATTCCGCTCTACCCGGCGCGGAAGATCCCCGGACTTGGTAATTCGCGCGACAAGGAGCGCCATGACGACTGAGACGCAGACACGAGACGGCGCCGGCGCAGCGACGTCGACTGAGACCCTGACGGTCACCGACAACCGGACCGGGAAGCAGTACGAGATCCCGATCGAGGACAACACGATTCGCGCAACCGAGCTGCGCAACATCAAGACCGACGAAGACGACTTCGGCCTGATGACGTACGACCCGGCCTACATGGCGACGGCGTCGTGCCGCTCGGCGATCACGTTCATCGACGGCGAGAAGGGCATCCTCGAGTACCGGGGCTACCCGATCGAGCAGCTCGCCGAGCAGTCGAGCTACCTCGAAGTCGCCTACCTGCTGATCCACGGCGAGCTCCCCGACAAGAAGCAGCTCGAGGAGTGGACCCACCACATCACGATCCACACGTTCGTCCACGAGAACGTCAAGGAGTTCATGCAGGGCTTTCGCTACGACGCCCACCCGATGGGGATGCTGCTGGCGTCCGTCGGCGCGCTCTCGACGTTCTACCCCGAGGCGAGCCAGATCCACGACCACGACATCCGGTACATCCAGGTCATCCGGCTGCTGGCCAAGATGCCGACGCTGGCGGCGTTCGCGTTCCGCCACAACCAGGGCAAGCCGTACGTCTATCCCGACAACGAGCTGTCCTATCCGGGCAACTTCCTCTCGATGATCTACAAGATGACCGAGATCCGCTACGAGCCCGACCCGCGGCTCGAGCATGCCCTCGATGTCCTCTTCATCCTCCACGCCGATCACGAGCAGAACTGCTCCACGAGCGCCGTACGCAGCGTCGGGTCATCGCAGGTCGATCCGTACTCCGCGGTTGCCGCCGGCGTGGCCGCCCTTTACGGCCCGCTTCACGGTGGCGCCAACGAGGCCGCGCTGCGAATGCTGCGCCGGATCGAAAGCAAGGACAACATTCCTGACTTCATCAAGGGGGTCAAGGAAGGGAACGAGCGGCTGATGGGCTTCGGCCACCGGGTCTACAAGAACTACGACCCCCGGGCGAAGATCATCAAGAAGGCCGTCGACGACGTGCTCGAGGTCACCGGGACCAACCCGCTCCTCGACATCGCCCTAGAGCTCGAGAAGATCGCGCTCGAGGACGAGTACTTCATCGATCGCAAGCTCTACCCGAACGTCGACTTCTATTCGGGGCTGATCTACGAGGCGCTCGGGATGCCGATGGAGATGTTCCCGGTCCTGTTCGCGATCGGGCGCACGAGCGGCTGGATCGCCCAGTGGCTCGAGATGATCGACGACAAGGAGCAGAAGATCGCCCGGCCGCGCCAGATCTACACCGGGGCTCGCGGCCGCGACTACGTCCCAATGGACAAGCGGTAGACCGGGCTGACCAAAGAGACCTGGACGCTGACAATCCGCGCCGGCGCGCGCGTCGAGCACGAGCGGTTCGACGCGCTTGCCGCGGCCCTGGACGCGCTCCAAGACCGGGTCAAGGGCCTCGCCGGCGACGCCGCCCGCGACCCGCCGAAAACGCAACTGAAGCGCTACACCCCCGACGAGCAGGTCGTGGCCAGGATCGAGCTCGCCGGCCCCCAGCGACGGTTGGCCAGCGTTCACGCCGGCGTCGACGTCCACGGAGACGGCTCGACGGAGCCTTACGTCGGCCGCGTTCGTCGGAGGGCGATAACGCCGGAACCGGACGAAGACGGAATTTCCGCGCTCCGCCGGGCGTTGCTGAATCTGTGAGATACCCTTTAGAAACCGATGCCGAAGCTTGATCTCAGTCCCGTGAGGGCGGCGCGCTTCGTCCTGCGCCCGTTCGGTTATCTCGCGTTCGTCCTGGCGCTGGCGTCGCTGTCGGCCGCTGCGAAGCTGCTCGGCGAAAAGGACGAGCTCGGCTTTTTCTCGGACCGACTGGCCACGATGCTGTGGCGCTACCCCGAGGTCACCCGCAAGGGCGTCCAGACGGCGTGGGTCGTGTGGGCGGTCGCGTTCTTGATCGCGCTGCCGCCGCTTGACCCGCTGGCTACCCCGTGGGACGAGGTTGTGCTTGGGGCAGCTGCGATGGCCGTGCTCTGGCGCCGGACTGTCGCCGGGCGCCGAGTCGAGCGTTGAGATTCTCGAGCGCCTGCTCGAGGCCCACTTCAGCGGGGTCGAGCTCGCGCATCGCGGCGGCGAGCCGGTACTCGGCGAAGTAGTCCGGGTCGACGTCGCACGCGGCGGCGATCAGTTCCATCGCACGCATCGACGGCTTGTCGTGGCCGTTGGCGAGCATGTTGATGTGGGCATGCGTGATGCCTTTGCCGTCGAGCTTGCGCGTTGCCTCGGCGAGCCCACGATAAGTCAGCGAGCGCGCATCCATCAAGGCGCGGAGCGACTCTCCGAAGGGTTTGGTGCTTGGAGATGTCATCGAAGTTCCTGTGTCGACTCCGGAGGGTACAGCCCTCCCCAGCTGTGATGACGCCGCTTGCTTGACAGCGCCACCCATCGCTTGGTAGGTTACCTAACGCTGGCGTCGCAGGCAAGCCTCACTTACCAGCGGCGCCCCCCTGGCGCAGGCGATAGACCGGCAGGCAGGCGCTAGGGATACACCGGACCGGGACCTCAGACCTCGGAGGGGGTCACAGGCGCAACCCGTCTGAGCGAGGTCCTCGGTCCGGCTTATTCCTCTCGTCCCTCCCGACATCCTCACTCGGTTGCCACCCCGGTCCAGGCTGTCTCGACAGCGATGCGCGAGCGTACCAGCGGCCGCCCGGCCGGGCAACGCTCGGGCGTTGGCGTCTGGTTACACCACGAGGGTCGCTCCGTTCGCGCGCAGCCATCGCACGTGCTCGCGATAGGCCGGGCTCCGCGCCGCCACCAGCCGCCAGAACCGGGGCGAGTGGTCCATGACCTCGAGATGGCACACCTCGTGCCACACGACATAGTCGAGTACCGCCTCGGGCGCAAGCAACAGCCGCCAGTTGAAGCTCATCGACCCGGATCGCGAGCAGCTCGCCCAGCGGGTCCGCTGTCCGCGGATCGTGAGCCGGGTATACGACGTGCCGGCCAGCGCGCACGCCCGCTGCACGCGCGGCTCGATCTCTGACCGGGCGGCGCGGCGGTACCAGCGCTCGATCGCCGGCGTCCGCTCCTCGCCGACCGGCACGAGCAGCACGTCCCCGCGTCGCGCTACCCGGGACCGCCCGGGCTCACCCGACAGCGACAGCGTCTGTCCCAGATACGGGACGGTGTCGCCGCGGGACGCGACCGCGGCGCGGGCGCCCTCGAGCTCGGCCATCCGGCGCTCAATCCACGGCCGGAACTCGCGGATCGCGGCGGCGGCCTCGCGTTCGGGCGCACGACGCGGCAGCACCACCTCGACGCCGCGCGCCGGATCGACGGTCACCCGGACTCGTCGTGCCCGATCCGAGCGCCGCACCTGATACACGACCGGTTCCATGGCGAGACAGGGTACGGTCCGTTTCCGACGGCACGCGACTCCCCCGCAAGAGACGGCACGCGACTCCCCCGCAAGAGACGGCACGCGACTCCCCCGCAAGAGACGTCACGCGACTCCCCCGCAAGAGACGGCACGCGACTCCCCCGCAAGAGACGGCACGCGACTCCCCCGCAACAGACGGCACGCGACTCCCCCGCAAGAGACGGCACGCGACTCCCCCGAGACATCGATGAGCTCTCTTCCCCTTCTCGCCGAGCCGCTGACCGACGGCCAAGTCGTCCTGCGCGACTACGCCGAACGCGACATCCCCGAGATCCTGATCGCCCACCAGGACGACCCGCGCATGCACCTGCGCACCGGCGAGGACCGGCCGCCGAGCGGCGCCGAGCTCGGGCGCGCGGCCGAACGCGAGGCGCTCGAGCGGGCCGCCGGGGAACGCGCCACGCTCACCATCCTCGAGCCCGGCTCCGACAGGTGCCGCGGCCAGGTGCGCGTCCACCCGGTCGACTGGGACCAGTCGCGCGCCGAGGTCGGGATCTGGCTGGCGCCGCAGGTCAGGGGTCGGGGAATCGGGCACCGGGCACTGAGGCTCGCCGGCCGATGGCTACTCGGACCCTGCGGCCTCGCCCGCGTCGAGCTCTTCACCGAGCCGGACAACGCGCCGATGATCCGCGCCGCGCAGGACGCCGGGTTCGTCCGCGAGGGCGTCCTGCGCGAATATCTGCGCCGGCGGGGGAAGGGCGTCGACGTGGCCGTCATGTCCCTGATCCCCGGCGACGCCTGACCTAGCGATGCGGTACTGGCGCGTCAAGCTTCCAGCCGGGGTTCGGACGCCGTTCGAGGTGTACATCAACGGCGTGCCCCAGGAGCTCGGGGTCGACTACCGGATCGCCTCCGGCGAGCTGCTGTTCGAGCGCGAGCTCGTCCACCAGAAGCTCAGCCTGTGGGCCTGGTTCGTGGGCTTCTGGGGAATCGGGACCTACAAGCGCAACGACGAGGTCGACGTCCGGTACGAGGTCGACGGCCAGCCGAGGCTCGCCCACAACCTCGACATCATCCCGCCGTCCTAGTCGACGGTCGTCAGTCTTCGGTGCGCAGGGGTTCCTCCGCGGATCATCCGGACCCGCGTCCTGAGATGACCGCTCGGCGTCCTGCCTCGCCTAACCGGCCGTGTTTCGCACGACCTGCCGCCGGACCCACGGGCGCATCAGCCGCAGCGCCGCCAAGATCGCGCGCGTGGCGGGCGATCGGTTGAGCGTGTAGAAGTGGATTCCGGGGGCGCCGCGGGCCAGCAGCTCGGCGCACTGGAGCGTGGCGTAGGAGACGCCGAGCTGGAGCACCTCGCTCGGGAACGGGGCCCGCTGCTCGAGCTCGCGGAGCAGCGTCTCCGGGATCGAGGCGCCGCACATGTCCGTGAAGCGCTTGATCTGAGCCACGTCGGTTATCGGCATGATCCCGGGGATGATCGGGACGTCGATCCCAGCCGCCCGCGCCTCCTCGACGAACCGGAAGTAGGCGTCGTTGTTGAAGAACAGCTGGGTGATCAGGAACGTGGCGCCGTTCTCCACCTTCCGCTTGAGGAAGCGCAGATCGCTCGTCCTATCCGGCGCCTCGGGATGGACCTCCGGGAAGCAGGCGGCTCCGACGCTCATCGGATACCGATCTGAGATCAGCGCCGCGAGCTCGCTGGAGTAGCGAAGACCGCCCGGATGCGGGCGCCACTCGGTGTCGCCCCGGGGCGGGTCGCCTCGCAGCGCGAGCACGTTCTCGATCCCCGCGTCCGCGAGGCTGTCGAGGATCACGCACAGTTCATCGCTCGTCGCGCCGACGCAACTCAGATGGGCCATCGCCTCGATCCCGAGCTCCTGCTTGATCCACTTGGTGAGCTCGAGCGTCAGGCCGCGAGTCGATCCGGCCGCGCCGTAGGTCACCGAGACGAAGTCGGGCCGGAGTTCGCGCAGCGCCCAGAGCGCCTCGCGGAGGTTCCGCTCGCCCTCACTGGTCTTGGGAGGGAAGAATTCGAACGAGAAGACCGGCTCGTCGGAGGTGGCGAGGACGTGATCGATTCGCATGGTGGCGGCACTGTACCAACCTTGACACGATCGTGTCAAGGTTTATTTTGAGGTGACTCCCCAACAGGCCAGGTCGCCCTCCGAGTCTCGCGAGACGCGGCCCTCCAGCTCGAGGTGCTGGAGATAGCAGAGCGTCTCCTGGAGCCTCCATCCGGTGTTCGTCGCTGAAAGCGGCTCGCCGTAGACGCTCGCGGCGATCTCGACCGCGGTCTTCGGCTCGTCCGCAATCGCCCCCACCGCGGCATCGAGCCGTTCGCGCACCAGCTTGCGATTGGCCTCGATGTGGCCGTGTACGTCGATGAACGGCTTGCCGTGGCCGGACAGCGCGAGCCGTGCCCCCAGCGAGTCGGTCACGTCCAGCGAGCCGAGGAACTCGCCGATCGGATCGGGCGTCCACCCGTAGTCGAAGTACAGCGAGATGCGCCCGAGCAGGTGGTCTCCGGAAATCAGAAGTCGCCGCTCGGCCTGGAACAGGCACACGTGCGACGGGGCGTGCCCCGGGGTCTCGAACACCCTCCACGCCCCCAGGTCGGTCTGGATCTCGACGCCGTCGACCAACGGCGCGTCGGGCTCGATCACGCGCGCGATCCCGGAGGCCGCGCCCCGTGCGCGCTCGGCGTAACGCCGGAGCTCCGCTTCGGGTACTCCGCTCTGGCGCCCGATCTCGAGTCGGCGCGCGAGCGCGAGCTCGGGATCGGTCGCGGTCACGAAACCGTGGCGGTGGTTCGGGTGCATCCAGAACTCGCACCCGGCCCGGTCGCGGATCGTCGCCGCCTGCCCCCAGTGATCGATGTGGGCGTGCGTGCACGCGAGCAACCGCACCTGCTCCACCCTCAGGCCGACCTGGGCGCACGCGCCCTCGAGCTCGGTCATCGATCCCGGCTCGTGCATGCCGGTGTCGACCAGCACGATGCCATCCTCAGCCGCGATCGCCCATGCGTTGCAGTGCGGCACGCCGGGCAAGGGCAGCGGCAACCGCAGGCGCCACAGCCCCGGTATCACGCGCTCCCCGCGCCCGAGCTCACGTCTGCGCGGCATCGCCGTGCACGATATTTGTTCCGCCCCGCCTAGACTGCGGCACGACATGCCGAACGAAGACGTGGCCAGGCGCTACTTCGAGGCGGTGGCCGCGCGCGACCTCGACGCCGCGCTCGCGCTGTGGGCCCCCGGAGGGGTGGAGCGGATCGTCGGGCAGCGCGAGATCACCGCCCCCGACGGGGTCCGCCAGCTTCAGAACGAGCTGAACGGCGCGTTTCCCGACCTCGCCTGGGAGGTTCTCGACGTCATCGCAAACCAGACCAGGGTCGCCGTACGCTGGCGGGCGCGCGGCACGTTCGCCGGCCCCGGCACCTTCCAGGGGTTCGTCGCCAACGGCGCCCACCTCGAGATGGAGGGCTGCGACGTCCTCACGATCAACGCCGAGGCCAGGATCGAGCGCCTCGATGCCTACCTCGACAGCGGCGACGTGGCCCGCCAGCTCGGCGTGCTGCCACCGGCCGGCTCGCGCGCCGAGCAGAACCTGACAAAGCTTGCCAACGTCAAAACACGAGCGCGCGCCTGGATCCAGGGCGGCGAGCCCGAACGGATCGCCGAGGGCGTGTGGCTCATCCGGGGCGGCATCCCCAAGATCATGAACGTCTACCTGATCGAGGACGGGGGCGGCGTCACCGTGTTCGACTGCGGCGTCTCCGACATGGCCGCGCCGCTGGCCGCCGCCGCTGCCCGGCTCGGCGGGATCAGGCGGGTGGTGCTCGGCCACGCCGACGCCGACCACCGCGGCGCGGCCCCCGGCCTGGACGCGCCGGTGTACTGCCACCCCGACGAGCGTCAGGCGGCCGAGTCGGGAGATCACTACCGGGACTACTGGGACCGCTCGAAGCTCGATCCCCGCGGCCGCAGCGTCCTGTGGCGGCTGCTCGTGACCTGGGACGGCGGCCCGGTCGAGGTCGCAGGCACCCTGAACGAGGGCGACGACATAGCGGGCTTCAGGGTCGTCCACCTCCCCGGCCATGCGCCGGGGCTGATCGGCCTGTTCCGCGAATCCGACCGGCTCGCGCTCGTCTCCGACACGCTCTACACCCTCGACCCCCAGAGCGGCCGCCGGCAGCCCGCGCACGTCCCTCACTCCGCGTTCAACCAGGACACCGGGCAGGCGCGGGCCTCGATCCGCAAGCTCGCCGCGCTCGACCCCGCGAGCGTCTGGGCCGGGCACTCCGACCCCGTCACCGGCGACGTCGCCGCGCAGCTCGAGCGCGCCGCCGCGGCACCCGCCCCCTAACCGAGGCCGTGGCCAAGCGCACCCGGAAAAGCGAGAAGCTCACCGCGCCCACGTCGGAGTATCGCGACGACGACGGCAACGTCCTGACCCTGCGCGGCTCGCTCACTCCCGGCTCCCGGAACCAGTACGCCGAGATCCTCGCCGGCGGGCTGAACCGCGAGGATGCCTGGCAGCGCGCCGCAGAGCTGCTGTTCGAGCGCCTGGCGGTGTCGTGGACGATCTCGGGGCTCGAGATCACCCGACAGAAGGAGCTGCTCGGCCGCTACCGGATGGCCACGGCCGACGAGCGGCGGTTCGTCCGCGACACGCTCCGCGAGCACGTCGCCGAGCACTTCCCCGAGGTCCAGGCGCCGTGACCGCCCGCGACCGAGACACCTGAGCGAGATGACCGGCCCCGACCCCGACGCCTTCGCCAACCTCCTCTGCGACTGGTGCCTCGACGCGCATGAGCGCAGCTACGTGCTGGTGTTCACCACCCCGCGGGCCGCGCCGCTGGTTCGCGCGCTCAACCGCGCGCTCATCACCCGCGGCGCCTGGCCGCCGGGCCTGAGACTCGCCATCCCGGGAGTGGCCGAGGACTTCTACCGCTACGCCCCCGACGAGCTCCTCGACAGCTTCCCGCCCCAGGACCTGGCCGAGATGGAACGGACGGACGCCTACCTCCGGATCGACGCCCCCGAGAACACGCGCGCGATGACGGGAATCGACCCGGCCACGATCGCCCGCGCCGGCCGCGCCCGCCAGCCGATCCAGGAGGTGCGGATGGGCAAGCGCTGGTGCGGCACGTTGTGGCCGACGCCGGCGCTCGCCCAGGAGGCCGGCATGAACGACGACGACTACGCGGCGTTCGTGGAGCGCGCCCTGTTCCTCGACCGGCCCGACCCGGTCGCCGCCTGGCGCGAGCTGACCGATCGGCAGCAAACGATCGTCGACCGGCTGAACGAGGCGCGCGAGATCCACATCGAGGCGCCGGGAACCGACCTCCGCCTCCGCGTCGACGGGCGCACGTGGATCAACTCGAACGGCCGGCGCAACATGCCGAGCGGTGAGGTCTTCACGGGCCCGATCGAGGACTCGGCCAACGGGACGATCCGTTTCACGATCCCGTCCAGCCCGCGAGGCGTCCTCGTCGAGGACGTAACCCTGACCTTCGAGGCCGGCCACGTCACCAAAGCCACCGCCGCGCGCGGCCAGGACTACCTCGACGCCGCGCTCGCCACCGACGCCGGCGCCCGTCTCCTCGGCGAGATCGGGATCGGCACGAACTCGGGCATCGACCGCCCCACCGGCTCGATCCTGCTGGACGAGAAGATGGCCGGCACCGTGCACCTCGCGCTCGGTCGCTCGTATCCCGAGACCGGCGGCCGGAACTCGAGCGCCCTGCACTGGGACCTGCTGTGCGACCTCCGCGCCGGCGGGGCGCTGACCGCGGACGGCGAGCCGATCGCGGTCTGAAACACCCCCGTAACGAGCCCCTACGCGCCGTTCAGTAGCTTCCAGGAGGACATGCGCCGCACCAAGATCGTCGCCACCATCGGACCCGCCTGCCAGGACATCGAGACGCTGACCCGGATGGCCGAGGCCGGGATGGACGTCGCGCGCCTCAACTTCTCGCACGGCAACCGCGAGATGCACGCCGACAACGCCGAGCTCGTGCGCCGGGCGGCGTCGGCGGCGGGCCGGCAGGTCGCGATCCTCCAGGACCTGCCCGGGCCGAAGATCCGTATCGGCAGCCTCGAGGACGACATCGCCGAGCTCAAGCCGGGGGAGAAGCTCGTCCTGCTTTGCGGCAACAACACCGTCGGCAACGGCGAGCAGATGTCGGTCTCCTGGAGCGGCCTGGCCAGCGCGGTCGATCCCGAGGACATCATCTACCTCGCCGACGGTGCAATCCGCCTGCGGGTCAAGGCCGTGCGCGAGGGCGACGGCGAGGTAGAGACTGCGGTCGAGATCGGGGGGACGGTCGCCTCGCGCCAGGGCCTCAACATCCCGGGCTCGACGCGCGGGCTGCCCGCCGTCCCCGAGGAGGACCTCGACATGCTCCGGTTCGGCGAGTCGATCGGAGTCGATCTGGTGGCGCTGTCGTTCGTGCGCACGGCCGAGGATGTGACCAGCGTTCGCCGGCATACGCGGCTGCCGCTGATCGCCAAGATCGAGAAGCCCCAGGCCGTCGACGCCGCCGAGGAGATCATCCGCGCCGCCGACTGCGTGATGGTGGCCCGCGGCGACCTGGGCATCGAGCTACCGATCGAGGACGTCCCGATCGTGCAGAAGCAACTGCTCCGGGTCGCCGGAAAGCTCGCCCGACCCTCGATCACGGCCACGCAGATGCTCGACTCGATGGTGAACTCCTCGCGTCCCACCCGCGCCGAGGTCGCCGACGTGGCCAACGCGATCCTCGACGGCACCGACGCCGTGATGCTCTCCCAGGAGACGGCCATCGGGTCCTACCCGGTCGGCGCCGTGGCGATGATGGCGTCGATCGCCGAGCGGACCGAGCACACGCTCCCGTACCGGACCTGGAACGAGGAACGGGTCCGGCGCGACGCTCGCGATCCGGCGTACACGGTCGCCTACAGCGCCTGCGCCGCCGCGCGCGATCTGCACCTCGCGGCGCTCGTCGTGCCGACGCTGTCGGGGCGGTCGGCGCGGCTGATCTCGGCCCACCGCCCCCAGGTCCCGATCTACGCGCTGTCGCCGGGAAAGGAGACCGTCCGGCGGTGCAGCCTGATGTGGGGCGTCCAGGCCGCCTCGATGCGCCGGCACGAGGTCACCGAGGCGCTGATCGCCGACTCCGCGCGCCGCGTCGTCGAGCTCGGCTGGGTCAAGCCGGGGGCGCGCGTCGGGATCACAGCAGGGTTGCCGAGCGGTCGGCCGGGGACCACCAGCCTGATGCAGATCCAGAGGGTATAAGGGTCCGGCCGGACGCCGGGCCATGGTCGCTGCCGAGCGCGCGGAGCGGTCTCCATGCAAACCAGAAGCGGAGCGCGCGAGGCCCAGAGCCGGATGCGGTTATTGGGCCGCGCTGGCGCGCGGCATCCATGGGGCCGGGACGGTCGGGCATCCGTGCCCGACCGGGTGGTCGCGAGCACAACCGCCGGTCGCGGCGACGCGCGAGGCCCACCCCCAACACGGACAACGGCACACTCGCGTCTCCACGGCCCGGTGAATGCCCGTTCACCCGGCTCTGGCGCGGACAGCGGGACACTCGTGCCGCGCCGGAGCGCGAGTGTCCCGTTCTCCGGCCTCAAGCGGCCTTTTCGCCGTAGAACTCGGCCTCGAGCACGCCCAGCTCGGTTGCCGGTGGGTCGTCGTAGAACCACTCGCGCGCGATCCGGTAGAAGTTCCCGCGCGCGTGCAGCTGCGACAGCACCGCGAGCGTCAGCACCTCCATCCGCCGGCCGAAGATGTGGTCGGGCGGCGCCGACTCGTGCCGGAGCTGGCCGAAGTACTCAGAGCGCGGGTCGCTCATGTCGATCAGCACCTGGGTGGCGTAGTCGGGCGTGAGCTCGGTGTACTGGTCGACCGTGTACCACGAGGTGGCCGCGCGGAAGTGCGCGAGCACGCGCTGGGGGTCGAACTTGTCGGGCTCGGGGAAGAAGCCGATCTCGGATCCCAGCCGCATGATCGTGTCGGTGTCGCCCTCGATGATCGCCCGCGCCACCTGGATCTCGAGCTCGACCGCGCCCGGCGGCATCCGCTTGAACAACCCGAAGTCGTAGAACACCATGCGCCCGTCGTCGAGCAGCATCGAGTTCCCCGGATGCGGGTCGCCCGAAAACTGGTGATGGCGGTACAGGCAGCCGAAGTAGAAGCGGAACAGGATCTCGCCGATCCGGTCGCGCTCCTCGTGGGGATAGCTCTTCAGGTCCTCGAACCCGGTGCCGGAGATGAACTCGCTGACCAGCACCCGCTCGCGCGAGAGCGACGTGATCACATCCGGGATCACGATGAACGGGTGACCGCGGAAGATCCGCGCCAGCGTCCGCTGGTTCTGGGCCTCGAGCTCGTAGTCGAGCTCGTCGTGGATGCGCTCCGAGATCTCCCTGCCGATCGACTGGGGATCGAGGCCGGGCGCGATCCGCTTGGCCAGCCGGAGGATCAACCCCAGGTTCTGCATGTCGGACCGGACGGCGGCGGCGACCCCCGGGTACTGGACCTTGACCGCGACCTCGCGGCCGTCGGCCAGGCGGGCGCGGTAGACCTGTCCGATCGAGGCGGCCGCCACCGGCTCCTCGTTGAACTCGGCGAACACCTCCTTGAGCGGTGCTTCGAGCTCCTCCTCGATCACCTTGCGCATGTCCTTGAAGGCGACGTTCGGCGCGGCGTCCCGGAGCGCCGCGAGCTTGTGCTGGAACTCCTCGCGGTACTCGTCGGGCACGATGCCGACGTCGAGGAACGACAGCACCTGCCCGAGCTTCATCGCCGCGCCCTTCATCGTCCCGAGCGCGGTCACGATCTGCTCGGCGGCCTCGATCTGGCGCTTCTCGAGCGCGACCTTGCGCTGCTCGTCGTTGCGCGTCACGTTGGCCGCCCTGGTGCCCGCCTGACGGATCGCCTGCCCGGCGGCCAGCCCCCCGATCCTGGCAGTACGCCCCACGCGCGAGGTGGGGATCTTGTCCTTCGCCACTTTCTAGATGCTAGCTAGCTACCTACCGCGCTCCACGCGGGAACCCGGCACGATGTCGTCGGATCCGTCCGGCCAGCGGACCCAGGCCTTGTGACCGCCGTCGTAGTCGTCGCCCAGCAGGATCAGGGTCGCCGGCTTGCCGAGCGCCGTGCACGCGTCGTCGCCCTCGGGGTCGAGCCCGCGCCAGATCCGGACGAACCGGTTCTGCTCGAGCTCGTCCGCGACGGTCGTCGGGTCGGTGTGTCCGGGGTGAATGTGCGTGCTCGGAGGGAGCTTCAGGAGCTTGTCCATGATCGAGCTCTTGATATCGGCGTAGCCCGTGCTGCCAGGCGCATGAACGCCGCCCACGGACCCCTTGAACAGCGTGTCGCCGGTGAACACGTCGGTGCCGCCCACGAGCAGCGACAGCATCCCGGCGGTGTGTCCCGGCGTGTGGATCGGCTCGATCGTCAGGGCGCCGCTCTCGATCGTCTCCCCGGGGGACATCGTGCCGGTCGCGGCCGGCACCTGCCCGCGCTCGAGCTCGTGGATCAGCACCGGCGTACCGGGGTAGCGCGCGAGCACCTCGTCGACCTGGGACACGTGATCGTGATGGCGGTGGGTGAGCAGCACGTGGGTGAGCGTGAGCTGGCCGCGCCTCAGATATTCGAGCAGCGGCGCCACCGGGCCGCCGGCGTCGATCATCACCGCGTGCCCGCCTGGCTCGTCGGCGACCAAGTACGTGTTCGACAGGAAGTCATCGTTCATGGAGCGCTCAACGATCACCCGAGGCAGCGTACCCTTTCGAGCCATGAGCCTCTTGCACACCTGTTACCGGATCACCGACGTCGATCGCTCGGTCGCGTTCTACGAGGCGCTCGGCTTCGAGGAGCGGCGCCGTGCTCCCATTCGCGACGAAGCCGTCAACGTGTTCATGAGCCTGCCCGACGACGGTCCCGAGCCCCGGCTCGAGCTGACCTACAACTTCGGCGTCGACTCGTACGACATTGGCACCGGCTATGGCCACATCGCGATCTCGACCGACGACATGGACGGCACGCTCGCGCGGCTGGCCGAGCAGGGGATCGAGCCCGAGCGCCCGCCGTACACGATCCGCGAAGGCGGGAACCGGCTGTGTTTCGTGCGTGATCCGGATAACTACCGAATCGAGATCCTGGAGCGGTAGCCTAAAAGCCTCGATGGCGGATTCGAGCAAGATCGGCAAGCTGTTGCAGCAGATCGCGATGGGGGTCGCGGCCCACGATCGCGAGAACCCCGATCACAACACCTGGGGGATCGGGATGGCTCACTTCGACATCGAACGGCTCGACCTCGAGGAAGGCGAGGAGCTCATCCCCGGCGTCGTGCTCCAGGCCGACGGTGGGCAGACCGGCCAGTTCCGCATCCTGTGCGACGGTCAGCACGACCAGGGCGAGGTCGAGGAGGAGGAAGAGGTCGTCGACGCGGTCGCGAGCGAGGAGCTCGCCGAGCCGCTCGAGATACCGGGACCAGCGCCCCGGATCAGGCCGCCCTTCTAATAGGCATCGACTGGCGTGACGTATTCGATCGTCGCGCGCGACCCCGGGACCGGCGAGCTCGGCGTCGCCGTCCAGTCGCACTGGTTCTCGGTCGGTGGGGTCGTGACCTGGGCCCGGCCTGGCATCGGGGCGGTCGCCACCCAGGCCAACGCCGAGGCAGCCTACGGTCCGCAGCTGCTCGAGCTGCTGGCCGCCGGCGTCGCCGCCGAGCAGGCGCTGGCGACGCTCGTCGCGAACGATCCTGCGGGCGACTCGCGCCAGGTGGCGGTCGTCGATAGTGCCGGCCGCGTAGCCGCCCATACCGGCCCGAACTGCATGGCCTACGCGGGCCACGTAACCGGCGCCGGCGTCTCCTGCCAGGCGAACATCATGGGCAACGAGCGGGTGTGGCCGGCGATGCTCGACGCGTTCAACGCGGCCGGCGGCTCGCTCACGAGCCGGCTGCTCGACGCGCTCGACGCCGCCGAGCGCGAGGGCGGAGATCTGCGCGGCCGCCAGTCCGCGGCGATCCTTGTCGTCGCGCCGGACGCCGAGCCGTGGGAGACGGTCGCGTCGCTACGGGTCGAGGACCATCCCGAGCCGCTGCCCGAGCTCCGGCGTCTCGTGGCTCTGAGCGACGCGTACCGGCTCGCCGCCCACGCCGACCAGCTCGCCGGCACGGGCGACCACGACGAAGCCGCGCGCCTGTACGTCCGGGCGAGCGAGCTCGCGCCGGGCAACCACGAGCTGCTGTTCTGGGCCGGACTGGGGATGGCCCAGGCCGGCGACCTCGACGGCGGCGTCGCGCAGGTGCAGGCGGCGATCGCGCTCCAGCCCACGTGGCGCGAGCTGCTGCGCCGGCTGCCACCGGAGGTTGCTCCGTCAGCGGCCGTGGTGCTCGCGCGCGTGGGCGACGGCTAGCCCCGCGAGCTGTCGCCGCCGGCTGACGCGGCCGGTTGGGAAGTAACCCTGAACTATTCCGGGTTACTTCCCAGACGCTCGAATGCTCAGGGCATCAGGCCGGCTGGCGAGCGGCCTGCTCCGTCACGCCGCCGCGCTTTCGCCACTCCCCGAGCACCATCAGCGAGCCATCGATGATCCGGTCGATGAACATCTTCGAGTCGTTCAGGCGCGGGAACTCCGCCTGGGGCACGTCAACCTCGAGGAAGCGGCACAGCGGCTCCCATCCCTCTTGGACGCTCCACACGAGCAGCCGGTCCTCGGGAATGTTCCGCTGGACCTGCTCTTGATAGCGGGCAATGGCCTCGGCCAGCTGTCCCGGACGCAACTCGGCGCCGCTGAAGATGCCCTGGGCGGCCCACATCCTCTTCATCAGGTCCATATACGTCCGCCACTCGGGATCGATCTGCTCTCGCGCTTTCGAGATGTGAGCCATCACCGAGTGGCCGTAGAGCACGTCCCAGATCGTGTCGAGCATGCTCCTTTCCCACGCCTCAGGGTCGCGGACGCTCAACACGACCTTCGCATCCGGATAGGCATCCGCCAGCTCGCGATAGAAGAACGCGCCGGGCCAGTCGACGGTCGACTCGTGCTCGCCGAACACCTCGTCCCAGTCGACCTCGCCGTCGATCGCCTGCTCCCACTGGCGCGACAGGGGCAGGTCGGTAAGGACGTTGACCATGTGGTAGCAAGGTCCGAACCCGAGCATCTCGAGCGCGATCTTCTGGGACAGCGTGCCGGTCCGGGGCAGCCCGGCGCCGATGACCTTCATATACGTCCTCCTGTCTGCGAGGTTGGCTCGGCGCTAGTTACGTAGTAGCCGAGGTGAAGCTCATCCATGGTGAGCAATTCGCGGTGGCGATCATGCCACCTTCCCGTACGGACGTGCGTAGCCAGCGCGCCGACCGCCCGGTCACGGGTCGATCAGCACCCCCGGGTTGAGCGCGCCGGTCGGATCGATCGCCGCCTTGGCGCCGCGCAGCGCCACGGCGAACGGCTCGGGGCGCTGACGGTCGTACCACGGGCGGTGCTCGCGCCCGACTGCGTGGTGGTGGGTGATCGTGCCGCCGCCCTCGATGACCGCGTCCGAGGCGGCGCGCTTGATCTGTGCCCACTGCTCGAGCTCGCCGCCGCGCCGGGCCGGGGCTAGGATCGTGTAGTACGGAGCGGGCCCGTCGGGATACACGTGAGTGAAGCGGCACGTGATCGATCCCTCGCCGTCGCACACCTCGCGTACGGCGCGCGAGACGTCCGCCATCACGCGCTCGTGGAACGCCGGGAAGCGATCCCAGGTGATCGCGGTCTCGAAGGTCTCGGAAAGCACTCCAACGGCTATGAACACGTCGCGAAGGTAAGGAGCGCGCAGGAACGCCTCGCGCCAGCTTCCGACCGCGCCGCTCGACGCGCTGCCGCCGCCACGCCGGGTGGGCGGGCTCCAAGATCCCCCGTGATCGGAGCAGCAGACGAGCGCTGTCGTCATCCACCGCTCGACGTCGTGATCGGCGGACTCGAAACCGAGCACGAGCAGCGCGTGCGAGCCGTCGCCGGCGCCCGTGACCTCGGCCTCGCGGGCATCGATCAGCCGGCAGTTCGTGGGATACAGGCCGGACTGCGACAGCGCCCTGACCGCTTCGGCGCCGGCGCCGAAGTCGGCGAACCGCACGGGCGCCGAGGCGCGATGGGTCGGGCGCGGGCGGACCCTGACCCACGCCTCGGTGATCACCCCGAGCGTGCCCTCGGACCCGATCAGCATCCGGTCCGGGGAGACGCCGGCGCCAGACCCCGGCAGGCGACGCGACTCCCACGCGCCCGCCGGCGTGAGCGCCCGCACGGACTCGACGAGGTCGTCGATGTGGGTGTAGAGCGTTGCGAAGTGGCCGCCGGCGCGGGTGGCGATCCAGCCGCCGAGCGTCGAGAACTCAAACGACTGGGGGAAGTGGCGGAGAGTGAGCCGGTGCGCCCCGAGCTGCTCCTCGAGACGCGGGCCGGTGGCGCCGGCTTGGATCCGCGCCGACAGCGACACGGGGTCGACCTCGAGCACCTTGTCGAGCGATTTCAAATCGATCGTCACCACTCCCGCGTAGTTCTCGCAGCCCGCCGGCTCGACGCCGCCGACGACGCTCGTGCCGCCGCCGAACGGGATCACGGCCGCGCCCGCCGACAGCGCCCACTCGAGCGCGGCGTGGACCTCGCCCTCGTCGCGCGGGCGCGCGACCACGTCGGGCGGGTGGTCGAACCGGCCGCGGAAGGCGCGGACGATGTCGCGGTAGGAGCGACCGTAGCCGTGCAGCACGCGCTCGTAGTCGTCTGTCGAGCAGAACGCCGCGAGCGACTCGGGTGGGCGCAGCCGCGGCGGCGGCAGCGACACCTCGGACAGCGGGACCGGCTGCTCGGGCTCGGGCGAACCGAAACCGAGGCGACCGGTCAGGAACGCCGCCGCGTCACGCACCTCCGATGGCGAGGGCTGTTCGTCCTCGTAGCCCCATCCCCAGTGCTTGAGCCGTCGCTCCACGGCCGTTCACCGTACCCAGGTACCGTGTTCGGCGTGGCGGTGTCTGCCGGCATTCTCGCCCGTGGCCCCTGGGAACCTGACCAGGTGGCGGCCGCCTGGCGCGAAGACCCGTTCGAGCCGCCGGGCGAGGCGACGGACGCCGCCGACGTCGCCCTCGACGCGCTCCGTCGTCGCGGATCGCCCAGCCACGACGGGCTCGCGGCCCGCCTCGTCGATTTCGAGACGACGCCCGCGCGGCTGTCGCTCGAGCTCCAGCCCGTGCGGTGGGCTCTGAGGCTGATTCCGGCGGGCGCGGCCCAGAGCCTGTCGGTGCAGTGCATCGTGCGCGACGCCCAGGGCCGTTGGCTCGCGGGGCGCCGCGCGCACTGGCTGGCGTCGTGGGCCGGGAGGTGGGCGCTCGGCGCCGGCGGATCGGTCGAGGTCGACGAGAACCCGGCCGAGACCATGGGCCGGGAGCTACGCGAGGAGTGGTCGGTCGAGCCCGAGCGGCTCCAGATCGATGCCCTGCTGCTGCTCCCGAGCGAGCTCGTGCTGCTCGTCGGCCACGCCTGGCTGGCGGACGGGGCGGCGGTCACGCCCGACCACGAGCACGACGAGTTCGCGTGGTGGCCGACTGACCCCGAGCGCTGGCCGGCCGAGGCCGACGAGCCGCTGCGGCGGCTGGCCGGGCTGGTTTCGGGGTGATGGCCGTCGTGGCGCGCTCCCGGTTCGCGCGTGTGGTCACGTTCCGGCGGCTCGAGGCCGTCTCCTTCTTTCACTCGTGCGTGTATACGGCGCTGCTGATCTGCGCGTTCGCGCTTCACAGCCCGCAGCCCGAGACGTTCATCTTCGGGATGGCGCACGGCCTGCTCTGGATCGGGATGTCGCTCGTGTGCATCGCCGCCGCGCGCACCCGCATGATCCCGTACTGGCTGGCCGTCACCGTCGCCGTGCTCGGCGGACTAGGGCCATTTGCGGGCTCAATCGGGTTCGTGATCGAGCAGCGCCGGCGTACCCGACCCCCCGCGCCGGCGTAGGCAGAAGCGGGTTTCCCGGCTAACCTCTCTGGTAGATGGCAGTCAGCAGTGGCACTGTCCAAGTAGTCATGCCGGCGATGGGCGATTCCGTCGCCGAGGGCACCGTGCTGGAGTGGCGCAAGCAGGAGGGGGACGAGGTCGCCGCCGACGAGCCGATCGTCGAGATCTCGACCGACAAGGTCGACGCCGAGGTCCCCTCGCCGGCCGCTGGCACAATCGTGAAGATCCACGCCGCCGAAGGCGAAACCGTCGCCGTCGGCGCCGTGCTCGCCGAGATCTCGACCAACGGCGGTGGCGCCCGAGAGGCTGTCGAGATGCCCGTCTCGGCCGAGTCACCGCCCGTCACGCCCGAGGAGGCGGTCGCCGGCGCCGTCACCGAGGCCGAGGGAGTCGCGGCCGCCGAAGCGTCGACCGGCGAGCTGATCGACATCGTGACGCCCACCGGCGGCGAGTCGGTCACGGAGGGGACGATCCTCGAGTGGAGCGTCAAGGTCGGCGACGCCGTCAAGCAGGGCGACACCGTCGTCGAGATCTCGACCGACAAGGTCGACATGGAGCTACCGGCGCCCGCGACGGGAACGATCGCCGAGATCCTCGCGCAGGACGGCGAGACGGTCAGCGTCGGGCAGGTCATCGCGCGAATGCAGGCAGGCGCGGCCTCCGGCAACGGCGGCCCCGTCACCGACCCCACGACGCCCGCCGCCACAACGCCCGCTCCGACCCAGGACGGCGCGCCGGAAATCGGTGCAGTTTCCGAGGGAGGAGAGGGCGACGGCGCCACCGCCTCCAATGCCTCTCCGATCGCCCGCCGGATCGCCGCCGAGCAGGGCGTCGACCTCTCGGCGTTGACCGGCACCGCGCGCCGCGGCCGTATCACCAAAGCGGACGTCCTGGCGGCCAAGGCGAACGGTGGAAACGGCGCAACCGCCGCGCCCGCGCCGGCTGCCGCCTCCGCGCCGGCGATTGCCCCAGCTAAACCTGCCGCCCCCGCGCCGGCGCCCGCCCCGGCGAAACCTGCCGGCGCCCAGCTCATCAAGGGCGGAGCGGCCGCACTCGCCCGCTACATGGACCAGAGCCGCTCGATCCCGACCGCGACCTCATTCCGCACGCTCACGGTTACGACGCTCTCTCAGCGGCGCGAACAGCTCAAACGAGCCAGTCACCGCGTCTCGTTCACGCACCTGATCGCCTACGCGATCGCGCGGGTGGCGACCGAGGACATGGCCGTGATGGCCCACCACTTCGCCGAGATCGACGGCAAGCCGTACCGGATCGACGACGGCGCCTGCAATCTCGGGCTGGCGGTGGACGTCGAGAAGAAGGACGGCACCCGCACGCTGATGGTCCCCGTGATCCGGGACGCCGGCCGCATGACCTTCAAGGAATTCCTCGACGCCTACAACGCGCTGGTCGAGAAGGCGAGGACGAACACGCTCACCGCCGATGACCTCACCGGCGCGAACCTGTCGCTCACCAATCCCGGGGGGATCGGCACGATCGCGTCGGTGCCGCGGCTGATGGTCGGCCAGGGCACGATCGTTGCCACCGGCGCGATCGGGTATCCGCCGGGGCTCGGCTCGATCGGCGAGGCGATCGGTGCCGAGAAGGTCATGACGATGACCTCGACCTACGACCACCGGATCATCCAGGGCGCGGAGTCGGGCCGGTTCCTCCAGCGGATCGAGGCGCTGCTCCAGGGCGAAGAAGGCTTCTACGAGCGCGTGTTCGGAGATTTGGGCGCCCACCCACCCCTGCCGCTGGGGCCGCTCGCGCCGGCGCCCGAGGCGCGCGCGATCACGCCCCCGGCGGGCGTCCCCACGATCCCCGCCGCCGCGCCCGGCGTGCTCGACGAAGAGCTTATGCAGGCGGTCCAGGCGGCCACCTCGCTGCTCAAGGCGCACCGCACGCACGGGCACCTCGCCGCCAAGCTCGATCCGCTCGGCCGCGAGCCCGAGGGCGACCCGGCGCTCGACCCCATCCCGCTCGGCCTGACCCCCGAGCTGATGGAGCGGATCCCGGCGCGGATCCTGCGGATGTACGTCGCCGGCGAGACTCTCTCCGAGGCGCTGCCCCATCTCCGCGAGACCTACTGCGGGCCGATCGCCTACGAGATCGAGCACATCTCGTCGCACCGGCAGCGGCTGTGGCTGCGCGAGGCGATCGAGTCGGGCAAGTTCCGGGCGCCGCTGGCGGCCGACGAGCAGAAGACGCTGCTCCGCCGGCTGACCGAGGTCGACGCGCTCGAGCGGTTCATGCACAAGGCGTACCTCGGGCAGAAGCAGTTCTCGATCGAGGGCCTCGACATGACGGTCCCGATGCTCGACGAGCTGATCCAGCTCGCGGCCACCCGAGGCGCCCGCGAGGTCGTGATCGGGATGGCCCATCGCGGCCGGTTGAACGTGCTCGCCCACAACCTGGGCCGGCCGTATGACTCGATCTTCGCCGAGTTCGAAGGCTCGTCGACGCTCGAGCCGATCACCACGATTCCGCAGGGCGGCACCGGCGACGTCAAGTATCACCACGGCGCTCAGGGCTCGTACCAGCTCCCGAGCGGCGAGTCGATCATCGTCCGGCTCGAGTCCAACCCGAGCCACCTCGAGTTCGTGGCCCCCGTGGCGGCCGGCGCCACCCGGGCCGCGCAGACGACGCGCCAGGGGCCGCACGCCCATCGCGAGACCAACGCCGCCGTCCCGGTGATCCTCCACGGCGATGCCGCGTTCCCGGGGCAGGGTGTGGTCGCGGAGACCCTCAACCTCCAGGCGCTCGATGGCTACACGGTCGGCGGGACGATCCACCTAATCCAAAATAATCAAGTCGGTTTCACCACCGACCCGGACGACTCGCGTTCGACCCACTGGGCCTCGGACCTGGCCAAGGGCTTCGACGTCCCGATCATCCACGTCAACGCCGACGACGTGCCGGCTTGCATAAGCGCCGTCCGGCTCGCGTTCGCGTTCCGCCAGGAGTTCGGGCACGACGTGCTCATCGACCTGATCGGCTACCGCCGCTTCGGCCACAACGAGGCCGACGAACCGGCCTACACCCAGCCCGAGATGTACCAGGTGATCAAGAAGCACCCGCCGGCGCGCGAGCTGTTCGCGCGGCAGCTGATCGAGCAGGCAGTGGTCACCGAGAAGGAGTCAACCGAGCTCACCGACCAGGTCTGGGAGGTCCTGACCGAGCAGCACGAGCGGCTCAAGGAGAGGATCGCCGCGGGCAAGGAGCGCGAGCACGCCACCGGCGAGTATGAGCTCGATCGCACGCCTTCGCCCGAGGTCAAGACCGCGGTGTCGGCCGACCGCCTGCGTGTGCTCAACGACGAGCTGCTGGCCGTCCCCGATGGGTTCACGATCCACCCCAAGCTCGATACGCCAGCTCGAGCAGCGACGGGAGGTATTCGCGCCCTCCGACGATGGCGGCGGGATCGTGTGGGCCCACGCCGAGTCGCTCGCGTACGCGTCGCTCCTGACCGAGGGGATCCCCATCCGCCTCACCGGCCAGGACACCGAGCGCGGCACGTTCAGCCAGCGTCACCTCGTCCTGCACGACCCCAAGACCGGCCAGGAGCACTGCCCGATCCAGCACCTCCCCGGTGCGCTCGCCCCGATGGAGCTCCACAACAGCCCGCTGTCTGAGATGGGCTGCCTCGGCTTCGAGTACGGCTACTCCCAGGAGGCGCCCGAGACGCTCGTCCTGTGGGAGGCCCAATTCGGCGACTTCGCCAACGGCGCGCAGGTGATCATCGACCAGTTCATCGTCTCGGGGCTGGCCAAGTGGGGCCAGACCTCAAGGCTTACCTTGCTGCTGCCGCACGGTTACGAGGGGTCCGGGCCTGAGCACTCCTCGGCGCGGCTCGAGCGGTTCCTCCAGCTCGCGGCCGAGGGCAACATCCGCGTCGCCAACCCGACCACGCCGGCGCAGTACTTCCACCTGCTCCGCCGGCAGGCCCGGGTGGCCAAGCAGCGGCCGCTCGTGGTCATGACTCCGAAGAGCCTGCTGCGGCTGCCGCAGGCGACGAGCAGCGTGACCGAACTTTCCGAGGGCCGCTTCCAGCCGGTGCTGGCCGAGTCCGAGCAGGATCGCTCGCAGGTCAGGCGACTGATCCTGTGCAGCGGAAAGATCTACTACGAGCTCGCCGGCCACGACATGCGCAAGGACAATCCGTACGTGGCGATCGGCCGCGTCGAGCTGCTGTACCCGTTCCCGCAGGCCGAGATCCTGGCGCTGGTCGAGAGCTATCCGGCGCTGGAGGAGGTGGCGTGGGTCCAGGAGGAGCCACGCAACATGGGCGCGCGCGCTCATATGTCCCCGCGCCTGATGCAGATCCTCCCGGCGCATCTCAAGTTCGGCTACATCGGGCGTCCCGAGCGGGCCGCCTCGGGCGAGGGCTACCCCGTCGCCCACGCGAACGAGCAGAACCGGATCATCACGACCGCGCTGAACGTCGGCGAAGCAGTGTCTCAGTACCCGCGCAAGCTCCCCGGCGACCGGTAGCCGCAAGCGCTGCTTCGTTAGCAGGGGATTTTCACGCGCGGCTCGCGTTTCTGGCACCCTTGTTGGCATCGGCTTTCGTAGAGACGGATCCAGAAGAGACAACTCCAGACGCCATTTGACGCCGGCCCTCGGCGTCCACGACATGGCGATCGATCTGGGCACCGCCAACACGCTCGTATACGTGGGTGGACGGGGGATCGTCGTGTCCGAGCCGTCGGTCGTGGCCTCCGACGTCGACACCGGCGAGGTCCACGCGGTCGGCTCGGATGCCGAGCGGATGATCGGGCGCACCCCGGCGACGATCGCGGCTACGCGGCCGCTCCGGCACGGTGTGATCGCGGACTTCGAGGTCACCGAGCAGATGCTTCGCTACTTCATCCGCAAGGTGATCGACCGGCGCCTGGCGCATCCCCGGCTGATCGTGTGCGCCCCTTCGGGCGTGACCGAGGTAGAGAAACGGGCGGTGGAGGAGGCCTCACTCGCGGCCGGAGCCCGTCGCGTGCACCTGATCGAGGAGCCGATCGCGGCCGCGATTGGGGCCGGGCTCGAGATCGACGAGCCCGTCGGACGGATGGTGGTCGACGTCGGCGGCGGCACCAGCGAGATGGCGGTGATTTCGCTCGGCGGAATCGTGGTCTCGCGCTCGGTCCGCGTCGGCGGCTACGAGATGGACGAGGCGATCTCCTCGTATATGCGGACGGTGCACCAGCTCGCGATCGGCTCGCGGACGGCGGAGAACATCAAGATCCAGGTCGGTTCGGTCATCCCCTTGCATCCGGAGGAGACGGTCGAGGTCCGCGGCCGCCACCTGGTCACCGGGCTCCCAACCGCGATCGCGCTCCGAAGCGAGGAGGTCCGCGGCGCGATCATGGCCCCGGCTCGCGAGATCCTCCGCGCGATCCGCGACACGCTCGAGGAGACTCCGCCGGAGCTCGCCAGCGACATCGCCAAGGACGGGATCCTGCTCGCCGGCGGCGGCACGCTCGTGCGCGGGTTTCAGGAGCTCGTCGCCGACGAGACGGGGATGCCCGTGTACTCGGCCGAGTCGCCGCTCACCTGCGTGGCGTTCGGATCAGGCCAGGCGCTCGACCATTTCGACCAGCTGAGCAGGGCGAGCCGGCACCGCGCCCCGTCGCTCACCTACGACTGGCGTACCGCGTAGCCGCGCGGCGAGCGTCGCCAGCCCTGCCGCCGCCAGCAGGATCAGGAAGGGGTCGATCGGCGCCCGGAACCGCGGCGTCTCGACGTTGACGAGCACCACGCTGAGCGCGAGCAGCAGCGGCACCGCCCAGACCCATTTCGGCGCGCTCCGGGCCAGCCGGGTGAACGCTCCGGCGAGGGCGAGCAGGCACAGCGCCCAGAAGCAGAAGATGCCGACCTGGGCGGTGTTGTTCGAGAGCGAGATCGCCGACGCTGACGCCTGCCAGGCGAACGAGCCCTCGAGCTCGAACAGGCGCAGCGTGTTGTGGAAGGCGACGACGAACGGCGAGAACGGGTGGTCCGAGATGTAGTGGAGCGCCTGGTGCTCGAGCGTCGCGCCGAGCTGCGGCTCGGT
Source organism: uncultured Solirubrobacterales bacterium (assembly GCA_963709205.1). Classification (GTDB taxonomy): domain Bacteria; phylum Actinomycetota; class Thermoleophilia; order Solirubrobacterales; family Solirubrobacteraceae; genus Palsa-465. The sequence goes on from CAVPVP010000002.1 coordinate 318,128, forward strand.
CGTGTAGCGGGACTCGCGGATCAGCGGGCGCTCGCCCGGAATGCCGTAGTAGATCCGCCACTTGTAGGGCACCTTCGGATCGACCGCTGACTTCGGGTTGTACGTGCCTACGAGCGTGATCCCGGTCTCGTCGGACACCGGGATGAAGTGGTGCATGACCACGGCGTTGCGGATCGTCCAGGGCAGGATGATGAGTGCGGTCGCCGCCAGCAGCAGCGCCGGCGCCGCGAGCGAACGGATTGCGAGGCGCGGCCGCCCGGTCCACACGGCCGGGATCAGGGGGAGGAGGAGCAGGATCCCGTTTTCGTGGGTCAGCGTCGCGAGCCCGGTGAGCACGCCGGTGCCGGCGATCCACCCGAGGCGGGTGCGCGTGCGCGCGGCGCGGCGGACGCGCAAACCGGCGTAGACAGTGCCGAGCACGAACACGGTCAAGAGGTTCTCGGCCACGATCGTGTCGGTGAGCTCGATCAGCACCGGGTAGATGGCCGCCAGCACCAGCGCGATCAACCCCGTGGTCGGCCCGAACAGCTCGAGCGCGACGAGACCGGTGAGCGCCACCGTGATCGTCCCGAGCACCGCCTGCGAGACTCGGGCGGGCTGGATCGCGCCGTCGCGCCGGGTCTCGTGGCCGTCGATGATGTCGACGAGCGCGAGGAAGTACGGAAAGCCGGGGGCAAAGTAGGCGGTCGGTCCGCGGGTCCCGCCGGCGCCGCGCCCCGAGGCGTGACTCAGCGAGTAGTCGCCGGTGTGCGCGATCGAGCTCGCCAGCGTCAAGTACGAGCCGGCGTCGTTGCGCGGACGGTAGGAGGTGTTGTCCACCTCGGCGATCCGCAGCGCGAGCGCGCCGAGGAGGATCGCCGCGACCAGGCCGCCTTTCACGGCTCGGGACACGGCGCGGAGGTTAGGGCCCCGCGGACCCTTATGCCCCGCGGCGGGCGGCCGTCAGTGGATCCCGACGATCCCGGCGCACACCCAGTTCGAGGCGCCGGCCCCGCCGTTCCAGATGCGGCTCGCGACCGAGTCCTGCTCGGCCTTGCTCGCCATGTAGGCGGCGGGCCCGGAACCGCCGAACAGCTTCCAGGTCGCGGGCATGATCTGGTAGTAGCCCGAGGCCCCAGCGCTGTTGGGAGTGAGGTTCTGGCCGCCGGACTCACACAGCACGATCGCGTACGGGATCGCCCAGCCGCGGGACGGCCCGTAGGTCGGGCCTGCGGGGACCGGCCCGCCGGAGCCGCTTCCGCTGCTCGCCTGCTGCTGCTGTTGCTGTTGGGCGGCGAGGGCGGCCGCGCGCTCGGCGGCGGCCTGCGCGGCCTCGACCCTGCTGATTTCCGCCTGGAGCGCCGCGCCCTTCGCTTGGGTGGCCGAGAGCGCGTTCTGCCTGGCGGCGCGCGCCTGCTGGAGGGCCCCCTCCTTGGCGTGGAGGAGCACGTTCATGCCCACCAGCGCGCGGACCCGCTGGGCGGTCTCGCTGGTGATCTGGCGGTCGGTGTCCTGGAGCGTCGCCAGGTGGGCCGCGGCCGCGTCGGCGCGCTCCTTCGCTTGCTTCGTGACCGCGATGATCGCCTGCTGTTGCTGCTGGGCGTCCTTCAGGTAGGTGATCTTGTCCAGAAGATCGTTGAACCCGTTCGACTCGAGCACGACCGAGACGAGATTCGGCTTGGACTGCTCGTAGTTCGAGACGAGCTGGCGGCTCAGAAGCATCCGCGCACGGGCCAGCCGCGCTTTGAGCAGCGCCAGCAGCTGCCGCTCCCGGGTGAGCGCGCGCTGGACCGCGGCGAGCTTCGCGCGGTCACGGGCCAGGTCGGCGCGGACCTCGGCCTCGCGCGACTCGACGAGCGCGATCTGCGCGTTGAGCGAGCTGATCAGCTGCGACAGGCTGCTGATGCTGGCGGCGAGGCTCGACTCGTGCGCCTGGACGGCTCCGAGCTGCGAATGCAGCTGGCCGAGGCTCGGGTCGGCGCTGGAGGTGATCGGCACCATCGCGAGTCCGAGCGCAGCGGAGACAGCGGCCGCGCCAGCGACCACCCAGCGAGGGATCGTGCGCCTTATCGAGTTCATATTCGCTGCCTACGGGGTTAGCTGTCGGGCTCGCGCGGCGGCTGCGCTACACGGTCATCAGACCGCGATTCGCCCCAGGGAACTTGGGTCCCCCGCTTTCCCACGCGTTAGGTGGGAAATTCGGCGTCGCCACCTTATCAGGACTTGACATGCGGCCGCGCGGGGGCCTTCCTAGTGTCGGCGCGGCGGGGGCGTCCTAGTGTCGGCGCGCGGGGGCGTCCTAGTGTCGGCGCGCGGGGGCGTCCTAGTGTCGGCCTGCGGGCGCGCCCTCGTGTCGGCGTGCGGAGGCGGCGCGGAGTTGGCGTGCTCGTGGTGGGCGGTTCCGGCCGGCGGGGGTGGCGCGGTTCCGGCGCGCGAAGCTCCAGGCGCGCCCGGCGGCGTAGGCCGCGGCGCTCGCGATGCCGACGAAGAACCCGACCGGCCAGTTGGTCTGGTAGGAGAGCGCGATCGCCGCCCAGACCACGACGAGGGCGATCCCGATCGAGAGCGCGATCGCGACGTAGGGCCGCGTGGTGAACGACCGAGCAGCGGCCGGCGGTCCGATCATCAGGCTGAAGATCAGCGCGGTCCCGACGACCGGGACGGTCATGGTCGTCGTGAGCGCGACGAGGAGCAGGAATCCGAGTTCGACTCCGAACAGGGCCACGCCGCGGGCGGGGGCGCTGTCGGGCAGGACGGAGGACAGCAGCAGGCGCCGGTACAGCGCGCCGAGCACGGCCAGACTGACCGCCGCGAGCGCGATCGTCGGCGCCAGCTGGTTGGTGCTGATGCCGAGCACCTCGCCGAACAGCAGCGAGTAGATCTCGGGCGCGTACTGCACGCTGAAGCTGAGGAACAGCGCGCCCAGACCGAGCATGAACACGAGCGTGAGCGCGGTCGCGACGTCGTGTCGGCCGCGCCGGCCGAGGAAGCCGATCCCGAGCGCGCCCCCGACCGCGAACACGCCGAGCCCGAGAAGCGTGTTGACGCCGACGAGGCTGGCCGCAGCGGCCCCGGCGAACGAGCCGTTCGGCACCGCGTGGGCGACGAACGCCGAGCCCCGCAGGACGACGAAGAACCCGACCGCGCCTCCGACGACGGCGACAATCGACGCGACGATCCAGGCGTTGACCATGAAACCGGAGAACACGGGCTCGTTAGGTTTGGTGTGTGCGAGCCACGACGGTTCGCGACGCGATGTAGGCAAGCAGCACGATCGTCACGACGAAGAAGCTGACGGGCCAGCCGTGATGGAGCGGCGGCCAGTAATAGCTGTCGTAGGCGAGCAGGATCCCGAGCCACATGGCACCCACCCCGACGAGTCCGGCCGTGAGGATCGCGCGGCCGGGACGGCGGGTCAGGTTAAGCGCGGTTGCGGCCGGTCCGACGAGCAGCGCGGTGGACAGGATCGCCCCGATCGTGACCGCCGAGAGGGCCACGGCGAGGGCCATCGCCAGCAGGTACAGGCCGCCGATCACCCGGACCGGGAGCCTTTTGGCCGACGCGAGATCGGGGCTGACTGACGCCAGCAGCAGGGGGCGGTACAGCAGCAGGATCGTCCCGATGGCGAGTGCGCCGAATACGGCGACGAGAGGCAGCACCGAGGAGTCGAGGGCAAAGACCGACCCGAACAGGACGGTCACGGTGGCGCCCGTCGTGTTGTTGTACGTGGTGCCGAGGTACAGGAACAGCGCCGCCAGGCCAAACCCGGCTCCGAGCACGACCCCTGTCGCCAGATCCCGGCCACGGGCCCGCTGGATCCCGATGATCTCCATGACCCCGGCCGCGGCGACGGCCACCGCCATGAAGCCCCAAAGCGGGGCGACCCCCGCGAGGTACGCGCTCGATCCGCCGGCGGCGCCGACGTCGCCGAGCGCCTCTCCGGCGAACGACTGGCCCCGGATGACCGTGAACACGCCGACGCAGCCGGCGACGATCGCCACGATCGCCCCGACGGCCGCGGCCAGCTGCACCGACGAGCTCGAGAAGAACCCGGGCTCGAAAATCGCGCCCACCATTAGACGATCTCGACCGGCGGGGGCTCCTCCCCGACAGCCTCGTCCGCGGCGTGCTCGTCGTGCCCAGTGCCGGCGACGACGATCACGCGTCCGTGGACGCGGAGGACGTCGACGTGGTGGCCGTAGAGCTTGCTCAGGGCCTCGGAGCGCACGACCTCGTCGACCGTTCCGCTGGCCGCACGGCCTGCCGCGAGGTAGACGATCCGGTCCATCACGGGCAGCAGCGGGTTCATCTCGTGCGCGGATATGAGCACGGCGATTCGGTGCTCGGAGGCGATTCGCGACAGCAGGGCGACGACGTCCTGCGCGGCCCGCAGGTCCAGGTTCGCGAGCGGCTCGTCGAGTAACAGGAGCTTGGGCCGGCTGATCAGGGCGTGACCGATCAGGATCCGCTGCTGCTCGCCGCCCGAGAGCCGTCCCACGCGCGCGTCGGCGAAGTCGCGGGCGTCGACGGCCTCGACCATCTCCTCCACGCGCGCCCGGCGGGTCTTTGACGGCAGGGGCACGCCGAGCCGCCCGCCGTCGAGCCCGAGCGCGATCAGGTCCCGGCCGCGCAGTGGCATGTCCGGATCGAGCAGGAACTTCTGCGGCACGTAGCCGATGTCCGTTCGCGACCGCCGCCCGCCGCCGACCCGGACGCCGCCGGAGGTCGTGCGGCTGGAGGCCCAGGATCACGCGGAACAGCGTGGTCTTGCCGGCGCCATTCGATCCGATCAACCCGGTGAACTCGCCGGCTTGGAGCGAGAAGCTCACGTGATCGAGCACGGTGCGGCCGCCCAGGCGGACCGTTACTTCGTCGACCGACAGCGCTGTCTCCGGGGCGGTTGATGTCGCGGTCGGTGTCAGGACCTCGGTGGTCACCGGAGCTTCTCCGTCGAGACCCCGTTGGCCGCCGCCTTCTGAAGCGCGTGGACTTCGGCCAGCATCCATGACTGGTAGTTGTAGCCGGGAGTGGGCATCGTCTCGTACACCCCAACGACCGGTATTCCGTACTGCTTGGCCTTGGCGAGGAACGACTGGGTGAGGGTGTCGGTGACCTGCTCGTTGTAGACGAGCACCTTGACTCGGTGCTTTGAGATCAGGTCGTCCTGAAGCGTGACCGCCTGCGGTGCGGGGTCGACTCCGTTCATGACGTCGGCCTGGAAGGTGAACGGGGTCAGGTTCGCGGTCCCGGCCGCTTGCAGCATGTAGTCCCCGACCGGCTCCGTGGTCGCCACCGGCGTTTGCCGGTAGCGCGTAGCGAACTGCTTGAGCGCCTGGTACCAGGGTGTCAGGGAGGCGTCGAAGCGCCTGGCGTTGGCCGCGAAGTAGGCGGCGTGGGCAGGGTCGATCGCCGACAGATCGGCGACCAGTGCCAGGGCGACCTTGGGCATCGTGCGCGGCGAGTACCAGAGGTGGGGATTGGGCGTGGAGTCCCGGAGCCGCAGCAGCTTCTGGACGTCGATGATCTTGCGCGAGGAGCTGGGCGATGCCGCCTCGATCTTGTTCATGAACGTGTCGTAGCCGACGCCGTTCTGAACGACCAAGCGCGCTGCCCCGACCGTCTGCGCGACGCTCGGGCTGGCCTCGAACGTATGCGGGTCGGTGTTCGGGTTGCTCTCGATCGCGGTGACCGTCACGTAACGCCCGCCGATCTGGGAGATCACGTCGGCGTATTCGTTCTCGGCACCGACGGCTGTGATCGGCCCGTTCCCGGCTGTCTTTCCCGCCGCGGTCGCGCCGCAGCCCGCCGCCGCGACCGCGGCGACGAGCGACACCAGGACGGGGAGGGCGGATCGGTAGCGCAGGCTTGTCATGGAGAAACATCGACGGATTCGTGTCACGCCGCGCTATTCTAACAAAGAATGAGACCGATTCTCAATCTAAGGTTGTCCGGACGGGATGCCCGAGACGAGCGGCGACATGGCCGCGACTAAGCTTCGCGACGTGCGGACGCACGCCGACACGGAGTGGGCCGATCACGCCCGTGCGGTCCTGCGGCGCGCGGGACACCACCGCGGCGCTGCCCGCGACAGGTTGATCGAGCTGCTCTCCCGCCAGGACTGCGCGCTCAGCGCGCTCGAGATCGAGGACGCGCTCCGCGAGCGCCGGCGAGGCGAGCGGGCGGTCGGCCGGGCGAGCATCTATCGCGTGCTCGAGCTCCTGCACGCCCACGACCTCGTCAGCCGAGTCGACGTCGGCGACGGGATCGTCCGTTACGAGCCCGCTGACCCCGCCGGCGAGGACCACCATCATCACCTGCTGTGCGATCAGTGCGGGAAGCTCGTGCCGTTCCACGACCCCGCTCTGGAGCGGTCGATCGACCAGCTCTCCAGCCGGCTGGGCTTCCGGACCACGGACCACGAGGTCACTCTGCGCGGGGACTGCCCTGACTGCAGCTGACCTGCGTGCCGAGCGAATCCTCGCGCGCGTGCGGGCGATTCCGGTCGGCTTCGTGCGGACCTACGGTGACATCTCGCCGGGCGCGCCGCGCCTCGCCGGCTCGGTCCTGCACGCCAACGACGATCCGTCGATCCCATGGCAGCGCGTGGTGCGAGCCGACGGCTCGCTGGCCAAGGGCGAGCGCCAGCGCAGGCTGCTCGAGGCAGAGGGAGTTCCGTTCCGCGGTTCGCGGGTCGACATGCGCGTGGCCCGACTTCCCGAGCTCTAATGTGGGTCCAGCGGGAGATAGTGCTCGAGCCCCGGCCGCGGGGGTTTCATCTCGTGACGCGCGAGGTGCTCGGCGCGCTCCCGGAACTGGGCGACGTCGACGTCGGACTCCTGCACCTGCTGATCCAGCACACCTCGGCGTCGCTGGCCTTGAATGAGAATGCCTCGCCCGACGTGCGGCGCGACTTCGAGACCTACTTCGAGGTGACCGTGCCCGAGGATGCCCCGTACTGGACGCACACGCTCGAGGGCGCGGACGACATGCCCGCCCACATCAAGGCCGCGCTGCTCGGGCCCTCGCTGACGCTGCCGATCGCGCGCGGGCGGTTGGCGCTGGGCACTTGGCAGGGGATCTACCTGTGCGAGCACCGCAACCGCGGCGGGTCGCGGTCGGTGGTGGCGACGATCTGGGGTCAGTCCGGCGGCTGAGCCCTAACGGCCCTTCCACTCGGGGGCGCGGCGCCACCTAACAGCTTTCCCCGCGGGAGCCGCGGTGCCCCCTAACGGCCCTTCCACTCGGGGGCGCGGCGCTCGGCGAATGCGGTCGCGCCCTCGCGCGCGTCTTCTGAGGCGAACACCGGCTCCTGGATCGGCCTCTGGCGCGCGAAGAACTCCGCGTCGGGCCAGTCCGGCGACTCGGACATGATGCGCTTGGTGGCGGCGAGCGCCAGCGGGCCGTTGGCCGCGATCGTCTCGGCGAGTTGCAGCGCCGCGCCGAGTGCCTCTCCCGGGTCGGTCAGCCGGTTGACCAGGCCGAGCTCGTAGGCCCGCTCGGCGTCGATCGGGTCGCCGGTCAGCGCCAGCTCGTTTGCGACGTTCCGGGGCAGCGCGCGGGGCAGCCGGAGCAGCGCACCACCGGCGGCCACGAGCCCGCGCTTGACCTCGGGGATCCCGAGGCGTGTTCCTTTGGACGCGACGATCAAGTCGCACGCCAGCGCAACCTCGAGCCCGCCCGCGACCGCGAACCCCTCGATCGCCGCGATCAGCGGCTTGTCGGCGGCGCGCTGGGTGATGCCGGCGAAGCCGCGGCGCTCGACGTGGGGCCGCTCGCCGGCGACAAACGCCTTCAGGTCCATGCCCGCGCAGAAGCCCTTGCCGGCGCCGGTCAGCACGCCGACGCTGAGCTCGGGGTCGTCGTCGAGGTCGTCGAGAGCGGCGGCGATGCCCTGCGCCACCGCGGCGTTGACCGCGTTGCGCTGGTCCGGCCGGTTGATCGTGATCGTCAGTACGCGTTTACGCCGCTCGGTCAGGACCGCGGGCTCGGCGTCGGGGGCCTCGGCGCTCACGCCGCGAACAATTTCAGATCAGGCTCGCGCTCGCCGCGCAGCACCGCGAGGTCGACCTCGACGCAGTCGATGCCACGGGCGGTTGCCAGCACGCTCGCCTGCGGCTTGATCGTTTGGGCGGCGAGGACGCCTTGGCAGGAGGCGAAGGCGGGATCGAGCCGGATCCGCTCGAGGTAGCGCGTGAGCTGCTCGACGGCCTCGATCCCGGCGACCCGCTTGATCTCGACCGCCACCCACTCGTCGTCCGAGTCGCGGCACATCAGGTCGACCGGGCCGATGTCGGTCGGCCACTCGCGCCGCACGAGCCGGAGCCCCTCGCCACACCACGTCGGCTGCTCGGCCAGCAGCTCCTGGAGGTGAGCCTCGACGCCGTCCTTGGTCGAGCGCCGTGTCCCCGTCGGGAGTGCCCATGTCGTGGGTCACGTCGGAGAGCACCTCGGCGATGTCGATCTCGAGCCGGTCGCCGTCGGCTTTGGCCCGCTTGCGGACGACGATCTGCTCGGGCGACTCCTCGATCACGGTCGGCGGCGTCATCCAGTTCAGCGGCTTGTAGCCGCCGGCGTCGGCGTGGACCAGCACCGAGCCGTCGGCCTTGACGATGATCAGCCGCAGCGCCTCGGGCAGGAGCGCGTTCAGGCGTCCGCAGTACCGGACCTCGCAGCGGGCGACGATCAGGCGCATGGTCGCGAACGGTACGGGCGCGGTCGGACCGATCTACATGTGCCGATCGCGGCGACGCCCCACCCTATGATCAGGGGCGGCAAACCATGCGCAACCAGCTACGCCCTCTGTTCGACCGCGTCGTGATCAAGGAGCTCGACCCCGATCGGGTCCGCCGCTCCGGCCTGATCGTGCCGCCGGGCTCCGAGGAGCCGCCACCCCAGCACGGCATCGTGCTCGCGGTCGGCCCCGGGCTCGACTGGTGGGAGAACGTCGGGATCGCGATGCCGGTCCGGCCCGGCGACCACGTCGTGTTCCCGGCCTCGGCCGGGGTGTGGATCGAGGTCGAGGAGGAGCGGCTGCTGGTGTGCCGCGTCGGCGAGCTGCTCGGCGTGCTCGAGCCGGTCGAGAACTGCCCCGGGTGCGGCGGTCGGCCGCTCGCCGCCGGCGAGTCGTGCCCGGTCTGCGGCCGCGAAGGCTCGGTCGCGTCGCCCTAGAGCCACCGGCGGTCTGGTGGCGCGCCGGCCCATGCCGCGGTCGCGCTCCGGCCTGTGGTCCGCCGCGCGGCGGCCTATGTCTCGGTCCGCGCGCCAGCCTACGCCGCGGTCGCGCGCCGGCCCATGCCGCGGTCGCGCGCCGGCAGCGCTCGGGGCCGGGATGCCTCGACGCGCGCCAGCAGGTCCGCCACCTCGGGGTCATCGCCCAGCGCCAACGCGCGGTGGCAGATCTCGATGCACTCGTTGATCCGGTCCGTGCGCGCCAGCGCGTGCGCGTAGCTGGCCCAGGCGCTCGCGCGACTCGGGGTCGAGCCGGGTCGCGGCCTCGGCGGCCGACACCTCGGCGCCGACGTCGCCCGCAAGGTGATACGCGAGCGCCAGCGACAGCAGCCCGTCGACGCGTCGGTCCGACCAGCCGGGCCTGCTCGAGCGCCGAGATCGCGCCGGGGCGGTCCATCAGCCGCAGCCGCAGGCGCCCGAGCCGCTCCCAGGCCGAGGCGTCGTTCGGGGCCCGGTTGGCGGCGCGCCCGGCCGCCTCGGCGGCGAGGTCGATCGCGCCCATGTCCTCGTAGATCCGGGCCGCGAACCGCTCGGGGGTCGGGCGGTCGGTCTCGACGCGGGCCCAGTCGCGCACCGAGCGGGCGGCGGCGAGGAGATTGCCGGCCTGCCAGAACGCGCTCGTGAGCAGCCGGAGCACGATCGGGTTGCGTCGGGTCGGCGTCCCGGGCGTAGACGAGCCGCTGCGCCGCGAGCGCGGCGTCGCCCTCGGCGAGCGCGTGCTGAGCGGCGGTCATGAACCGCTGCACGCGGTCGGCCGCCGGATCGGGCTTCGAGAAGTCGACGAACTGGAGCGAGCCGGCGGGAACGGTCCGGATGCCGACCGCGAACTTGACGCCGCGCCCACTGCTGCACGTCGTCGCTCGTCGCCCGAGAAGTAGATCCCGGTCACGCTGCCGACGCCCCATTCGGGATAGGACGTGCATCGCGCGTAGCGGTGGACGACCGAGTGGTCGGGCACGCGTGAACCGAACGGGTCGTGTTTTGCCCGGTCCTCGGCGGCAGCGCGCGCGCGCTGCTCGGCCTCGTACGCGCGCCGGCCCTCGTCGGCGCGGGCCTTGCGGGCGGCCGCGGCGGACACCTTGACGGCGTTGCGGCTGACCCGGCCGCCCCGCGACTGCTCGGCGAGCTGCTCGAGCTGGTCGGCCGCCTCGTTGATCGCCTGGAGGTGGCGCTGATGCTCATGCTGGCGTCCGGGAGGCGCGATGTCCGGGTGCCAGCGCTTGGCCATTCGCCGGCGCGCGAGCTGTACTGCACGCTGATCGAACGGCGGCTCGAGCTCCAGCAGGAGCATCGCCTGCTCTACATCGAGGATCCGAGGCATGAACCATCTAAGTTAGCGACGGAGCCAAGGCGAATGTGGCCCGGCCGGCCCGCCAACACCTGCGCGTCGGACGACGTTCAACAAATTAGCTTCAATTAGACTCAGTACCACTCGCTCGCCCGTATCCTCGCGGCCATGGTCGGCAGGCGAACCGGTGGCGGCCTCGGCTTCGCAAGCGCGATTGCGGCGGTCGTGCTCGCCGGTCTCGCGCTCGCGCTGGTCGCGCTCATCACGAGCGTGTTCACGCCGGGCGGCGAGGCGTGCAGTGCCGGCCTCGCAACCGCGACCGCCGGCGGCGGTTCCGCCCCGGCCGGCATCGTGCTCGGGCCACCAGGAACCGGCCAGCTTGTCGGCGCCACCGAGTACGGCGGCCCTGGCGACCCCAGCAGCGGAGTCACCGGATCGTCGGGCGCGAACCTGCTCCAGCTCCCGGACAGCTACGCCGAGCTCGGCGGCGACACGTTCCAGACGGCCACCGCGATGGGTGGCCTGCCGTACCTGACGCCGCTCCGCATCACCTGGGGCGATCGGTCTGCGATCGCCTACAAGCGCGACATCGGTCTCGGCGGCGGACCAATCGCCGGGCTGCCGCGGGTGCTCGACCTGTGGTGGGAGCTTGCGGGACAGCTCGGCATCCCGTACGAGGACGGGCTGTGGTCGGGCCCAGTGAAGATCGAGCGCCCCCCGCAGACCGGCGCCGGCAATGTCCTCGGGCAAGCCTCCTCCGGAGCCGCGCCGGCGTTGATCGCGACCCCGACCGCACAGCAGGACCCGGCGGCCTGCGCGCCCGAAGCGGTCGAGGGAGTCCCGGTCGACGACCGGCGACCGCGCCGAGCTACTCCCGAACGGGCTCGCTGCCGCGCCGGCGGACGCCCCGCTCGCCGTCAGGCAGATCATCTCGGCCGGCAACCAGATCGTCGGCAAGCCGTACGTGTACGGGGGCGGCCACGGCCTAGCGCTGTCGACGATCGCTCCGTCCTATGACTGCTCGAGCAGCGTCGAGCACCTGCTGTTCGGCGGGGGACTGCTGCCCGTGGACTACGAGGCGCCGTCGGGGACACTTGAGTCGTTCGGGCAGCCCGGACCGGGCCAGTGGGTCACCCTGTACGCGAGCGCCGACCACGTGTTCATGTACGTGGCCGGCCTCCGGTGGGACACGCACAACGCCGGCGGCCCGGCCGACGGGAGCACGGGGATCGGGTGGCACCCGCTGATCCGGAGCGACGCCGGGTTCGTGGCCCGGCACCCGGTCGGGTTGTGAACGGCCGCCGGACAGCGGCGACCCTCCTGTGCGCGGTTGCCTGCGTCGGGTGCGGGCGCTCCGCGCAGCGCCCTCCGTCCGCGGCGCGGCGCCCCTCGTCGGCCGCGCGGCGCCCCTCGTCCGCGGTCGCCCGGGCCGACGCTACCCACGAGTACCCGTCTCCGCCACCCAGACCTCAGATCGCCACGCACGCTGCGCCAGACGCCATCGTCGCGATCCGTGCCTTCGCCAGCGCCTACATCAACTGGAACGCGCAGACGGTGTCGGCCGACATGCGCTCGCTGGCCGAGCGCAGCATCGGGCAGGCGCGCGCCGCGATGACGCTCGCCGCCGGCGAGACCGCCAATGACTACGAGCTCCGCCGGGGCGGGATCGCGAACGCCGGCGCGGTCGAAGCGGTGGCGCCTCTGGCCGGCCACCGCGACGAGTTCGTAGTGGTTACCCGCGAGTCGACGAGCGCCACGAACACGACCGCATACCAGGGGCTCGAGCCCGCCTGGCACCTCGCCCTCGCCACCGTGACCGAGCAGCAGCCCGGCCGGTGGGTGGTAAGCGGCTGGCAGCCCGAGAGCTAGACCCGGCTGGTGGCCTGCGAGCTCGAACGGATGGCGGCCCGAGAGCTAGACCGGCTGGCCGTTCGCGGTCAGGGTGACCTCGACATTGCCGCGGGTCGCGTTGGAGTACGGACACACCTTGTGGGCCTCGGCGACGATTCGCTTGGCCTCCTCGGCGTCGTCTACCTGCGGCAGAGTGACGTTGAGTTCGACGGCGACGTTATAGCCGCGTTCCTCGGTGGTGATCAGGCTGACCTTGCTGTCGATCGAGGCGTCGCCGACCTCCTTGCGCTCGCGCCGGCCGACGACGCCGAGCGCGCCCTCGAAGCACGCCGCATAGCCGACCGCGAACAGCTGCTCGGGGTTGGTGCCCCCGCCTTCGGTGGGCGGGCGAAGCTGCACGTCGAGCTCGCCGTCGATGGTCCTGCCGTGACCGTGCTGCCGTCCGCCGGTGACCGTTGCCTCTGCCGTGTACACGACCTTCGCCATGCTCGATCTCCTTCGTCGTTGAGAGCGCAAGCTTAATGCGCGGCGATGTTCAGCACCACGGCGGTGACAAAGCACAACACGGCGGCCGCCCTGACCACCAACCCGGCGCGGTCGCCCGGACGCCCGGTCACCATCCCGACGATCGCGACCGTCATGCACATGACCGCGACTAGCGCGAACAGCGCGGCGAGGACTCGCAGCACGAGCAGGCTCCTATCCTAGGTGCGACGACATGTCGACCCAATACATCTTCACCACCTACAAGCTCGCGCGCCGCTACCCGCCCGACCGCGAGGTCCTGACCGACATCTCCCTGTCGTTCCTGCCGGGCGCCAAGATCGGGGTGATCGGCTACAACGGCGCCGGCAAGTCGACCCTGCTGCGGATAATGGCGGGGCAGGACACCGAATTCGCGGGCCAGGCCCAGCTTGGGGCGAACGCCACCGTCGGGTTGCTCGAGCAGGAGCCGCACCTCGACGAGTCAAAGACCGTGCGCGAGAGCATCGAGGAGGGCGTGGCGGACACGAAGGCCCTGCTCGATCGGTTCAACGAGCTGTCGATGAACTACTCCGACGAGACGGCCGACGAGTTTTCGCGCGTCCAGGAGCAGATCGACGCCGTCGACGGCTGGAATCTCGACACCACGCTCGAGATCGCGATGGACGCGCTCCGGACCCCGCCCGGCGACGCCGACATCCCCACCCTCTCTGGAGGCGAAAAACGCCGTGTCGCCCTCGCCAGGCTGCTGCTGAGGCAGCCCGACCTGCTGCTGCTCGACGAGCCCACCAACCACCTCGACGCCGAATCCGTCGCATGGCTCGAGCATCACCTCCAGGACTACAAAGGCACCGTTGTCGCAATCACGCACGATCGCTACTTCCTCGACAACGTCGCCGGCTGGATCCTCGAGCTCGACCGAGGCCGCGGGATCCCCTACGAGGGCAACTACTCGGGCTGGCTCGAGCAAAAGCGCGCCCGCCTCCAGCAGGAGGAGAGACAGGAGAGCGCGCGCAAGCGGACGATCGACCAGGAGCTCGAGTGGGTCCGGCTCAACGCCAGCGCCCGCCGGAACAAGCCGAAGGCCCGGCTGAACGCCTACGAGGCTCTGCTCGCCCAGGACCGCAACGTCAAGCTCGACCAGGTCCAGATCCACATCCCGGCCGGTCCGCGGCTGGGGGACACCGTCGTCGAGGCAAACCAAATCCGCAAGGCGTACGGCGACCGCGTGCTGATCGATGACCTCAGCTTCAACCTGCCCCGCGGCGGGATCGTCGGCGTGATCGGCCCGAACGGCGCCGGCAAGACCACGCTGCTGCGGATGATCACCGGGCAAGAGCAGCCCGACTCGGGCTCCCTGAAAATCGGGGAGACCGTAGAGCTCGCCTACGTCGACCAGTCGCGCGACGCGCTCGACCCCGACAAGAACGTCTGGGAGGAGATCTCGGGCGGCCAGGACCAGATCAAGCTCGGCGACCGCACCGTGAACAGCCGCGCCTACGTGGCCGGCTTCAACTTCAAGGGCTCCGACCAGCAGAAGAAGGTCGCAAAGCTGTCGGGTGGCGAGCGCAATCGCCTGCACCTTGCGAAGCTGCTGAGAACCGGCGGCAACCTGCTGCTGCTCGACGAGCCGACCAACGACCTCGACGTCGACACGCTCCGGGCGCTCGAGGAGGCGCTGCTCGCGTTCGCCGGCTGCGCCATGGTCGTCTCGCACGATCGCTGGTTCCTCGACCGCGTCGCCACGCACGTGCTGGCGTTCGAGGGCGACTCCGAGGTCCGCTGGTTCGAGGGCAACTTCGATGCCTACGACGCCTTCCGCCACGAGCAGCTCGGCGCCGAGGCCGACCGCCCCAAGCGCATCACCTACAAGAAGCTCGTTCGCGGCTGAGCCCGCCTCATCGAAGCGTGAGCAGTGCCGCGCTCGCCGGCGGCAGCTCGACCGGATAGCCACCCTTGTCGGGCTCGACGGTCGTGTCGATCGGGGGACCTGCGAGCTCTGCAGTCTGGCCGAGGCTCTGGCCGCCGATCGTCACGCCGCTCGTCGCGGCGGCACTCGGTGCGAGCAGGCGGGTGATGCTCGCCGCGCCTCGCGCGCCACTGACATTGACAGCCAGGCGCTGAGCCGACGTCGTGCTGTCATTGATCAGTGTCACCCGGATCGTCCCGTCGGCCCTTCGCGTGGCCCACGCTCGGATCGTCGGGTTGCTCGATGCCGCTCGCACCAGGTGCGAGCCCGCCGGCGCCGCCCGCGCGAACATCAGGAGGCCGTAATACTCCGGCTCGACGGATGCCTGCCACCCCGCGCTGGTCTTCGCGAAGCTGAACAGGTTGTAGACCGCACCGGGCCACGTGTGAACGTTGACTCCGTCGACCCCGACCCGGGCGTAAGCGAACAATGCGTCGAGCGCCCACAGTGCCTCCGCGAACGAGTTCGGCACGATCGGTGGGTTACCGCAACCCACGGTGTTCATTTCTCCGATCCGGAGTGGCACGCCATGGGCATGAGCCACCGCCACGTACGGTGTCAGGCCGGCGGCCTGGTCCACGGTTCCGAGTCGCGATAGCAAACGGCTGACCGTCGGGTACGAGGGCGAGCTTGGTGGCACGGCGCAGGCCTCGAACGGGTAGCGATGAATGGTCACCACGCCGACGTGCGGCACGCTGGTGAGGAAGGTGCCGAGGTCGTCGAGCCACTCGGCGGCTCCGCTCGCCGGGCCCGCAAGGGGCGCCTCGGTTATTCCGGAACCGACAGTGGCAAAGTCACTCGTGAACTGAGAAGGACCGTAGCCGACCGGTCGGCCCATCACGCCGTGACCGTTGCGCGTGTACCACGAGAAGGCCGGGTTTCCGTACAACTCCGGCTCGTTGCCGAGCTCAAATCCTTCGATGTGGCTGCTCCCGATGATCGCCGCCATCGCGCCAGCCTCGGCGCCGGCGAGCAAGCGGCTCTCCGCCTCGAACGTGATGCCCATGATCAGCCGGGCGCCGGTCATGTCCGCCACCCCCTTCATCACCTCGAGCCGTCGCGCGTTCAGCCTGTAGAAGACGCCGGGGGGTCGCTTGACGCCGGCGACCGGCCACCACGTCTGGTCAGTGCTGACGCCGCCGATCCGCAACACCGGCGTCTGGCCCGGCGCGAGGTCCGCGATCAACCGCGCCAGCACCGGGTTGACCGCGTCCGGATTCTTCCCCGCGTACGCCTCGATCGCCCAGTACTCGATCGACAGGCCGAGAAAGCCGTCGGCGATCGTCGCCCCCTCGACGCCCGGATCCACGCTTACGACCGGCAGTCGGGCGGCAGAGGTCGACGGTTTGGTGGCGGCCGTGTGCGGCTTCGCCCGGTTGCCCCCGCGGGCGACCAGCACGACCACGATCACGGCGGCGACCAACGCCGCTGCGGCCAAGGCCAGCCCGCGGCGCCTGCCGCGCATCAGTTCTCAGGGACCGTGAGCAGCGCGGCGCTGGCCGCCGGAATCCGCAGGTCATAGTCGCCCGCACGCGGGCTGAGCGCGGCCGGGACGACGGCGGGAAGCACCCCGGTGGTCGTCTGGGCGCCGAACGTCTTGCCTCCGATCGTCACGCCCGACGTTGCCTCGACGCTGGGTGCCTCGAGGCGCTCGAGCGTCGCCGCGCCGCGCGCGCCGGGCACACGCACCGCGAGCGTTTGCGCGCGGTGCGTGTCGTCATTGATCAGGACCACGCGGATCACGCCGTCGGTGGCGCGCGTTGCCCAGGCCCTCAGGTCGCCGCTCGCTCCTGACACGTGCACGAGGCGCGAACCGGCGGGCGCCGCCTGGGCGAACATCATCAGCCCGTAGTACTCGGGCTCTACGGCCGCCCGCCAGACATGGTGCAGCTTCTTGGCGACGAACAGCCGGTCGGGGTACGTGGGCGCGGTGTGGATATTCACTCCGTCGACTCCAACGCGGGCCATCTGGAATAACGCGTCGAGCGACCACAGCGCGGATCCGAACACGTTCGCCACACCGTTCGCCGTCCCGCACGAGACCGAGTTCATCTCGTCGTTTCTCAGCTTCAGATGGTGTGCATGAGCGATCGCGACAAATGGCGCGAGGCTCTCGGCCAGCCCGCCCGACGCAAACTCGGACAGCAGATTGCTCATGGTTGGGTAAGTATCCGAACTGGGTGAGTTGAAGCAGCCCCACGTCGGATAACGATGCAGGGTCACGAGCGAGACTCGCCGCTCGGCCGCCAGGAACTGACTCAAATCGACCCACGGGAGCGATCCGATCGTCGGGCCGGCGAGCGGGACCGGCCCGAGTGCGGCGGCGACCTGCTCGTAGTCTTGGCTGAACATCGAGAAGTCCCACCCGTTGGCTCGCCCGACCACGCCGGCTCCGTCGGCCGCGTAGTACCAGGGGAAGCTCGAATACAGCTCGGGCTCGTTGCCCAACTCGAACGCCTGGATACGATCGCGCCCGATCACCTTGAGCATCGCGCGCTCCTCGGCCTTCGCCACCGTCGTGCTATCGGCCTCGAAGTTGAGCCCTAGGATCAGGCGGGCGCCAACGGCGCGAGCGAGCTCGCCCAACACCTCCAGGCGGCGCGTGGTGAGGGTGTAATTAACCCCTCCGGGCTGGCGGATGCCGCGGACGGGCCACCAGGTCCAATCCGACGTCACGCCGCCGATCCTGAGGCTCCCGCTCCCACCAGGCATCAGATTCCGGATCAGCTGCACCAGCACAGGATCGAGCGCATCCGGGTTCTTCCCGGCGTAGTTCGCGGCGGCCCAGTACTCGAACGATAAACCGAGGAAACCGGCCGCGATCCGGTTCCCGGTCACATTTGGCTCCACCTCCACGACCGTGGCGTTCGGCTGCGGCGGCGCCCCGCCGCCCCGATCAGCCCGGCGCGACGCCGCCTGCGAGCTTCCTGGGGCGAGCAGGACCGCGACCGCCACCAGGATGCTCGCCGCCAGGGCCCCACGACGCGAGCGCAACCAGACCGGCACGAGGCGAAAGATACGCAAACGAACGGCGCCTCATGAGTCGGGGTACTCGTCCTTGCGCCAGGCGAAGACCTCCGATGACGGCTCCAACGGCGTTCGCTTGAGCAGGAACGAGTGATAGGGCGCGACGAACGGATCGGGCGCCATCACCGTATAGGTGTGGTAGATGGTGCCGTTGTCGCGAACGAAGGCGATCCAGCCCGGACCCTCGCGCAGGCCGTCCTCGAGCTTGGCCCCGGTCTGCCGGCCCCAGTCCTGTAGCCACTCCGGCGGGCTGTCGATCATCGATTTGACCTCGGGGATCTGCTGCACCTGCTCGGGGGTCATCGCGAGCCCGAAGTCGAACGGGAAGTCGGTGCCGTAGGTCGATACGTACGGGAACTCCCAACCCATCCGCTTCTTGTACGCGGCGAGCCGGTCGATCGGCGCGCGCGAGAAGCAGATCAGACTCACGTCGCGGTGGTTCAGATGCACGAGCGTGCCGCTGAGCTCGTCCGCGAGGCTCGTACAGCCTGGGCACGCCCCGATCTCGTAGTCGGGACCGAACATGACGTTGTAGGCGAGCAGCTGCGATCGCCCGTCGAACAGCTCGGCGAGCGTCTTCTTGCCGTCCTCGGTGTCGAACACGTAGTCCTTCTCCACCGGCACCCACGGAAGCCGGCGGCGCTGCTCGGTGACCTTCTGGCCGAGCGCGGCGTATTCCGCCTCGAGCTTGGAGAGGTCGGCGCGAGCGGTCTGCCATTCCTGATGGGTCGCAGTGTTGTGGTCGGGCATCGTGACCTCCTGTGATCGTCGCCGGTCTATACCTTACGACCGGCCGGCCACGCCGAAATCATCGGCCCGCGCGGCGAAAGCGATCTCAGCAACCGACGCGGGGCGGAAGATCGGTCGGGACCTCGGGGAGATCGATGAATCGCGCCGCGAAGGTCATGAACTGCTGCACGTCGTGGAAGTTCGAGACGAGGCCCAGCGAGGCGCGGATCGCGCCCCCCGACGGCAGGCCGATCTCGTCCACGTAGTCGTCGAGGCTCATGCCCTGGCCGAACTCGCCCCCCAGGAGCGTTTCGCGTGAGATCGTGAAGGCGACCTCTCCCGCGCCCGGATTGCAGAAACAGCCAGTCCGAAGCGACACGCCGTGCTCGGACGCGATTCGGTCGACGTACCGCTCGTCGACGATCCTCCCCTCGGGATCAAGGAAGTTGAACGCGATCGTTGCACCGCGCTCACGCGACGATCGCGGCCCATAGATGATCGTGGCGGGCTTGCCGTTCCCGTGTCGCATCGAGCCGAGTTGGGCGATCAGCCACGCGGTGAGCGCAGCGACGCGGCGATGGATCACCTCGATTCCGACGCGGTCGAGATATCGCAGCCCGATCTCGACGGCCGGGAGGTTGAGGTAGTTGACGGTGCCGTCCTCGAACTGTGCAGCGCCGGGAGCGGAGTGAAAGTACTCGCGCTGCACGAACGCCGCGACGATCGTGCCGCCAGAGAACCATGGACGCTCCAGCTTCGCGAGCGCGTCGCGACGCGCCAACAGACAACCCACCCCGGTCGGCCAGCCGAACATCTTGTAGAACGAGATCGCCACAAAATCCGGATGGCAGACGCTCAGGTCAAGCGCGTTCGTCGGCACGTACGCGGCCGCGTCCAGCAGTACATCCCAGCCGTGTGCGTGCGCCTGCCCGATCCACTCGAGCGGGTGCTGCACGCCCGAGAAGTTCGACTGTGCCGGGTACGCGAACAGGTTGTGGTGATCGCCGATCGTGTCGGTGAAGTACCGCGGGAGCAAGCTTTCGTCCACGCGCAAATCAGGAGCGACGCTCGGTATGTAAGTGGTGTCGGCACCGCGTGCCCGGGCGAACTCGCGGATGCCGTTGACCGAGTTGTGGTTGTCGAACGTCAGCAGGAATCGGTCACCCGAGCGGAATGGGTATGCCTCGCCTACCAGCCGTAGTGCTCCCGTTGCGTTTGGGGTGAAGATCGCCTCGTACTCGCCCGGCGATGCTCTGAAGAATTCGAGCACGTAGGCGCGGGCGCGCTCGACGAGCCCACTGCTGGCCGCCGACGTCGGGTTGATCGAGTGCGGATTGCCGAACACGCCCGACTCGAGTAACTCCAGGTGCTCCGCGACTTGCGAGCTGGCGAACATGCCGCCCCCGGTGTAGTCCAGATACACGTGGCGGTCACGATCGAGCCGCGCGAAGTCATTGGCGCGGAGGTCGTCGAGAACGGCGGTGTCGGCGTAGCCGGGATGCTCGCGCGCGAATGCGGCTTCCGCCTCTGAGGTCGCGAGGTCAGTCACGTAGTTCCTTCGCGCCCGGAGCGAGGCCCACGTGATCGACCATCATGTGATCGGCGAGCGATCCGCGGAACCCAGCTCGCTCGCGGTCCTGATTCGCCGGCGACGCGGCGTTCATACTCACGGTGGGGAAGATCGTCGACAGGCGCCGGATCTCCGAGGCGCTCGGGGTCACCTCGGTGGCGTCGAGTAGCCGATGGCCGACGAGCGACGCGTTGCGGATGTCGGCTTCACTCGCGAGCTCGGGGATCGGTGGCAATGGCACGTCGGGCGTGCGTGTGACATTCGCGGCGAGCATCACCAAGCCGGCACCGGGAGCCGCGAACCCTCGCCTTCGCGAGCGCTGCGCTCCCCCAGCTCCAGCAACGCAAGGACACTCCGGCACACCTCGGTCTCCGGCGCATCGTCAGCTCCGATGTCACACGCCAGCCGCGCGAGAGCGAGCGGCTCGTAACCCGAGTCCCCGAGGAGCATCCGGCTGACGGCCAACAGCAACATGGCGTTGATTCGCTCGAGCAGGATCGACGGCGGTCCCTGGCGGCCGGGCACAGCCGGCCCGAGATCGAGCGGATCCTTTCCGTCAAGCAACCGCTCGAGCTGGCCGCCCGCGATCGCGCGCAGCCGGTCGGCGTTCAGGCCGGCCTGGAGCGCTGTCCGGATCACGCACGTGGCGATCAGCATGGGGGTGAAGTACGGCGGGTCGCTGCCGTACAGGATCTGGCCCGGGGGGATCAGCGCGAACAGCGCGGCAAGATCGGTCGAGTGCCACCAGGCCGTATCGAAGAAGAGGTTGGGTCGATGTTGCGCCTCGCGCCAGATCCAGTTGAGATCGCAAATCGCTCCGTGCGCGAGTATCAAAGAGGCCGACGGGAAACGCCGGGCGAGCGTAAGCGCATCGCGCCCGATCGTCGGAATCCCGCGCCCGGCGTGGATCAGTACCGGCAGCCGACGTTCGTGTGCGAGCGCGAACAGCCCTTCGAGCTCGGGGTCGGACAGCTCGAACCGTTCCGCGCGCGGGTGGAGCTTGATCCCCCGCGCGCCCGCCTCCACACAGCGCCGGGCCTCGCCGATGCCGTCGCTGTGCGGGTCGACCCGGCAGAACGGCACGAGGCGCCCGGCGGATCGCTCGCACTCTTCTAGGACGCGGTCGTTCGCGGCCGCGTATCCGCCGGGCTCGTGCAGCGGCGTGACCACCGACCGTGCACCAATCGCGTCCATCGTCTCGACCAGCTCGAGCGGGGACAGCCGGAGCCCATCTGGATCGTTCTGCCCGATGTGCGCATGGGCGTCGAACAACGACAACCCCGGCACGCACTCGACCGCAGACTCGAACCACGGCCGAATCAGCGCGTCGTCGTACACGATCCCGATCTCACTTCAGCCTCCCCGGCAGCCAACCCTCCACGCAGAACGCTCCCTTCCGGCGCCCCATGCCTCGTAGCCAATGCTACATACGTGGCGTCGCGGCCTCCAATCGGCCGCGACCTACACGCCCAGCTGCTCGAGCGACGCTCGCAATTCGCCGGCGTCACGCGCCACCTCATCCGCGCCGACAAGCTCCTCGGGCCCATATTGCCCGGTCGTTACCGCCACGCACCGGACCCCGTCGGCCCGGGCGCAGGCGATGTCGCGCGGGGTGTCGCCGATCACGATCGCCTGACCGCGCGGGACCGGGATCCCCGGCCGCGCCCCCTCCAACCGCCCGGCTCGCGGCCGCCCGCCACTCGGCGGACAGCCCGCCAGGCGCCCGGCGCGGCGGCGGGCGATCCCCGGGAGCGCGGCTCGATCCTCGGAATCGGACCCGAACCCGCCCATGCCCGGCGCAAACCACCGGCCGATGCCGGCGCGGTGCAGCTTCAGCCGCGCGATCGGCTCGAAGTTGCCGGTGACGAGCCCGAGCGTCACGCCGTCGCGACCGGCCAGCCAGGACAGGAGCTCCGGGATCCCCGGCACCACGTGGTCGCTGAGATCGGGAGGGCAGATCTCAGCGTAGATTCTGCAGCACGCCTCGCGCACCTCATCGGCGAGCTCGTCTATGCGCCACGCCGAGACCCCTAGGTCGAGCAGGATCAGCCGGGCGATCTCGCCGTCGGTCCGGCCCGCGGGGCCGATTTGCTTGCGCAGGTCACGCGAGTCGACGTGATGGACCTCGCGGATCGCGCGGTCGAGCGCCTGGCTGTGGGCCCCCGTCGCCCCAGACAGCAGCGTCCCGTCGATGTCGAACAGCAGCAGCAAGCTCGCGCGAGCTAGTGGACCCATCCGCAAGTCCCGCGACATTCGAGCGGGCCGGCTTGCGGCCTGCTCGGCATCCTGCCTCGCTTGACCGGCCGCGCCGGCGTCGTCCTGAGGCGGCGCTGCGCTTTGTCCTCGGAGTCTTGTGTAGCGCCGCTACACGTCGACTCCTGCGTCCGCGCGCAGCATCCGCCAGTGACCACTCTCGATGCCGCACGACTTACGGACGAGCCCACTAGCGCTCGAACGAGGTGCCCGGCTCGAGCCGCTGCGCGACCGCCGCGATCAGCCGTGAGGCCGCGTCGACGTCCGCCAGCGACACCATCTCGATCGGCGAGTGCATGTACCGGCAGGGGACCGAGACGAGACCGGTCGCCACGCCGGCGCGGCTGAGATGGATCGCGTCGGCGTCGGTGCCGGTGCCCTTGCCGAGCGACTCGAGCGTGAACTCGATGCCTTCGGCCTCGGCCGCGTCGTAGAGGAGCTCGAATACGAGCGGGTGGAGCGACGTTCCCCGAGCGATCACCGGACCGGAGTCGAGCGGGTGCTTGGTGATGGGCCCAAGCTCGACGCCGGGCTGGTCGGTGGCGAACGTCAGGTCGACGACGATCGCGGCGTCGGGGTTGTGGGCGAACGCGCTCGTACGCGCGCCTGCGAACGTGGTCTCCTCCTGGGTCACCGCGAGCGCGATGACGTCGCCCGGCGCGCCCCCGGCCTCGGCCACCAGCCGGGCGCTTTCGGCGGCGACGTAACAACCGACGCGGTTGTCCAGCGAGCGCGACACCACGCGGCCGTGGCGGAAGTCGATCGGCTCGGCGTCGATCACGCCGACGTCGCCGATGCGGACGAGGCTGCGGGCCTCGTCGCCATCCTTCGCGCCGATGTCGATGTGGAGCTCCTTGAGCTCGGGCACCTTCTTGCGGTCCTCGTCCTTCAGCAGATGGATGGGCTTGCGCCCGATCACGCCGATGAGCTCGCCGCCAAGCGTGTACAGCTTCACCCGCTGGCCGATCAGCACGCCGGGATCCCAGCCGCCCACCTGGCCGAACCGGAGGTAGCCGTCGTCCTCGATGTGTGAGACGTGCAGGCCGATCTCGTCGATGTGGCCGACGACGGCAAGGGTCGGACCGTCGCCGGTCCCCGGGACCCGGGCGTACGACGAGCCGACGCGGTCGGCGCCCACTTCGGCGGCGAATCCCGCGCAATATTCCCGCCAGACCTGGGCAGGAGTGGTTTCGTGACCCGAGGGACCCGCAGCTGTTAGGAGGTTTTTGAGCAGTTCCGGGACCGGCATGTGAACGAAGGCTATTCGCTGACGCGCTCGATTGCGGTGCGTGCGGCAGATAGGCGGTTTTGCACGTGTTGGCCGGTGCCGCTGCGGGTAGCAATCCAACCATGTCGCCGGAGGTAGGGATCCACGGGCGCGACGCCGACCTCGAATCCATCCGTGGACTGCTCGCCGACCGCGGAATCGAAATCCACGAAGAGCAGCCCGACGCCGACCGCGGAATCGAAATCCACGAAGAGCAGCCCGACGCCGACCGCGATTCGGCGGACGCCGCCCATCGCGCGCACGAGCTGGCCGAGCGGACGATGGACTCGATGTCGCTGTTCATGGCCGAGGTCCGCCGCCATCGGCTTCTCACGCGCGGCGAGGAGGCCGCGCTCGCCCGGCGCATCGAGCGGGGCGACCTGGTCGCCAAGGAGCGCCTGGTCAACTCGAACCTGCGCCTGGTCATCTCCAACGCGCGCAGCTACGAGGGCCTCGACCTTCCGTTGCTCGACCTGATCCAGGAGGGGATGCTAGGCCTGATCCGGGCTGCCGAGAAGTTCGACTGGCGAAAGGGCTACAAGTTCTCGACCTACGCCACCTTCTGGATCAGGGAGTCGATCCAGCGCGCAATCGCCAACCGCGCTCGGCCGATCCGGGTCCCCGTCCACATCGGCCAGCGCGAGCGGCGGATCGGGCGGGCACGCGCCACGCTCGTGGCGAAGCTCGGACGCGAGCCCACCGACGAGGAGACCGCGGCGGCCGCCGAGCTCGACGTGCGCGAGGTCCGCGCCACCCGGGACATCGCCCGGGTTGTGACCAGCCTTGACCGGCCCGTGGGCGAGGAGGAGACCACGCTCGGCGCGCTGCTCGCGAGCGACGACACCCCACCGCACGAAGAAGTCGAGCTCGCCGCGCGTGACGACGCCCTGCGGCGGGCACTCGACCGGCTGCCCGAGCCCGAGCGAAACGTCGTCATGCTCCGCTACGGGATCGGCGACGACGAACCGACGCCGCTCCGCGAGGCGGGTAGGCGGCTCGGGATCTCCTCGGACGCGGTCCGCAAGCTCGAGCGCAAGGCGCTCGCGGAGCTCGCCGGGAGCCGCGAGCTCGAGGCGCTCCGGACGGCGGCTTAGCTTAGTCCGCGGCAGCCCGATCCGGCCCGCCGAGGGCCGGACTTTGGCGCTCGGGTTGGCAAATACGTGACCGCATCGCCATCGGCCAGTGGCGCGGCTACCCGGACAGCAGGTTCCGCAACACGAACTGCAGGATGCCGCCGTGAGCGAAGTAGCGCTGCTCCTTCGGCGTGTCGATCCGGACGATCACGCGGAACTCCAAGGGCGTTTGCGCCCCGGGCGCTTGCGCCCCGGAGGCGGCGCGCACCGTCAACTCCCGGGGAATCGGGTCGGCGCCGGCAATCCCGGCGATTGTGTACGTCTCGCGACCCGTCAGGCCCAGAGACGCGACCGACTCGCCGGAAGCGAACTGAAGCGGCAGCACGCCCATCCCGACCAGGTTCGAGCGGTGGATCCGCTCGAAGCTCTCGGCAATCACAGCCCGCACCCCCAGCAGGCGCGTGCCCTTGGCCGCCCAGTCGCGCGATGACCCCGAGCCGTACTCCTTGCCCGCGAGCACGATCAGCGGGATGTCGGCCTCCATGTACTTCATGGCCGCGTCGTAGATCGACATCTGCTCGGCGTCGCCGTCTCGCCCGCCGCCGAGATACAGCGTGACCCCGCCCTCGGTTCCTGGCGCGATCAAATTCCGCAACCGGATGTTCGCGAACGTGCCGCGCATCATCACCTCGTGGTTGCCCCGTCGCGCGCCGTACGAGTTGAAGTCCCGTGACTCCACGTGGTGCTCGTTGAGGTAGCGGGCGGCCGGCCCGTCGCGCTTGATCGACCCCGCCGGCGAGATGTGGTCGGTGGTCACGCTGTCGCCGAGCATGGCCAGGACTCGCGCCCGCTCGATGTCCTCCGGTGGCACGGGCTCGCGCGGCATGTCCTCGAAGAACGGAGGCCGGCGCACGTAGGTCGAACGCGGGTCCCACTCGAACAGCTCGCCGGACGGGACCTCGAGCGAGTTCCAGCGCTCGTCGCCGTCGAACACCTCGCCGTAGCTCTTGTGGAACATGTCCGACTGGACGGCGTCCTCCACGACCGAGGCCACCTCGGCGGCGCTCGGCCAGATGTCCGCCAGGAACACGGGCTGGCCGTGGCGGTCCTCGCCGAGCGGCTCGTCGTACAGGTCGATATCCATCGTTCCCGAGATCGCGTAGGCGACGCACAGCGGCGGCGAGGCCAGGTAGTTCATCTTCACGTCGGGGTTGATCCGGCCCTCGAAGTTGCGGTTGCCCGACAGCACGGAGACGACCGCCAGGTCGCTGTCCTGCACCGCCGCGGAGATCTCTGCCGGCAGCGGACCACTGTTACCGATGCAGGTCGTGCACCCGTACCCCACCAAATTGAACCCGAGCTCGTCGAGGTACTCGGTCAGCCCGGCGCGATCCAGATACTCGGTGACGACCTTCGACCCCGGTGCCAAAGAGGTCTTCACCCACGGCTTGACCTTCAGCCCTCGCTGAACCGCGTTCCTGGCCAAAATACCCGCGCCGAGCATCACCGACGGGTTCGAGGTGTTCGTGCAGCTCGTGATCGCCGCGATCACGACGTGCCCGTGATCGAGCTCGGTCTCGGTTCCGTCGGCCACCGTCACCGCCACTCGCGTCGACCGCCGCTCCGCCACCTGACTCCCGTCGCCGGAAACACTGCCCGGCCCATGTCCCGCACCGTTAGGCACATGGGTGGCGACTGGATCCGAAGCCGGGAAGCTCTGCTCGAGCGCTTCGTCCTCGGAGTCCTCCTCGGGGAGGTAGCCCTCGAGCGCCATCCGGAAGGCCGGCTTTGACTCGGTCAGCGACACCCGGTCCTGGGGGCGCTTCGGGCCCGCGATGCTCGGCACGACGGTCGACAGGTCGAGCTCGACCCGGTCCGTGAACGTCGGCTCCTCGGAGTTCTCGTCGTGCCACAGCCCCTGCTCCTTGGAGTACGCCTCGACGAGATCGATGAGCCCGCGCGGCCGTCCCGAGAACCCGAGATAGCGCAGCGTCTCGGCGTCGATCGGGAAGATCGCGCAGGTCGAGCCGAACTCGGGCGACATGTTGCCGATCGTCGCCCGGTCTGCGAGCGGCAGCCGGGCCAGGCCGTCGCCGTAGAACTCGACGAACTTCCCGACGACGCCCCGGGCGCGCAGCATCTCGGTGACGGTCAGCACCAGGTCCGTGGCCGTGGCCCCCTCCTGCAGCGAACCAGTCAGCTTGAACCCGAGCACCTGCGGGATCAGCATCGACATCGGCTGTCCCAGCATCGCCGCCTCGGCCTCGATCCCGCCGACGCCCCAACCGAGGACGCCGAGCCCGTTGACCATCGTCGTATGCGAGTCGGTCCCGACCAGGGTGTCCGGGTAAGCCTGACCGAGCGAGTCATTCACGAACACCACGCGCGCGAGGTACTCGAGGTTGACCTGGTGGACGATCCCGGTGTCGGGCGGGACCACCTTGAAGTTCTCGAACGCGCCCTGTCCCCAGCGCAGGAACGCGTACCGCTCGCGGTTGCGTTCGAACTCGAGCTCCGCATTGCGCGCGAACGCGCCGCTCGAGCCGAACACGTCGACCTGCACCGAGTGGTCGATCACGAGCTCGGCCGGCGCGAGCGGGTTGATCTTGGCGGGGTCGCCGCCCATCGCGCGCATCGCGTCGCGCATCGCGGCCAGGTCGACCACAGCCGGCACCCCCGTGAAGTCCTGCATCAGCACGCGCGCCGGCGTGAACGAGATCTCGGTGCTCGGCTCGGCGCCGGCGTCCCAAGTGGCCAGCGCTTCGACGTCCTCGGCGCGGATCGATTCCCCGTCCTCGTTGCGCAGCAGGTTCTCGAGCAGGACCTTCAGCGAGAACGGCAGCCGCGCGATGTCGTACTTCGCCTGGAGCGCGTCGAGCCGGAAGATGTCGTAGGCGCGCTCCCCGACGGTGAGCGTCGCCTTGGCGTCGAAGGAATTGGGCATCACGGTTCATTCTCCTGGTCTAAAGGGTCCTTCTTACTGTAAGTGGTCGTCGCCGGAGGTACAGGCGCCTCGAATGCGACCGTATCTGCGGCGACGGCCACTCGGCCTCGGGCGCCGCGACGGACTCCTACGCCCCTCTTAGGGACGTCTTCGCGCGACCTTCGCTCCGCATCCGATTCTCCTCGAAGCCCACTCCACTCGGATCGAGGAGACCGATGATCATGACCATCCTGTCCTGGACCATCGCCGCCATGGCGGCTGGCGTGTTCGCCGCCATGGCCGCGGCCGGCGTCTACGCCGAAGCCCACCGCGCGCCCGACCAGCCCTGACGCGATGAGCCGGTCGGCCGACCTCGACATCGTCATCCCCGTTTACAACGAGCAGGCCGCGCTCGAGGCGTCGGTGCGGATGCTTCACGGCTACCTGTCGCGCGGCTTTCCGTTCTCGTGGCAGATCACGATCGTCGACAACGCGAGCACCGACGGGACGCTTCGGGTGGCCCGGCGGCTGATGTATGAGCTTCCCGAGGTCGGCGCCATGCACCTGCGCGCGAAAGGTCGGGGAGTGGCGCTGCGAACGGCGTGGACGGCGAGCGAATCCAACGTGCTGGCCTACATGGACGCCGACCTGTCCACGGACCTCAGCGGACTGTTGCCGCTGGTGGCGCCGCTGCTCGCCGGACACAGCGACCTCGCGATCGGAACGCGTCTTCACCGCGCCGCACGCGTCACGCGCAGGCCCAAGCGCGAGCTGATCTCGCGCGCGTACAACCGCCTCCTGAGGATCGCGCTCCACGCCGGGTTCAGCGACGCCCAGTGTGGCTTCAAGGCCATCCGCGCGGAGGCCGCCCACGAGCTGATCCCGCTCGTGGCCGACGACGAGTGGTTCTTCGACACCGAGCTCCTCGTGCTCGCCCAGCGCCGCGGGCTCCGGATCCACGAGGTCCCGGTCGACTGGATCGAGGACGGCGACTCGCGCGTCGAGATCGTCCGGACGGCCCTGGCCGACCTCCGTGGCGTCGCGCGGCTGCTCGTGCACCGCCCGCCGTCCGGTCGTCCGGCGCTGCCCTCGCCGCGCCGGCCCATGCTCGCGCCGTGAGCTCGCTGTCATATCCCGCGCGTCGCTGGGCGCGGGCCGGCACGACGCGCCGTACCCGGCTGGCCTCGCTGCTCGCCTACCCCGAGCTGCTCGCGCTGGTCGCGCTGACGGCCGTCCTCAATCTCTGGGACCTGAGCATCAACGGGTGGGCGAACACGTACTACTCGGCCGCGATCAAGTCGATGAGCACGAGCTGGCACGACTTCCTGTTCGCCTCGCTCGACAAGACCGGGCTCATGACCGTCGACAAGCCGCCGCTCGCGTTCTGGGTCCAGGCGCTGTCGGTGCGTGTGTTCGGCTTCCATCCGCTGAGCATCCTGGTGCCCGAGGCGCTGATGGGCGTCGCGGCCGTCGCGCTCGTGTACGACCTGACGCGCCGGATGTTCGGCCGGGTCGCCGGATCGGTCGCGGGCCTGACGTTCGCGCTGACGCCGATCACGGTCGCGATCGCGCGCCACAACAACCCCGACGAGCTCCTGATCCTGTGCTGCGTGACGGCGCTGTGGTGCGCCGTGCGCGCGTTCGAATCCGGGCGCACGAAATGGCTCGTCCTGTGCGGTGTCTCCGTCGGGCTCGGGTTCGAGGCGAAGATGGCGGTGGCCCTGCTGGTCGTCCCCGGGATCGCGCTCGCCTGGATGTGGAGCCGCTGGGGCTCGACTTGGGCGGTGCGGCTCAAGGCTTTCCGCCAGCTCCTCGCCGGCGGGCTCGCGATGGTCGTCGTCGGGGGGGCATGGCCATTGCTCGTCACGTTGACCCCGGCCGCGGATAGGCCGTGGATCTCCGGGACCTCCGACAACAGCATCTGGTCACTGATTTTTGGATACAACGGCTTGGGGCGGGTCGCCGGGCAAACGGGAGGGCCATCGGGCGGGGGCGGCGGCTTTGCCGGCGGTGGCGGCGGCGGGAACCTGTTCGGAGGCGCCACCGGGCCGTTCCGATTGCTGCAGTCGGCACTCGGCGACCAGGCCGGTTGGTTGCTCGGGTTCGCGGTGGTCGCGGGCCTCGCGCTGCTGGTGCTCACACGGCTGCGCCGGCGCGACCCGCGGACGGCCTGGCTAATCGCCACCGGCGGCGCTTTCCTGACCACGGCGGTCGTGTTCAGCTTCGCGTCGGGCATCTTCCATCCCTACTACGTCTCGTTCCTCGCGCCGTTCGCGGCGGCGCTGGTCGGCGCCGGCGCCGGCCTGATGCTTCCGCGCTCGCTCGGGGGCGCGGCCGACGGCCGGGCCCTGCGCGTGATCGCGCCGCTGGCGATCGCCGCCGGCGCGGTCACCGAGCTGGTCGTGCTCGGCGAGCTCGGCGGCGCCATGCCATGGGCCAAGCCCGTGTTGATCGGCGTCGCCGGGGCCTGCGCGGTCCTGCTGGCGATCGCGGGCGAAGCCCACGCCGGCCGGTACCGCGCGGTCGTGGTCGCCGTCGCGATGGCGGCGCTGCTCGCGGCCCCGTCGGCGTGGGCGGTCCAGACCGTCGGCCACGCCACCAGCAGCACGTTCCCGGCCGGCGGCCCGGAGAGCGCGTCAGTCGGCGGCCCGGGCGGCGGCGGTCCCGGCGGCTTCCGGGGTCGCGGCGGTCGCTTCGGCGGCGGAGGGTTCGGCGGCAGCGCGAGCGGCTCCGCCGGCGCGCCGGGCGTCGGCCAGCTCTTCCAGAACCCCGGGCAGGGCGGCTCCGCTGCCGGTGGCGCGGGTGGATTCTCGGGCGGCGCCGGCGGGTTTGCCGGCGGCGGCTTCGGTGGGTTCGGCGGCGACAGTGGTTCGCTCACCGCCGCCGTCCAGTACGCCGCGGCCCACGGCGGCGGGGAGATCGGCGTCTCGAGCCAGAGCACGGCGGCCGCGGCCATCCTCGATGGCTACACGAACGTCGCCGGCCTCGGTGGGTTCTCCGGGCGAGAGAGCTCGGTGACCGCCAGTTGGATCGCCATGGAGGTGCGGGAGGGCCGCCTGCGCTGGGTGGTTACCGACGACACGCAGGGGGTAACGGCGCCGGGGGACACTCGTACCGGCAGTCAGGCGGCGATGGATGTGGTCGCAAAGACCTGCCGTCCGGTCACGTTAAGTGGAAACGGGGCAACCGGACAAATGTATGACTGCCTGGGGCGCGCGACGGCGATCCTCCAGGCCGCCTAGGAGTAGGCATTTGAGGAAGATTCGCGACGGAGGAACCAGGGCGGGGCTCATCGCAGCGGCGGTCGTTGCCGCCGTCCTGTGCGCCGCGCCCGCGGCGTTCGCGAAGACAACGACGAGCTCGAATTGGGCCGGATATGCCGTGCACCGCCCCGGCGTGTCGTACCGCACGGTTTCAGGGACCTGGACGCAGCCCGCGGCCTCGTGCGTGGCCGGCCAATCGAGCTATTCGGCGGTGTGGGTCGGGATCGGCGGCTTCAAGCCGACTTCGGACGCACTTGAGCAGATCGGCACCGAGGTCGACTGCAAGGCCGCGGGGAACGCGGTCTCGAGCGCCTGGTACGAGCTCGTACCCGCGCCGTCGAAAACGATCTCGTTCGCGGTTCATCCCGGCGATGTCGTGCACGCCACCGTGACCGTCGTCGGCCATCGGGTCTCCCTCGTGCTCCAGAACCTGACGAGTCACCGGACCTTCCGCAAGACGCTGTTCGGCCCGAGCATCGACGTGAGCTCGGCTGAGTGGATCGTCGAGGCCCCGTCTGAGTGCATCAACCAGTTCGCCTGCCAGGCGCTCCCGCTGGCGAACTTCGGGTCGGTCGCGTTCGATTCGGCCACCGCGACCTCGACGACCGGCGCCACCGGTTCGATCCTCGACCCCAAGTGGTGGAGGACGCAGATCCGGCTGACGCCGGGCGCCCAGCGCTTTATCGTCGCCCGCCAGACCAGCGACAGCGCCGGCACGGCGACGCCGTCGACGCTCCGGGCCGCCGGCACCCAATTCGACGTGACCTACTCGACGGTCCCGGTCACGCCGCAGACGTTCGCCGGAACGCGCCAGAGCCGGCTGCGCGCCACCTACCTCGAGCACTAAGCGCCTCCCGGAACGCACCAGTGCGGGCTGCGCTCCCCCTACGCCGACCGCTAGGCGCGTCGCGCTCTCCTATCTAGCTCTTATGTCGTCCCTACGCGGCTCTGGCGGAGGCCGTCGATGCTGGAGTCATGAATACGGCTCTGACACCTCACCTCTTCTGGATCACCAGTCGCGCCGCCGGGTTCGCCGCCCTGGTGCTGGCCAGTCTCGCGGTCTCGCTGGGGCTGCTGATGAGCACCAAGCTGCTGAAGGGCAGGACGACCGACCTGCGCGCGGCCCATGACACGCTTGCCCTCGCGACGATCGTCGCGATCGTCGTCCACGGAGTCTCGCTGCTCGGTGACTCCTTCCTCCATCCCTCGATCATCGATATCTCGGTTCCGTTCGCCTCGAGCTACAAGACGATCTGGACCACGGCCGGGATCGTCGGCGGGTGGGGCCTGATCCTGCTCGGGCTCTCCTACTACGCCCGGCGCTGGGTCGGCGGCGTTCGCTGGCGCAAGCTCCACCGTTTCACCGCGCTGGCCTGGCTCCTCGGGCTCGTCCACGCGCTGGGCGAGGGCACGGACGCCGGTCAGTTGTGGTTCCTGGCGATGGTGGCGGTCGTGGCGATCCCCGCTCTGGCCCTGCTGGCCACCCGGCTGGCCCGAAGCAACCGAGGCGCCCCCGCGGTGCCGCCCGCGCCACAGCCTCAGATGTCGAAGAACCGACCCGCGGGGCCGACGTTGACCACCGGCGTCGTGCCGATCGCCGCCTCCCGACCCCAACACTGATGGATGTGGCCGCACACGGCGAGCGCGGGACGCTTGCGCTCGATCGCGGCCAGCACCGCGTCGCTGCCCAAGTGGCGCCCGTGGGCATCGTCCACGTGCCCCTTGGGCGGTGAGTGCACGACCAGGATCGCGCCCTCGGGGCAGCTCTCGAGCTTGGCCGCCGCCTCGTCCTCGCTGAGGTCGAAGCTCCACGGGAATAGATTTGGTCCCCACCCACCCACGCCCCCGCCGAGCCCGAAGAACCGGGCGCCGGCGATCTCCTTCGCCTGACCGTGGAGGACGTGGGCACTCGGCCACGAGGCGCAGGCCTGCCACAGCTCGATGTCCGTCTCGGCGTTGCCGGGCACCAGCACGGCCGGCACGGCGATCGCGCTCAGCGCCTCGATCGTGCTGTCGAGCCCCTTGTGCATCGTCGCGAAGTCGCCGGCGCCGATGACCACGTCGGCGTCCTCGGCCATCGCCACCAGGCGCTCGGCCTGCCGCCGGTCTCGGTGCAGATCACTGAACGCAAGCAGCCTCATCGTCGCCTTCGGTTGAGCGGAAGTAGCGCCATGACCGATAGGATGCCCGGCGCGCGACCTCCGCGTCCGCTCCACGCCTAGATGAAACGGCCGGCGTGGTGGGAGACGGGGCTGGAGGCCTCCGCGTGGACGGACATCCCCAGAGGAGGTATCTGCCAAGTGTCATCAAGAGCAAGGCGGGCCCTGGCCGGGCTCGCGACCGCAGCCGCGGTATTGATCCTGCCGGCGTCAGCGCTGGCGGCCGGCGAGACGCTGACGGTCACCCCGGCGAGCACCCAAGCCGGCGCAGCCACCTCAGTGACCGCCGCGCTGACCTTCGCGAGCGGCGACACGCCCAAGACCGTGGTCACGTCGCTCGCCGCGGGAATGCTGGGCAATCTCAACGCCAACGCTACCTGTCTGGGCGCTCAGCAGCTGACCGCCGCTTGTCAGGTGGGAACGGCGAGCGTCAGCAGCACCGCCGGTCCTTTCACGGGGAATCTGTATCTCGTCCCGGCTCAGGCCAGCACGGACGCGGCCGGCATTGAGTTCGTCCCGGCCGGCCCACCGCTGACCAACCAGTACATCGGCGTCTCGGCAAATCCGAACACGCCGGGCGGTCTGAACCTGACGACCACATTCGCGAACCCCACCCCCGCCCAGATCACCGGGTTCACGGCGAACTTCACGACGCTCAACGGCCAGCCGTTCACGCGGCTCCCGAGCAGCTGTAGCGCCGCGACGAGCACATTCAGCGCCACTTACTATGGCCCGACGCCCACGGGTTCAGCGTCCGGATCGTTCACCCCGACGGGCTGCGCGACCCTCCCCTACGAACCGGTCCTGGCTGCCTCGGAGACGAAGGACGCCAAGGACAACGGTGCGGCGCTGGTGTTCACGATCACGCAGGCCGCAAACGAAGCGGCCAGCAAGACGATCTCGCTCAAGCTCCCGAGCGGCCTCGGCGTCAATCTGTCGGCGGATGTCCTGTGCCTGACCGGCTCGGGCTCCGGCTGCCGGGTCGGCACCGCGACCGCGACGTCGCCGCTGATCCCGAGCGTCGCCCTGAACAACGGCACCATCACCCTCGGCGGCTCGGCCTCCGCCCCGACTATTACGATCGCCTTCCCGGCGTTTGGGATCACGCTTGTCGGTGACGTGAGCCTCGCGAATGGCACGGTCACGATCAACAACGTGCCGGACGTGCCGCTTACCAACCTGAGCCTGAACATCACCGGACCGAACGGGAAGAAGGCGTTCACCACCAGCTGCACGCCGTCAACGACGACCGGAACGTTCACCTCGCAGAGCGGCGCTTCGAAGAACGTGGCCGCGAAGGTCACGCTCAACAACTGCGTCGCCAAGCCAACCGCCACCGGGTCGCTCAGCGGTCTCGCCTCCGGCCACCCGGGGCTCCGGTTCACGGTGGCCCACGGCAAGGGCGCCCCCAACGTCTCGTCGGTGTCGGTCGGTCTCCCGGCCGGGCTGAAGTTCTCGAGCGCGGGAATCGTCACGACCAAGACGTGCACGACCAAGGGCGGCAAGAAGAAGTGCACGACGACCACCCTGACCAAGGGCCTCGGCATCAAGGGTGCTACCGCCAAGTCGGTCGCGCTCAAGGGCGGCAAGCTCCTGATCACGCTGAAGAAGGCCGCCGGCAAGTTCACGATCAGCCTGAGCGGGCCGGTCCTGACCGAGTCGGGGTCGCTCCAGACGAAGGTCAAGAAGCACAAGGTCAAGACCCTGACCGTGACGCTCAAGGTCACCGACGCCAAGCACACCTCGACTACGGTGCCGCTGAAGCTCAACGCACATTAGGAAGTAGTGGCTGATCCCGCCCTTCTCCGCCCGCCGGCGGGGAGGGCGGGGCCTGCCCCCAGGTTGCCCGGCCCGCGCCCCGTCGGGGTGGGCGATGACCCAACACTCGGCACCGGCCGCTCGCCGAGCGCGCAGAAAGGGACGCCATGGGGCGCGTTTGGACGCACTCGAGCCGGAGACGACGTCGAGTGTCGATTTATGGCCCCAGGCGACCCGAGGCAGGCGACTAGTCGTGACGATCGACAGGCGCTGACTCGGGCGCCGAGGACAGGCCGTCCTCCGTTGCGTCCGGTCCGGGCGCCAGCGCGCGGGACTCGCCGGGCTCGAGCGCGCCGTTCGCCGGCGGCGTGGCCGGCACGGCCGGGGCCTCCGCCGGCGGACTCGCCTGCCCGGACTGGATCGCCTGCCCCGCCTGCATCGCCTCGAGCACAGGCTTGACCAGGTCGATCGGCATCGGGAACACCACGGTCGTGTTCTGGGTGGCGCCGATCTCGCGCAGCGTCTGCAGATAGCGGAGCTGGAGAGTCGTCGGATTGCGGCCGATGATGTCGGCGGCGTCGGCCAGCCGGGTTGCGGCTTGGGCCTCGCCCTCGGCGTTGATGATCTTGGCGCGCCGCTCGCGCTCGGCCTCGGCCTGGCGGGCGATCGCGTGCTGCATGCGCTCGGGGATCTCGACGTCCTTGATCTCGACCGTGGTCACCTTGATGCCCCACGGTTCGGTTTGCGCGTCGATCACCTGCTGCAGTGAGTCGTTGAGGCTGTCGCGCTCGCCCAGCAGGTGGTCGAGATCGACACCGCCGAGCGTCGACCGCAGTGTCGTCTGGGCGATCTGGAGCGTCGCGTTGTGGAAATTCTCGACCGCGTTGACCGCCTTGTTGGGATCGACGACGCGATAGTAGGTGACCGCGGTCACGCGGACGGGGATGTTGTCGCGAGTGATGATCTCCTGCGGCGGCACCGTAAGCGTGACCGTTCGCAGGCTGATCCGCACCATCCGGTCGATCGTCGGCACGAGCAGGATCAGACCGGGGCCACGGAGGTCCATCACGCGTCCCAGCCGGAACACGACGCCGCGCTCGTACTCCCTGAGCACTCGCACGGACGCTCCCAGGACGGTGAGCCCGATCACCAGCAGAACGACCAGCAGGATTCCAATCGCCAGGATCATCAGCTTCGCTCCCAATCTTCCGCTCGCCGGACGCCTACGGTCAGGCCGTCGAGATGGTCGACCACGACTTCGTCTCCCTCATGTAGTTCCTTCGGATCGTCGTCGTCGAGAACCGACCGGCAGGCGCGCCAGAGGGCGCCGTCGACCAACACGGAACCTGTTGAATTGGTCCAGCTACGCACGATTCCCGTATGCCCGATCATGCTCTCGGGACCGGCCCTGATCATCCGACGGCGCACCGCGAGTCCCTTGCCGACGGTCAGCAACATCACTCCGCCCGCGGTGAAGGCGAGCAACAACGCCGCCAGCACGCCGAGCGCGACGCCGCCACCGAGCCCCACGACCGCCAGCACCGCCCCGGCCGCCAGCACAACCACCCCGGGTCCCCCGAGCGCTCCCATCGTCGGCACATGAGCCTCGATGAGGACCATGATCGCACCGACCATAAGCAATGAGACGCCTAGTGCGGTCATGTCTATATCGTACGCCGCCGTCATCACCGCCCACGACCGTGTAAAGCCGAGGGGCCGGTCAGGAGAGCGCGCGGTCGAACTGGCGAAGAGCGCCGATCAGCCGGTGCGCTCGAGATACGACGTGCGGGTGCGGGTGCTCCGCTTGACGCTGAACATCGCCGCGTCGGCGCAGCGGAGCAACCCATCGGCGTCGTCGGCGTCGATCGGGAACACCGCGCGCCCGATGCTGATTCCGAGGTGGAGCTGATGACCGTCGATCACGAACGGCTGCGTCACGGCGGCGGCTAGGCGATCGGAGACGTCCTCCGCGTCGGCCGGCGCCGCCTTCGAATCGATCAGGACCGCGAACTCGTCCCCGCCGAGTCGGGCGACGGTGTCCTCGGCACGCGTGCACGAGGCCAGGCGCTTGGCCACGGCCACGAGCAGCTGGTCGCCGACGTCGTGTCCGAACTC
Organism: uncultured Solirubrobacterales bacterium; assembly: GCA_963709205.1. GTDB lineage: Bacteria > Actinomycetota > Thermoleophilia > Solirubrobacterales > Solirubrobacteraceae > Palsa-465. The sequence goes on from CAVPVP010000002.1 coordinate 355,063, forward strand.
GTCGTTGACGGGCTTGAACCCATCGAGATCCATGTAGAGCAGCGTGACTGGGTGGATCTGCTCGCGCGCGCGCCTGATCGTGTCCCGGAGCTGGCCGGTGAACCGCAGCCGGTTGGCGAGTCCCGTCAGCTGGTCGTGCATCGCCTGGTGGGTCATCTCGTCGACGAGGCGACCGTTCTGGAGCGCGGTCGTGGCCTGGGCGGCGACGCCGGACAGGCGGTCGAGCAGGTCATGTCCGGGCCGTAGCCGGCCGGGCTCCTCGAAAACCGACGCGGTCAGCAGGCCGAGGAACGAATCGGGGGTCGCCAGCGGAACCAGGATCGTGGCGACGAACCCCTCCGCGCTGAGAATCTCGCGCAACCGCGGGTCGCCGGTCTGGTCGTCGACGAACAGCGGCTCGTGCCCGGGGTCCTCGAGCAGCCGGTGCAGTGGCCCACCCGGGGTGGGCGCCCAGCCGGTGTCCTCGACCTCGACCCCGTCAGGGGCTTCGCGGGTCGTGACCGCCCGGCGCACGAGCTGGCCCCGTCCGCCGTCCCACAGATATACGCCGACGCGATCGCAGTCGACCACGAGCGGCACGGCAGAGGCCAGCCGCCGCGCGATCTCGCTGCTAGTACCCGCGACCGCAAGCGCGCGCGCCAGCGACAGCAGCGCGCTTGCTTGCTCGGAGCGCCGCTTGGCCTCCATCAACGCCGACGCGCCGTCGAGTGCCGTCGCGGCGTATCGGGCGTAGACCTCGAATAGCTCCCGCTCCTGGTCCAGGAAGCTCTGACCGGCGACGCGGAGCGCCAGCAGATACCCGTACTCGTGCCGGTTTGAACAGACCGGCACGGCGAGCCATGACTCCGGGTATGAAGAGGGTCTGCGGTGCAGCAGCTCGTCGACGTACTCGGCGACGCCCTCCTCCTCGAATCCCTTGTGGTGGCAGTGGAGCTCGCGGCTTGGACCAACCTGCACCGCCAGGAGGTAGCGGACCGCCCGGACCTCGAGGGCGGCCCGGGCGGTGATCCGCGCGAGGACGTCATCGAGGTCGTCAGCCGCGATCAGGTCCGACGCGGCCGCGAACACACCGCTCAGGCGTTCCTTCATCGCGTCGAGCTGGTGCTGAAGCGCGGCCACCTGCCCGGACCCAGCGTCGCCCTCAGCCGCCTCGGCGTCCCATCTGATGCGATAAACGCACCGGGTCGCACCCATGGCCTGGCATTCGTCGTGATCGACGACCGCGGGCTCGAGGCCGAACAGAACGGTGCCGGCGGCGAGTAGCCCACTGGTCCACGCGCAGTGCTCGGTGCTGCGCGGGAACCCCTCGACCGCGGTCGCGACGACTTCGGCGAGGCCGGGGCGGGCGTTGCTCAGGCGGAGCTTCGTGACCGTGCTGAACTCGCCCGAGCTTGTCGCGATCGCGCGGTACACGTTCTCTGGAGATCCCAGCGATCTGAGCGTCGCCGCCGCTTGTGATCCGGCCAGCCTGCGGGCCGCGTCCTCGCCGACCGCCCGGGCGAAGTTGGGGTGATGTGTGACCCGGGCGCCGGCCTGCCACAGCGCCACCGCCTCGTCGTAGGCGATCCAGTTGGTGATGTCGAGGAGGTACTCGGGCGTCCGCTTGCTGTCGGCCAACGGGATTACCTCGGCGACCGCGTCCGGGCCGCCGACGGCGCTCACGCGCGCGAGCAGGACCGCGCTCATCGAGCACGAGAAGTGCTCTCCTCGGTCGGTTCGAATTCCGTGCGGTGCGCGGGCCATCGAGCAGGTATCGGTGCCGTTCGCGCCGTCGATTCCGTAGTCGGTTATGGATTGGACGAACGGCTTGCCCCGCGTTGATAGCGTGCCGTCTCCGACCTTCGACCTTCTGGAGCGGCACATGACCAGCGCAAACTCTCTGGTGACCGACATTGCGGGTCTGCGCGACCGCGCCGGCACCCATATCGGTTACACCGACTGGCAGGAGATGACACAAGAACGCGTCGACCAGTTCGCCGACGCGACCGACGACCACCAGTTCATCCACGTCGACGTCGAACGGGCCAAGCAGACGCCGTTCGGCGGGACGATCGCGCACGGCTTTCTCACGCTCTCGCTGGTGGCGCCGGTCAGTCAGCAGCTGATGCAGGTCAGCGACGCCGTGATGGGCGTCAACTACGGGCTCGACCGGGTGCGCTTCCCCGCGCCGTTGCGGGTCGGCGCGCTTTGGCGCGGCGGCATGGAGATCGTCGAGGTGAGCGAGGTTCCCGGCGGCGTGCAGATCAAGTCGCGGATCACGATCGAGGTCAAGGACTCGGAGAAGCCGGCATGCGTGGCGGATTCGCTCGTGCGCGTGTACGGCGGCGCCTGAGGTGAGCATCGACGTCGAGAACCTCGTCGCGATCGACGTTCACGTTCACGCCGAGCGCAACCATTCAGAGCCCCAGGATCCGGTGACGACTGAGATCCTCGACGCCGCGGCCCGGTACTTCGGGGGCACACCGCCGCAGCCGAGCGCGCTTGAGGTCGCCGACTACTACCGCGAGCGGAACATGCTCGGGGTCATCTTCACCGTCGACGACGAGGCCGGGATGGGCCGCAAACGCCTCGGCAACGCCGAGGTCCTCGAGGCCGCCAGAGCCAACCCCGACGTGCTCATCCCGTTCGGGTCGGTCGATCCGCACAAGGGCAAGCTCGGGGTCCGGATGGCGCGCGAGCTGATCGACGCCGGCGTGCGTGGATTCAAGTTCCACCCCAACACCCAGGCGTTCTGGCCCAACGACCGGGACTTCTATCCGCTCTACGAGGTGGTCGCGGGGGCCGGGCTGATCGCCCTGTTCCACTCCGGTACGACCGGGATCGGCGCGGGCATGCCGGGCGGCGGCGGTGTGCGCCTGAAGTACTCCAACCCGATGTGCGTCGACGACCTGGCCGCCGACTTCCCCGAGTTGGACATCATCCTCGCCCACCCCTCGTTTCCCTGGCAGGAGGAGGCGCTCGCGATCGCCGTGCACAAACCCAACGTGTACATCGACCTGTCCGGATGGTCGCCGAAGTACTTTCCGGAGATCCTGATCCAGTACACGAATACGCGGCTGAAGAACAAGATGCTGTTCGGCTCGGACTTCCCGCTGATCACCCCGGATCGCTGGCTCGCGGACTTCGAAAAGCTCCCGATCAAGGACGACGTCCGGCCGCTCGTCCTCAAGCAGAACGCGGCCAAGTTGCTCGGGCTCTGACCGCGTCCGGCGGCGTTCGTTCAGGTCTTGAACGCATTTGCGCCGCGTAGTGCAGAAAAGTGGTGCTCTTCCGGCCACTCCCTGTGCAAGATCAGCGCACGAGGGTTTACTGATTTGTCCGCGGGGTATTGCCGCGGAAGCCGGTGTGGTCGAAATCGCTTTGTGAGAAGCGAGCCTGGGCCGCACTTGCCTCTCCTCTCCTCCCTCACTCGGCGGCGGCCCGTTCGGGCTGTCGCCGGGTGCGTTTCCGGCGACCCGCTACCGAGCCAGGATGACCTCGGCGTCGTGCCGGGGAGTCCGGGTGATAGCCCGGCGATAGACCGCTCGGCGCCCGGTCGCGCCGGTTCGATCGCGCTGCGCGCGGCGAGCTCGCGGAGGCGCACCGACGCTCGCCGGTCGTCAGGGAGCGTCGGGCGTGTGGCCTCACTCGAGCAGCTGCTCGGGCGAGTCGACGATTGTGATCACCTCGGCGATCCCGGTGAGGGTGAGCAGCCGGTCCACCTGGTCACTCCCCCTGATGACGGCAAAGGTCCGCCCCAATTCCTGCGCGCGCTGATGCCCCTTGACCAGGACATGCAGACCCGTCGAATCCATGAATTCGAGTCTCCGGAGATCGATCACGATCACGTCGCCGTCCGAGCGCGCCGCACGTTCGAGCTCTGCCTCGAACGGTGGGCTGGATACCAGGTCAAGCTCGCCGCTCACCGTCACCGTGATGACCCGACCGGTCGTGAACGTCTGTACCCGGAAGCCGCTCTCCAAGTCCTCGTGCCCCTTCCGTCTTCACCCCGATCCCTTGCAGGATGGCGTGAACGCTACCACCGCCCCAGCTGGATGTGGTAGCCGTCCGACAGGGCGTCCTGCCGCGGCGTCAGGAGCCGGCGGCGGCGTCCGGACCCGGGGTATCGCGCTTCGAGCGCCGGTGGTCGCGCATGGCCACGCGCAGCGCCTCCTGACCGTCGATGTCGATGACGGTGAGCTCATCCGCGAGCGAAGCCAACGCCCCAGGCTTTGCGCTGTCGAGACGCCGGCTCGTGCCGGTGCGCAGCGGGGCCACAGCGAACTCGAGGCGCTCATCGTGAGCACCCAGCGCGACGCTGATCGAGGCGGACTCGGCAGCAGTCTGGGCGTGCGCCCCGAGTGCGTCCGTGACGAGATAAACGTCAGCGCAGCGATCGAGCGAGAACCCGGCGCTCGGCGCGAGCGCCCGGCCAATTCGCCCGAGCACCGGCGCCAGCAACTCGACGGGCGAGACCGTTAGGACGATGTCGTCCGATACGCCGGTCGGAAGGCGTGCCCCCCACACCTCGGCCCGATCGTCGGCGGGGCGCGAGGCTGGCCGCGCGCCGAGCCCGGCATCGGCTGCGCCGCGGAAGCACAGCCGTACCTCGGTCCCGCCGTCGGGGACGCGGATGAACTCGGCTCGGTCGGCCACGGCGCTCATCAGCGCGAGGCCGACCTTGAGTCCGTCGTGCTCAGGAGGGGACTCCCGGATGCCCCGGCCGTAATCCCGGATTTGCACCACGAGGCCGTCGGGCGTGAGCGCGAATTCGACCGAGAACGGTCCCGGCTCATTCCCGTAGGCGTGTTGGATGACGTTGTTGCACGCCTCGCTGACCGCGGTGTTGAGGTCGCTTACGAGCTCAGGATCGAATCCGAGGACCTCGCCGGCGGCAGTCGACATGCTCCGCACGAGCCGCGCCGCCTCCGGCCTGCTGGTCAGCTCGAGGCGGACCCGTGGTGCATCGATTTCTCCGCTCATAAGTTTGTTTGCGCGCTTGGCTCTGCCTGCGCATTACTAGGGCTACCCAGAGCGCCGGAGCGCAATGCGCCCGGATCAGAACCTTTTGCGCGCCGCCGCCGGCGGCGCAGCGCCCGCGCGGCGCTCGACCGGTGACCGGTCAGGCCGCGACGGCGGCGGCGTCGAGCCGCATCATCGATCGGCGGAGCAACCGCGACACGTGCATCTGCGAGCAACCGATCCGCTGGCTGATCTCGCGCTGGGTGAGCTCGTGCACGAGCCGCAGGCTCAGCACCTGGCGCTCGACGTCGCTGAGGGAAGTCCAGCCGGCCACGAGCGCCTGGCGATCCTCGGCGAGCTCGAACCCGTGATCCTCGATCCCTAGCGTGTCGCCGAGCGCGCACCGCTCCTCGTCCTCGTGCGCGATCGGCGCGTCGAGTGAAGCCAGAAGATAGTTGTGGGCGGCGTCGAGCGCCTCGATCACCTGCTCGATCGTGCACTCGAGCACCTCGGCCAGCTCGTCGACGGTGGGCGAGCGACCCAGCTGCGCGGCCAGGCGTTCGTTTTGCCGGCTGACCGCCAGCGCCCGCTCCTGAAGGTCGCGCGGGACATGCACGCTCCATCCCTTGTCGCGGAAGTGCCGCTTGAGCTCGCCCATGATCGTCGGGGCGGCGTAGCTCGTGAACTTCTTGCCCATCCCCGGTTCGAACCGGGTCAGCGCATTGAGCAGGCCGAGGCACGCGACCTGGACGAGGTCCTCGAGCGGCTCGCGGCTGTGGACGTAGCGGAGCGCCAGCTTGCGCGCGAACGGGATGAAGCGCCGGACGAGTTCATCCCGCGCGTCGGGATCTCGTTCGTGGTGGTAGGTGAGGAGAAGCTCCTCGTCGGCTAGGCGCGCATAGTCGGTGCGCGCCGGGGGGGTGGCGGACACGTGGACCTCCGTTTGGTGGCTTCAAACGCGAGGTCCGTGCGAGGGCCGCTAGGCGACCCGTCGTTCCGTCCCGGGCATTATGTTGGCTTCCCCGAGGCAACGTCGCTGATCGCCGCACTGCATCGGGCTGCACCCTCATTCTCTCCGAGGTGCTAAGTCCCAAAACCCTCGACGAACCAGGTACGTACTTCTGCGGACTAGTTGGAGGCCTGTGTGAGAGCCGACTCAGGAGTCCGGCAGGGCGAACGAGCCGCGCCGATCCCGGGTTCCGCTCAGATCCTCCTCGATCGCCGACGCGGTCCGCAGAGCCAGCGGGAGGAAGTCGCGGCGAAGCGCAGCCATCGAGGCGCGGCTCGCGTGGACGGAAACATTCAGTGCGGCGATGACCGTGCCGGACGCGTTTCGTAGGGGGGCCGCCAGCGAGCGAAGGCCCTCTTCGAGCTCCTGATCGGTGGCTGCGTAGCCCTGCCGGCGCACCGTCGCCAGGATCGTGCGCAGGGCGTCCTTGTCCGTCACCGTGTGCGACGTCAGCGGCACAACCTCGATCTTTTGCAGGCGTTCTTCGAGCTCGTCGTCGGGCAGTCCGGCCAGCAACACGCGGCCCATCGAGGTCACGAACGCCGGGAGGCGCGTTCCCACTGCGAGCGTGATGCTCATGATGCGTCGGGTCGGGACGCGAGCGACGTACACGATGTCGGTCTCGTCGAGCACCGAGATCGAGCACGACTCGTTGACCTCGGCGACGAGCGCCTCCATGTGCGGCATCGCCACCTCGGGCAGGCTGAGACTCGACAGGTAGGCGTACCCGAGCTCGAGGACGCGCGGGCGCAGCGAGAAGCGTCCCTGCGAGAAGTTGACGTAACCGAGTTTGACGAGGGTCAACAAGAAGCGACGCGCGGCGGCGCGCGTGAGGCCGGTCGAGCGGGCCACGTCGCTGAGCGCGAGCTCGCGGTGCTCGGCGTCGAAGGCTCGGATCACCGCGAGACCCCGTTCGAGCGACTGCACGAAATCTGAGCTCTGGGTAGGTTTGTCGACCATCTCCGCGTCCTCGCCCATTCGTTCGGCATGCGAACACTAGCGGACCGGGCGCGGAGTAGGATCCGCGCCGTGACCGAGTCCATGCCGGTGCGATGATCGAGTCCACCCCGGCCCAGACGGCGGGCGGCCAGGGCAACGGCACGCGTCGGCAGGCGGCTGGCGCGACCGTGCGGGACGCCGCGTTCGAGGTCATGCGCCGGCACGGGATGACGACGATCTTCGGCAACCCCGGTTCGACCGAGATCGCGTTCCTCACCGATCTTCCGCCGGACATTCGGTTCGTCCTCGGCCTGCACGAGGGCTCCGTGGTGGGGATGGCGACCGGCTACGCGCTCGCCCGGGGCCAGCCCGCGCTCGTCAACCTGCACACGGCCGCGGGCCTGGGCAACGCCATCAACGCGATCGCCAACGCGCGCGACTGCCGAGCGCCACTCGTGATCCTGGTCGGGCAGCAGGACCGCCGGCAGATCGCGTTCGAGCCGTTCCTGACCGGACGGCAGCTCGATCGGCTGGCCGGCGAGTATCCGGTGTGGCGCCACTTCCCGGCCCGCGGCCAGGACGTGCCGGGCGCGATCGCGCGCGCCTACCACGAGGCCAGGGCCGGGAGGGGTCCGGCGCTGCTGGTCGTGCCGATGGGCGACTGGCTGGAGCCCGCCGACGAGCTCGCCGCCGGCGCGCCGGCAAGGCTGCTCCGCCCGCACTCGGTGCAGGCGGCGGACGTCTCAGAGCTCGCGGATCTCCTCGCCGGCGCCGAGTCCCCGGCGCTGGTCGCGGGCGCTCCCGACGAGCAGGATTGGGATGGCGTGGTGGCCCTGGCCGAGCGCCTGCGCTGCCCGGTGTGGCAGGAGCCGTTTAGCCGTCGTGTCTCCTTCCCGCAGGATCACCCGCTGTTCGCCGGGCATCTGCACTGGCAGCGCCGACTCATGCACGACACGCTCGAGCGCTACGACGTCGTCCTGACGCTGGGGACGAACGCGTTCCGGGCGTACCTGTTCGACGAACCGGTAGCGCTCGTGGGCGGGACACGCGCGTCGCGGTGCTCACCGCCGATCCGGCAGAGGCCCACCGCAGCCCCTGCGACCTCGCCGTGGTCGCGCCCGTCGGGGCCACCTGCCGTGCGCTCGTCGAGCAGTTGCGCCGAGCGCGCCGGCAATCCGCCCGAACTGGTCCGCCCCCCGGCGCCGCTACCGCCCCCGGACGCCGGAGAGCCGCTTCGCCCCGGTCACGTGCTCGACGCGCTCGCGCAGCGGCTTCCTGACGACGTCCTCCTCATCGAGGAGTGTCCCTCCACCCAGCCCGAGCTCTACCGGCGCCTTCCGGTGAGGATCCCGTTCGGGTTCCTGAGCACCGCCAACGGCTGCCTCGGCTTCGGGCTGGCCGGGTCGATCGGTCTGCGGATGGGCCTCCCCGACCGGCCCGTCGTCGCCGTGCTCGGCGACGGCTCGACGATGTACGCGATTCAGGCGCTGTGGAGCGCGGCGCGCTACGACGTCGGCGTACTGCTGGTCGTGCTCGCCAACGGGCGCTACGCAGTGATGGACGGTCTCGCCCGCCGCCACGGTGGTGCCGGTGCGTGGCCCGGGTTCGAGGCCGTCGACATCGGCGGCCTCGCGCGGTCGCTCGGCTGCCCGTCGGTGCGCGTGCAGACGCATCCGGAGCTGCTGCAAACCCTCGACGAGGCGTTCGACGCGTTAGTCGAGCGGCGCGAGCCGCTGCTGGTCGAGGCCGTGGTGGGGGAGTAGGCATGACCGCGACGGGATCGAACAAGACCACGCCGGCCGACATCACCGCCGCGGCGCGCGCCAGCTTCGACAGCTGCGCCGATCCCCGTCTGCGCCAGCTCATGCAGAGCCTCGTCGCCCACCTGCACGGCTTCGCCGTTGAGACTTCGCTGACCGAGAACGAGTGGCGCCGGCTGATCGCGACCCTTACCGACACCGGCAACATCACCGACGAGCGCCGGCAGGAGTTCATCCTCTGGTCGGACGCGCTTGGCCTGTCGATGCTCGTCGACGCCCTCGCCCACGAGCTTCCGGCCGGCGCCACCGAATCGACCGTGATCGGGCCGTTCTACGTGCCCGGGGCGCCGATGCGCGAGTACGGCGAGAGCATGGTGCAGGAGGAGGGCGCAGGCGTGCCCGCCTGGGTCCACGGCCGGGTGCTCGACGTCGACGGCAACCCGATCGCCGGTGCCGAGATCGACGTCTGGCAGAACGGCGCCGACATGCTGTACGCGGTCCAGCGGCCCGAGGCCGAGGAGGACCACCTCCGCGGGCGCTACCAGACCCGCGACGACGGCACCTACGCGTTCGTGGCCGTACGCCCGGTCCCGTACCCGATCCCGCACGACGGCCCGGTCGGCCAGCTGCTCGAGGCCGCCGGCCGGCATCCGTGGCGACCCGCGCACATCCACATCATCGTGCGCGCCCCGGGCTACAGGACCGTCACCACGCACGTGTTCGACGCGGCCAGCGAGTACCTCGATTCCGACACCGTGTTCGCGGTCAAGCCCTCACTGCTACGGACGTTCGTCGAGCGCTCGCCCGACGATCCCCAGCGTCCGGCAGGCGTCGAAGGCGAGTGGGTGTCGCTCGAGAACGACATCGTGCTGGCGCCGGGCGACGACGACGGCGCCGTCGTCGACCCAGGCCGCACCGGTTAGCGGCCCGCCCGGCGCGCATCGCCGCCCCCGCCGGAGCCCCCCGTCCGGGCTGGCGACCGCCCGCGCCCGCGACCCCGCGGCCCCACGGCGCGGCCTCCGCGACCCCCGCGGCGTCCGCGACGCCGCGGCCTCCGCGACCCCGCGGCCTCCGCGACCCCCGCGGCGTCCGCGAACCCCCGCGGCGTCCGCGAACCCCCGCGGCCTCCGCGACCCCGCGCCCCGCGCCCCCCGCGATCCCACGGCCCCCGACCCCAGCGGCCCTGGCGACCCCCGAGCGACATATTCACCAGTGCGCATGCGATGATGTGTGCATGACTCATGGCGGGCAAGAAGACCTGGCGTTCGTGTCGTCTGAGACGGCGCGGTCGGTGGCGGAGACGATGGCGGCGCTCGCCACGCCGAGCCGCGTGCGGATCCTCAGCCGACTCGGGGCAGGCGCCTGCTCGGTCGGCGAGCTCGCTCGCGACCTGGAGATCTCGCAACCCGCGGTGTCGCAGCAGCTGCGGGTGCTGCGACACCTCGGGCTCGTGGTTGGCGAGCGCGACGGCCGGCAGATGATCTATGCGCTCCACGACGAGCACGTTCGTTCGCTTCTGAGCGAAGCGCTCTCGCACACCGAGCATCTGCGCCTGGGTCTTGCCGCGCGCCCGCGCGACCAGGTGTTGACGGCGTGAGCGCGGCCAGCCCAGCGCTGCTCGCCGCCGCGGCCGGCGTGGGGTTCGGGCACGCCATCCTGCCCGACCACTGGGTCCCGCTGGCGGTGCTCGGCCGGACCCGCCGCTATCCGCTCTCCCGGATCGCCCGTCTGTCCGGCCTGGCCGGGATCGCGCACGTGCTCGTCTCGATCGTGCTCGGTGCGGTGATCATCGCGGTCGGGCTGCAGTTCCGCTCGACCGTGCAGCACGCCCAGGACACGATCATCGGGTGCATCCTCATCGCCACCGGGATCGGCTTCCTGGTGCTCGAGGCGACCGGGCACGGTCACCACCACGACCACGACGACCACCACCACGACCACGACGACCCCCACCACGACCGCGACGACCTCCACCACCACGACCACGATGACGGCGGCGACGTTCGCGACGACCATGACCATCCCGGTCATCAGCACGGGCCTGACCGTCCGGGGCCGCGGTTGAGCGGGCTCGCGGCGGTCATGGTGCCGTTCGGCGCGGCCGCCTCCCCCGATCTCACGATCCTGCCGGTGTTCCTCGCGGCCACCACCGCCGGCGTCGCCACGGCCGTCGGATCGCTCGCCATCTTCGCCGCGGTCACGATCGGCACGATCGTTGGTCTCACCCTCGCCGCAGCGCGCGGCGGCTACCAGATCCAGGGCGAATGGCTCGAGCGGTGGGGAAACATCTTCACCGCCGCCGTGCTCACGGCCATCGGGCTGCTCGTCCTGTTCGGGATCATTTAGTGGACCCATCCGCAAGTCCCGCGACGTTCGAGCGGGCCGGCTTGCGGCCTGCTCGGCATCCTGCCTCGCTTGACCGGCCGCGCCGGCGTCGTCCTGAGGCGGCGCTGCGCTTTGTCCTCGGAGTCTTGTGTAGCGCTGCTACACGTCGACTCCTGCGTCCTTGCGCAGCATCCGCCAGTGACCACTCTCGGTGCCGCACGACTTACGGACGAGCCCACTAGCCACTAGGGGCGACCATCGGCGTGCGTGCGTGCGGCGTCGCGCCGTCGGTTAGTATTCCGCGCGTGCACAACATTGTCGACAATTCAGCCGACATCGCCCGCCCCGAGGATCGGCTCCGCGAGGCGATCGTTGCCGGCCGTTTTCAACCCAGCGAGCGGTTGGTGGAGACAGACCTCACGCGCGTGCTCGGCGTCGGGCGCTCGGCGGTCCGCACCGCCCTCGCTCGACTCGAGCACGAAGGGCTCGTCGTCCACGAGCGCCACCGCGGCGCCCGTGTTCGGCTGGTCGACGCGCGCGAGGCGGTCGAAATCCTCGAGGCGCGAGCCGTGCTCGAGGGCCTGGCCGCCCGCCAGGCCGCACTACGCGCGACGGCGGCCGAGGTCGAGGAGCTGAGAGGCGTGCTCGGCGAGATGCGACGGCGGCTCGACGCCGGCGATCTGCTCAGCGCCTCGGACGAGAACGCCGTGCTCCATCGCCGCCTGCTCGAGATCTCCGGCCACGGCACCGCCGAGCGGCTGATCGCCACGCTCAAGTCACAGCTCGTCCGCTTCCAGTACCGGACGATCATGCTGCCGGGCCGCAGCGAGCGCTCGTTCGGCGAGCACAAGGCGATCGTCGAGGCGGTCGCCGCCGGCGATCCCGACGCCGCCGAGGCCGCGATGCGCAGGCACCTCTCGCACGTCGCCGAGGCGCTCCGGGGACAGACGGAATGACCACGACGCCCTCGGACCGCGCCCGCGAGCTGCTCCGCGGCGCGTACGACACCCACACGCACATCTCCCCCGACGTGGTGGAGCGGATCACCGACGACATCTCCCTGGCGCAGAAGTTCAAGGAGCTGGGGATGGCCGGGCTCGTGCTCAAGTCGCACTATGGCTCGACCGCCGAACGCGCCAGCGTCGTCCGCGCCGCAGTCCCGGGAGTGGACGTCCTCGGCGCGATCGCGCTGAACCGCGCCGTGGGCGGCATAAACCCGCTCGCGGTCGAGATCGCCGCGCGCGAGGGCGCCCGCACCGTCTGGCTGCCCACGGTCGACTCCGTCAACGAGTCGCACGAGCGCGAGGCGCCCTCGGGCGCGAAGGTGCCGGTCTGGGTGAAGCTCCAGCTCGAGCTGCGTGAGCAGGGAATCGAGATCCCGCCGGTGCCGGTGGTCGATCGCGACGGCGTGGTCCTGCCGGAGGTCCGGGAAGTGTTCGCGATGATCGCCAGGCACGGGATGCTCCTGGCCACCGGACACCTCAGCCGAAACGAGATCTTCGCGGTGGTCGACGCAGCGCTCGAGGAAGGCGTGACGGACATCGTCATCACCCATCCCGAGTTCCCCTCCCAGGACCTGTCGGTCGAGGAACAGCGAGCGCTTGCCGAGCGCGGTGCGCTGCTCGAGCGCTGCTTCACCACGCCCCATACCGGCAAGGTTTCGTGGGAGCGGTGGCTCGACAACATCCGGGCCGCCGGACCCGAGAACTCCGTTCTGTCAACCGATCTCGGTCAGGTGTTCAACCCGCCGGTCGAGGATGGGATGGCGCTGATGGTCGATCGGCTGCTCGACGCCGGCTTCGAGGAAGAGGAGGTGTACGTGATGGCTGTCGTGAACACGCGCGTCGTCGCCGGGGTGAAATCCGAGTGAGCACGCGGAGGATGATGGTGATCGGCGCCCACTCCGCCGACTTCGTGTGGCGAGCCGGCGGCGCGATCGCGGTCACGACGGCGAACGGCGGCACCGCGAGCGTGGTGGCCCTGTCCTACGGCGAGCGCGGCGAGTCGGGGGAGCTGTGGAAAGATCAGGATCCCGCCCACCCCCAGACCATCGAGAACGTCAAGACAGTCCGCCACGGGGAGGCAGAACGTGCCGCGCAAGCCCTCGGCGCGACGTTCGAATCGCTCGATCTCGGCGACTATCCGCTCGAGATCGACGTCGACGGGCTGCGGCTGATCTCCGAGAAGATCCGCGAGTTCGCCCCCGAGGTGCTGATCACCCACACCGACACCGACCCGTTCAACCCCGACCACCCGATCGCCTACGCGGCGGTCAACCGCGCCCGGGGCCTGGCCGCCGGCGCCGGCGTCTCGAGCGCGTTCAAGACGATCGCTCCGCCCGTCTTCTACCTGTTCGAGCCCCACCAGCCCGAGCTGTGCAACTTCACCCCGAATACGTTCGTGGACATCACGAGCGTCATGGACGCCAAGCTCAAGGCCATGGAAGAGATGAAGGCACAGAAGTACCTCCAGACCTACTACGCCCAGCGGGCCGACCAGCGGGGAAACCACGCCCGGCGCTCGTCGGGCAACCAGGACATTCGCCAGGCCGAGGCCTTCCAGCGGGTCACCCCGAACGTGGTGAGCGCGCTATGAGCGCATACGACGAGCTGGCCGAGCTCGGATCGGCGACCGTGTACGAGGCGGGGGGCCGGCGCGGCTACGTCGACGCCGACCTGCACCAGATCGTGCCCCGCTCGCGCATCGCCGGGCCGGCGCGCACGGTCACCTGCGGTCAGGACGACAACCTGATGGTTCATGCGGCGATGGCGGTGGTACGACCCGGCGAGGTGCTGGTGGTGACGATGCCCGAGCCGCGCCCGGTGGCGCTGCTCGGCGATCTGCTCGCGACCCAAGCCAAGGTCCAGGGCGCCGCCGCGATCCTCGTCGACGCCTCGGTGCGCGACGTCGAGGAGCTCGCCGAGCTCGGATTGCCGATCTGGGCGCGCTGGGTCCGCGTTCGCGGGGCGGCGAAGGACTTGCCCGGCGCGATCGGCAAGCCGGTGACCGTCGGGGGTGCCGCGATCCGCAACGGCGACATCCTCGTCCTCGATGCCGACGGGGTCGCGGTCGTGGAGCAGGACCGAGTCGACGAGGTGCTCGAGGCGTCCCGCGACCGCGCCGAGCGCGAGCGCGTCAAGCGCGCGAAGCTGAAGGACGGCGCACTTTCGTACGACCTCGACGGCCTGCGTGAAAAAGTGGAGGCATGACCGAGCCGACGCACGACCTCGCCCACATCGCCCACGCCGAGCTGCTCACGCCGTTCCCCGACGACAGCCTGCACTTCTTCGTCGACCTGTTCGGGATGGAGATCGAGCACCGCCGCGGCCAGTCGGTATTCCTGCGCGGGTGGGGCGAATACCAGCCCTACGGCCTCAAGCTGACCGAGTCCGAGCTCCCCGGCCTCGGCCACACCGCGCTCCGTGCGTGGAGCCCCGAGGCTCTCGATCGGCGGGTGGCCGCGATCGAAGCGATCGGGCTGGGCGTCGGCTGGAACGACGGCGACCACGGTCACGGGCCCGCGTACGAGTTCCGCGACCCCGATGGCCACCGCTTCGAGATCTTCTACGAGCAGGAACGATACGTGCCGCCCGAGCACCTGCGGCCCCGGCTCAAGAACGTGCCCCAGCGCCACGTCGACCGCGGCGCCGCGGTCAAGCGCATCGACCACGTCAACGTCCTCGCCGCGGACGTCGCTGCCAACCGCCGTTTCGCCACCGAGCAGCTCGGCTACCGGACCTACGAGCAGGTCGTCAACGACGACGGCTCGGAGCAGGGCGCGTGGATGAGCCTCTCGATCGCCGCGCACGAGCTCATCTACACGGCCGACCACGCCGGCGGGAACGGCCGGCTCCACCACCTCGCATGGTTCGTCGACACGCGCGAGGAGCTGCTCCGCGCCGCCGACCTGTTCCTCGACGCCGACGTCCCGATCGAGGCCGCGCCGTCCAAGCACGCGGTCGCGCAGGGCATGTTCCTGTACGTGTACGAGCCCGGCGGCAACCGGGTCGAGGTCACGACCGGCACCCACTTCATCTTCGATCCTGCGTACGAGCCCGTCGTCTGGACCCAGGCCGAGCGCGCCCGCGGTCAGGCCTGGGGCGTCAAGACGATCGAGACCTTCCACACCTACGGGACCCCGGACCTGAGCGGCAGGCCACCCGGCCCGCCGATCCCGCCGACGAGCCAGATCCCGGCGATACGCGACACCACCGTGGTATGAGCGACGACCGCGCCCTGATCCGCGAGCTGGTCGAGAACTGGGTGGTGTGGCGCGACGCCGGCGACTGGGAGCGCTTCGCGACGGTCTGGCACGACGACGGGTTCATGATGGCCACGTGGTTCCAGGGCCCGGCCCCGGAGTTCATCCGCGTCAGCCGCGAGGGCTTCGAACGCGGCGTGAACATCCTCCACTTCCTAGGCGGCCACTCGGTCGACCTCGCCCGCGACCGCGCGATCTCGCAGACCAAGATGACCATCCTCCAGCGGGCCGCCGTCCACGGCGTCGAGTGCGACATCGCCTGCATCGGCCGCTTCTACGACTTCATGGAGAAGCGCGAGGGCCGGTGGGGGATCGTGCTGCGCCAGCCGATCTACGAGAAGGACCGCCTCGATCCCGTCGACCCCGCGGTCAGCCTCGAGCTCGACCCCGACCTGCTCGCGCGGTTCCCCGTCGGCTATCGCCACCTCGCCTACGCGCAGACGCAGATCGGATACGACGTCAAGCGCGACATGCCGGGCCTGGTCGGTTCGGGCGTCGAGCAGCTCTACCGCCGAGGGGCCGACTGGCTCGCCGGCGGGGACATCGGGGAATTCGGCTCCGGGCTCGAATCGCGACCTGACCGGGACTCAGCCGAATTCCCTTAGGGGAATCCGGCGGTGCGGAATCGAGCGGGGTACGGCATCGAGCCGGATTCCCCATTGAGGCGCCGGCGCATCCAGCGGCCGGGGGCCTCCGTGCTGCTGGCGGTCGGGATGGTCCTCGTCGCGGCGAACCTGCGTCCCGCGGCCGCCGGTCTCGGGCCCCTGATCGACCGGATCAAGTCCGACACCGGCCTATCCGACGGCGGTGCCGACATCCTGGTGGCGCTGCCGGTGTTCTGCTTCGGCGCGCTCGCGCCCCTCGCCCCGGCGCTGGCCCGGCGGTTCGGGTCGCGCCCGGCCATAGCCGGCGCGCTCGTCCTACTCGTGTCGGGGCTCCTCGTCCGATTGCTGCCAGGGCTCGCCTTCCTGTTCGTCGGTACCGCGATCGCCGGCGCCGCGATCGCGGTCGCGAACGTGCTGCTGCCGGTCCTGGTGCGCTCGAACTTCGCCGAGCGAGTCGGGATCGTCACCGGGATCTACAGCGCCGCGCTGATCGGGTTCGCGGCGCTGGCGGCGGGCGTGTCGGTGCCGGTCGCCGACGCCTTCGGCGGCGGCTGGCGACCGGGACTCGCGATCTGGGCCATCCCCGCGGCGGCCACGATGGTCGTGTGGGCCCCGCAACTCGCGCGCGCCCGTCGCGTCGGCGCCACGCCCGGCGATGAGGTGCACGGCGCGCGGTCGCTGCTCCACGACAAGGTCGCGTGGGCGGTCACGCTGTTCTTCGCGATCCAGTCGGCGGGCTTCTACTCGACGCTCGCCTGGCTCCCGAGCGTCTTCCACGCCCACGGGGCGAGCACCGCCCACGCCGGACTGCTGCTGAGCATCTCGCTCGTCGTCGGGTTGATTCCCTCGCTCACAGTGCCCACGATGGCCGCCCGCGTGCGCGACCAGCGCGCGTTCGTGTGCGGGTTCGTGGCCTGCATCGCGGCGGGGTGGATCGGCGTGATCGTGGCGCCGATGGGCGCGCCGTACCTGTGGGTCGTGCTGCTCGGCCTCGGGCAGAACGCGGCGTTCCCGCTCGCGCTGACGCTGATCGTGCTCCGCGGCGGCACGGTCACGAGTACCGCGGCACTGTCAACGCTCGTGCAGACCGTCGGCTACATGATCGCGGCGGTGGCGCCGTTCGCGATCGGCGCGGTGCACGACATCACCGGCTCGTGGACGCCTGCGCTGTTCGTCCTGCTCGCCCTACTCGTGCCCCAGTTGGTGGTCGGCCTCGCCGCCGCGCGAAACCGCACGGTGGCCCCAATCGTGCGTTGAATCGGCCTCCGGCGCAGGCCTAACCCCTGGTAGAGTTCGGCATGTGATCGTCTGTTCACGATGCGAACGATTGCAAAGGGCGCCATGGCCGAGCTGGTGACGCTGCCCGACGCGATCGCCGAGCTCGTGAGCGACGGCGACTCGGTGGCGCTCGAGGGGTTCACGCACCTGATCCCGTTCGCCGCCGGCCACGAGATCATCCGGCAGGGCCGCCAGGACCTCGAGCTGATCCGGATGACGCCGGATCTGGTGTACGACCAGATGATCGGGATGGGCATTGCCCGTCGCCTGGTGTTCTCGTACGGCGGCAATCCCGGGGTCGGCGGCCTGCATCGCTTCCGCGACGCCATCGAGCACGGGTGGCCGCGCGAGGTGGAGATCGAGGAGCACAGCCACGCCGGCATGGCCAACCGTTACGCCGCGGGCGCCGCCGACCTACCCTGCGCGGTGATGCGCGGCTACGTGGGGACCGATCTCATGTCGCACACCACGGTGGCGCAGATCACGTGTCCGTTCACCGGCGAGCGCCTGGTGGCCGTGCCGGCGCTCCGGCCCGACGTCGCGATCGTCCACGCCCAGGAGGCCGACCGCGAGGGCAACGTCCAGCTGTGGGGGATCCCGGGCGTGCAGAAGGAGGCGGTCCTCGCGTCCCAGCGCTCGCTGGTGACGGTCGAGCGGATCGTCGACGAGCTCGAGTTGCGGCCGGGCGGCATCGTGATCCCCGAGTGGGTGATCACCGCGGTCGCCGAGGCGTCCGGTGGCTCGCGTCCCTCGTACAGCCTGGGCATCACCGATCGCGACAACGACTTCTACAAGTTCTGGGACAAGATGAGCCGGGGCCGCGACCAGTTCACCGCGTGGATGAACGAGAACGTGCTGGGCGAGGAGGTGCCGGCGACATGACGGCCGCGACGACCGAGGTCACCGCGGGAGAGACCCAGACGATCGTCGCCGCCCGCCGGCTGAGCGACACCAAGACCGTGTTCATCGGCGTCGGGCGCCCGAGCACGGCCGCGATCCTGGCCCGCATGGTGCACAACCCGGAGCTGATCCTGGTTTACGAGTCGGGCACGATCGGCGCCAAGCCGTTCCATATCCCCCTGTCGATCGGCGACGGCGAGCTGGCCGATACCGCCGACTCGATCGTGTCCGTGCCCGAGATGTTCAACTACTGGATCGGCGCGGGGCGGATCGACGTGGCCTTCCTCGGGGCGGCGCAGATCGACCGCCACGCCAACCTGAACTCGACCGTCATCGGCGACTACGAGCACCCCAAGACGCGGCTGCCCGGGGCGGGCGGCGCGCCCGAGATCGCCGCCAGCTGCGGCGAGGTGATCGTGATCGCCCCGCACGCCAAGCGGACGTTCGTCCTGAAGCTCGACTTCGTGACCACCGTCGGTCACGGCGACGGGGCGGGTGGGTCCGTTACACGCGAGCGGCTCGGTTTCCGCGGCCGCGGGCCGACCGCGGTCATCACCGATCTCGGCGTGCTCGAACCGGATCAGCAGACGTACGAGCTCGTGCTGACCCAGGTCCACCCAGGGGTCGAGGTCGACAAGGTACGCGAGGAGACCGGCTGGGACCTGCGGGTTGCCGAGGACCTGAAGACGACCGACCCGCCGACGGACGAGGAACTGACGGCGCTCCGGGAGCTGCTCGACCGGTGACTACCACCTACGTGCTCGACGCGGTCCGCGCGCCGTTCGGTCGCTACGGCGGCGGGCTCGCGACCGTCCGGCCGGACGATCTCGCCGCCCACGTCGTCAGGGCGCTACTCGACCGTACGCCCGACCTCGAACCCGAGCGCGTCGACGAGGTCCTGTTCGGCGACGCCAACCAGGCCGGCGAGGACAACCGCAACGTCGCGCGGATGGCGTGGCTTCTCAACGACCTGCCCACAAGCGTTCCGGGCTCGACGGTCAACCGCCTGTGCGGATCGAGCCTCGACGCCGCGATGCAGGCAAGCCGGATGATCGAGACCGCAGATGCTGACGTCGTGCTCGTCGGCGGCGTCGAGTCGATGAGCCGGGCGCCGTGGATCCTGCTCAAGCCCGAGCGGGCGTTCCCGGCCCAGAAGCAGGACCTCTACTCGAGCACGCTCGGCTGGCGCATGGTGAACCCGAACATGCCCGAGCAGTGGACGATCTCCCTCGGCCAGAGCGCGGAGAAGCTCGCCGGGATCTACAACGTGAGCCGTGAGGCCCAGGATGCGTTCGCGCTGCGCAGCCATCAGAAAGCGCAAGCCGCGTGGGAGAGCGGCTTCTACGACGAGTTCGTTGTGCCGGTGCCCGGTACCGACCTCGAGCGCGACGAGAACATCCGGCCCGACACATCGCTCGAGAAGCTCGCGAAGCTGAAGCCCGCGTTTGTGGACGACGGCACGGTCACCGCCGGCAACTCGTCGCCGCTCAACGACGGCGCCGGCGCGGCCCTGCTCGCGAGTGAAGAAGGCGCGAAGGCCGCCGGCAGGGAGCCGATCGCGCGGATCGTGGCGAGGGGGGCGGCCGCGGTCGATCCCGACGTGTTCGGGATCGCTCCCGTCAAGGCCGCCAACGTCGCGCTCGACCGCGCCGGCATCACGTGGGAGGACGTCTCTGTTGTCGAACTGAACGAGGCGTTTGCCTCGCAATGCCTCGCCGACATCGGCGAATGGAAGGGGCTCGATCCTGAGAAGGTGAACCCCAACGGCGGAGCGATTGCGCTCGGTCACCCGCTGGGCGCATCCGGTGTTCGGATCCTGGGCGGACTCGCCCACGAGCTCAGGCGCCGCGGCGGCGGCTACGGCGTCGCCGCGCTCTGCATCGGTGTCGGTCAGGGCCTGGCCGTCGTACTGGAGGCATAGAAATCGTATGACCGAAGAGCTTGAGACCGAGCCGCGCGAGGAGCGCCAGATCTACGACCCGATCGGCGAGACGCCGACCAGCTATCTGCGGGAGCCCGAGGGCGCCCACCCGCCGCTCGACTATCCGCCGTACAAGTCCACGTCGCTGCGCCACCCCAAGCAGCCGCTCGTCTACCTGCCGCAGACGATCACCGAGATCACCGGGCCACAGCTCGGTCCGGTGCTGATCGGCGAGACCGACAACGACCTCACGGTCCAGCACGACGCCGAGCCGATCGGCGAGCGGATCATCGTCTCGGGGCGCGTGTTCGACACCGAGGGCAAGCCGCTGCGCGGGACGCTGGTCGAGATCTGGCAGGCCAACTCGGCCGGACGCTACAAGCACCGCTGGGATCGCTGGCCGGCGCCACTAGATCCGAACTTCAGCGGCGCCGGGCGGTGCGTCACCGACGACCAGGGCCGGTACACGTTCACCACGATCAAGCCGGGGCCGTACCCGTGGGGCAACCACTACAACGCCTGGCGCCCTGCTCACATCCACTTCTCGCTGCTCGGCCGCGCGTTTACCCAGCGGCTGGTCACTCAGATGTACTTCCCGGGCGACCCGTTCTTCCCCTACGACCCGATCTTCAACTCGGTGCGCGACGAGCGCGCTCGCGAGCGGATGGTCTCGAGCTTCTCGATCCACGACACCGTCCCGAACTGGGCACACGCGTACGAGTGGGACATCTACCTCCGCGGCCCCGGGGCAACGCCGTTCGAGGAGGCGCACTGAGGTGATCTTCGAGACGACACCTTCCCAGACGGTCGGCCCGTACTTCGCCATCGGCCTGCCGTTCGACGTCGGCCCGTTCGCGGTGCCCCAGGGCACGCCGGGGGCAATCCACATCGTCGGCACGATCTACGACGGCGCCGGCGTGCCGATTCCCGACTTCCTGCTCGAGACCTGGCAGGCGGACCCCGACGGCCAGTTCGCCGACATGTACGGCTACGGCGGTCCGTCGGCGCTCCCGGGCTTCCGCGGGTTCGCCCGCTACGGCGTCGAGGACGGCGACGGCACGTTCGACATCCTGACCGTCAAGCCGGGCGCGGTGCCCGGCCTCGCCGGCGCGATGCAGGCGCCCCACGTCGACGTCTCCGTGTTCGCCCGGGGCATGCTCCACCGGACGGTCACCCGCATCTACTTCGCCGACGAGGCGGAGGCCAACGCCGCCGATCCGGCGCTGGCGCGCGTCCCGGTCGAGCGCCGGGCGACCCTGTTGGCGGAGCCCGATCCCGCGAGCGGGGGCTACCGCTTCGACATCCGCTTCCAGGGTCCGCACGAGACCGTGTTCTTCGCGGTCTGACCGCCCGTTTGGGAAGTAACTCGGACTATTTCAGAGTTTTTTCCCAGTGACCTAGGGACGGGCGTGGCCGCCATCGAGCGGTGGCGTTCAGATGAGCGCCGGCGCCGGCTAGGGCACCCGCAGGCCCATGAGTCGGAGGTAGCGCGTCACCGCCTCCGCCCGATTTGCGGCGTGCAGCTTGCGCAGGATGCTGTTCACGTGGAACTTGACCGTGCCGCTCGAGATCACCAGCGCGTCTGCGACCGCGCGGTTGGAGGCGCCGTCGGCGAGCAGTCGCAGCACGTCGAGCTCGCGCCGCGTCAGCAGCCCCTCGAACACCACGCGGTCGTCGCGCCCGCGGCCCATTGGCGACGGGGGCTGCGGGGGCAGCGGCGCCGGCGGGGCCAGCGGCGCGCGGCCGCCGGCCGACAGCGTCACCGGCGCATCGGTTAGCTCGCTCGAGCGCGCCCCGAGCCAGTCGAGGAACTGGCGCATCTGGTCGCGCTCGTCGCGCAGCGTGCGGCGCAGGCTCGTGCTCTCGAACGCCTGCGCGAGCGCGGTGGCGAACTCCCACAGGACGTCGCGGTCGAGCACGTCGAGCGCCTCACCCGGACCGCGGTCGGCATGGATCACCCCCGCCACATGCGTGCCGACGACGAGTGGCGCGGCCGCATACGACCGCCACCCCATGAGCCGTGCCGTCTCGCGGTCGACGCGAGGATGCACGTCCGCGTCGACCACGATCGTGGCCCGGCGCCGGCGGAGGAGCTCGGTCTCGATCAGCGTGTGCTCCAACCTGAGCGGGTTTGCTTGGAGCTGCGCGAGTAGGGTGGCCGCGTCCTGGCACAGGCCGGCACGCCCGGGAGCCGCGCGCTCGGGACTCGCAACGAACGCGGCCTCGGCGACCATCCGGCCGCCCTTGACGAGGCTGAGGATCGCGCGCTCGAACGCGGACCCGGCGCACAGCACCGCCGGCGCGCGGGCGAGCATCTCCCGCGGCGAGGTGACCTCGCGGAGCTCGGCGATCGCCGCCTGGACGCGCTCGAGCGCTTCGAACCGGGATTCGAAGCGGTGGCGCAGCCGCTCCAGTGCGGCCTCCTGCTCGCGGACGGCCTCGGCGTCGAGCTCGGATGCCGACAATCGCGACCGCAGCTCGGCGATCAGCGATCGGAGCTCGTCGAGATCGGAGCCGCCGGCGCCGGCGTCCTCGCCGGCGGGCTCGGCGGGCAGGCCGAGCAGCGAGCGCGCCTCCGCGTTGGCCGCGAACAGCCGCCGCTTGAGCTGCTCGCCGAGCGGTCCGGCGAAGACGTCAGTCGCCGCGCTCACGGCTCGGGCGACACCCCGCCGGCGCGCGCGAACCGCGCCACCGCGTCGGCGCGGCTGGTCGCGCCCAGCTTGCGCAGGATGTTCTTGACGTGGTACTTGATCGTGCCCTCGCGGACGACCAGCGTGCGGGCGATCTCGAGGTTGGTCTGGCCCCGTGCGAGCAGGCGAAGCACCTCGAGCTCACGCCGGGTCAGGGCGTCCATCAGACTCGATTCGGCCGCGACCCCAACCGCGGTCACCTCACCGGAGCCGCCGGCCAGCTGGCCCAGGCGGGCGCTCATCCACTCGACCGCCGAGCGCAGCTCGTGGTGGTGTTGCTGGAGCATCTCGCGCAGCACCGCGCGCTCGAACACGCCGGCCACCCCCTCGGCGTAACGCGACAGCACTTCGGCGTCGAGTGCGTCCAGCCGGCGACCGCTCGCCGAGGCGTCCCCGTGTATCAACCCCACGGTCTTGCCCTGAACGACGATCGCCGCGACCACGTAGCTGTCCCAGCCGAGCACCTCGGTCAACCGCCGGGCGCCCCTGGACCGCGCGCCCCGCGCTTGCACGATCTGAGTGCGCTGCCCGCGCGCGACCTCGTCCTCGACGAGCGGGTACTCGAGCCGGACCGGGCCCTGCCGCAACTCGGAGAGCGCGGCCGAGGCGCCGGCCGCGTCGTCCTCGCTCCAGATCGAACGAACCTGGAGCGCGTCGCCGCCGACCTCGCCGACGACGACCCGGTGCAGCGCCGAGCTCGTGCCGAGCTCCTCGGCAGCGCGGTCGAGGATCCCCTGCGGCGAGCCGATCTCGCCGAGGCGCCGGACCGCGTCAGAGACCCGCTCGAACGCGTCGGATCGCCGCACGTAGTCGGCCTCGACGATCTCGCGCTCGAGCGCCAGCAATTCCACCAGCACGCGGGGGGCGGTCGCCACGTCAGCCCCGCCCCGGGGTGGTCGGACTAGAGACCGAACTCAGGCGTACGGAAACGCTGCCGGGCGCGCGCGCTCGAGCAGCGCGTACCGGGCGGCTGCCTCGCGCCCGACACAGCTGATCCCAAACGGACGCCCCGCGCGCTCGATCGCGAGCCAGGCTTCTCCCGCCTGCTCGCGGGGCACGAGCGCCAGCGCCCGGCGATCGGACTGGAGCAGCCACGAAGCGGGGATCTCGGCAACCGATCCGTGCCCGAACGGGGGCACGTCGCGCGGGTCGCCCGACTTGCCGAACACGCCCAGTGCTCGCAACGCCGGCCCGGCGCTCCGACCGAGCAATCCGATCGCCGCCAGATCGTCTGACGTGTCGCGCACGGTCATCCCGGCGAAACGCCGGGCGTCCACGTGCATGCGCTCCCGCAGTCGCGCACCCGTATCCGGATCCGCGAGCACGATTACCCGTCCTGGCGCATCCCCGCACCACCACGCGCCGGCGGCCGAGAGCACGCCGCCGGGCGAGACGGCATCGCCGGCGAGCCGCGAGGTCAACGCGGCCAGCCGCGCCGGCGGCGCCTCGAGCACGAGCTTCGAGAGCTCGGAGCGGTCGACCAGGCCCACGGCCCTGACGCACACCGCGAGCTCGGCCGCGGCGGACCCGAAGTTCATCGCCACGGGCCTGCCGTCGCGGGGCGCGAGCACCGCGCCCGCCCGGCGGAGGACCACATCGAGCGACTCGATCGCGCCGTGAGTTCCGTGGGATCCGGCCGTCACCGTCACGCCGCAGAAGGTACATCCGGCCAGGGCCTCCCGCCCTGCCCTTTAGGCATAAATCACCTGTCCGATCGAGAGGTACGCGCGCGGAAGTCATCACCGCCCAAGAGTCACCCTAATCTTCAGACCCTCTCTAAAGTCTAGGGTAATCCGGCGCTGCGAGAGTGGCGCAGCGGCCGGTACAGAGGCAAGCTGTGGCGGTTCGCCAGCCGACAGCGGCTCGGCGACCCGACCGCATGGGAGGGAGAGACCCCAAAGTGAGCACCCATCCGACCCCGACAGACGGCCGGTCCGCCGACGGCGAGCGCACCGCGAACCGCCACGAGCGGCTGACTCGCCTGATCGCCACCGACCGCCCGGTCATCATGGACGGTGCCACCGGTACCGCGCTGATCCACGTTGCCGGCGAGCGACCCGAGCTCGAGGAGCATCTGTGGGGACTGACCGCGATCCTCGAGGCCCCGGCCGACGTCAAGGCCGTTCATCGCCGCTACGTCGAGGTCGGGTGCGACGTGATCTCCACCGACACCTGGGGCCTCGCGACCGCGCTTCGCAACGGCAACCACACCCCCTGGGAGGCCGGCGAGCCGATCCACTGGATGGACGTGGCCCGCCGCGGCGCGCGCCTCGCCCGTGAAGCCGCCGACGAGGCCGGCCGGGCCGACGAGGTGGCGGTGGCGTTCAGCATCAACGGCGACGTCGACACCCCCGACGGCCGGGAGACGGTCAGGCTGCTCGCGCGCGCGTTCGAGCACGACCCTCCCGACCTGATCCTGGTGGAGACCCTGACGCTCGTCCGCAGCTCCACGTACGCGACCGTCGAGGCCCTGCTCGAGACCGGCCTGCCGGTGTGGCTCAGCTTCCGCCGCTGTCGCCACGGCGTGTGCGGCGTCTACGGCGAGCACTGGGGAGGCCCGGAAGGCGACGCGTTCGGGCGGGCGGCGCGACGCTTCGAGGAGATGGGCATCGGCGCGCTCGCGATCAACTGTCTGCCGCCGGATCACGTCACCGGCATGCTCGCCTGGCTACGGGACTTCACCGACCTGCCGCTCGGCGTGTATCCGAACCTCGGCTACCTTTCGGCCGCCGGCTGGCGCCACGAGGCCGGAGTCGGCGCCGAGGAATACGCTCAGCTCGCACTCCGCTGGCGCGAGGAAGGCGCGCAGATCGTCGGCGGCTGTTGCGGCGTCGGACCGGAGCAGATCGCCGCCGCCCGAGACGCGCTGATCGACACCAAGCCCGGACACGCCCGGCCCGACGCGCTCCCGGACGAAGGCAACAGGTCGACGCGCGTGCCAGCGGTGACCGAGCGCCACGGCGCGCCGGCGAAGCCCTGGACCGACCCACGCGGCCGCGGCATGTACCCGCTCGACTTCCCCGACGTGACCGTCGAGCCCGGCGTGTTCGCGCCCACGCAAGGCAGCTTCCTCGTTTGGAAGTACTTCTATCGAGAAGGAATCGGCGCCCATCAACGGTGCTTGGACATCGGTTGCGGGTCCGGGCTGTTGACCGTCCAGCTCGCCCGCAACGGCGCCGCGCACGTGCACGGCATCGACATCGAGCCGGCGGCGGTCAAGAACACCATGACCAACGCATTTCGAAACGGGGTGGCCGACCGCGTGAGCGCGGCCGTGCAAGACCTCTATCCGTGGGTTCCCGAAGAGCGCTACGACGTGATCGTGGCAAGCCTCTACCAGACCCCGGTGGATCCGTTCGAGCCGGTCGCCTCGCACCGCCCCCTGGACTACTGGGGGCGGGGACTTGTCGACCACCTGCTCCGAATGCTGCCCGAGGCGCTGACCGATGACGGGACCGCATACGTGATGCAACTCTCTATCATCGGCGAGCGGCGAACCACGCAGCTGCTGGACCGTCTGGGCTATCAGGCTCGCGTCGTGGACTTTGGCCTGTTCGAGTTCACGGAGCTCTTTGACGACGCCCGCGAGCAGATCGCGCGCGTGGAGGAGCTGTCAGATGCCTATCACCTGAAGCTCGGCGCGACGGATGTTATGGCCGCCTATCTACTCGAGATCACCCGAAAGCAGAAGGAAGGTAGAAGCCCATGACCTACGCCGACAACGAGTTTCTGTTCACCTCCGAATCGGTGACCGAGGGTCACCCGGACAAGGTGGCGGATCAGATCTCCGACGGCGTGCTCGACGCGGTCCTGCGCGACGATCCGATGGGACGGGTGGCCTGCGAGACGCTGGTTAACACCGGCCTGGTCGTGGTCTCGGGGGAGATCACGACGACGACGTACGTCGACATTCCGGAGGTCGCGCGGGAGACGATCAAGCGGATCGGGTATACGAACGCCGAGTTCGGGTTCGACTACCACACGTGCGCGGTCATCAACGCGATCGACAAGCAGTCGCCGGACATCGCACAGGGCGTCGACCAGGCCTACGAGACCCGGCTCAGCACCAAGGACGGCGATCAGCTCGACATCGCCGGCGCGGGCGATCAGGGGATGATGTTCGGGTACGCGTCGAACGAGACCGAGGAGCTGATGCCGCTCCCGATCTCGCTCGCGCACAAGCTGGCCAAGCGCCTGGCGGACGTGCGCCGGGCCGAGATCCTGCCGTACCTCCGCCCCGACGGGAAGACGCAGGTGACCGTCCGCTACATCGACGGCAAGCCGGTGGAGATCGAGAAGGTGCTGGTCTCGACGCAGCACCGCGACGGCGCCGAGTCCCTGCTCAAGGAGGACCTGTGGGAGCACGTGATCGAGCCCGAGCTTCCGGACGAGCTGTTCGACCCCAAAAAGCTCCGCCGCAATCTGCTGGTGAACCCGACGGGCCGGTTTGTGATCGGCGGTCCGATGGGCGACTGCGGCCTGACCGGTCGGAAGATCATCGTCGACACCTACGGCGGGATGGCGCGTCACGGCGGCGGCGCGTTCTCCGGTAAGGATCCGTCGAAGGTCGATCGCAGCGCGGCGTATGCGGCGCGGTATGTGGCCAAGAACGTGGTGGCGGCCGGGTTGGCCGACCGGGCGGAGGTCCAGGTGGCGTACGCGATCGGGGTGGCGCATCCGGTGTCGGTGATGGTCGAGACGTTCGGGACCGAGAAGGTCGGTCGCTCGCGGATTCTCGAGTTGATCGATGAGCATTTCGATCTGCGTCCGGGGGCGTTCCGCGAGTACCTGCGGTTGCACCGGCCGATCTACCAGAAGACGGCCGCGTACGGTCATTTCGGGCGCGAGGATCACGACTTCACCTGGGAGCGCACCGACAAGGCAGAAGCCCTCCGCGAAGCCGCCGGGCTCGACGCCGCCGCTGGCGCCACTGCCCAGGTGCTCCGCGCGTGAGCATCACCGTAGTCGGATCGGTCGCGTACGACGCGGTCAAGACGCCGTTCGGCGAGCGCGAGCGCATGCTCGGCGGCGCCGCGACGCACTTCGCGCTCGCGGCGTCGTTCTTCGACCAGGTCCACGTGGTCGGTCGGGTCGGCGCCGACTTCGGCGACGGCGACATGTCGATGCTCGCCACCCGCGGCACGAACGTCGACGACGTCGAGCGCGTGCCCGGCGGCAAGTCGTTCTTTTGGGCGGGCGAGTACGGCTGGGATCTCAACTCGCGCGAGACGCTCGACACCCAGCTGGGCGTGTTCGAGGACTTCAACCCGCGGCTGTCGGAGGCATCGCGAAACTGCGACGTGCTGTTCCTGGCCAATATCCAGCCCGAGCTCCAGCTCAGCGTGCTCGAGCAGTGCGATCAGGTCCAGTTCGTCGCGATGGACTCGATGAACCTGTGGATCGACATCGCGCGCGATGCGCTCGTCGAGGTGATCCGCCGGGTCGACTGCGTGCTCCTCAACGACGCCGAGTTCCGGCAGCTCACCAACCGTCCGAGCATCGTCGGCGCGGCGCGCGAGGTGCTCGCGATGGGCCCGTCGGTGGTCGTGGCCAAGCAGGGTGAGTACGGCGCCGCGCTCATCACCGAGGACCATTTCTTCGCCCTTCCGGCGTACCCGCTCGAGACCGTCATCGACCCGACGGGCGCCGGCGACACCTTCGCCGGCGGGTTCGTCGGCTACCTGGCCCGCCACCGCGAGCAGCCATTCACCGACCCGATCCTCCGCCAGGCGATGGCCTACGGCACGGCGCTGGCTTCCTTCAACGTCGAGGAGTTCGGCACCGAGCGCATGGACCGGCTGACCGCAGCCGAGATCGACGCCCGGGTCGAGGATCTCCGCCAGATCACGCAGTTCGAGCACTCTCCGGCGCCTCTCGAGACATCGTGAGCGGTGTCCGCGTCGCTGCTGCGTCTGCTGATCTCCTGCCCTGACCGTCCGGGCATCGTCGCCGGCGTCTCGCGGTTCCTGTACGAGTCGGGGGCGAACATCGTCCGCTCGGACCAGTACTCGACCGATCCCGAGGGCGGCACGTTCTTCCTGCGCATGGAGTTCGCGCTGGCCCCCGAAAGGCGCGACGGCCTGGCCGAGCAGTTCGGCCTCAGGGTCGCCGAGCCCATGGGCATGACCTGGCGGCTGTGGGACGCCGCGCGGCGCAAGCGGATCGCGGTGCTGGTGTCGCGCTACGACCACTGCCTGCTCGACCTGCTGTGGCGCTGGCGCCGCGATGAGCTCGAGGGCAACATCGTCCTGGTCTCCTCCAACCACCCCGACCTGCGCGAGGACGTCGAACTGTTCGACGTGCCCTACCACCACAACCCGGTCGACCCCGAGCGCAAGCCCGAGGCCGAGGCGAGGCTGCTCGAGCTGCTCGACGGCCAGTGCGACCTTGTGGTGCTCGCGCGTTACATGCAGATCCTGTCCGGCGAGTTCCTCGAGCGGCTGGCGGTCCCGGTGATCAACATCCACCACTCGTTCCTCCCGGCGTTCGCCGGCGCGAACCCGTACGCCCGCGCCAAGGCTCGCGGGGTGAAGCTCGTCGGCGCGACCGCCCACTACGTCACCGAGGAGCTCGATGCCGGCCCGATCATCGAGCAGGACGTGACGCGGGTCACCCACCGCGACGACGTCGCGCGGCTGTCGCACCTCGGGGCCGACATCGAGCGCACCGTGCTCGCGCGCGCCGTGCAGGCCCACTGCGAGGACCGCGTGCTCCGGCATGGGAACACGACGGTCGTCTTCTAAGAGCGCCTAAGTGGTCTCGGTCGTATTTGCGAAAGGGGCCGCTAGGCCTTCCGGACGACGCCGTGGCCGCGCCGATCCGGGCGCTCGGCCACGAGCGTCGCCGATCCGTGACGACTACTGTCCCGGTGGCGGACGGTCGTCCGGTGGTGCGTGGTGTGGTGCGCCGACCCGATCCGCACGCCCACGAGCGCCTCGCTCCGGCGGGGAATCGTGAGCACGTAGCCCTGCCGGCCGGCGACGATCGTCCCGATCTGCCGCACGCCGACCCAGGTGCCGTCGGGCCCAATCCGCTGGCCGTCGAGCGTCTCGCCGCTGGTCGAGCTCGCGGACGGGGCGAGCAGTCGCTGGACGGTGGCGGGGCCGGTGGCGGGCAGGTGCAGGGCGACTCGGAGGTTGCGATTGCCCTTGTCGATCAGCAGCACGTGGAGGATATCGCCGCGGACTCGCACCGCCCACGCGCTCAGGTTCGCCTGGGGAGGAGCGGACATGTGCAGCCGGACGAGGCGTGCCTGTGCGCCGAGCGTCCGCTCGAACATGATCAGGCCATAGAGGAGAGGCCGCGGGTTGAGCCCATACCGGTTGAGCGAGAACGGCGCGTTGATCGCATACTCCCGGACGTGCAGGTTGACGCCGTCGACGCCGGCGCGCATCAACGTGAACAGCGCGTCTGGGGCCCAGAGGGCGGTCGCGAACGTGTTGCTGACCCCGGGCTTCCCGCCGCACGTGACCGAGTTGAGCTCGGTCAGGCGGAACTTCAGGCCCGAGCCGTGGGCGACCGCGACCGCGCCGGCGATGTCCTTCGTCAGTCCGGACGAGGCCGCCGGGCTCAGCAGGCGCGCGACCGTCGGATAGCTCGCGTTCGACGGGCGCTTGACGCACGCCGAGTACGGATACAGATGCCCGCTCACCTCCTCGAGTTCGGGGCGCTCGTCGGCGATCAGGGTTGAGATCCACTTCAGGCTGATCCTGGGGTGCGCCACCGCGGGACCGATCAGCGGCACGTCGGGCGCGCCCTCGCCGAGCACGCGCGCGTAGTCGTAGAAAGCCTCGACGTAACTCGTCGGGGTCACCTCGAGTGGCAGCGGGCTCGACATGAGCGGCGATCGCGAGATCGCCGCCGTCCAGTACTTGCGCTCGTACAGGTCGGGCTCGTTGCCGACCTCGAACCCGACGATGCTGCCGTGCGGCAGCGACGTCTCGGCGGCGCGCGCCCACTCGGCGGCCGTGAACGGCGTGTCGGTGACCAGGTTGAGGTCGACGATCAGGCGGACCCGGTCGCGCTGCACCAGCGCTCGCAACCGGGAAAGAAACCCGGGGGTCAGAGCGAACTCCCAACCGGCCATCTTCCTCGCCTTCGGGGTCCAGAACGAGTGGTCGGCGGAGTCGCCACCGATCCGGAGCACGAGCGGCCCGTCGCCCGGCGTGTGCAAAAGCGAGAGCACGCGCTCGAACACCGGCGTGTTGCGTTCGTACAGGGGAAGCGTCCAGTACTCAGTCGAGATGCCGAAATAAGATGAGGGAACGCTCACGGTGTCCGCGCCCGTGCCGATGGTCACGACCGCCTGGGGGAGATCGACGGGCTTACCCGCACTTGCGCGCCTCGGCCGCGTGAGGAGTGTGGACGCGTACTCCGTGGAGTGCCCGGCACCAGAGGCCGCGGTGCCAGTGACCTCGCCCTGCTCGGGCACCGCCAGCGCGATGCCGCACGCCAGCAGGATGGCCGCCACGATCACGGCTGCCAACGGCGCGAATCTCCGTCCCCGCTTGCGGCGTCGAATCAGGGCTCCCTCCCCCTCTCCCGTCGGAATCGCTCTGCCAGGTGGCCCTTGTGGCCTCTATCGGCCGAGCATAGGGGAGTCATTAGGGCCGCCTGTACCCATCGCGTGATCCTTAACCGGGTCGCGCGACGGAGCTAACACGTCTTAACGATGCGCTGGCTTTGGGCCTCGCTCGGGAATCCGGCGCGACGGGGGCCGAGCTTCGAGACCTGCCGCGGCCGGATTCACCTAGCTCGGCGTCCGTGGGACCTGGCGGGCCCGTCCGGTCAGTGGTCGCGACCCAGCCCGCCGGGCACGGACGCCCGGCGCCCAGGCGGACGCGGCGACGGCCCCGCTCGGCATCCCTGCCTCGGGGGCCGCGCGCCAGCGCGGCCCAAAATTCCGGTCAACGGCATACTCGATCTTCACGCCGGCGGTGAATGCCGGTTCACCCGGCTATAGCACGGACAACGTCTCACTCGAGCCGACGCGCGCGCCGAGTGTCCACTTATCCGGAATCGCCGATGACGACCTTCATCACATCGGTCGGATTCTCGATCGCGAACCGGATCGCCTCGGGCGCCTGATCGAGGGCGAACCGGTGGCTGATCAGCGGCGCGAGCAGGGACGTGTTGCGCTCGACCACCGCCACCGCCTCGCCGAACTCCTCGGCGCCGCAGCAGCTGACCCCAAGCACGTCGAGCTCCTTCTCGGTCAGGCTGCCCAGGCGGAACGTGACCTCCTCGCCCGACATCCCGACCTGGATCACGCGGCCGGCGGACGCCACCATGTCGATCATCGCCCGGACCGCCGCCGGCACCCCGGTGGCGTCGAACGCCACCGGCGGACCCGCGGGCCCGGCCCACTCGCGCGCCGCCGCGACGACCTCGTCCCGGTCGGTCCACACGAGCGTGTCCGCGCCCATGTCCCGGCTCAGCGCGAGACGCGTGTCCTGGAGATCCACGACGAGCACGTCGGCGCCGCGCTCGCGCGCCACCAGGCAGATGCACTGTCCGATCGGACCGGCGCCGAGCACGACCACGCGCTCGCCCGGGATCACGCCCGACCGGTTCACGGCCCTGACCGCAATCGACACCGGCTCCACGAGCGCGGCGACCGCCGGGTCGTCGGCCTCGATCGGGTAGACCTGCTCGGCGGGCACCGCCAGCAGATCCTGGAGGCCGCCGTCGGCGTGGATCCCGATCAGCGAAAAGTTGTCGCACGTGTTGGGCCGCCCGACGCTGCACGGGTAACACGCTCCGCACGCCCGCAGCGGCCACACCGCCACCCGCTGCCCGACCACGAGCCCGTCGCCGCAGCCGGGGCCGACGGCCGCGATCGTTGCGCCGATCTCGTGTCCCTGCACCCGCGGGAACTGCGACCCGCCGGCGTCGGGAGACAGTTCGCCGAGGAAGAAGTGGTAGTCGGAGCCGCAGATCCCGACGGCCTCGGGCGTGATCACGACCTGGGCGGGTCCGGGTTCGTCCGGCTCGGGACGCTCGACCAAGTCCATCGCCTCGACGCCCTCGGTCACGGCGGCGCGCATCGTCAGCCCCACACCTCAGCCGCCCGGCTTCGGGCTGCGGGCACGGTGCTCATCCCCACACCTCAGCCGCTCGGCGGCTACCTCTAACCAAGGCGGTCATCCCCACACCTCCGCCGCGGTCTCAACGATCAGCTCGAGCTTGGCCAGCTGCTGCTCGCGGGTGAGGGTGTTGCCCTCGACGGTCGACGAGAAGCCGCACTGGGGCGACAAGCACAGCTGGTCGATCGGTACGTAGCGCGAGGCCTCCTCGATCCGGCGCTTGAGCACGTCCTTTGACTCGAGCTCGCCGTGCTTGGTGGTGACCAGGCCGAGCACCACGAACTTCCCCTCGGGCACGAACCGCAGCGGCTCGAACCCGCCCGACCGGGCGTCGTCGTACTCGAGGAAGAAGCCGTCGACCCCGAGGCCGCCGAACAGCGCTTCGGCGACGTAGTCGTAGCCGCCCTCGGCCGCCCACGAGGAGCGGAAGTTGCCGCGGCACAGGTGGGTCGTGACGGCCATGCCCTCGGGCTTGCCCTCGAGCGCGCGGTTGATGTTGCGCACGTACTGCTCGTGTAGGTGCTCGACGTCGGCCGCGCCCCGCTGCTTGATCTGCTCGCGCTGGCGGGGGTCGTTAAGGTAGGCGAGCGAGGTGTCGTCGAATTGGAGGTAGGTGCACCCGAGCTCGCCCAGCGCGCGCAGCTCGTCGGCGTAGGCGGCGGAGAGGTCTCTCCAGAACTCCTCCATGTCGGGATAGATGCGCTCGTCGACGGCCGCCCGGCCTCCCCGGTAGTGGACCATATTCGGGGACGGGATCGTCAGCTTGGGCGTGGCGCCGTTGACGGTCGACGCCAGGAACTCAAACGCGTCGGCGAAGATCGTGTGGTCGAGGTGGATCTTCTCGGTCACGTGCAGCGCCGCCGGCGTCCACTCGACGGTCCCTCGTTCGTTCTGGAACTGGACTTTGATGTCGCCCGGCGCCTGCGAGATCCCGCCGATCTGGTAGATGAAGTCCATGTGCCAGGTGGCGCGGCGGAACTCGCCGTCGGTTGCCGATAAGAGGCCGGCGTCCTTCTGGAGCTTCACCGCGTCGCGGACCGCCTCGTCCTCGACCGCGCGGAGCTCGTCGGCCCCGATCCGGCCTGCTTCGTGAGCCGCGCGCGCGTCGAGCAGTTCGGGCGGACGCAGCAGGCTGCCGACGTGGTCGGCACGGAACGGGGGGGTGGTGCGTACGCTCGTCATCGGCTCCTCACGTTGATCATCGGCTGCCGCGACCGAAGCTCATCGTAGTCGCCCACGTCGAGCCCGATGACATCGCGGTAGAAGTGACGCGTGCCCTCGATGTCTTCGCTGAGCACGAGCACGTGCTCGATCGACGAGACCGTCATGTGGGGCGCGGCTTGGCGCCCGCCACCGCGGGCGCGCCGCGGGCGCCGTTGCTTCCCCGCAACAGGTAAGCCGACTGGAGCAGCTCCGGCTTCTCGCGCAGCTCGCTGGCCATGCCCGAGAACTGGATCCTGCCGCCTTCCATGATGTAGGCGCGGTTGGCCAGGCCGAGCGCCACCG
Organism: uncultured Solirubrobacterales bacterium; assembly: GCA_963709205.1. Classification (GTDB taxonomy): domain Bacteria; phylum Actinomycetota; class Thermoleophilia; order Solirubrobacterales; family Solirubrobacteraceae; genus Palsa-465. The sequence goes on from CAVPVP010000002.1 coordinate 389,283, forward strand.
TCGCGAACTGCTCGATCAGCAGCACCCCGGCGCCGGACTCGGCCACCGACCGGATCGTCGGGATCAACCGGTTGACGATCACCGGCGCAAGCCCCAGCGACAGCTCATCGATGATCACGAAGCGCGGGTGCGACACCAGCGCCTGGGCCAGTACGACCATCTGCTGCTCGCCTCCTGACAGCGAGCGCGCCGGGTACGCGAGCCGCTTCTCGAGCTCCGGGAACAGCTCGAGCGCGCGCTTCTGTCCAGCCTCCGCGTCCGCTCCCGACATCGTGTAGGTGGCGACGCGCAGGTTCTCGGCCACGGTCAGCTCGGGAAGCAGCCTGCGGCCCTCGGGAACGATCGCGATCCCGGCGCGACGGATTCGCTCGGGGCGCTTGCCGGCGTAGTTGAGCTCGTCGAGCATCACCTTGCCGGCGCTCGGCCGGAGCACGCCCCCGATCGCGAGCACCATGCTCGACTTGCCGGCGCCGTTGGGGCCGAGCAGCGCGGTGATTTCGCCCGATGGGATCTCGAGCGAGACGCCCCGAACGACATTCCGGCCCCCGCGGGCGACGACGAAGTCCTCGACCCGCAGCAGATCGCCGCCCGTGCTCACGCGACCTCCTCGGTTCCGAGGTAGGCGCGGATCACGCGCTCGTCGCGGAGCACCTCGGCGCTGGGCCCGGACGCGATCATCTTGCCGAAGTCGAGCACGGCCGTCACCTCGCAGCACGCGGACACGAGGCTCATGTCGTGGTCGACCAGGATCGTCATCGCGCCCGTCTGCTCGGGGATCTTGCGGATCACGTCGCCCATGTGGTCGGTCTCCTCGTCGGGCAGTCCGGCCGCGGGCTCGTCGAGCAGGACCAGCTTCGGCCGCCCGACGACCGCCCGGGCGAGCTCGACGAGGCGACGCTGGGCCGCGCCGAGCGTCCCGACGCGGGCGCCGGGATCGATGTCCATGCCGACGAACTCGATCGCGTCGAGCACCTCCTGGCGGCGCGACGATCCAGTCATCTTCGAGTGCTCGTGGATCATGGCGACGTTGTCGAACACCGACAGCTCCTCGATCGCCTGCTCGGTCTGGAACGTCCGGCGGACTCCCCAGCGGGCCCGGCGGAAGTGCGTGATCGACAACAGGTCCTCGCCGAACGCGCTCACGCTCCCCGAGACCGGCTTGACGAACCCGCTCAGCACGTTGAAGAACGTGGTCTTACCGGCGCCGTTCGGGCCGATCAGGCCGCACGTCCCGCTGTCGAACTTGACGCTCATGTCGTCGAGCGGCGTCACTCCGCCGAAGCGGACGGTCAGATCGGAGACCTCGATCACGGCTCACCGCCCGCCGGGGCCGAGGAGCGGCCCTTGAACTGCCGGCCGATCAGCCGCCCCAACCGAGCCATGTCCTTGGGGAACTGATCGACGATTCCGCGCGGCGCCGTGGTCAGCACCTGGAGCACGCCGACCCCGAACAGGATCGTCAACCAGTCGGGCGAGATGCCCCAGTTCGTGAACAGAGCCGGCAGGAACTGGAGCAGGATGCCGGCAAGGACCGCCCCATACAGGCTGTAGGCGCCGCCCATGAGGACCACCGCGAGCAGCGTGATCGAGTCCTGGGTCTGGAAGTCGATCGAGTAGAGGTAGTGGAGCGCGCCCGCGAGCAACCCGCCGGCGACGCCGGTCACGAACGACGCCAGCGCGAACGCCCACAGCTTGTACAGCGTGGTGTTAATGCCGCCGGCGAGTGCCGCCGCCTCGCTCTGGCGGATCGCCGCCCACGCGCGTCCGGGCTTCGTACGGATGTGCGCGAGCACGAGCAGGAACATGAGCACGGCGACGATCACCGCGTATCGGAAATAGGCGGTCTCGTTGACGGCGATGCTCGGGCGGCGGATCGGCGGAATGTGGACGCTCGAGCCGTTGTAGCCGAGGAAGCCGTGTCCGCCGTTGGGGAAGTTCGTGGTGGCCAGGACGACCGTGATCGCGCCGGCGAGCATCAGCGTGATCAGCGCGAGGTACAGGCCGCTCAGGCGGAGCGCGGGCAGCCCGACGAGCGTCCCCAGCACCATCGTGATCAACCCCGAGGCCAGAAGCACCAGCGGGAACGGCATCGACGTCCCGAACAACAGGCGCGCGGCGACCCAGGCTCCGATCGCCAGCACCGCGGCCTGGCCGAGCGACACGAGGCCGACCCGCCCGACCAGCAGGCCCAGGCCGAGTGCCACGATCGCGTAGATCGCCACCTCCGTGCTCGCGTCGATGTAGTACTGGCTGAACAGCGACGGCAGGACGAACAGCACGAACAGGAGCAGGACAAGCACCACCGACGGGCGCACCAGCGAGCGCGGCTCGATGTTCGTCAGCGACCTGCCCGACCGCGCCGCCGCGATAGAGCCGCCCGTCGGCTCGGCGGGCGCCGTCGTCTCATCGGTCTTCACGCCGGTGGGCTCGATCGCCTACATCCCCTGCCGCCCGACCGTGATCACACGCCGACGGTTCGCCAACAGCAGTGCGATCGCGGCGAACACGAACGGCGTCATGTCCCGGTAGTTGGTGATCGACTGGATCGGCGTGATCATCGAGTCGACCGTCGCCGATGACGATCGCGGCCACGAACGTGATCGGGATCGACCGCAGCCGCGCGATCAGGGTCGCGGCCAGCGACGACATCACGAGGAACGTCAGCGTGGTCGGCGTCGAGCGCCACCAGGTCGGCGAGCAGGATCCCGGCGAGGCCTGAAAGCAGCCCGCACCCGAACCACGCCGCCGCCTCCACCCGCCGAACCGGCACGCCGAGCGTCGCGGTGATCTCGCGGTCGTTGGCCATCGCCCGCATCGCGGTGCCGAGCTTGGTGAAGCGCAGGAACGCGGCGGTCGAGACCGTGATGATCAGACCGAGAATCAACGCGATCACGTCGTCCACTCGACCAAGATCCCGGCGATCGTGAACGTGTCGTTGTCGGTCGGGAACGAGATCGACCGCGACGCGCCGCCGCTCGACGTCCACAGCAGGTCCATCACTCCGAGCAGGATGCAGCGTCAGTCCGAGCGTGGCCGTGGCCTTGACGAGCGGGTCGCGTTTGGCGAGGGCCGGCCCGAACACCATGCCGTACGCGAGCGTGAGCACGCCCCCGAACAGCACTGCCAAGAGGTATGCGAGCCACTCGTTCCAGCCCGCATGGTTGATCAACTGCCACGCGATCAGGGCGCCCATCGCGCCCACCGCCCCGAAGGCCAGGTTCAGCACCCCGGTGGCCCGGTAAAGGACCACCATCCCGACGCCCGACAGCGCGTACACGCCGCCGAGCGACAGGCCGGTGACGAGAAACGGCTGGAAGTCCTGCCAGCTCGGCAGGCCCAGGATGCCGGGGATGATGAGCATTTGAGCTAGCGGGGCGCCCTGATCGTTGTGGATCCTACTTAGTCATCGCCGGTCCCTCTAGCCGGCCGCCTTGCGGTACGCGGCGATCTGCGGATCGACCGACGAGATCGCCGTACAGCCCTGCGCGATGACCATCTTCCCGTTCTTCGGGGTCACCGTGTAGTCGGTGTTGTTCGGGATGTGCAGCGGATAGTGACCGAACGTCCACGGTTGGCACAGCATCCCGGTGTCGAAGTTCTTCACGTTCACGAACGCGTTGTTCACGCTCTGAACGGTGTACGCGACCCTTGATCGACTCGAGCGCGTGCGTCGCGATCTCACCCATGGTGAATCCCATCTGGCTGAAGCTGCCGATGCCGCCGGTCACGTCTGTGCCGTACTGCTTGAGGATCGCCTTGTACAGGTTCATCGTCGGCGAGTTGGTCGGGTCGGGCGGGGTCAGCTCGGCGTTGACGAAGAACTTGCCGTTCCACTTCGGCCCCAGCGACTGGGCCAGGAAGTCCGTGTCGCACGGCGTCGAGCAGGCCCACGCCTTGACCCGGTTCTCGAGCCCCAGCTTCTGGGCGGCCTGCAGGATCACGAGTGCCTCGGGCGGAGTGAAGTTCAGCACCACCGCGCCATTCGGGCCGGCATCGTCGACCTCCTTGAGCGCCACCGAGTTGGCGTCGTTGATCGGCACGTTCTCGGTCAGCTGCGTGATCGGCACGTGGGCCGCTCCCGGCCAGCGCCGCCGGGCCCGCGGCGATGTAGCCCGTCCCCGGCACGTTCGACTGGTCGAACACGACCTTGCTCGGATGCAGGGTGAGGACATACTGAACGGCTCCGTCGGAGCTGTACCGCGGCCCCATGTTGACGTCGGCGATGTTCGGCGTCGAGTAGCACTCCGGCGCGATTCCCGCGGCGATCACGAAGAAGTTCTGCTTCTCCCAATACGCGTGGTTGATCGTGCACTCGAGGATGCTCGAGTTGCCCGACTCCCCGACCACCTTGTCGGTCTGGACGAGCTGCGTCGCGTCTGCCGCGATCTGCGCGGGCTGCGTGGGCTCGGTGAGCTTGTACAGCTTGATCGGATGGCCGTTCACGCCGCCGTTTGCGTTCACGCAGGCGAAGTACGCGCCCTCCATGTTCTCGATATCCGTGAAGTCCGTCCCGGGCTGCTTGGTGTTGATCGCGCCAAGCGGGATCGGGGTGCCCGTCGCCGCGACGCCGGGCTTGGATCCGCACGACGAGGTAGCCGTCGACGCGCTGGTCGCGCCAGCGCTGGTGCTCGTGGTCGAGCTGGATGAAGCGGCCGGAGCGGCGCTGCTGGTCGCGCTGCTCGAGCTTTTCGAGCTGCCGCAGGCCGTCAAGACAAGCACTCCAAGGACCGCGGCGCACGACAGGCCAAGCCGCACGCGCGGGACGTGTTGGAACATCGCCACCGATCTCCTCCTCCTCGAGGATTTGTGTGTAAACCCGCCCCAGGGTTGGCGAGCGCGGCGATACTAGTGCGTGGCCCAAATGTATGCAACGGCTCCTAACAAGACCTGAAGAATGAGAGTTTCTGGAGAGTGGATTGTCCGTTTTGCATGCAATGCGGTACCGGACTACACTCTCGCGCCGCAACCGCGGCGTCGAGGAGTGAGGTGAGACTTGGCCGCTCAAGCCAACAAGAGTCAGATGACCCGCGCACTCCTGCGGCTGCGCGAGATGATCCTGAGCGGCGAGTTCGCGCCCGCGGAGCGGATGTCCGAGCTGGCGTTGGTCGAGCGGCTTGGCGTCTCGCGCACCCCGGTGCGCCTCGCGCTGGCGGCCCTCGAGCACGAGGGTCTGGTCCGCGGCCTCTCCTCGCGCGGGTACGTCGTGCGCGAGTTCACCCAGTCGGACATCAGCGACGCGATCGAGTTGCGCGGCGTGCTCGAGGGCACCGCGGCACGATTCGCCGCCGAGCGCGGCGCCACGCCAGACGCGGTGCGTGAGCTTCGTGAAATCTGCGCCGCGACGGCTGAACAGGTGCACCGGGCGGACTACGAATCGTTCGAGCGGTTCGTGGATCTCAACACCCGGTTCCACGCCCGGATCCTCGAGATCGCGGGGAGCCCGATGCTCGACCGCGCGCTCGAGGGGATCATCGCGCTGCCTTTCGCCAGCCCGAGCGCGTTCGTCATGGCGCAGGCGGTGCTGCCCGAATCGCGCGACATCCTGATCATGGCTCACCGCCACCACCTCAGCCTGGTCGACGCCATCGAGCGCAAGCAAGGGACTCGCGCCGAGAGCCTCGGACGCGAGCACGCGTTGCTGGCGCGGACCAATCTCGAGGTCGTGCTCGACCATCCCGAGGTTCTCGAGCGGATGCCGGGCGCCTCGTTGCTCACCCGGCCCGGAATCGAGCGGGTCGGCAACGCGCCGCTCGAGCCCGTCTGATTGATTGGACCCGCCCGCCCGGGGCCATGCGACCAGGGCGTCCCCCCGTGGTTGCCCTGATCGCATGTCGCGGTCCGTTCCCTGGTTCGTCCCGTTGTGCTACTGCGTGGGCGGGTTCGTCGACGGTGCCGTCCCCGCGGCGTTGCGGTAGGCCGCGATCTGCGGATCCGCCGAGGACACGTTGAAGCAACCCTGCGCCGTCACCATCTTCCCGTTGTCCGGGGTGGTGGTGAAGTCGGCGTTGTTCGGGATGTGGAGCGGATAGCTCCCGTACACCCATGGCTGGCACAGCAACTCGGTCTTCTCGTCCTTGATGTTCTTGAACGCCGCGTTGACGCTCGCGATGTTGTAGGGACCCGTGACCGTGTCGAGCGCGTCCACCGAGAACTTGCCGAGCAGGTAGCCCATCTCGCTGAACGACCCGAGGCCGCCGGCGACCGCCGATCCGTACTGCTTGAGGATCGCCTTGTAGAGCTGCATCTCCGGGCCGTTGTGGTCGTCGGGGGAGGTCAGCTCGGCGTTGACGAACAGCTTGTGGTTCCACTTCGGTCCCAGCGAGGTCGCCAGGAAGTCCGTGTTGCACGGGGTCGAGCAGCCCCAGCCCTTGACCCGGTCCTCGAGTCCGAGCTTCTGGGCGGCCTGGAGGATCACCAGCGCCTCGGGTGGGGTGAAGTTGAGCACCACCCAGCCGTTCGGTCCGGCCTTGTCGACGAGGCTCAGGGCCAGCGAGTTCGCGTCGGTGATCGGCACGTTCGCGGTCGTCTCGGTGATCGGGACGTGCGCGGCCGCCGCCAGCGCCGCCGGGCCCGCGGCGATGTAGCCGGTGCCGGGGACGTTGGATTGGATGAACACGATCTTCGATGGGTGCTGGCTAAGCCCGTACTGGACGGCGCCGTCGGAGCTGTAGCGCGGCCCCATGTTGACCGCGGCGCTGTTCGGCGTCGACCAGCACTCTGGGGCGATGCCCGCGCCCATCTCGTAGATGCCGAGCTGCTTCCAGTAGCTCTGGTCGATCGTGCACTCGAGCAGGTCGAACACGCCGACGATCCCGACGACGTGGTCACTCTGGATGAGCTGCTTGGCCGCCGCCGCGATCTGCGCCGGCTGCGTCTGGTCGTAGATCACATAGAGCTTCACGGGATGACCGTTGACGCCGCCGTTCGCGTTCACGCAGTCGTAGTACGCCGTGATCATGTTCGGGCCGTCGCTGAAGTCGGTACCCGGCTGCTTGGTGTCGATCGTGCCGATGGGGATCGGCGTGCCGGTGGCCTTGACACCGGGCTTCTTGCCGCACGAGGACGTGCTGGTCGAGCCGGTGCTCGCGGCCGCGGTGCCGCTCGTGCTCGAGCTGGTCGCGCTCGATGCGGGCGCCGTGTTGCTCGCAGAGCTGGTGCTGCTGCTACTGCTGCCGCAGCCTGCCAGCACCAGGACCGCCCCGATCAGCACGGCGGTCGCCGCGCCTGACCGCAGGCGCAGCGCAGGGTGGTTGATCCTCACCTCTTCCTCTCCTCCTCGAAATGATTTGGTTTAAACCCGCCCCGGGTGTCCGAGGCGAGCATCTTATTCACGCCGGGACCTGTATGCAATGCATGCCTAACGTGACCGAAAGAAAACGTTTGCAGGACCCGTCAGGGCGTTTGCAGGGCGTCTGGGAGGCCTGTCTTGCATACAGCGCCTGCGGGAGCGATACTCCCGCGCGCCCATGGTCAACCAAGCCAACCGGACGCAGATGATGCGGGCCCTCCTGGCCCTGCGCGAGCAGATCCTGAGCGGCGAGTTCAAGCCCGGCGAGCGCATGTCCGAGCTGCCGCTGGTCGAGCGGCTGGGCGTGTCGCGGACGCCGCTGCGTCTGGCGCTCGCCTCGCTCGAGCACGAGGGGCTGCTCCAGGTGCTTCCGACCGGCGGGTACATCGTCCGCGAGTTCACCCAGACCGACATCAGGCAGGCGATCGAGCTTCGCGGCGTGCTCGAGGGAACAGCCTGCCGCTTCGCCGCCGAGGCCGGCGCCAGTCGCCGTGACCTCCGCGCGCTCCGCGAGATCAACGAGGCGGTCGAGCCGCTCGTGCACCGCGCCGATTACGAATCGTTCGAGCGCTACGTGGCGCTCAACGCGACCTTTCACGAGCGTCTGATCAAGATGGCGCACAGCCCGCTGCTCGAGCGCACCCTCGCCACCGTGCTGTCGCTCCCGTTCGCCACGCCCAGCGCGCTCGTGCTCCAGCACGCCCAGCTTCCGGAATCGCGCGAGATCCTCATCGTCGCCCACCGCCAGCACCTGTGGCTGGTCGAGGCGATCGCCGCCCGCGAGGGGTCGCGGGCCGACAACGTCGCCCGCGAGCACGCCCGACTGTCGCTCACCAACCTCGAGATCGTGCTCGGCCAACGGGGGCTGCTGGAGCAGGTGCCGGGGGCCTCGCTGCTCTCGCTCGAGGGCGAGCTCGAACCCGTCTAGGGTGTCGCCCGCGGCCCGGCGATCGCGCCGTGCTCCCAGGGCTCCGCGTCGTACTCGCCCCACTCGAGCGCGACGCGCACGGCCGCCTCGATCTCCGGCGCCCCGGGGCGATACGCGTCCTCGAGCGGCGGGCTGACGGGTATCGGCGTGAACGGCGCGCCGACGCGCTGGATCGGGGCCTCGAGGTAGTCGAACGCGGCGGCCTGCAATTGCGCGGCCAGCTCCGCGCCGAACCCGCCGGCGTTGACGGCTTCGTGGGCGACGACCGCCCGACCGGTCCGCCTGACCGACTCCGCGAGCGTGTCGAGGTCGAGCGGCACCAGCGTGCGTGGATCGATCACCTCGGCCTCGATCCCGTCGCCCGCGAGCGTCTCCGCCGCGTCGAGGGCGTCGCCGACCAGGCGCGACAGAGCGATGATCGTTACATCGCGGCCTCTGCGGAGTGTCCTGGCCTCGCCGATGCGGACCGGTTCCGGGGATTTCGGGACGGTCTCTCGGCGGAAGTACAGCGACTTGTTTTCGACAAACACAACCGGGTTTGAGTCCGCGATCGCGCTCTGAAGGAGGCCGGCCGCGTCGGCGGCGCAGCTCGGCATCACCACCTTCAACCCGGGCACGTGCGTGAGCCACGCCTCGAGGCTCTGCGAGTGCTGCGCGCCGTTCCGCTGACCGGCCCCGCCCTGTGTGCGGAGGACGAGCGGCACCGACAGCTGGCCCCCCGACATGAAGTGCGCCTTGGCCGCCTGGTTGACGAGCTGATCGAGCGCCAGCGTGATGAAGTCGATGAACATGATCTCGACGACGGGTCGTAGCCCAGACTGGGCCGCGCCGATCGCGACCCCACACACCGCGCCCTCGCTGATCGGCGTGTTGCGGACGCGCTCGCGGCCGAACTCCTCCGCGAGCCCGGCGGTGGCCAGGTAGGGGCCTCCCTCGGCGACGTCCTCGCCGAGCACGATGACCCGCTCGTCCTCGCGCATCGCGGTCGCGAGCGTCCTGGCGATCGCCTCGACGAACGTGGTCTCGATCATTTGGCGTACACCAGCGTCGATGCGATCGCCTGATCCGGGAGCGGGCTTTCGCGAGCTACGCGCACGGCGTCCTCGACCTCGGCGCTCGCCTCCTGCTCGATGGCCGCGATAGTCGATTCGTCGATCCAGCCTTCTGTGATCGCACGCTCTGCCATGCGCGCGAGCGGGTCGCGCTCGACCCACTCCCGTTCGGCCACCGGGTCGCGGTACTTCTCGGCGTCGCCCTCGTAGTGGCCCCGGCGGCGGTAGGTGACGCACTCGAGGAGGTACGGACCTTTGCCGGCGCGCGCGGCTGCCAGGAACCCTGCGAACGCGTCGTAGACGGCGGGGACGTCGCTGCCGTTGACCGTCGTTCGCTCGAATCCGTACGGAGCGACGACGTCGCTGACGCGCTCGATCGTCGAGTGCTCCTCGCGCGAGGTGAACTCGGCCATGCCGTTGTTCTCGCACACGAAGATCACCGGCAGCTCCCACAACGCGGCGAGGTTGACCGACTCGCCGAAGTGCCCGGCCTGGACGGCGCCGTCGCCGAAGAAGACGGCCGTGACCCGGTCCGTGCCGTTCAGATGTTGCGTGAGCGCGGTGCCGAGGGCGAGCGGGAGGTTGCCGCCGACGACGCCAGTGGCGCCCATGAACCCGTGTTCGGTGTCGACCAGGTGCATCGAGCCGCCGAGACCATGGCAGACCCCCGATTCTCGACCCATGAGCTCGGCCATGACGCCGTTCATCGGGGCGCCTTTGGCGATCGCGTGTCCGTGCGCGCGGTGGCCGCTGTAGACCGCGTCGTCGTCCCGCAGCTGGCCGCACGCCCCCGCGGCGACGCCCTCGCCGCCGATGCTCAGATGGATCAGCCCGTGAACCTGGAGGCTGCGCTTGAGCTGCGCGACGCGCTCCTCGAACAGGCGGATCCGCCACATCGTGCGCAGGAGCTCTTGCGCGACGTCCTTGTCCACGGTGCCGTCACCGAGCCTACGCGGCGACGGGCGCCTCGCCCAGGACCTGTCGGACGCTAAGGGCGATCTTCTCCTCGTTGGGGAGGACGTAGGCCTCCATCGGTTCGCTGTAGGGGACGGTCACGTCGAGCGCGGTCACCTGCGCGATCCGCGCCTTGAGCGAGCCGAACCCGTGCTCGGCGACCTCGGCCGCGATCACCGCCGAGGCGCCGCCGTGCCGTGTTCCCTGGTCGACGACGACGAGCCGGCCGGTCTTCTCGACCGAGGACAGGATCGTCGCGGTGTCGAGGGGGTTGAGCGTGCGCGGGTCGATCACCTCGGCGTCGATGCCGTCGCCGCTCAGAGTCTCCGCCGCAGCGAGCGCCCGTCCGACGGTCCAGCCGGTCGCGACGATGGTCACGTCCGAGCCCGCGCGGCGAATGGCCGCCTCACCGAACGGCACCACGTACTCGCCCTCGGGCACGTCGCCGTGCTCGAGTACGAGCAGGTAGTTGATGAGGTAGCAGACCGGGTTATCGTCGCGGATGGCGGCCGCCATCAGGCCCTTGGCGTCGGCCGGCGTCGAGGGCAATGCGATTTTCAGGCCGGGGAAGCCCATGAACATGCCGTAGATCGATCCGGTGTGCTGTCCGGCCCATCCCGCGGTGAACCCGTAGCCGGCCTTGAAAACCGCCGGGACCTTGACCTGCCCGCCGCTCATGTAGCGCAGGCGCGGCGCCTCGTTGACGACCTGGTTCATCGCCACCAGCATGAACTCGGCCATCAGCAGCTCGACCACCGGGCGGTATCCGGCCAGCGCCAAGCCGACGGCCATTCCGATCTCGGCCGTCTCGGAGATCGGCGACACGCGCACCCGGTCTCGTCCGAACGCCTGGACCAGCGGGTCCTCGTCGCTGGGGGCCACGTCCTGGCCGTAGAAGACGACCGTGGGGTCGCGCTCCATCTCGACGCGAATCGCCTCCTGGACCGCCGCGATGTATGGGATCTCTCGTGCCATGGTCATCTCCTAGGCGTAGACGTAGTCGTTGCGGGCGGCGGCTTCGGGCTCGGGGAACGGATCGTCCAGCGCGAACTGCACGGCCGCGTCCATCTCCTCGGTGACCGCGTTGGCGATTTCGTCGGCGCGGGCCGGGTCGAGCACGCCCTGCTCGACCAGCCGCGCCCGGAAGCGGGGGACGGGGTCGCCGCGCAGCGCCGCCTCGTACTCCTCGCGGTTGCCGAACGTGGTGATGGCCTCGTGCTCGGGGTAGTGGAGCGGCACACCGGGCGGGGCGATGATGTTGCCGTGGGCCGACAGCCGGTAGACCTTCGACTCCACCAGCGTCGGCCCGTCGCCGGCGCGGGCGCGGTCAGACGCGGCCCCGACCGCCTCGTACACCGCGACGGGATCGCCGCCGTCCACGGTCACGCCGGGCATGCTGTAGGCAGCGGCCTTGACCGACAACGGCTCGCCGTTGGCGGCATTGGCGTCCTCCTGCTCCGAGCGCGTGGACACGTTGTAGTTGTTGTTCTCCATCACGTAGACGACGGGGAGCTTCCACAGCGACGCGAGGTTCAGCGACTCGTGGAACGCGCCCTGTTTGGAGGCGCCGTCGCCGAAGAACGACAGGACGACCTGCGGCGGTTCGGGCGTGGGTGGGTGGGACCGATTCCTCAGCTGCGCCGCAAAGGCCAGGCCGGTCGCCTGGGGGATGCCCTGCCCGACGATGCCGGAGGTGCCCATGAAGCCGCGGCCGGGGTCGACCAGGTGCATCGAGCCGCCGTAGCCGCCGCACAGCCCGTTCTTACGCCCGTAGATCTCGGCCATGATCGACTTGGTGTCGGTGCCGAGCGCGATCGGGTAACCGTGGCAGCGGTACGTCGCCATCAGCTGGTCGCCGGGCTTCATCGTGGCCAGCGAGCCGACGATCGACGCCTCCGCGCCGTCGGCGAGATGGGTGTGGCCCCGGATCACGCCCGGGTGCTCCTCGAAGGTCCGCTTCACGCGCTCCTCGAACTCGCGGATCCGCAGCATCTGGGTGAACATCCAGACGAGCCTGTCGTTGTCCAGTTCCTGCATCTGGTCTCCTCTCACGGATTCGTCACGCCGGCGCTGAACTGTGCGGCGGTCGTCTCGTACGCGCGCTTGAACTCCTGTTCGATGGGCAGGTTGCGAAGCTCCTCCGAGAGGACCTCGACGCCCCACGGCCCGTTGTAGCCTGCCTGCTGGCATGCCTCGAGGTAGCCGGCGATCTCGAACTCGCCCTCGCCGGGCAGCTTGCGGCGGTTGACGACCTCGTCGATCGGGTCAGGGAGGTTCTCGTACTGCCCGTCGGACAGCTCGACCCAGCCAAGATATTGGGGCGGGATCCGCTTCAGGTCCGCCGGGGCGATCCCGAGCTTGCCCATATGCCAGGTGTCGATCGCGAGAGCGCCATTCGGCTGGCCGGCGCCGGTCACCAGCTCGAGCGCCGTGTCCAGCGTGTTCACGTTGACGTCGAACGGCATGAACTCGTAGACGACCTTGGCGGAGGTGTGCTTGGCGGCATCCTGACACAGCTCGGCGAACGCTTCGGTGAGCGGGCCGAGCTCGCACGGTGCGCCCGGGATGTTTCCGACCTTGATGTGGTGGGCGTCGAACGCTGCGGCGGTCTCGAACAGCTGCTTGCGCAGCCGGTCGGACTCCGCCCTCGCCGGCTCGCCCGCCGGGACGAAGAAGTCGGCGAGGAACTCGACCTCCAGGTACTTCAGGCCGGCGTCGCGGAAGATGTTCGCCATCTCGTCGAGCGTGCGCGTCTCGAGCTGGTGCGACACGTCGGCGTGCCAGAGCCCGAGTCCCTTGAAGCCGACCTTGGCCGCCTCCGCACACCGGTCGCGCCAGTCGAACAGGCTCCATTCGCGGCCGGTGTGGACCTCCACCGGACCGCTCACTGTCCAATACAGCGCCATCAGGTCGGGCTCGCCCATCGTCACTCCTCTCGTGTGGGAGCGACGGTACCGCCGCAGACTGGAACGAGTCCAGTCGTCCAGCGCAGCCGTTCTTGCCGATGAGCGCTCTCGACCGGTCAAACGACCCTTGCGCCGTCGGGCGGGCCGGCGAACGGCGAGACCGGGCTGCCTTGCAGGCAATTTAGTGCGAACTGAATTCGGTCCGTCGTGCGAGCGTCAACTCTGATTGCCACCGTCCCCGCGAGGGCATCCGGGCCCCGTCCAGCGGGTATAGCTCAGTGATGGGTGTTTCCGCGCCGACGATCGAGCAGCTGGCCCGCGACGCCGTCGCGATCGCCGATCCCGAGACCGCGCTCCGGGCACTCACGGCGCTGCGCCTCGAGCTCGACGCGCTGGAGGCCGACCTCGTGCGACGGGCACTGCGCGGCGGCGCCTCGTGGAGCCGGGTCGCGCGAACGCTTAGCATCACCAAGCAGGCCGCTCACCGGAAGTACCGCCATCTGTTCGAGCAGCCGCTGGGCGCGGCGCTCGTCGGCTCGAGAGTCCTCGCCACCACCGACGCCCGACGGAGCATCCAGTTTGCGCGCGAGGAAGCCGAGCGGCTCGGCCAGCCCGCGATCGGCACCGAGCACGTCCTGCTCGGCATCCTGCGCTGTCAGCGAAGCCGCGCCGCCAAGGCCTTGGGCGCCGTCGGGATCACGCTCGACAACGCGCGGCTATGCCTGCAGACCACGCTGCCCGGCCTGCCACCGGGCTCCACCGACGCCCAGACGGTCACCGTGCAGGCAGGGAGGATCATCGAGCGCGCGGTGCGCGAGGCCGCCAAGCGCGGCGAGCGCCTGATCGGGGTCGAGCACCTGCTGCTCGCGCTCCTGTCCGACTCGCGCAACGGCGCGGTCCAGACGCTCGAGGCGCTGAGGACGACTCCCGCCAAGGTGCGGCAACAACTCGAGATCGAGTGGGGCGCGCCCCCGCCCGTGTCCGCGGCGCCGGTGGCCCCTGACGAGGGCGTTCCGCTGCTCGCCCCGAGCGGCGAATAGCGCTCAGCCGACCTCGCGTAGGCGTCCGGTCTCGACCTCGTAGACGAATCCGCGTATCGAGTCCTTGCGCGGGATGAACGGCGAGGCCTCGATCCGTGCGATCGACTGGCGCACGTCGGCGTCGAGATCCGGGAACGCCTCGGCCGCCCATTCCGGCCGGATCCCGGTGTCCTCCTCGATAGAACGCTTGAAGTCATCGTCGGTGAAGGTCAGCATCCCGCACCCGGTGTGGTGGATGAGGACGATCTCCTCGGTGCCTAGGAGGCGTTGCGAGATCGCCAGCGAGCGGATCGCGTCGTCGGTCACGACGCCGCCGGCGTTGCGGATCACGTGCGCGTCGCCCTCCTCCAACCCCAGCGCGCCGTACACGTTCAGGCGAGCGTCCATGCAGGCCACGACCGCGACCTTCGTCGCCGGCGGTAGCGGCAGGTCGGCCTTGTCGAACGACTCGGCGTACGTCTCGTTGTTGGCCAGCAGTTCGTCGGTCGAGCTCATGAGTCTCCTTCACGGGCGGGAGGGGAGGCGAGCCAAAAGTATAGAAGTCGATCGGGTTTGTTGTATTTCTCGACGCGCACGACCCGACTGTGATTTGGCGCCGCTATGCCGGCAAATCGCAGTCTCGCCAGCGCCGACTCCCCCGGTTACCCCCGGACCCCATCGGGTAGCGCAACCAGGACGGAAGCAACACGAGGAGGAGCATCGTGCCGTACCGACTTGACAGCCGCGAGAGCGTTGAGCAAGGCCTGCGCCGCTGCGCGCGCGAGCAACTTGACGGCGCCATCCGTGAACTGACCGAAGGCGTGCAAGCCGACCCGCTCGAGGCCGTGCACTCCGCCCGCAAGGCGCTCAAGAAGGAGCGCTCGCTGCTGCGCCTGGTCCGCGGGGCGCTCGAACCGGCCGAGCGCCGGCGCGAGAACCACGCGCTCCGGCATTCCGCCCGGCGGCTGTCGGCGGCCCGTGACGCCGAGGTCATGATCCAGGCGCTTAACGACCTGTCCGAGCGCTACGCCGGTCAGGTTCCGGAGCGGACGTTCACCGCGATTCGCAAGCAGCTCACGGCCGAGCGAGACCCGGCGCGAGCCAGCCTGCTCGACTCCGGTTTGGCCGCCGAAGTCGCCGACGAGCTCAAGGCCGTCCGGGGACGCATCGACGAATGGCGTTCCAGAAGCGGCGGATGGGGCGCGATCAAGTCCGGCCTGGACCAGAGCTACCGGCGCGGCCGCCGCGGACTCGAGCGGGCGCAAACCGAATCCAGCGTCGAGAACCTGCACGAGTGGCGCAAGCGCACGAAGGATCTCTGGTACCACCTGCGGCTGTTGACGCCGACCTCGCCCGGGATCGTGGGCGGGCAAGCCAAGGATGCCCACCGCCTCGGAGACGTGCTCGGCGACGACCACGATCTCGCCGTGCTGCGCGACCGCCTGGAGGAGACGACGGGCTCGATCACCGGCGACCTCGACCCGGTGTTCGGCCTGATCGACCATCGCCGCGAGCAGCTACAAGAGGAGGCCCTGCTGCTCGGCCGGCGCCTGTACGCCGAGAAGCCGAACGCGTTCGGCCGGCGCGTGCACCGGTACTGGAAGGCGTGGCGGCGCGACGCTCGGGCGGCCGCCGCGACGCGGCCAACGGCCCCTGCGCTCGGCTGACCGGCCGGGTTATTCGAGCAGGTCCGATCGCCTGCGATCCGCCCGGCTTAGACGTCGTACGTCAAGCGGCGAGCGGCTCCGGGATCGATGCCGGCGCGGGCGCCGTCAGCTGGTACGCGACCTCGTCGAAACGCCGCGTCTGCTGCCAGAAGCGCCAGGTGAAGTCCGGCCAGATCGTGCTGTTCCGGCCGTTGCGGTCGATGTACCAGCTCGCGCACCCGCCGGTGTTCCAGACCGTCTGTTCGAGGCGCGCCTGCACGTGCTCGTTGTAGGCGTCGTACGCCTCCCGGCGGACCTCGATTCGGGTGGCCCCGCTGCGCTCCATCGCCTCCAGCGCGCCCATCAGGTAGTTGAGCTGCGCCTCGATCATGAACACGACCGAGTTGTGGCCGAGGCCGGTGTTCGGCCCGACGAGCAG
Source organism: uncultured Solirubrobacterales bacterium (assembly GCA_963709205.1). Lineage (GTDB taxonomy): Bacteria > Actinomycetota > Thermoleophilia > Solirubrobacterales > Solirubrobacteraceae > Palsa-465. The sequence goes on from CAVPVP010000002.1 coordinate 405,515, forward strand.
GAACAGGTTCGGGAAATCGGGCATGGCCGCGCCCCGGTAGGCCTGCGGACTGCCATCCCAGACCGCGGACAGCGGCACGCCGTCCCGGCCGCGGACGACGGACGCGAACGCGGTATCGGTGACGTGGAAGCCGGTGGCAAAGATCACCGTGTCGACCTCGTGCACGGCGCCGTCGGCGTCGATGACCCCTTCGGGCTCGAACCCGGTCACGCTGCTCGTCACGACCTCGACGTTCGGCTCCGTGATCGCCGGATACCACGTGTTCGAGGGAAGGATGCGCTTGCACCCGATCACGTAGTTCGGCGTGAGCTTCGCCCGCAGCGTCTCGTCCGGCACCTGCTTGGCCAGGTGCCCTTCCGCCATCTTCTGGACGGCGTTCATCAGCTGCGGGCGGTACACGAGCCCGGTTACGAGCAGCTCGCGGCTGAAGTACACCATCGTCCGCAAGGCTCGCTGGGCCGCCGGCAGGCGCCGGTAAAGCCGTCGCTCGAACTCTGTGATCGGCCGGTCACGGTGTGGAACGACCCACGGCGCCGTACGCTGGAAGATCTTCAACCGCTCGACCTGTGGCTGGATCCGGGGGACGGTCTGAATGGCCGACGCGCCCGTCCCGACGACCGCGACCTTCCGGCCGGTCAAATCCCGGGAGTGGTCCCACCGGGCGGTGTGGAACGTGGTGCCCCGAAAATCCTCGATCCCGGGCAACGCCGGAATCGACGGGTCGCTGAGCGGTCCGGGAGCGCCGATTAGCAGCTGCGCCGAGAACGGTCCGTCGGCCGTGTCGAGCCTCCACACCCCCGCGTCGTCGTCCCACTCGGCGCGCTCGATCGGGCAGCTGAAGCGAATGTGGTCGCGCACGCCGAAGCGGACGGCGCAGTCGCGCAGGTAGTCGCGGATCTCGGGTTGAAGCGGGTACGTCCGGCTCCACTCCGTGTTCGGCGCGAACGAATAGCTGTAGAGGTGAGACGGGATGTCGCACTGGCAGCCCGGATAAGTGTTCGCCCACCACGTGCCCCCGAGGTCACCGTCGCGTTCGAACACGACGAAGTCGTCGCTCCCCGATTGCTTCAGCCGGATCGCCATTCCGAGCCCACCGAAGCCGGCCCCCACGATCGCCACTCGAACATGCCGCGCGTCAGTCATGTCAGTCATATCGCAGATATCGCCTCACAGACCACACTCTCGTAGAAACAGTCATGTTCTTCAGTGTACACTCTTGTTCCCATGACCGCTACGCCTGAAGCGAACACCACCATCCTCACGGTACTGCCGCGCGGGCGCCACGCCGCGCCGCGGCCGGTCGTCCGCGAGGCTCAGCGCGCGCGCATGCTCGCGGCGATGGTGCAGGCCGTCGCCGAGAAGGGCTACGCGCGGGTCGCGGTGGCGGACGTGATCGAGCGGGCCGGCGTGTCGCGCAAGACGTTCTACGAGCAGTTCGCCAACAAGGACGAGTGCTTCCTCGCCGCCTACGACGCCACCGTCGACGAGCTGCTCGCGACAATCGACGGGGCACTCGAGGCGCTCGCGCCCGACTGGCTGGCGGCGCACCGTGCCGCGGTCAACGCCTACCTCGAGGCCCTCGCTGCCAGCCCGGAGTTCGCGAAGGCCTTCCTGATCGAGGTGCTCGGCGCGGGCCCCGAGGCTCTCAACCGGCGCGCGGCGGTGCAGAACCGCTTCGCGGCCCAGCTCGAGGACGTCCATCGCCGGGCTCGCCAGGACATCCCCGAGATCCCCGAGGTCCCGCGCTACACGTTCCGCGCCGCGGTCGGTGCGGTCAGCGAGCTCGTCACCGCGCACGTGCTCGACCACGGCGCGCAGAGGCTCCCGGAGCTGGCGGACGCGGTGCTCGATGTGCAGCTCGCGCTGCTCGTCGGCCGTCAGGTGGCGCAAGAGCTCGCCACCCGTTAGGCAACGATCCCGTTGACCGCGGCCGCGAGCTCGTCGGGCCGCGAGGCCCAGACCGAATGATCGGTGTCGATCTCGATCGCCGGGTCACAGCCCGCGGTCTCGAGCATCCGCCGCTGGAGCGCCGGCTTGATCGCCCGGTCCTGGAGGCACATGACGTACGCGCGCGGGAGCACGGCGAACGCATCCGCGCCTACCCCGCCGAGCGCCACCGGATGGGTGAACGGCGCGACCGGCTGGTGGCCGCGGATCGACGCCGCCCAGGCCACTGCCTCGTCGTCGGCGCAGTGACACAACGCTTCGCGCACCGCCTCGGGCGCCATCGTCGCCACCGGCGGATCTCCCTCGACCACTAGGTTCGTCTGGACCTGATCGCCGGCGCCCTCGGGCAGCTGCGTCATGTCGATCAGGCTCATGCCGTCCCACGGCAGGAACGCCGCCACGTATACGAGCCTGGCGACGAGCGAAGGACAGCGCGCCGCGGCCTGTGTGACCACCATCCCGCCCATGCTGTGTCCGACGAGGACCGCCGGCGGGCCTTCGGCCAGCGCCTCGCACACCCGCTGCGCGTAGCGATCGAGCGTGATCTCCTCGACCGGGGTCGGATCGTCGCCCTGGCCCGGGAGGTCGATCGCCTCGACCGAGTGACCGGCGGCGCGCAAGCCCGGGGCCACCCGGTCCCAGTTCGCCGCCCGCCCGAACGCCCCGTGTACGAGCACGATCCGCGCCATCACCCACTCTCCTTGATCATCAGTGTCAACTCTCGTGTCAAGGCGTGCGATCCTACTTGGGGGGCGATCTGGCGCGGTTTAGACTCTCGGGCGCTCGTGGCGGTTGACGAGCACGGAGCTGAAGAGAGGGAGCGATGGCTACAACTGCGCCCAAGGGGCCGAAGGCCGGGGCATTCCCGAGTCCGTACGAGATCGAGACCCCGCCCGGGTGCGAGGGTTGGGAGGAGATGTACCCCTACTACGCGCTGTTCGACGAGCACAGGCGCGCGGTAGACGAGAACCGCTTCTGGTTCTGGAACTCGATGCACTTCCCGATGCCGATGCCGGCGTTCGATGTGATCTGCATCGACTCCCCGTACCAGGCGGTGGGGGCGTGGCAGAACCGCGTGTTCGCTGTGCCGCCGGCGATGGGCATCGACTACCGGTGCATCAACGGCTACATCTACATCTCGGGCAACCCTGTCACCGATCCCGAGAAGATCGCCGAGCGCGCGGGGTTCTTCCAGCGGCGCGCCGGCTACTACTTTCAGAATTGGGGCGAGCTGTACGGCAAGTGGCGCGCGAAGATGGAGGCGCTGATCCGCGAGCTCGGCGAGCTGAAGGTCCCGGATCTCCCCGAATACGAGCCCGACGAGGTCGCATTCGGCGATGACCGGAACACCGCGTTCTACGAGGTCCTCGATGCGTACGGCCGTGTGCTGCGGCTCGGCGACATGATGTGGCAGCACCATTTCGAGTTCCTGCTGCTCGGCTACGGCGCCTACGGGACGTTCGTCGAGTTCTGCAAGGGACACCTGCCGGATATCCCCGACCAGCACATTGCGCAGATGGTGGCCGGGATCGACGTGCTCCTGTTCAGACCCGATGCCGAGCTCCGCCGGCTCGCGCGGCTGGCGATCGAGACGGGCGTCGACGAGGCGTTCCAGCAGGGTCGCGCACCTACCGAGATCGACGCCGAGCTGGAGCAGACCGACGCCGGGAAGAGCTGGCTCGCCGAGCTCGAGAAGGTCAAGGACCCGTGGTTCAACATGGCGACCGGCGACGGCCTCTACCACTACTACCGCAGCTGGCTCGACGATCCGAGCATCCCCTACGCGGCGCTGATCGGCCACATCAGCGCACTCAATGCCGGTGAGCAGATCGACCGCCCGACCGAGGAGATCCAGCGCGAGCGCGACCGGCTGGCCACCGAGTACGGCGCGTTGCTCGACGAGGAGTCGCGCGCGAGCTTCAACGACCTGCTCAACCTGTCGCGGACCGTGTTCCCGTACGTCGAGGAGCACAAGTTCTTCTGCGACTACTGGTTCCTCACCCGCTGGTGGAACAAGATCCGCGAGTTCGGCGCGCTGTTGCAGCGCAACGGGTTCCTGGAGGACGGCGAGGACGTGTTCCAGCTCTCGCGCTACGAGGTCGCGAGCGCGCTCGACGAGCTCGTGCTGACGTGGGCCACCGGCGGCCTCCCGCTCGGCCCCGAGCACTGGTCGCCCATCGTCGCCCGCCGCAAGGAGATCCTCAAGAAGCTCGGCGAGTGGACGCCGCCGCCCGCCGTGGGCGTGACCCCGGACGCGGTCACCGATCCGATGACGATCATGCTATGGGGCGTGACGACCGAACGCGTGCAGGAGTGGGCGCGCCAGCAGGACGGCGGTTCGGTGCTGAACGGCGCCCCGGCCTCGCCCGGCGTGGTCGAAGGCCTCGCCCGCGTGGTCCGGTCGGTCGACCAGATCGGCGATGTGCGCGACGGCGAGATCCTGGTGTGCGGCAGCACCTCGCCGGCGTGGGCGCCGATCTTCTCGAAGATCAAGGCCACGGTCACCGACGTGGGCGGCGTGATGTCGCACGCGGCGATCGTGGCGCGCGAGTACGGTCTCCCCGCGGTCGTCGGCACGGGCCGCGCCACCGCCGCCATCCGCACCGGCCAGTCGATCAGGGTGGACGGGTCCGAGGGGACGGTCACGCTGCTGTGACGGCCTACATCCGGCCGCTCCAGCGACTGACCCGCAGCGACGAGCCGAGCTTCGGCGGCAAGAGCGCGAACCTTGGTGAACTGCTCGCGGCCGACATCCCGGTGCCGCCGGGCTTCGCGATCTCGGCGCAGGCGTTCCTCGCGTTCGTGAGCGAGGCCGGGCTGCGGGACACGATCGACGAGGCGCTCGCCGGAGCAAGCGCCGGAGGTGTCGACGCGATCGCCGGCGCGTCACGCGCGATCGGCGAGGCGATGCGCGCAGCGCCCGTTCCTGACGCCGTGCGTGATGAGGTCGCCGAGCACTACGCGCAGCTTGGTCCGGACTCGCCCCCGGTGGCGGTGCGCTCGAGCGCGGTCGGCGAGGACAGCGCCGCCGCGACGTTCGCCGGCCAGCAGGACACCTACCTGTGGGTTCGCGGCGCCGAGCAGGTGTGCGATGCCGCGCGCGACTGCTGGGTTAGCCTGTACAGCCCACCGGCGATCAGCTATCGGGCGCGGCTCGGTCCGGCGGACGAGGCGCCGGCGATGGGGGTTACCGTGCAGCTGATGGTCGACGCCGAGGTTTCAGGCGTGATGTTCACGTGCAACCCGGTGAGCGGCGACCCGAGCATGGTCGCGATCAACGCCAGCTGGGGGCTCGGCCTGGCGGTGGTCGGCGGCGAAGTCACGCCCGACGACTTCCTCGTCAGCAAGGTCACTCGCGAGGTCGTGCGCGAGCACATCCACCCCAAGGACGTGGAGTACGTGCCTGATCCACGTGGGAAGGGCCCGGTCCGCGTTGCGGTCGACGGCGGCCGGCGCGAAGCGCGCTCTCTCGAGCTGGCGGATCTCGAGCGCCTGGTCGACGTGGCGCGGCAAATCGAGCGCCACTTCGGCTGCCATCAGGACATCGAATGGGCGCTGCCGCGCGGCGAGACCGAGCGTGTTTTCATCGTCCAGACACGCCCGGTCACCGGGCTCGCCAAGAAGCCGGAGAAGCCCAAGCCGGCGTCGGCGATGTCGCTGATCATGAGCACGTTCGGCGCCGGGCGGTCCAAGGACTGACGATGCCGCTCAGCGACGACGACATCCGCGAGATCCTGCGGATCATCGACGAGTCAGCGCTTACCGAATTACAGATCGAGACCGAGGGGTTCTCGCTCCATGTCGTGAAAGCCGGGCGGGATGCCGCGGCATCCGGCCTGCCCGACGGGCAGCCTGACTCCTCGTCGTCCGCTCTGGATCGGGCCCGAGGGCAGGCGGACGCCACGGCACCCACCCGCGCGTCCGGTGAGCCACGGCCCCTGGCGCCGACCGAAGCGTCGCGCGGCTCCTCCAACGTCCTTGGTAAGCCGAGTGACGCGGATGGCCTCGCCACGATCACCGCCCCGATGTTGGGCACCTTCTATCGCGCCGAGGGGCCGGGCAAGCCGCCGTTCGTCGACGTCGGGGAGCGAGTGGAGCCCGGCACGATTGTGTGCATCATCGAGGTCATGAAGATGATGAATTCGGTGACCGCGGGCGTGTCGGGGACGATCCTCCAGATCTTCGCCGCGAACGCCCAGCTCGTGGAATACGGGCAGCCGCTGTTCGAAATCGAGCCGGCGTGAAGCGCATCAAGCGCGTGTTCGTCGCCAACCGGGGCGAGATCGCGCTGCGGATCGTGACCGCGTGCCGGGAGCTCGGGCTCGAGACCGTCGTCGGTACCTCCGAGGCCGACAAGAACGGGCTCGCGGCCCGGGAGGCCGACCGCGCGGTGTGCATCGGCCCGGCACCCGCGAGCGAGAGCTACCTCCGCGATGACCTGGTCGTGCAGGCGGCGCTCGGCACGGCCTGCGACGCGATCCACCCGGGGTACGGGTTCTTGTCGGAGAGCCCCAAGCTCGCCGCCCGCGCCCAGGAGAACGGACTCATCTTCATCGGGCCGCCGCCCGCGGTGATCGAGCTGAGCGGCGACAAGCTCCGCGCGCGTGAGGAAGCGGCGCGCGCCGGCGTCCCGGTCCTCCCCGGGAAGGAAATCGCCCTGGACGACGACGCGCGCAAAGCAGGCGACGAGATCGGATACCCGCTGCTCGTCAAGGCCGCCGGCGGCGGAGGAGGTCGCGGGATCAAGCTTGCCCGGGACCCCGACGAACTCGCCAGCCTCGTCAGCATTGCCCGCAGCGAGGCGGGCGCCGCGTTCGGGGACGAACGCGTGTACCTCGAGCGCTTCGTCGCCAACGCCCGCCACATCGAAGTACAGATCGCCGCCGACGAGCACGGCGCCGTCGTCCACCTCGGCGAGCGCGACTGCTCGGTGCAGCGCCGGTATCAGAAGGTCATCGAGGAGGCGCCCGCGCCGGACCTCGGCCCGGCGACCCGCAACGCGCTGACCGCGGAGGCGGTCGCGTTCGCGCGAGCGATCGGCTACCACAACCTCGGCACGGTCGAATTCGTCCTCGACGTCGACTCGCGCGAGCATTTCTTCCTCGAGATCAACTGCCGGATCCAGGTCGAGCACCCGGTCACCGAGGCCGTCACCGGCCGAGATCTCGTCAAGCTTCAAATCCACATCGCCGACGGCGAGCCGCTCGGGTTCGCGCAAGGCGATGTCGTCTTCGACGGCCACGCGATCGAGTGCCGCCTGAACGCCGAGGACGTGGCGCGCGGGTTCATGCCGAGCCCGGGAACGCTGTCGCTGTTCGCCGCGCCGGACAACCTCCACCTCCGCGTCGACACCGCTCTGTATCCCGGCGCCACGATCCCCCCCTACTACGACTCGCTGATGGCCAAGCTGATCGGGCACGCCGAGGGTCGAGACGCCGCGATCGACGTGCTGCAGGAGGCGCTCGAGGACCTCGACGTCGAGGGCGTCGAGACCAATCGAATGCTGCTGATCAGCGTGCTCGGCCACGACGACTTCCAAGCCGGCGCGGTCACCACCGACTGGCTGGAGCGGGCGATCGTATGAGCTCCGCCGGGCGGCTCGTCGATTTCGTCGACACGACCACGCGCGACGGCAACCAGAGCCTGTGGAGCGCCACCGGGCTGACCACGCCGGACGTGCTGGCGATCGCGCCGACGATGGACCGGGTCGGCTACCACGCGCTCGATTTCACCTCGAGCACGCACATGGCGGTGTCGGTGAGGTTCCATCGCGAGGATCCCTGGGAGCGCCTGCGTCTGGTCAGCGCCGCGATGCCGGACACGCCACTCAGCATGATCACCACCGGGATGCGGTTCATCTCGTGGGTGCCGGCCGACCGGGACGTGATCGCGCTCGCGTTCCGGCTCGCCGTCCGCAACGGGCTGCGTCGCATGCAGATCGCCGACCCCAGTAACGACCCGGAACGGCTCAAGCGCCTCGCCACGATGGCCCGGCGGGAAGGCGTCGAGGAGGTCGTGATCGGGCTCACGTACTCGATCAGCGACGTCCACACGCACCAGTACTACGCCGAGCGCGCGGCCGCGCTCGCCGACTGTGCCGACATGGACCGGCTGTACCTGAAGGACCCCGGTGGCCTCCTGACCCCCGATGCGGTCAAAGAGCTCGCGCCGCACTTCGCGAACGCGGCCGGCGACCGAGTAGTCGAGCTCCACAGTCACTGCACGATCGGCCTCGCCCCGTTCGTCTACCTCGAAGGCGTCAAGGCCGGCTTCCAGGTCGTGCACACGGCGTCGGGCCCGCTGTCGCGCGGAACCTCGCAGCCGGAGGTGATGAGCACCGCCCGCAACCTCGAGGCGATCGGGTACGAGACCCGCCTCGACCTCGACGCCCAGAAAACCGTCACCGGCCACTTCGACGGCATCGCCCGGGCCAAGGGGCTCCCGCCCGGCGCCCCCCGTGAGTTCGACGCGGTCTACTACACCCACCAGCTCCCCGGCGGCATGGTCACCACCACGCGCCGGATGCTCGACGAGCTCCGCCGTCCCGAGCTGTTCGACGCCGTGCTCGAGGAGGTGACGCGCGTCCGGGCCGAGATGGGCTATCCGATCCTGGTCACGCCCGTGTCCCAGTTCGTGGCGAGCCAGGCGGCGCGGAACGCGATCGACTCGGAGCGCTGGGTCAACGTCTCGGACGAGACGATCCGCTACTTCCTCGGCCACTATGGCGATCCGGCGGCACCCGTCGACCCCGACATCGCGGACCGCGTCCTGAAGCTGCCCCAAGCGGCGAAGCTCCGCGACCTGACGCCCATCACCCTGGAAGGCGCGCGCGAGCGGTTCGGCCGGCGCATCTCCGAGGAGGAGCTGCTGCTCCGTCTGACGATGCCCGAGGAGCAGGTCGACGCGATGGTCGCCGCTCGCGACCAACCGCCGCCTCCGCCGGCCGCGCGCCCCGGGCGGAGCCCGCTCGTCAACCTCCTCGGAGAACTCGCCCGGCGTCCCGCGGTCACCGAATTCGAGCTGACCCAAGACCGAGGCGACACGGTCGTGTGGCGCCGTGGCTGACGGCGCCGGCACCGGCGGGGGGCTCGACGGGCTCGATCGCTTGGCGATAGACGAGGTGCGCGGGTTCGTGTTCGATGTCGACGGCACGCTCGCCCACCGCGGTCCCGACGGTCGCGCCCGGCCGCAGCCCGGCGCGGTCGAGGTGCTCGAGCGGATTCGCTCCTCCGGGCGGAAGCTCGTGCTGTTCACGAACGGCAGCCACGTCCGTTCCGAGACAATGGCCCGCGCGCTGAGGGACGACGGCCTGCCCGTCGACGACGATGAGATGTTGACGCCGGTCGAGAGCGCGATCACCTACATCCGCCGGCGGCACCCCGACCGCCCGGCACTCCTATTCGCCTCGGACGTGGTCCGAACCCGGATGGTCGAGGCTGGGATTCCCGAAGCGACGGCTGAGGAGGCGGAGGTCGTGTTCGTCGCCCATGTCGACGAGGCCGACATCCCCTCGATGGAGCGCGCGGCGCGCGCGGTCGAGCGGGGCGCGCCGCTCCTGACCGGGAGCTGGGCACGGGGGTACGCGGGCGCGAACGGGATCATCTTCAGTCGGGGCGCGATGGTCACGGCTGCAATCGCCAAGGTGACCGCTAAGCGTCCCCGCATCGTCGGCAAGCCCTCGCGCGCCGCGGTGCAGGAGATCCGCACGCGGCTCGGCATGCCCACCGACGAGATCGCGGTGATCGGCGACGACGTCGACATGGACATCGCGCTCGGTCGTATGGGTGGCTCGCGCACGGTGCTCGTGCGCAGCGGCATCACCGGCGCCCAGCCGCTCGACCAGCTGCCCGAGAGCCGGCGGCCCCACGCGGTCATCGACCGCGTCGCGGACCTCCTGGAAGTGCTCCGCTGAGCTTATGCTGACGGGCTGAACCCATGGCCACGACCGAGCAGCTGCCCCCCGCCGTCGTCCTCGAGCAGGCGGGGCTGACCGTCGAGGCGCTCTACGACGAGCTCACCGACCGCTGCACGCGACCGGTCCGGCTAGAGGACCTCGTCTACGACGCGGCCGAGCGCGTCCCGGGGCTGGTACCGACGCGCGCCGAGATGGAGGTCGAGCGGACGCGCAAGCTCGCCGACAAGGAGGGCCTCGAGCTCGCGCAGGGGTTGCTGCTCGCCGAGATCCTCCAGGTGCCGCGCACCGGGCGCCACCTCGTCGAGTCGATGCTGTACCCGACCGCGCTCGCCCACGACCACCTCGAGGAGTTGCGAAGGACCGGCGCGGTCGACCTCGGTCACGCCCGCGTCACCCGCCGCGGCCGGGCCGGCGTGGTCGAGCTGTGCAACCCCCGCCACCTGAACGCCGAGGACGGAAGCACGCTCGCCGAGACCGAGGCCGCCGTCGACCTGGTCCTGCTCGACCCCGAGATCGAGGTCGGCGTGCTCCGAGGTGGCGTCGTCGACCATCCGCGCTACGCCGGGGAGCGGCCGTTCGGGGCCGGGATCAACCTCACGCACCTCTACCACGGTCGGATCGACTTCCTGTTCTACGTCGTGCGCGACATGGGCTACGTCAACAAGCTCTACCGCGGGCTCGCCGGATCGCACGCGACCGAGAAGCTGTGGATCGCGGCGGTCGAGAAGTTCGCGATCGGCGGTGCCTGCCAGCTCACCCACGTGATGGATCACGTGATCGCGGTCCGCGGCGTGCGCCTGTACCTGCCGGCGCGGAAAGAGGGGATCATCCCGGGCGCCAGCAACCTCCGGCTTCCACGGTTCGTCGGCGACCGCGCCGCGCGCCAGGCGATCCTGTCGGGTCGCGAGTGGACCGCCGGCGACCCCGACGCCGATCTCATCTGCGACGAGGTCGTGGAACCGGACGAGATCGAGCGGGCGATCGACAACCGGATCGAGGCCCTCACCAGCTCGGGACTTGTCAACGCTTCGGCCAACCGCGCCGCGATGCGCGTGGGGGCCGAGCCTCTCGATCTGTTCCGCGAGTACATCGCCACGTACTCCCGCGAGCAGGCCTACTGTCACCTGAGCCCCGCGCTCGTCCGCAACCTCGAGGAGCACTGGAATGCTGACCGCCACAGCGTCTGAATCGGGGATCTGGGACGTCGCGGCCGAGACCATGCCGCGCGAGCAGCTCGCCGAACTTCAGCTCGGGCGCCTGCGCGAGACGGTCGCGCGGGTGCTCAAGGGGCAACCGCTCGGAGCCGGGCGGCTATCCGACGCCGGAATCACCACGCCTGACGACGTCGACACGCTCGACGACCTGCCGGGCCTCCCGTTCGCCCACAAGACCGACCTGCGCGAGCACTACCCGTTCGGTCTGCTCGCGGTCCCTCGCGAGGAGCTCGTCCGCGTCCAGGCCTCGAGCGGCAGCCACGGCAAGCCGACCGTGGTCGGCTACACCCGCACCGACCTCGAGACCTGGACCGAACTGATGGCGCGCTCGATGACGATGGCCGGCGTCCGCCCCGGGATGCTGATCCACAACGCCAACGGCTACGGGCTGTTCACCGGCGGCCTTGGCTTCCACCAGGGCGGCGAGCGGATCGGCGCCACCGTCGTTCCCGTGTCGGGCGGGTTCACGGCGCGTCAGGCGATGCTGCTGCGCGATTTCGGCGCCGACGTCCTGGTTGCGACCCCGTCGTACTCGCTGGTGATCGCCCAGGCCCTCCAAGACTCGGGAATCGCCCCGGACGACAACCGCCTCAAGCTCGGCCTGTTCGGCGGCGAGCCCTGGACCGAGGGCCTCAGAGCCCAGATCGATCGCGCGCTTGGCCTGAAGGCGATCAACTTCTACGGCCTGTCGGAGATGTGCGGCCCGGGCGTCGCCACCGAGTGCCTGACCGCCCGTGATGGCCTGCACGTCCAGGAGGACCATTTCCTGGTCGAGGTCGTAGACCCCGCGGACGGCAGCCCGGTCCCTCACGGGAGCGACGGCGAGCTCGTGCTCACGACGCTGACCAAGGAGGCGCTGCCGCTGATCCGCTACCGCACCGGCGACCTCGGCGCGATCACGATCGAGCCGTGCGCCTGCGGGCGGACGACCGCGCGCCTGATCCGGTTGGGCGGCCGCCGCGACGACATGATGATCATCCGCGGCGTCAACCTGTACCCGTCGCACGTCGAGCAGATCCTGCTGACCGTCGATGGAGTGGGGCCGCATTATCGGCTGATCCTCGAGCGCCCCGGCCCGATGGACGAGTTGACGCTCGAGTGCGAGCCGAGCACGCCCGATGGCGATCGCAGCAGCCTCCAGCAAACCCTCGAAAAAAATCTAAAAGAAGGCACCGGCATACGGATCACCGTCTCGGTGCTCGAGCCCGGGTCGGTGCCCCGCAGCGAGGGCAAGGCCGTCCGGGTCGTCGACCGGCGCTGATTAGTGCCCCGTGTCGAACCTGTCTGTCACGAGCACTCGCCCGGCGGCATCGAGAGTCGCCAGGCCGAACCCAGGACGGTTCTGCGGTATCACGATCGCGAAATAGCGCCCGTCGCCGATCGGGGCGGTCAGGCCGCTGACCTTGTCGCGAATCGCGACCGGGTGACCGGCGGTCGGGGCATACCCCCATGCAATCCACCACTGCCGCCCATCCGGGGAGCTGATGCTGCTTGGCCAGTAAGCGAATCCATGGGCGTCCTGCCACCCCAACGTTCCGCATCCGGGCATCGGTGCGCTGAGTTGGTACTTGTCACCGCTGGGGAGGCCGGCCCAGGTTCCGTCTGGCTGGCGAATCGCCGTGCAGAGCCAGCCCTTTGGTCGGCTCAGGGCGATCCAAAACTGGAACCTGCCCACCCCCGAAACCGTGAACGTCGTCGCCAGACGGACGGTCTGTGGGATGACGTCCGGGACGATCACCCCCTGACCTGGACGCCAGGGGAACGGCCCGGCGGGGTTGGCCTCGAACAGCGCCTTCGGACTCGCGTGAGAGAACACCCCCAAGCCGAAGGCACCGCCGGTCGCGCCGAACACGACAGCGGTGACGAGCACGGCAAGTCGGCGGATTCGTAGCCGGCGCCGGCGCGGCGCGGATGCGCCGAGCCGGGGATCGCCGCGACTTGCGACGATCCGGGCGAACAGCTCGTCGTCGTTGACGATCGTGGCCGGCGCGGGATTCGCCGCCCGGACGCGATCGATAACCAGGTCAGTGCTCATAGCTGCTCCAAGCTGGGCTCGCAGTTGTCCAGTCGCGCGCGGGTCTCAAGCTCGAGGACCAGCCGCCGCCGGGCGCGGTGCAGGCGGACACGAAATGCCGACGCCGAGATGCCGAGGCTGGCGGCGGCGGCGCTCGGCGTGAGGTCTTCCCACGCCACGAGCAAAAGGGCCTCGCGGTCGTGGGCGGACAGCGACCGCAGCGCGCGTTCGAGTTCGGGGTCCAGATCCACGACCGGGACCGGCAGCTCATCCGGCGCCGCCGGCTCGACGCCGTCGAGCGGCCGCAACGCCGCGCCGCGACGCCGCCGGTCGGCCAACACGAGATTCCGCGCGGTCGCGATCAGCCACGGCCGCGGATCGTCGGAGGGCACGTCGGCCAGGCGACGCCAGGCGATTGCCATCACCTCGGCCGCCAGCGCGTCCGGATCATGCGCCCCGCGTCGTCGGGCGTACGCCGTGATCAGGCCGAGATGGGCGAAGACGGCGGCGAACCGCGACTCGGCGGCCGAGCTGCGGTCGGGTTCAGGGGCCATGCCCGTGAATGTCGAATCTGAGTGAAAGCGTTACCGCTCGTCAGCTGGAGCCGATCCCGTTCGCCCCCGTGTCGAACGTCGGCTCGTGGGGAAGCGCCCCGTGGCGCACGTCGCTCGGGGTCACTCCGAACGTGCGCTTGAACACGCGCGAGAAGTGCGCGGCGTCGCAGAACCCCCAACGGAACGCGATGTCGGTGACCGATCCGCCGTTCGAGCGCTGCAGGTCCTCGAGGCACCGGGCCAGCCGCTCTGAGCGAACGAGCCCCGCCACCGACGCGTCGACGTCCTCGAACAGGGCGTGGAGCGCGCGGACCGAGATCGAGTAGGCGCGCGCGATCGACGCCGGCCCGAGGTCGGGATCCTGGAGATGGGTGCGCGCGTAGCGCCGTATTTCCGCGCGCATCGCCTCGCGCGCGGCGGCGCGGCTCGTCGGCACGCTCGGCTCGACCGCCGCGCGCAGCAGCTCGAGCGCGGCGTTGGCGGCCGCCATCCCGGCCGCCGGCTCCAGGTTCGGCTGCTCGAGCGCCAGCGCGTTCATGTACCGCACGAGCAGCCGGGCGGGGCCGTTGTCGTCGAGCGGCGGAAGCGCGCGCAGCTCGGCCAGCCGCGGACACACCGCGAGCACCCGCTGGCGCGGAAAGATCAGCGTCCGCTTGTGGAACGCCTCGACGATCTCGACATCGGTTGGCTGCTGCCCGTCCCACAGCACGACGTCGCCTGGCGACAGCGCGAGCCCTCGCGCGCCCTCGCTGACCGTCTCGACCCCTTTGCACACGAGCTGGAAGCCGAGGATGTCCTCGTGCTTGGCCTCCGGGCTCATCACCGCGCGGCTGCGGTGGCCGATGAACGGCGAGGCGGCGCAGTCGACGAGCATCAGGTCGCCGATTGGGCGGCGCGTCACCGTGCCGCGGAAGTCGACCGGCGTGTGGTCGGTGGCGTGGACGTCGAACGCGAGGTGGGTGGTGGCCAGGATCTCCGACCACGACTCGAGCCTCCGCTTGATGTCGTCTCCGGTGACCCGCCAGCGCTCTGGTTCGCGAACCGCCGGCCCTGACGCCACATCCATTGCAACCGCCAAGCCAGTGTCCTCTCGGTCTGTCTCCCTCTCGGACGTCGGTCCTGCCGCGGATGGTACCGCCAGGCTACGGCGCCGTAGCGCGCTCGCCGGCGAGCGCGACGAACGCGTCGAGCGCCGCCGGGTCTAGCAACGAGTCGCGGCTTGCGACCCGCTCGGATGACTCGCCGCGCAGGATCCGCTTGACCGGCGCCTCGAGCTTCTTCCCCGTCAGGGTTCGTGGGATCGCGGGGACGGACACGATCTGATCCGGCACGTGACGCGGCGACAGCTCGCTGCGGAGCGCGCCGGCGATCCGGTCACGCAGCGCCTCGTCGAGCTCGGCGCCGTCGGACGGGACGACGAACAGGAGCAGTTCGCCGGCGCCCCCGCCGGCGTCCTCGAGGTGCACCACGAGCGCGTCCATCACCTCGGGGACGTCCTCGACGACGGAGTAGAACTCGCCGGTGCCGAGGCGGACGCCCCCGCGGTTCAGCGTCGCGTCGGAGCGGCCCGTGATGATGCAGGTCCCGCGCTCGGTGAACCTGATCCAGTCGCCCTGGCGCCAGACTCCGGGGTACACGTCGAAGTACGAGGAGCGGTAGCGCTCGCCGGTGTCGTCGCCCCAGAACGCCACCGGCATCGACGGCAACGGCTTGGTGATCACGAACTCGCCGAGCTCGCCGATCAGCTCGTTGCCGTCGGCGTCAAAGGCATGCCCATCGACGCCCAGGCATGCGCCGGTGATCTCGCCCTCGTACACCGGTTGGGCGAAGCTGCCGGACACGAGCCCCGTGCACACGTCGGTGCCGCCGGAGCCGTTGTTCAGCAGCATCTCGGGCCCGAGCTGCTCGTAGGCGTACAGGTAGCCCTCGGGCGGCAGCGGCGACCCAGCCGTGCACAGCATCCGAATACTCGAGAGGTCGCACTCGCGCCCGGGCTCGATCCCGGCCTTGCGGCAGGCCATGAGGTACGCGGGGGCGACGCCCATCACGGTCGGCCGGAGCTCCTCGGCGAGGCGCCACTGCTCGAGCAGATCGGGCCACGCCGGGTCGCCGTCGAGCATCACGATCGAGGAGCGCAGCTGAAGCCCGGCCACGAGCGCGTTCCACATCATCCACGCCGTGGTCGAGAACCACAGCAGCCGGCCGCCGGGCTTGAGATCCCAGCCGAGACCGAGGTTCTTGCGGTGCTCGATCAGCTGGCCTCCGTGGCCGTGCACGATCGGCTTCGGCAGCCCCGTCGTCCCCGAGGAGAACAGGACGTAGATCGGGTGGTCGAACTCGACCTGCTCGAACTCGAGCGTCGAGCTCGCGGCGGTCAGCTCCTCCCACGAAACCGAGTCGGGAATCCGCGCGTCTCCGAACGGGACGCCAACCACGTGCTCGATCGACGGGATCCGTCCACGGATCGTCTCGACCTCCGCGCGCCGGTCGATGTAGCGGTTGCGGTAGCCGTATCCGCCGACGGCCAGGAGCACGCGCGGCTCGATCTGCGCGAAGCGGTCGACCACGCTGCGGGAGCCGAACTCGGGGGCGCAGGTCGCCCAGATCGCACCGAGACTCGCGGTCGCGATGAACCCGATCAGCGTCTCGGGGATGTTCGGCATGTACGCGACGACCCGATCGCCGCTCCTGACGCCGAGCCGCTGGAGCCCCGCCCGCACGCGGCCGGCCTGCTCGATCAGCTCCCCGAACGTCAGCTCACGCGGACCGCGCGTCTGCGACCGGGCCACGACCGCGACGCGGTCGCGATCCTCCTCGAGGCCGACGAGGTGCTCGGCGTAGTTCAGGCGCGCCCCGGTGAACCACTTCGCGCCGGGCATCGTCGGGTCGGCGAGGACGCGGTCGTATGGCGTCGCGCGGACCTCGTAGAAGGCCCACAGCGTCGCCCCAGAAGCCCTCGAGGTCGTCCACCGACCAGCGATACAAGCCATGGAAGTCGCCGAACTCGCGGCCGCGCTCGTCGCGGAGCCAGTTCATGAAGCGGCCGATCTCCGTCGTTTCCCGCCAATCGGCGGGTGGCGTCCACAGAATGTCCCCGATCATGGAGTCGCCCGCAGCTTACCTGCGGGCGACTCAAGCGGCTTGTCAATAGATACAGCCGTCGCCGTCGCTCGGGCCGCCGTGGTTGTCGGAGTCGTCGTCGCCACCGCCGTTCTGCGGAATGCAAGCGGTGCCGGACGAAGGGCTGGTGTGGGTGGTCGTGGTCCGCGGCGGGGGCGGCGGTGCCGCGTGCGTCGTGGTTGGCGGCGGTGCCGCGTGCGTCGTCGTTGGCGGCGGGGGCGCGGCGTGCGTGGTCATCGTCTGCGTGGTCGGCGGCGGGGCGGCGTGCGTCGTCGTGGTGTGCGTCGTTGCGACGGTTGCGGTGTGACTGCTCGTCGCTGCTTTGGCAGGCGCGTGCTGCTTGTGCTTGGGCTTCGCCGGTGGCTTGGCGGGCGTGGTCGCGCTGGTCGACGTCGTCGACGTAGTGCTGGTCGTCGCGGGCGCGCTCGCGCTATGGGTCGAGGTCGAAGAGGCCGCCCCGCAGGCGCTCACGAGCAACGCGAGCAGGATGGCGGCCGCCGGTATACGGATGAGTTTCATGATGATCTCCCTGAACCCCCCCGGATTTGCTGGCTTGTCCTCAGAGGACGCCGCGCGGCGCCGGTTGCTTCCCGACGTGCGTCGACGGATCTGAACAACCGGTGAATGCGCCGCCGGCCCGGTCGATTCGGCGCGCTGACGCTGCGACAATCCGCTCATGGAGGACCATGTCCGGGGCTCGGTGCTCGTGGTCGACGATGAACCCACGATCGCCGAGGTCGTCGCCCGCTATCTGAACCGAGCGGGCTACGCCACCCGGGTCGCGGCGAACGGGCGCGAGGCGCTCGACGTCGCCGCGAGCCAGCGCCCCGACCTCGTCGTGCTCGACCTCATGCTCCCGGGAATCGACGGGCTCGAGGTCATGCGGCGACTACGGGATCAGGATCGTGACCGGGTGGCGGTCATCCTGCTGACCGCCAAGGGCGAGGAGTCCGATCGGGTGATCGGGCTGCGCCTGGGCGCCGACGACTACGTGGTCAAGCCGTTCTCGCCGGCGGAGCTCGTCGCCCGCGTCGACGCCGTGCTGCGGCGGTTCGACATCTCCAAAACGCAGGACGCGCCGATCGAGCTCAGCGACATGACGATCGATCCGACCGCCAGGCAGGTGTTCGTTCGCGGGGAAGAGGTTCAGCTCACCCACCGCGAGTTCGACGTCCTCCTGTACCTCGCGCGCCATCCGGGTCAGGCGTTCTCGCGCAACCAGTTGATGGACGCCGTCTGGCAGTACTCGTTCTACACCGACACCTCGACCGTCACCGTTCACATCCGCCGGCTGCGCTCGAAGATCGAGGCCGATCCCGCCCAGCCGCAGCACATCCAGACCGTGTGGGGGGTCGGGTACCGGTTCCAGCCATGAGCGCGCGCAAAGTGTCCGCGTGGGCCCGGGCGCGCGCCGGCTCGCTGCCGCGCCAGTTCGCGCTGGTAGTCGCGATCGTGGTCGCGCCCGTGCTGGTGGCGCTCGTACTCGTGGGCTCGCTGATGGTCGTCTCCGGCCGGAGCGCCGCGCTGTTGGCCGCGATCGTGGTGGCCGCCGGCCTCGTCGCGATCGTCGCGGCGCGTACCGTCGCCGGCGAGATCCTGCGCGACGTCCAGGGGATCCGCGACGGGCTGATGGCCGTCGGCCGCGGCCGGCGCGACGTGCAGATCGAGACCTCCGCCCACGACGAGCTCGCGCAGCTGGCCGCGGCGGCCAACTCGATGATCATGCAGCTGCGAGACGAAGAGGCGGCCCGCGATCAGTCCGACGGCGCCCGTCGCGACCTGATCGCCGCGGTCTCGCACGATCTGCGGACGCCGATCACCTCGCTGCGGCTGCTCGCCGAGGCCATCGGCGACGACATCGTCGAGGACCCTGAGACGCGCCGGGGCTATCTGCGCCGGATGGCCACCCACATCGATGCGCTCAGCGTGCTGATCGACGACCTGTTCGAGCTCTCGCGGCTCGAGGCCGGCGACATCAGCTGGTCGATCGAACAAGTGCCGCTTCAGGAGCTGGTCGGCGAGACCGTCGAGGCAATGCGGGTGCAGGCCGAGGCCAAGGGCGTCGCGGTTCTCGCCGACGTTCCCGACAGCCTGTGCCCCGCCCAGGCCAACCCGGAGAAGCTCCAGCGCGTGCTGTTCAACCTGATCCAGAACGCGATCCGCCACACGCCCGCCGACGGGAGCGTGGTCGTGCGCGCCGGACCGGTGGGGGCCGGGATCGAGTTCGAGGTCGCCGACACCGGCGACGGGATCCGCCCCGAGGAGCGCGAGCGGGTATTCACGGCGTTCTATCGCGGCGGCGCCGACGCCGCGCGCACGCACCCCGGCGCCGGGCTTGGCCTGGCGGTCTCGCGCGCGATCGTCGAAGCGCACGGGGGACGGATCTGGCTCGCCGACACCGCGATCGGCACTCGCGTGCGCTTCACCCTCCCGGCCGCGACCTAGCGACCACGGCGGGCTGGCGGCCGCCGCGGCCGCCGCGACTGCCGCGACTGCCGCGACCGGGGCAACCAAGCGACCGGGAAGGACTCGGGCCGGGCCGGAGTCCTTAGTGGTCGAGGGCATCACGATGACCGCCACCGAACACGCACTACCACGGGCCGCCGCTGCGGCGTCCGCCCCCGCGCGCCGGCTCGACCCCAACAACCTCGGCGACCACCTCGACCGGCTGTACCGCGCGGCCTGGGCGCTGTGCGGCTCGCGCGAGGACGCCGAGGACCTGGTCCAGGACACTTATGCGCGCGTGCTCCAGAAGCCCCGCATGCTCCGCTCCGAAGAGGATCTCGGATACCTCCTGCGCGTGCTGCGCAACACATATTTCTCGCGGCTGCGCGCCGCTGCTCGCCGGCCCCGCCCCGACCCACTTCCCGATGAGCTCGATCGCGTCGAGGATCGCGCGGCGGCCGCGCCCGAGACCGCGCTCGCCGCGTCCGAGATGTACGCGCTCATCGCCGCGCTTCCCGACCCGTTCCGCGAGGCGCTCGTCGCCGTCGATGTCGTCGGGCTGTCCTACCGCGAGGCGGCGCGCGCGCTCCGCGTCCGCGAGGCGACGATCACGACCCGCCTTTACCGAGCCCGGCAGCGACTCGCCCAGGCGCTCAGAGACGACCAAGGTCCCGCGCCCGCCGGCGCGTCGGGTTAGGCCGCGATGTTCACCCGTCGCCGCCACCGTCGCGCGATCGAGCGCGATCTCGCTCGCCTAGCCGACGGCACGCTTGCGCCCGGTAGACGTGAGCGCGTGGAGCACACAGTCGCCGCCTCCTACGAGCTGCAGGGCCGCTTGGGCGACCAGCGCCGAGCGGTCGCCGCCACGCGCGCGCTCGGGACCGAACGCGCGCCGCTGACGCTGCGACTGCGCCGGCGTGCGCTGGCCGATCGGTCCCAGACCCGTTCGGCGGCGTTCGGGCTTGGACTCGCCGCTGTGGTCGCGGCGCTCGTGTTGATGCTCGGCTCGCTCGGCGGAAGCCAGGGGGTCCTGACCGTCGCCGGGGCAGCGACGATCGCCGTCCGCCCGGCGACCGTCCCGGTGGCCGAGCCGCCCGCCGACGCCGCCACGCTGCCGCGAGTCACCGCCGCGGGGCTCCCGTTCCCGTACTGGGAGGACCGCTTCGGCTGGATCGCCACCGGCGTCCGCAGCGACGACGTCGACGGCCGCCGGCTGACGACCGTGTTCTACCGCCGCGATGGCCGCGAGATCGCCTACACGATCGTGGCCGGCGCCTCGCTGCCCTCGGTCGCGGGCGCCCGGACGACAGAGCTCGGCGGCGTTGTCATCGGTGCCGTCGCGAACGGCGGCGGACGGCGGGTCGTCACATGGGAGCGCCGCGGCCACACGTGCGTGCTCTCGGGCGTGGGCGTGCCCACCTCAGCGCTGACGGCGCTCGCGGCCTGGCGCGGCCACGGCGCGATTCCGTACTGACCGTCGGGCGTCCTTAGGGCCGGAGCACGGGCGTCGTCAGGGCCGGAGCACGGGCGTCGTCAGGGCCGGAGCACGGGCGTCGTCAGGGCCCAGCGCGGGCGTCGTCAGGGCCGGAGCACGATCTTCCCGCGCGTGTGGCGCCGTTCGAGTTCGCGGTAGGCGTCGCGGACGTCCTCGAGCGTGTACACCCTGGCGATCGGCACCTCGAGCTTGCCCTCGTCGATGAGTTGCGCCAGTTCGGCGAGTACGTCGACGCTCGCGCCGGCGGCCGACCCCTCCATCTTGGCGCTGTACCGCTGCGCGGCATCCCAGTCGATGATCGTGTCAATCCGGTCGGGCGCGACGCCGAGCTCCTCGACCGCCATCTGGACGTAGCCGCCGCCGAACGTGTCGATGAACGCGTCCACGTGGCCGTCGGTGACCTCGCGGATACGGGCGACGACGCCGTCGCCGTAGGAGACGGGTATCGCGCCGTGCTCGAGCAGCCACTGGTGATTGCTCTCGCTGGCCAGGCCGATCACCGTCGCGCCGGCCAGAACGGCGAGCTGGACCGCGATCGAGCCAACGCCGCCCGCGGCCCCTGACACGACGACGGTGTCACCCGCGGACCCGCCGACCGCCCGGACCGCCGCGTACGCGGTGGCGCCGGCGACGAACAGCGCGCCGGCGGCCTCCCAGGAGACGTCCGCCGGCTTCGGGGTCAGCTGCTCCGCGGGCGCGACCACGAGCTCAGCCTGACTCGCCCGCTGATCCGTCCACCCGATCACCTCGTCGCCGACCCCCACGCCACCGACGTCCGGGCCGACCTCCTCGACCACGCCGGCGAAGTCGCTGCCCTCGCCCGACGGGAACGTCGCCGGCCAGCGCTCGGCCATGAGCCCCTCCCGTATCGACGCCTCGCCCGGATTTATCCCCGCCGCCTTGACGCGCACCAGCACCTCGCCGGGGCCTGGGGTCGGACGCTCGACATCAACGACGTTCAGCACGTCGACGTCGCCGTATCGGTCGAAACGCACCGCCCGGGGCATCCCGTGCAGTTCTATCAGCCGCCCAGGTACCGCGCCTCAAGGCGCCGCTCGTCGATGCCGCCGCCGGCGGTCCGCTCGACCCGGACCGCACTAGCGTGGGGCCGCGAGGCCACGACCTCCTCGAGCTGGGTGTCGGCGAACACGAGCGCCCCGCCGTCGTCGGCTCCCCAGCCGTCGGCGAGCTCTCTGCTCGAACCAGCAGTTCATCCCGGCGCTCAGGCCGCACAGCACGACTCCCTGCTCCCAGGCTCGACGCAGGATGCGGTCCAAACCGTGGACGCGCCAGACGGCGAGCATGTTGGCCGTGCTACCGCCGCCGACGTAGATCACGTCCTGGGCGAGCACGAACGACTCGAGGTCGCCGATCGTCCGGAAAAACAACTGCAGATCGGAGGGTCGGCAGTCGCGCGGGGGGCGAACGCCCGGTAGAAGCGGGCGACGTATCCCTGATCGTCACCGCTCGCGGTCGGCACGAAGCACACGGCCGGATGCAGGGTGCGCGCCAGCGACAGCACGTGGTCGTCGAGCAGGGGATTGTCAGGCTCCATCGAGAACCCGCCGCCGCCCATCGCGACGATCCGGCGGCCGTCCATTCCCGTCATGGCCACACGGAGCGGTCGACCACGTAGTGCGCGACGGTCTCGTCGCGCTCGACCAGGTAACGGTCGTCCTCGGGATAGAACACCGCGACCTCGGGGCGATCGCCCGCGAACGCGCGGATCGACTCCATCGAGTCCCACAACGTGAACATCACGAACTCGGTCTTGCGGTCGACGTCGCGCCGCAGCATCCACGCGCCGCGGTTCCCCGGCGTGCTCGTGTAGGCGGCCATGCCGGTCTCGTCGATGTAGTCCGCGTAGGCGTCCCCGTCGGCTTGGGCGACGGCGCCACGCCAGATCCGGGCGATCATCTCTCGCTCCTTCGTCGAGGGTGGGCCCCGGGGAGCCTAAGTGGTCTCGTCGTACTTGCGAACGTGACCACTGGATGGTTGATTCCACTGCCGGGGCCGTGGACGGGAAGACCGAGAAAGTCGTCACTCGACCCGGCCGCCGGCTCGAACACCGAGTTGTTCGGGCTATGACCGCGTTTCGGCTCACTCGGGCGGGCGCGCGCGGCGAGTGTCGATTTGTTTCGCGATCGGGGGCGGGGGCGAACTGCCGGCGAGCTCACGGTCTCCTACGACTAGGCCAAGATCGAGATCCTGCCCGCGATTCGCGCCCGGCCCGCGGCCGGCTGAGCGCTGCTCGTGTAGCCGCCCGCGGGAGGCGTAGCCGCGTCCGCCGAGCCGTCGGGTGGCGACTGGGGTCGGACGCCGTGCTCCTGGGCCAGCTGGGTGATCGAGGAAGCGGGCGCCGCGACGCCCCGGAACCCCATCGCTCGAGCGGGGGATTCGCCAAGACCACCGATGTCTCGACCTGTCGTTCGGGGATCCGCCAGTATCTGCGGAGCAGCTCGGTCTTCTGCTCGGGGGTGACGAGCTCGAATCCGTGGCGGCGATAGAACCCGATCGCCCACTCCGCCGCGGCCCACGTGCCGACCAGGAGGCGCTGGGTGCTCAGGCCGACCAGGTGCGCGAGCAACTCGCTCCCGACCCCGCCGCGCTGCCGCCCCGGCACCACGTAGGCATGCCGGATCAGGTCGACGTCTCGCACCGCCTGGATCCCCATCACCCCCAGCAACTCGCCCTCGGACTCGTACCCCCAGAACGCCACGCCGGCCGCGAGCTCCTCGTCGAGCTCGCGTGTGGGCATGTACGGCTCGCGCCAGCGGTCGGCCGGAATCACGCCGCGGTACGCCTCGGCCGCCAGGTTGACGATCCGCAGGATCGCGTCGCGCTCGTCGTCGCGACAACGCCGGATGGAGCCCATGCCGCCAATGTAGGGGGGATAGCCTTCACCTACCGCCATGCCCGCGACTACGAGCCCGTCGACGCTCGGAGAGTGCGTACCCGAGAACGCGATGACCGACCCTGAAGAGATCGCGGCCTTCTACGACCGCTGCAGCGACCTGATGCGCGAGCTGCTCGATGGTCTCGCGGCGTCGCCCGATCGGCCGCGGCCGTTCCCCGAGATCGAGGACGCGATCGGGTGGCCGAGACGGCGGATCGCGTCCGTACTCGGCGGCGTCTGCCACCTCCGCCGGATGGAGTTCGACGGGCGCCGGCCCTACCACTTCCACGATCCTCGCCACGCGGCCTCCCGTCGCTGGGAGATCTGGATGGACGACGCCCAGGCGCTTGCCGTCCGCGCCGAGCAGCGGAGGACTCCCTGACGCTCGACGCGCTCGCGTACGCCGCGGTCGAGCTCGTGGCGATGGGGCTGCGCCCGGTCCGGGTCGCTTAGGCTGCTCCCGTGGCCGACCTGAGCATCGACGATTTGCGGGCCCTGATCAAGGGGATGCGCGTCCCGCCGGACATCAAGGTCAAGCTGCCCAAGGACCACGATCCAGGCGCCACGGCGGGGTGGCTGAAGAAGAAGGACGGCACGCCGCACCTCGAGCTGACCGTGCGGATGCTCGCCGAATACCAGGACCGGCTGGCCGCGCAGGGCACGTACGGTGTCCTGGTCGTCCTCCAGGGGATCGACGCCTCCGGCAAGGACGGGACGGTCCGGCATGTGATGAGCGGGGTCAACCCGCAGGGCGTGACCGTGCACAGCTTCAAGGAACCCTCGGCGGAGGAGCTCAGTCACGACTACCTATGGCGGACATCGCTGCGTCTGCCCGAGCGCGGTCAGATCGGGATCTTCAACCGCTCCCACTACGAGGAGGTCGTGGTCGTCCGCGTCCACCCGCAACTCCTCGACAACGAGCGGCTGCCCCCGGCCGCGCGGGGCGGCGACATCTGGGACCGGCGCTACCGCGAGATCAACGATTGGGAGCGCTACCTCTCAGACAACGGGTTCAGGATCGTCAAGCTGTTCCTCAACATCTCCCGCGAGGAGCAGCGCAAGCGATTCCTCAAGCGCATCGACCGCCCCGACAAGAACTGGAAGTTCTCCGCCTCCGACGCCGCCGAGCGCGCCTACTGGGACGACTACCAGCGGGCGTTCTCCGAGATGCTCACGCATACCAGCACCGAGCAGGCGCCGTGGTGGGTGATCCCCGCCGATCACAAGTGGTTCGCGCGCATCGCCGTCGGCGCGGTGATCGTCTCCACGCTCGTCGAGCTCGACCCGCAGTACCCGACGGTCAGCCCGCAGGCGCACCAGGAGTTGCTCGACGCCCGCGCGCAGCTCGAGGCTGAAGACGCCTCAGGTGACTGAGCTCGCCGCCGCGGGCGCCGGCGGCGCGACCGGAGACGGTGTCGGTTCGTTCGCGGCGTCGAGAGGCTGACCCGCGAACTGGCCGCCCGCGCAGTCCTCGCAGCGCACGGCGCGCCGCGGGTTGCTGATCCCGACCAGGCCGAGCAGGCCGCCGAGCGCCACCAGCCCCGCCGAGATACCGACGCCGAGGTGGAACGCCTCTACGGACGCCGACTGCACGGCGTGGGCGACCTGCACGCCCGCCCGGGCGGCGTCGACGCGCGCTAGCGTCTGTCCCCGCGCCTGCGCGACCGCGGCCTGCGCCGCCGGCGACAGCCTGATGCCGGCGAGATTCTGGTTCAGAGATGTCTTGAACTGGGCGGAGATGATCGCGCCGATCGCCGCGATCGCGATCAGGCCGGCGACGCGCGCGACCGCGTTGTTGACGCCCGAGGCGATCCCGGCGTTGGATTCGTCGGCGTCGGACAGCACGGTCGCGGTGAGCGGCGCCACCGTGCTCGCGAGCCCCAGCGAGAAGATCAGCAGCGCCGGGAACAGATCGGTCGCGTAGTCGACGTGGGCGCCCAGCCTGGTCATCAGCGCCAGGCCGACGGCCGCGACCAGCGGCCCGAGCCCCATGAACAGCCGCGGACCGTAGCGATCAGCCAGCCGCCCCATTCGCTTCGACAGCAGGAACATCACGATCGTCGTCGGCAGCAACGCGAACCCTGACGCGAGCGCCGTGTATCCGGCGACCTCCTGGAGGAACAGTACGAGCAGGAAGAACGTGATCCCGAGCCCGCCGTACATAGCGAACGTCTCCACGTTCCCGATCGCGAAGTTCCTCCGTTTGAACAGCCCGAGCGGCAGCATCGGCGCCGGCGTGCGGCGCTCGTGCTCGAGGAACACGCCGAGCAGCACCAGTCCCCCGAGCCCGGGAACGAACACCTGGGGGCTGCTCCAGCCGACGTCCGGCTGGCGGATGAGCGCGAGCACCGGTCCGGCGAGCCCGAAGAACGTGAGCACGGCGCCGAGCCAGTCGATCGGCGCGTGCGCCGTGCCCGGTGCCCGCGCCGGCACCGCAATCGAGACGATCACCAGCGTGGCGATGACGAACGGGATGTTCACCGCGAAGATCAACCGCCACGACACGGCGTCGACCAGGTAACCGCCCGCGAGCGGGCCGATGACCGTGGCGATCCCAGACCACGCCGTCCACGAGCCGATCGCGCCGCCGCGCTCCTCGCGTGGAAACGCGTTTACGATGACCGCCAGGGAGCTCGGCATCAGCAGCGCCCCGAACGCGCCCTGGAGCGCGCGGCACGCGATCAGGAAGCCGATGCTCGGCGCGATCGCGCACAGCACGGAAACGACCCCGAACCCCCCGACCCCGATCGAGAACACGCGCCGCTCGCCGAACAGGTCGCCAAGGGATCCGCCGACGAGGATCAGTGACCCGAGCGCGAGCAGGTAGGCGTTCGAGACCCACTGCTGCCCGGCGAGGCCCCCGCCGAGGTCCGCGCGGATCGCGGGCAGCGCGACGTTGACGGCGGTCGAATCCAGCCCGGCCACGAATGAACCCATGATCGCCGCGACCAGTGCCAGCTGCTTGCGACGAACACCCACGGCGCCCACGTTACCGACCAGGATGCACTGCTCGCCCACGGACACAGATCGCCGTCGGTAGCGTTCGCACGGCAACCGCTTGAGGCAAAGGAGAGTCGATGGCCAAGACACTGACCAATTTCGTCGATGGAAAGGTGGCCGCGCTCGACGGCCGGGAATTGGAGCTGGTCGACCCGGTCACCGAGGAGGTGTTCGCCACGGCCGCGATCTCCTCCGAGCAAGAGATCGACTCCGCGTGCCAGGCGGCGGCGCGCGCGTTCGAGAGCTGGGGACAGACGACCCCGTCGGAGCGGCAGCTCGCGCTGCTGAAGATCGCCGACGCGATCGAGGCGCGGGCCGAGCAGTTGGTCGAGGTGGAGAGCGCGAACACGGGCAAGCCCAAGGCGCTGGTCCTGTCCGAAGAGCTCCCGCCGATGGTCGACCAGATCCGGTTCTTCGCCGGCGCCGCGCGGGTGCTCGAGGGATCGGCGGCCGGCGAGTACATGGCCGGCTACACATCGTTCATCCGGCGCGAGCCGATCGGCGTGTGCGCGGCGGTCACCCCCTGGAACTACCCGGCGATGATGGCGGTGTGGAAGTGGGCGCCGGCGCTCGCCGCCGGCAACACGATGGTGCTGAAGCCCTCGGACACTACCCCGGCGAGCACCGTGTGGATGGCGGAGTTGATGGCCGAGTTCCTCCCCGCCGGCGTGTTCAACGTCGTGCTCGGCGATCGCGACACCGGCGCCGCGCTCGTCCGCAACAAGATCCCGCAGATGGTGTCGATCACCGGCAGCGTCCGCGCGGGTATGGCGGTGGCAGCCTCGGCGGCGTCCGACGTCAAGCGCGTCCACCTCGAGCTCGGCGGCAAGGCGCCGGTGGTCATCTTCGACGACGCCGATCTGGCAAAGGCGGCGGAGGAGATCGCGGTGGCGGGCTACTTCAACGCTGGCCAGGACTGCACAGCGGCGACGCGCGTGCTGGTCTCTCCGCGCGTCCACGAGGAATTCGTCGGCGGGCTCGTCGAGCAGGCGAAGGGCACGGTCACGGGCGATCCCGACGACGAGAACGTGCTCTACGGCCCGCTCAACAACGCCACCCAGCTCGGGCACGTCACCGGGATGGTCGACCGCACCCCCGACCACGCCAAGGTCGTGACCGGCGGCCACCGCGCCCGTGACAGGGGCTACTTCTTCGAGCCGACCGTGATCGACGGCCTGCAGGAGGAGGACGAGCTCAGCCAGACCGAGATCTTCGGACCGGTCATCACCGTGCAGCCGTTCACCGACGAGGACGAAGCCGTGCGCTGGGCGAACGACGTCCAGTACGGGCTCGCCTCGAGCGTGTGGACGAAGGACCACGGCCGCGCGATGCGCGTGTCCAAGCGCCTGAACTTCGGCTGCGTGTGGATCAACACCCACATCCCGCTCGTCGCCGAGATGCCGCACGGCGGGTTCAAGCACTCCGGATACGGCAAGGACCTATCGCGCTACGGCTTCGAGGACTACACGCGGATCAAGCACGTGATGAGCCACATCGAGGCGTGAGCCCGTGAGTAGCAGCGGCGAGGTGGAGGCGTCGGCGGCGTCGGCCGCGGAGGCGGCGTCGGCGGCGCGTCTGGCGGCCGCCTCGCACGTTCCCGAGCAGCCGGTGGCGCCGTACCTCGACGCCGTCGTCGAGTACGGGTTCCGGGGTGCCGCGCGCTACCACGTCCCGGGGCATAAGGGTGGCCCCGGAGCTGACCCGGGCGTGGTCAAGGCGATCGGGCTCGACGCGCTGGCGGCCGACGTGCCGCAGCTGATCCACGGAATCGACGTCGGTCCCTCGCCGACTCCGTACGAGCGGGCGGAGGCGATGGCCGCCGAGGCCTTCGGCGCCGCCCGCAGCTGGTTCCTCACCAACGGCGGGACGCAGGGCAACCACGCGATGTGCCTGGCGCTCGCCCCGCTCGGCGCCCGCGTCGTGGTCCAGCGCAACTCCCACTCATCGATGTTCGACGGCGTCGTCCTGAGCGGCGGGCTGCCGAGCTTCGTCCTCCCCGAGTACGACGAGGAGCTCGGGATCACCCACTGCGTGACGCCCGAGTCGCTGGCCGCGGCGTTGCGGGCGACGCCTGACGCGCGCGCGGCGTTCGTGGTCTCGCCGACGTACTACGGCATGGCCGCCGACATCGCCGGGCTCGCCGAGGTGGCTCATGAAGCGGGCGTTCCGCTCGTGGTCGACCAGGCCTGGGGTCCGCACTTCGGCTTTCATGAGGCGTTGCCGCCGCCGGCGCTCGAGCAGGGCGCCGACGCGATGCTGACGAGCACGCACAAGATTGCCGGCTCGCTCACCCAGAGCGCGATGCTGCACGTCGGCCTGAGCGGCCGGATCGATCCCGAGGGGGTGGCGCGCGCGCTGCGCCTGCTCCGGTCGACCAGCCCGTCCTCGCTGCTGCTGCTCTCGCTCGACGGCGCCCGTCGCCAGCTCGCCCTCCACGGCGAGCAGTTGCTGCACGAGGTGCTCGAGGCGATCGCGGTGGCGCGAGCCAAGCTCGAGACGATCGACGGGATCCGCCTCGTCGACGCGTCGCTCGTCGGGCGATCCGGGATCGCCGCGTACGACCCGATGCGGATCGTGATCGACGTCCGCGGCACGGGCTGCACCGGCTACGAGGTCGCGGACGCGCTGCGGCGCTCCTACGACGTGCATGTCGAGCTCCCGGACCAGGCCACGATCGTGCTGGTCGTCGGCCTCGCCGACTCGGCCCGCGCGCTCCGGCGCCTCGCCGGCGACATCGAGGAGACGGTCAAGCGGATCGCCAAGCCGGGCACGACGGCCGCGATCGCCGTGCCGGCGAGGATGCTGCTCGGCGAGATGGTCGTCCCGCCCCGCGACGCGTTTCTCGGCGAGGCCGAGGTCGTCGCCGTGGCCGACGCGGTCGGCCGGATCTCGTGCGAGTCGATCGCGAGCTACCCGCCGGGCGTCCCCCAGCTACTCCCCGGAGAGCGGATCTCAGTCGAGATCGTCGCCCACCTGACCACGCTCGCCGAGACCGGCGCGCGACTCCATGGTGCCTCCGACCCCCGTTTCCGCACGATCAACGTGTTGCGGGAGCGCCGCTAGGCCCTGGCCCGCGGTCGAACTTAGGCGCTGAGGTCACGCGTGTGTCAACCGCATCGCCAAAGTCCGGTGAGAAGGGGCCGCTTCGCGGCGTCCGTGGGGCCCGGTGGGCCCGTCCGGACCGGGTCGAGCTCAGCTAGGCGCGCCCCGCCGGATCGCCACTCCGGTCAGGATCTCGCGCACGATCCTCTCGCCCGCGAGCGCCGCGGGATCGGAGGACGCGATCCCGGTCGGGATCACCTCCACCGTGTCCGCGCCGATCAGATCGAGCCCGCCCGCCACCGCGCGACAGGCCCACAAAAGCTCGCCCGTGGTCATCCCGCCCGGCTCGGGGGTCCCGGTGCCGCCCGGGATGAACGCCGGGTCGAGCACGTCGATGTCGACGGTCAGGAACACCGGCCCGGGGCCGACGACCTCGATCGCCTCACGCACGACCTGAGCGACCCCGCGGTCCCGCAAATCGTGCATGAACAGGCTCGTGATTCCGCGCTCGGCCTGCCAGCCAAACTCGGCCTCGCCCGGCCAGTAGCCGCGCAACCCGATCTGCACATAGCGACGCGGGTCGATCACGCCCTCGTCCACGATCGTCCGCATCACGGTCCCGTGGGAGAGCGTGGCGCCGAACACCTCGGCGCCGGTGTCGGTATGAGTGTCGAAGTGGACGAGCCCGAGCGGCCCGTGCCGGGCGGCGCAGGCGCGCGCCCCCGGCGCCGTGATCGAGTGGTCGCCTCCGATGATCACCGGGAGCAGCCCGGCGCCGACGACCTCGCCGACGGTCTGCTCGATCGCGGCGTGGCTGCGCTCCGGCTGCGCCGGCACCACGCCGGCGTCGCCGTAATCGACGATCCGAAGCTGCTCGAAGGCGTCGACGCCGGCCTCCAGATGGGGTCCGGGGGGGCAGCTCGCCGCCCGGATCGCGCGCGGAGCGAACCGCGCCCCGGGACGGTCGGACACGAGCTCGTCCATGGGCGCGCCGACGATCGCGACGTCGAACCCGGCGAGCTCGGCGGCGTCCTGCGTGCACGGGACGCCCCCGAACGTGAGCGGGCCGGCGTAGTCGGGCTTCTCCCCGTACTCCCGCCAGCGCTGCATCGGGTCGAGCATCGCCGCGTAAACGTACCGGCTTAGGATTCTCGCCAGATGCCCACGGCACACCCCCTGGATCCGCTGACGGCGGACGAGATCAGGACCGCGGCTGCGATCGTGCGGGACGAACGCGGGGTCACCGATCGCTGGCGCTTCGCCTCGATCGACCTCAGGGAGCCGTCCAAGGGATCGCTGAAAGACGCCGCGCAGCCGCCCGCGCGCGAAGCCGAGGTCGTCTGCTGGAACCGCGACGACGGCGCCGCCTTCAAGGGCACGGTGTCGCTCGACTCCAGTCGCGTCGTCTCCTGGGACGCGCTGCCCGGCGAGTACCCGCCGATGACCCCCGACGAGTTCCACGAGTGCGACGCCGCGCTGCGCACCCACCCAGGCGTGATCGAGGCGCTCGACAAGCGCGGGGTCACCGACATGGACCTCGTCCTGTTCGACGTCTGGGCGTACGGCGCGGAGCTCGTCCCCGAGGCCTACCGGGGCCAGCGGATCGCCTGGGTCGACGTCTGGCACCGCGCCTCGCCGCAAGCCAACCCGTACGCGAACATGGTCGCCGGGCTGCATCCGATTGTCGACCTCAACACGATGGAGCTGCTCGAGCTCGAGGACCGCGATCCCGGGCCGCCGCCGCACATCATGGGTGAGTATGACCCGCGGCTCGTCCCCGGTTTGCGTCTTCGCCAAGACATCAGGCCGCTCGACATAACCCAGCCCGACGGCCCCTCGTTCACGCTCGACGGCCACCACCTGGCATGGCAGAGGTGGTCGATGCGGCTCGGCTTCAATTACCGCGAGGGCCTCGTGATCCACACCCTCGGCTACGACGACGACGGCCGCGTGCGCCCGGTCGCCCACCGCCTGTCGTTCGCCGAGATGGTCGTGCCCTACCGCGATCCAACCCCCGACCACTACCGCCGCACCGCGTTCGACATCGGCGAGTGGGGGCTCGGATTGATGACGACCTCGCTCGAGCTCGGCTGCGACTGCCTCGGCGAGATCGCCTACCTCGACGCGGTCCTTCCCGATTCGCACGGCGAGCCGCACACGATCAAGAACGCGATCTGCATCCACGAGGAGGACGACGGTGTGCTGTGGAAGCACGTCGACGAGCGCACCGGCGCCGAGACCAGGCGGATGCGCCGGCTCGTCGTCTCGTTCCATGCCACCGTTGCCAACTATGAGTACCTCGTGTACTGGCGCCTCTACCAGGACGGGAACATCCAGTGCGAGGTGCGCGCCACCGGCATCATGGTCACGACGCCGTTCGCCGGCGACCCCCCGCCCTTTGGGACCGTGATCGACGAGCGCACGTACGCGCCGTTTCACCAGCACTTCATCGTGGCCCGGCTCGACCTCGACGTCGACGGCGAGCCCAACACCGTGTACGCCACCGAGGCCGCCCCGCGGCCGGCCGGAACGCACTACGACGATCCTTTCGGGATCGCGCTCACCCAGCGCGCTACGCCCCTACGCACCGAGCAGCACGGCATCCAGGACTACGACTGGCGTCGCCAGCGCGCCTGGAAGGTCGTCAACGACAACGTGGTGAACGGACTCGGCACTTCGGTTGGCTACAAACTCGAACCCACGGCGGCAATCCCGGCGCTGCTCGAGCCGGACTCACCGGTAGTGCGCCGGGCCAACGCGATTGAGCACACCCTGTGGGTCACGCCCTACAGCGAGGACGAGCGCTGGCCGTGCGGCGAGTTCCCCAACCTGAGCGCCGAGGACTCGGGCCTCCCGGTTTGGACGGCGCGCGACCGATCGATCGAGAACACCGACATCGTGCTCTGGTACGTGTTCGGGATCAACCACGTCACCCGCCCCGAGGACTGGCCCGTCATGCCCGTCGATACGGTCTCGTTCTGGCTGAAGCCGTTCGGCTTCTTCGACCGCAACCCGGCCCTCGACGTGCCGGGACACGACCCCGCCTGATGTTTGACCACGTGACGATCCGGGTCACCGACCGGGCCGCCTCCGAGCGCTTCTACAACACGGTGTTCCGGCCACTGGCGATCGACCAGAGTTACCGGACGAATACGTTTTCGGAGTGGCGAGACTTCTCGCTGGCCGCCGCCGACGCGGACAACCCGCCCACGCGGCGGCTCCACGTCGCGTTCAGTGCGCCCTCGCGCGAGCACGTCGACGAGTTCTGGCGGGTCGGCACCGAGGCCGGCTACCCGGAGGACGGTCCTCCCGGCCCGCGGCCGCAGTACAGCGAGGACTACTACGGGGCCTTTCTGCTCGACCCCGATGGCAACAGCGCCGAGGCCGTCCACGACTCGAGGCCGAACCGCACCGGGGTGATCGACCATCTCTGGATCCGCGTCGCCGACGTCGCCCGCGCCAGGTCCTTCTACGAGACGATCGCTCCCCACGCCGGCATCCTGCTCGGCCACGACTCCCCCGAGCGCGTTCAGTTCTATGGCCGGAAAGGCGGGTCGTTCTCGCTTGTCGCCGGCACCCCGACCGAGCACGTCCACATGGCGTTCGGAACCGACGACGACGCGGCCGTCCAGCGGTTTCACGAGGTCGCGACCGGCGCCGGCTACAAGAGCCGAGGCGCTCCCGGCGAGCGCCCCCGGTATCACCCCGGCTACTACGCCGCCTACGTGTTCGATCCGGACGGCAACAACATCGAGGTCGTCAACCACCACCGGAGCTCGCCCGGGCCTTAGCATTCGCAACATGACCGACGAAAGCATCGCGAACCGGATCGAGAGCCTCGTCACCGAGGAGCATCAGCTACGCAACCGCGAGCAGTCCGACGCCGCGAACGCGGACGCGCTCGAGGTAGACGAGGAGCGGCTGCGAGAAGTGGAGATCGAACTAGACCGCTGCTGGGATCTGCTCCGCCAGCGGCGCGCGCTGCGCGACGCCGGCGCCAACCCCGACGAGGCTCACGTCCGCGACGCCAACACGGTAGAGCGCTACTGGCAGTAGGAAGCGGCCGCCGGCCGCCACCGCAAGTCCGCTGACGACCAATAGCCCGTACAGCAAATTTCTCCTGGCCGCTTGACGACTTTGTCAAGGTGAGAGGTGCGCGATCCCGCGCGCCGAGAAGAGACGAAACGAGGGACCATGGAGCTGGACGGGATCCACCACATCACTTGCATCACGGCCGACGCGCCTGGGAACGTCGATTTCTACGCCCGGGTGCTAGGGCTCCGGCTCGTCAAGAAGACGGTCAACTTCGACGCCCCGGACGTCTACCACCTGTATTACGGCGACGAACGGGGCGCTCCCGGCTCGATCCTCACGTTCTTCGAGTTCCCGGACGCGGCGCGCGGCCGCGCCGGCGCGGGGATGATCCACCGGCTGCGCTGGCGCGTCGGCTCCAGCGATTCGCTCATGTTCTGGTCCGAACGGCTCGCCGCCGAGGGCGTCGCGGTCGACCGGGACAGCCTCGCCGAGGCGATCCTGTTCAAAGATCCCGAGGGGTTGGACCTGGAGCTCACCGCGGTGGCGAGCGATGACGAGCCGCTGCGAGCTCAGGCGCCCGACATCCCGGCCGAGCACGCGCTCCTCGGGTTCGACGGGGTGCGGGCCTACGGCTCTGTCGACGAGTCCGAGCGCCGGCTCCTGACCGACGCGATGGGGTTCGAGAACACCGCGCCTGGGGTGTACTCGATCCAAGGCCGGCGGAGCGCGATCTACACCTACGACGACCCACCGCCCGCGGTTGGGTTCCAGGGCGCCGGCACCGTTCACCACATCGCCTGGTGCGACCGCGACGACGAGCACGCAGCGTGGCGGGACCGGGTCGCGAAGTTCGGCCAGCACCCAACGCCGGTGATCGACCGTCAGTACTTCCTCAGCATCTACTTCCGGGTCCCTAGCGGCGTGCTGTTCGAGCTCGCCACCCCGAGTCCCGGCTTCGCGATCGACGAAGATCCCGCCCACCTCGGGGAAGCGCTCCGGCTGCCGCCGCAGCACGAGCACATGCGAGAACACCTCGAGCACGAGCTCACTCCGCTGACCAACCCGAGGACCGAGGCGGCCCACTCATGAGCCCGGCCACCCTCTGTTCCCATCTCGATCAGATCAACGTCCCGCGGCCCGAGCACGTTGCCGGTTGCGAGGACTGCTTGAAGATCGGCGGGACGTGGGTCCACCTGCGTGTCTGCCTCACGTGCGGCCGTGTCGGCTGCTGCGATTCCTCCCCCAACCGCCACGCCACTCGCCACGTGCGCGAGAGCGGGCATCCCATCGTCACGTCCGTCGAGCCCGGCGAGGACTGGTCCTACTGCTACGTGGACGACGCGATGTTCGTGATCGAAGGCGAGTGATGAGCGAGGCGCTCGGGACGGCCTTCGACGAAACCGCGCCGGACTCGACCAGGAAGAAGTCGTAGCCGGTGAAGGCCGTCGGCCTGAGCGCGGACAATCCGCACACCGACGGGCTGCGCGGCCAGATCAAGCGCGTCGCTTCGGCCTTTGGCGAGGGCTCGATGGCCGTCCGGCTCGTGCACCAGCGCCTGGCCAGCCCGTAAGCGGCACCGACCGGCTGTTACGCGGGTGCCCGCCCCCTTGCGGAGGGCGCCCCAAATCGATAAGGATCACCACAACGATGGCGAGGAACAAGAACCTCGTGCTCGCCGCGATGGTGTTCGCGGTGGCGATGACGTTCATCGACCAGACGATCGTCGCGATCGCGATCCCCAACATCCAGAAGCAGCTGTCTCTGTCCGCCACCGGCACGCAGTGGGTGATCAACGGCTACCTGCTCGCGCTGTCGGCGCTGTTCGCGTTCGGCGGGAAGCTCGGCGACGTGCTCGGGCGCAAGCGGATGGTGCTCATCGGCGTGACCGGGTTCGCGATCGCTTCGGCGGCGTGCGGGCTCACGCCCAAGGGCTCGATCGCCGAGCCTTGGATCATCTTCTTCCGCGTGGTCCAGGGCGCCACCGCGGCGCTCCTGTTCCCGGCGGCGGTGGCGATCGTGGTGGCCTCGTTCCCCCTGCGCGAGCGTGGGAAGGCGATGGCGATCTTCTTCGGCATCTCGGGGGGCCTGACCGCGATCGGCCCGATCGCCGGAGGGTTCCTCACGCAGTGGACCTGGCGCGCGATCTTCTGGATCAACATCCCAGTCGCGATCGTCGCGGTCGTCCTCACCCAGATCGCGTGTCCGGAGGACCAGCCCCGCCCGGAGAAGCTCGACTACCGAGGCACGGCCCTCATCACCGGCGCGATGGGCCTGACCGTGTTGGGCTTCGAGCAGTCGAGCGTGTGGGGGTGGGGCAGCGTCCTGACCTGGGCCTGCATCATCATCGGACTGCTCCTGATGTTCGTGTTCGTCCGCTTCGAGCTCAGCATCAAGCAGCCGCTCCTACGGCTCCAGATCTTCCTCGACCGTGCGTTCGCGACGGACACGCTCGTCCTCGGCCTGATGTCGATCGTGTTCGTCCCGTTCTTCTTCTTCGGGAGCGTCTACGCCCAGGTCGCGCTCGGCAAGAACTCGTCGCAGGCCGGTGAGTACATCCTGTGGTTCTTCATCGGGTTCGTGATCATGGCCCAGGTCGGCGGCCGCATGCTCGACCGTCGGGGGGCGAAGCCCCCGGTCGTTCTCGGCGGCGCGCTCGGTGCGGTCGGCTTCTTCCTGCTGGCCGGCAAGTTGACGGACCTGTCGCTCGGCGCCCAGAGCCTCTACATCGCGCTCGCCGGCGGAGGGCTCGGGCTGATGCTCGGCCCGGCCAGCACCGACGCCGTCAACCGGGCCCCCAGCACGAGCTATAGCGAGGTCACCGGGATCACCCAGACCGCGCGGAACTTCGGTGCCAGCCTGGGCCTGGCCGTCCTCGGCGCGATCCTGATCAGCCGCAACGACACGAACGTGACCAAGGCGCTGACCCTGCACGGCGTCCCCGGCGGGGTGGCCCACAGGGTCGCCGCCTCGTTCAGCGCGAGCGGCGCGCCCTCGGGCTCCGGCTCCGCGCACACGGCCGCGTTGGTGCACAGCGTGCAGCTCGCGTTCGCGCACTCGACGCAGACGGTCTTCTACATCATGGCCGGGGTCATGGTCGCGACGTTCATCGTCGCGGTCCGGTGGCTGCCGCGCGGGCGCCTGGAGTCGGCGGACGAGCAGGAGGAGCTCGCGATGTCCGCCGCTGCGCCAGAGGGAACGATGTTCCGATGACCGGCGACGATCAGTTGCTGACGAAGGTCAGCCCGCGGTCGGTCGAGGACACGGTGGCGCGGTTCTCCGACGTGCTGGCGGCGAAGGGAGTGAAGCTGTTCGCGGTGATCGATCACAGCGGCGAGGCCGCCAACGTCGGACTCGACCTGCGCGACACCAAGGCGGTCATCTTCGGGGCCCCACTGGCGGGGACGCCGGTGATGCAGGCGGTGCCGGTCGCGGCGCTCGACCTGCCGCTGAAGGTGCTCGTCTGGGACGACGAGGGACAGACCAAGCTCACTTACACGGCGCCGGCCGCGCTGGCCGCGCGTTACGGCCTCAGCGACGATCTCGCTGCGAGGCTGGCCGCGATCGACCCGCTGACCGACGCGGTCATCGCCGGCTAGTGGGCTCGTCCCTAACTCGCGGGACCTACGGGCGGGTCCACAGGTCGCGCCTCCGTCCTCAGACGGCGTCGGCGAGCACCCGGCGCCGGCGCCCGACCGCGGACCGTGTCTCGAGCTCGGCGCGCAGTTGAACGACAAGCGGCGAGTCCGCGAGGTGGCGCTCGAGCATCTCCAGGCAGCGGCGGTAGTGGGTGATCTTGCGCTGCCTGGTCCGCGAAGCGGTCTCCGCCTCGCTTGGCGACCGCTGGACCGGAAGCTCGCGGACTTTCGAAACCTTGTCCGCCGCGAACACCATCAGCGCGTCGGTTCCGGCGGCCTCGACCTGCCGGCGGAGCGCCGCCTTGCGCGTGGCGTAGCCGCGGATGCGCTCGTCCTCGGTCATGGCGGCCACGAGACCTGCGGTCCGCGCGCCGAAACGCCGCCGAAGCTCCGCCCCGTTGGTGCTTGCCTTCTCGATCGTGTCGTGGAGGACGCCGGCCGCGATCACGTCGTCCGCCGCTCCGGCCTGATACAGAAGCGATCCGACCTCGATCGGGTGGGCGATGAACGGCGCGCCGTCGGCTTTCCGCCGTTGCCCGGCATGCTGCTCGGCCGCAAAAGCCAACGCCGCCCGCGTTCTTGGCAGCTGCGCTACCACATCGGGAAAGCCTCGTCCACCGGTCACGGAGGACGCGAGTGTACGTGACCCCGCAAATTACGAGGAAATTATTTACTTCAACTGCGGTAGGGCGTAGGCGGGGTCAAGCGGGCTGCGCCGCCTCGGCATCGACCTTGGCTTCCTCGACCGCGACGGGTGGCATCGGGACTCCCGCGGCGGCGTAAGCCGCGCCGGAATCGAGCGTCTCGGCGAGGAGCAGCGCGTGCGCGAGACTGTCGAGCTGGCTGCGGTGGCTGAGGAGCAAATCCGTGACAGCCGCATGGGCCTCCTCGACCATGCGCTGCACCTCTTGGTCGATCAACCATTGGAGGTGCGGCGAGGTCTCGCTCGCGCCGGGTAGCAGCGGCCCGCTGCCGTTGCTCGGGATCAGCGTGATCGGTCCAAGCTTCTCGCTCATGCCCCACCGCCCGACCATCTGGCGCGCGATCTGCGTCAGCTGTTCGATGTCGGACTCCGCGCCGGTCGTGATCTTGCCGAACACGACCTCTTCGGAGGCGCGTCCGCCGAGCGCGACCCTGATCTTGGCGTCGAGCTCCTCGGTTGAGTACGAGACCCGGTCGGCATCAGGCGTCGAGAGCGTCACCCCCAGTGCAACGCCGCGCGGGATGATCGACACCTTGCGCACCGGGTCGGCTCCAGGGGTGAGCATCCCGACGAGCGCGTGGCCCGACTCGTGGTAGGCGGTCCGCTCACGGTCCTCGGGGCTCAGCACGATGCCGCGCGGCGCGCCGAGCAGGATCTTCTCGAGCGAGTCCGTGAAGTCCGCCATCTGCACCTTGTCGTGCTTCCGGCGGGCGGCCAGGAGCGCCGCCTCGTTACAGAGGTTGGCGAGGTCCGCCCCCACCATCCCCGGCGTCGAGGAGGCGAGCTGACCGAGGTCGACGTCGTCGGCGAGCGGTATCGAGCGCGTGTGCACCTGGAGGATCTTCAGCCGGCCGACTCGATCCGGTGGCTGCACCGCCACTCGGCGGTCGAACCGTCCGGGACGGAGCAGCGCGGGATCGAGGATCTCGGGTCGGTTGGTCGCGCCCAGCACGACGACCGCCTCGGTCGAATCGAACCCGTCCATCTCGGTCAGGATCTGGTCGAGCGTCTGCTCGCGTTCGTCGTTGGCGCCCGTGATTCCGGCCGACCCCTGGCGCGAGCGTCCGATCGCGTCGAGCTCATCGATGAAGATGATCGCGGGTGCGGCCTCCTTGGCCTTGGCGAACAGGTCGCGGACGCGCGCGGCGCCGACGCCGACGATCGCCTCGATGAACTCGGACGCGGCGATCGAGAAGAACGCGGCGTGCGCCTCGCCGGCGACCGCCCGCGCCAGCAGCGTCTTGCCGGTGCCCGGCGGGCCGTACAGCAGCACGCCGTGAGGGATTCTGCCCCCGAGCTTCTGGTACGGCGCGGGGTCCTTCAGGAAGTCGACTATCTCGGTCAGCTCCGCCTTGGCCTCGTCGATCCCGGCGACGTCGTCGAACGTGACCTGGATCTTCTGGGGATCGACCCGGCGCGCCTGCGAGCGACCGAATTGACCAAGCCCGCCGAGCCCGCCCGCGCCGGACCTCGCCGCGCGCCTGATGAAGAAATAGATGATCGCGAACAGCAACAACGTCGGCCCGAACCCGACCAGGAGCTCGGTCAGGAGCGACGTTCCCGGGTTGGGATTCTTGGCGTTGACCTGGACCCCTTCCGAGGTCAACTGGTCCGTCAGCTGGTTCGTGTTCCAGAACGAGGGAACCTGGGTCGCGAACAACGTCGTCGGCGTCGCCTTCGAGTCGTTGGCCGGGTAGCGGATTTTCTCCTTGAACGTGCCCGTGATCGCGCCGCTCGTGGACGAGATCGACTGGACCTTCCCCGCCTCGAGTTGTTGGAGGAAATACGGGCTGAACGGGACCGTGACCCGCGGCTGCCCCACGGGCTGGCTGACCAGCACCAGCACCCAGTTGACGGCCAGCAGCAGCAGGAAGAACAGCCAGAAGCCGCGGAGGCGGTGCGGCGGGGTCGGCTTGTGCTCGTCGGGCATCCCGCGCCCGTCGGGCGCCGGCGTCACTCGCCAGCCGCGCCGGTCGCGCGGCATCGCCGGGGACGGCGGGCCTGGCTTCTCGGCGTTCTGCGACGTCTCGGGGGAGAGATCTGGGTCGGCCACGACACCCATTCTGTCGCCTTATGGCGATCGTGCGTATACATCTCACCCAACGACCGCGCGTCGTTAAGCTGAAACCCGCGAGAGCGGACCAATCTCACTGACCCCCTTAGGAGGAGAGAGACGTGGCTTCAACGGCGCAGAGCGCACATCTTCCGGCCCTCGGAGAGCATCAGCTCAAGGACGTGGGCAACACCCTGCAAGCGATGCTGGTGGAACTGATCGACCTTGCCCTGTTCGGCAAGCATCTCCACTGGAACGTCGTAGGGCCGCTGTTCCGTCCGTTGCACGAGCAGCTCGACGAGCTCGTCGACTCGTGGCGTGAGCTTTCGGACGTCGTCGCCGAGCGGGCGGCCGCGCTCGGATACGCGCCCGACGGCCAGGCCGGCGCGGTTGCAGCGAACACCGAGCTGAAGCCGATCGCAGGGGGCCCGCTCGAGGACCATGTCGTGATTCGCGAGCTAAGTGAGCGCCTCAACGACGTGGCCGACCGGGCGCGGGAGCGGATGGACCGCCTCGGTGAGATCGACGCCGCCTCGCAGGACGTGATCGTCGAGGTCGTCCGCGCGCTCGAGCAGCAGCTGTGGATGGTCCGGGTCCAGGTCGGGCACTAGGTCCAGGGCCGATGTCTCCTGTTTCGCGTGGCTTCCTGGGTCGGCGTCGTCCCGTCGCCGACCCGTCGCGGCTACCGCCGGGCCAATACCTCGAGACCGGATTTCCCGTCCTATCCGCGGGTCCGACGCCTCACACCCCGCTCGACGAGTGGAGCTTCCTGATCAGCGGCGAGGTCGATGAGCCGGTGTCGTGGCCGTGGAAGGACTTCCTCGAGCTGCCGGCCGAGGACATCACGGTCGACATCCACTGCGTGACGAAGTGGTCGAAATTCGATACGCACTGGAAGGGGGTGCCGGTCGACACGCTGCTCGGGCGCATCCACACCGAAGCCGCTTACCTGACCGCGTGGTCCGACGGCGGCTACACGACGAACCTCGCGGTCGAGGATGTGAACGACGGCAAGGCTTGGGTCGCCTACCTGTACGACGGCGAGCCGCTGCACCCCGAGCACGGCGGCCCGGCGCGGCTGCTGGTCCCCCACCTGTACTTCTGGAAGAGCGCCAAGTGGGTGCGCGGGCTGACGCTCACGCTCGACGACGAGCCCGGCTTCTGGGAGAACTACGGATACAACAACCACGGCGACCCGTGGCTCGAGCAGCGCTACCAGGGAGACTGATCTGGCAGCTCACCTCGGTGCTCGAGATCGTCGAGGAGACTGCCCGGACCAAGAGCCTCATGCTGCAGATGCCGGACTGGCCCGGCGGGTACCGGTCCGGCCAGCACGTCGACGTGCGGCTGACCGCGGACGACGGCTACGTGGCCGAGCGGAGCTACTCGATCGGGTCCGCGCCCGAGGACGAACACCTCGTCCTGACGGTCGAGCGCCTCGACGACGGCGAGGTCTCGCCGTACCTCGTCGACGTGCTCAAGCCCGGCGATGAGCTCGAGCTGCGCGGGCCGATCGGCGGCTACTTCGTGTGGGAGGAGGCGCTCGGCGGGCCGCTCGTCCTGCTCGCCGGCGGGTCGGGGGTCGTGCCGCTGCATTCGATGCTCCGGCACTGGACGGCGACCAGCCGTGCCGTGCCGGTTCGGCTGCTCTACTCCGCCCGGCGGCTGAGCGAGGTCATCTACCGCGAGGAGCTGCTCGGCTACTCGAAGCTCGATCAGGTCGACATCAGCTTCGCGCTCACCCGCGAATGGCCGGACGATTGGCAGGGGCATCGCGGCCGGGTCGACCAGGCGCTGCTCGATGAGGTCGCGGGGCCGCCGTCCGGCAAGCCGCGCGTGTACGTGTGCGGCCCGAACGGGTTCGTCGAAGCGGCCGCGGGGTGGCTGGTGCAGCTCGGACACGACCCGAGCCGGATCAGGACCGAGCGGTTTGGGCCGACCGGGACCTGACGCGCTGTTCTCGCTCTCTCCCGTGCGGGCGGCGTCGGTCGGTTCGGAGTCGATGGTCGCTTCGAGCCAGCCGCTGGCCACGATCGCCGGCCTCGACGTCCTCCGTGAGGGCGGGACCGCGGTCGACGCGGCGATCTGCGCCGCCGCGGTCCTGTGCGTGACCGAGCCGCACGCCACCGGGATCGGCGGGGACCTGTTCGCGATCGTCCGCGACCCGTCCGGCGCCCTGCACGGGATCGACGCGGCTGGGCCGGCGCCGCGGTCCGCTCCCCCGGAGCCGCCGGCGCAGTCCGGCCCGCGGTCGGCTGACGTCCCCGGCGCCGTGGCGGGCTGGGGCGAGCTGTCCCAGCGGTTCGGCCGCGTCGGTCTCGACCGTTGTCTGCGTCCGGCGATCGACCTCGCCGCCGGTGGCGTCGTGGCGGGGTTCAACTCGGCTTTGGTGTGGCGGACGAGTCCGCGCGCACCGGTCGCGTTTGGGCCGCCGCCGGCGTTCGGCGGGCGGTACTGGTTACCCGAGCTCGCGACCACGCTCGCAGGGATCGTGGGCGAAGGCCCTCGGTGGTTCTACGCCGGGCCGCCGGCGGAGGCGATCGCGGACGCCACCTGGCTCACGCGCGAGGATCTCGCGGAGTACGCCCCTCGCTGGGTCGAGCCGCTGGTCGGTCGGTATCGCGGCGTCGAGGTCGCCGAGCTGCCGCCGCCGACCCAGGGCGTGGCCGTGCTCGAGGCGCTGGCGATCCTCGGCGACGAGGATCGAGGGCTGACTGAGGTTGTGCGGGCGGTCGCGCTCGCGCTCGAGGACGCGCTCGCGACGGTGCGCGACGGAGCCGACGTCGGCGGGCTGCTCGCGCCCGAGCACGTGCGCGCTCGCCGGGCGCAGCTCCCGGGCCGCGTGTCCGAGCCCGCCGGTGGGACGGTCTGCGTGTGCGCGGTCGACCGTGACGGCATGGCGGTATCGCTGTTGCAGAGCCTCTACGAGTCGTTCGGATCGGGCGTCATGGCTGGCACCACCGGCGTCGTGTTGAACAACCGGGCCGCGGGCTTCGCGGTCCAGGGCACGGTGGTCGGCGGCACGCGCCCCTACCACACGCTGATCCCCGGCATGCTCACGCGCGGGCGCGAGCTCGTCGGCCCGTTCGGGCTGATGGGCGGCTTCATCCAGGCTCAGTCGCACGTCCAGTTCCTGTGCGCGCTGCTGCCCCACGGAGATCCGCAGGTGGCGCTCGACCTCGGGCGGTTCCGGATCGACGGCTCCGCGATCAGCCTCGAGCCGCCGCTGTGGGACCGCGCGGACGAGCTCTCCGGGCTCGGCCTGACGGTCGTCAAGGCGACCGAGCGCATGGCGTTCGGCGGCGGGCAGGCGATCATCGTCCGCGACGGCACGCTGTTCGGCGGCTCCGACGCGCGCAAGGACGGCTGCGCGCTCGGGATCTGATTGGGCCGCTTCGCGGCGTCCGTGGGGCCAGGAGGGCCCGTCCGGACGGGGTTTGTAGTGGCGGAGCGATGCGGCTGGGTCCGTCGGCGGAGGCCAGGAACCTGCATTACGCGGCACTGGATGCGATCGACGTGGACCGTGGCGTCTCAGGCATGTGGGGCATGCGCCACGGGCCACGGTGCCCTCGCCGGGCGCCGATTGTCGCGTCGCGCATGCTGCGTTACCGCGCAGGCCCGAGGTTCACGTCGGCCCAGCTCCAGGTGCCCGCCTTTCCGCTCGCCGGCGGCAGCGCGCCGGAGGCTGGCGCCCCGTCCGGACGGGCCCGCCCGATCCCACGGACGCCGGATTCCGCAGGCACCTAGCCACTCCCCAGCTTCACCAGCCCGCTCTCGTACGCCACGATCACGGCCTGCACGCGGTCGCGCAGCCCGAGCTTGCGGAGCACG
Source organism: uncultured Solirubrobacterales bacterium (assembly GCA_963709205.1). Taxonomy (GTDB): domain Bacteria; phylum Actinomycetota; class Thermoleophilia; order Solirubrobacterales; family Solirubrobacteraceae; genus Palsa-465. The sequence goes on from CAVPVP010000002.1 coordinate 449,414, forward strand.
CTCGAGATGTGCGTCTTCACCGTCGCCTCGCTGACGACGAGCTCGGACGCGATCTCGGCGTTAGACATGCCGCCCGCGAGCAGCCGCAGCACCTCGGTCTCGCGCGAGGTGAGCTCGGCGAGCGCGTCGCCCGAGGCTTCGCCTGCCGGGAGCGTCGTCGCGAACCGCTCGAGCAGCCGGCGCGTCACCGAGGGCGCTAGCAGCGCATCTCCGTCAGCAACGATCCGGATCGCCTCGAACAGCTTGGCCGGCGTCACGTCCTTGAGCAGGAAGCCGCTCGCTCCGGCCCGGATCGCGGCGTGGACGTACTCGTCGAGGTCGAACGTGGTCAGCACCAGGATCCGCGCCGCCGTGCCCGCGGCCACCAGCCGGCGCGTCGCCTCGACTCCGTCGAGCACCGGCATGCGGATGTCCATCAGGATCACGTCGGGGCGACGGCGCTCGGCCAGCGCCACCGCCTCGGCGCCGTTCTCGGCCTCGCCGACGACCTCGATGTCGCGCTTTGAGCCCAGGATCGTCCGGAAGCCGGCGCGGACGAGCGGCTGGTCGTCGCAGATCAGGACCCGGACGCTCACGACGCCCGCTCCTCCAGCGGCAGGCGGGCTCGGACCTCGTAGCCGTGCCCGGCCCGCGGTGACGCCGTCAGGTCGCCGCCGAACAGCGCCACGCGCTCGCGCATCCCGACCAGCCCGTGGCCGTCGGCCTCGCCGTTGACCGCAGAGCCGCCGCGGCCGTCGTCGACGACCTGGAGCTCGAGCGCATCGGCGGCGTAGCGCACGTTGACCCGCGCACCCGAGGCATCGGCGTGCTTGAGTGTGTTGGTAAGCGCCTCCTGCACGATCCGGTAGGCGCACAGGCCGACTCCCTCGGGCAGCGCGCGCGGCTCGCCGATCACCGACAGCTCGACCGGCAGCCCCGCGTCGTTCACCTGGCGGACGAGCTCGCCCACGTACTCGATCCCCGGCTGAGGCGCGAAAGCCGGCTCCTTGCCGCGGTCTTCCTCGGCGCGAATCACGCCGAGCAGCCGGCGCAGCTCGGTCAGCGCCGCCCGGCCGGTCGACGCCACCGACGACAGCGATTCCCGCGCCCGCTCGGGGTCCTGGTCGAACACCTCCTCGCCGGCGGCGGCTTGCACGACCATCACGCTGACGTTGTGGGCGATCACGTCGTGCAGCTCACGGGCGATGCGAGCGCGTTCGTCGACGACCGCCCGGTCGGCCTTCTCCTCCCGCTCGCGCTCGAGCCGGGCCGCCCGCGCCTCGAGCTCGGCCAGATACGCCCGGCGCGTCCGGAGGTTGTCGCCGACCACCCACGCGATCGCGAATACAGCGAGCTCGGGAATAACCCGGCCGGCATGAGGCCCGTTGTTCACGGCCACCCCGAGCGTGATCGGCAACGCGACCCATGCGGCGGCGCGGATCGATACCCGGCGCTCGCAATACGCGGCGACCGTGTAGAGCGCCACGATCACGCCCAGCGGCACCGGAGAGTCGCTCGAGAAGATCAGGAGCAGCGTCTCGGCGAAGACGGTCACCGCCAGCACCGCGAGTGGCCGGTAGCGCCGCAGCGCGATCGGCACCGTCGTGAACAGGGCGGCCACGGCCGCCAGCACCGGGAACGCGAAGCCGTACCGGGTCCGGGCGACGACCACCGAGCCGACCGAGATCACCGTGAGCGCCAGCGCCAGCAGCGAGTCGGTCCACCACGGGTGGCGCCGGATCGCCTCGCGCACCTTCCTGACGGTTGCGGAGATCTCGGTCATCGGCTCAGAGTAACCCCGGATATCAGGCGTCTCGGGTCTGCATCCGCCATGCGCCCGCCGCCGCGGCGGCGAGCAGCCATAGGCTCGCCACCACGATCGCGACGACAACAGGCATCGGGATCACGGGCGACCCGGTGGCTGGACCCGGCTTGAGGAACAACAGGACGCTGTCGAGCAGGCCGCGTCGGAGCGAGCCGAGTGAGCTGGCCTCGATTATGAGCGGGCTCAGCACGAGCTCCCAGGCGATCAACGCCGTGATCGTGCCCGGCCGTGAGCCGGTGAGCGACGCCACGCCGATCGCGATCACGCACGCCACCGAGTTCGCGAGCGCGAGCCAGGCGAGCGACTCGAGGATCAGCGACGCGTCGGGCGTCGGCAGGCCGCCGGCGAATCCGAACACGCAGGCGAGACCGACCGCGAACCCGATCGCCACGACCGTCAGCGTGACCGCAATCGCCGCGGGGATCCGGCTCAGGAACAGCGCCACACGGGAACGGCCGGTGAGCACGTCGTCGCGGAACACGCCCGCGGCCAGGTCTCCGGCGCCCGCCTCGGTGCCGATCAGGATCGCTGCGACCGGGCCCATGAACACACCGAGGAGATCGAGCAGCCGCCCGAAGGTGTTGAGCCCGCCCGCGGGTGCATAGTGGGCCGGATCGGACGCGTGCTTGACCACGTCGTATCCGACCGAGATCACGATCGGCGCCAGTACCGCCACCAGCGCGAGCGCGATCAGGCCGCGCTTCTTGCGCAGGCGGAGCAGCTCCGCTCCGGTCATCTGCTTGGCGACCGTCAGGTCGAGGGTCATGCCGCCACCTCCAGTCGTGTCGTCATCTCCAGGAACCGGTCCTCGAGACTCCGCCGCGCCGGCTCGATCCGGGTCACGACGATGCCGGCCGCGACGAGACGCGAGTTGATCTCGCCGGCCTGGTCGGACCTGAGCAGCCTCATTCGCAGCGCCCCGTGTTCGGCTCGCAGATCGCGAACCGCCGGGTCGCCGGCGAGGACCGCCAGCGCGCGATCGGCGTCGGCGCACTCGATGACGAGCTCACCGGCCTCGTCGGCCACCAGCTCGTCGATCGATCCCTGCGCGATCACCCGGCCGCCGTCGATGATCGCCGCCACGTCGCACGTCTTCTCGACTTCGTCGAGCAGATGGGAGGAGACGAAAACTGTGCGGCGCTCGTCCTCGACCAGCGCGCGGATCATCCGGCGCACGTCGAGCATGCCGCCCGGGTCGAGCCCGTTCATCGGCTCATCGAGGATCAACAGCTCAGGGTCGGACAGCAGGCACCGCGCGACGCCTAGCCGCTGGCGCATGCCCAACGAGTACGTCCCGACCCGATCGCGAGCACGCTTGTCGAGTCCGACTCGCGCGAGCACCCCGTCGATCCGCGCGCGCGTCTGCGGCCCGCGGATTGCGGCAGCGATCTTGAGGTTCTCGTAGCCGGTGAGGTGCGGATAGAACGACGGCTCCTCGACGATCGCCCCGACACGCGCGAGCGCCTGTGCCCGCCGTTCCGGCACGGGAAGGCCGAGGACGCTCGCGCTACCGGCGCTCGCCCGGGTGAGCCCGAGCAGCATCCGGATCAGCGTCGTCTTGCCCGCGCCGTTGTGGCCGAGGAACCCATAGGCGACCCCGCGCGGCACGACCAGGCTGACGTCGTCGACCGCGGTTCGGTCGCCGAAGCGCTTGGTCAAGCCCTCGGTCTCGAGCGCTGGCGCACGGTGGTCTTGATCTACATGTGTGGTTGGCATGCCGTCCAAGCTAAGCCGGGGCGGCGCTCCGCACATCGGCTGCGGGGATGGACCCGAGTCAGCCGAAAGTAGGAGACCGCGATGCCTGGCGCGGCCATCTACCGCGGCGCGATGGAAGAGATCGGCGGTCCGCGGCGTCTACACGAACATGGGCCTTAAGCGATCCGCCGCACTGAAGCCGATGTCGGCGCTCATCGACGCGGTCATGGATGGCTACGTCGCCTGGCGAGAGGCGAGCGCCGCCGTCGAAGCGACCTACCACCGGTGGCGACTGGCGCCACTGGACGAGCGACAGATCGCGTTCGATCGCTACTTCGTGGCGCTCGATCGCGAGGAGGAGGCCGCCTCGGAATACCGGCGCCTAGTCGAGCTCGCCGAAGCGTCCTAGCCTCTCGGCGCGGGCCTCACCCCAGCCCGATGCGGTCCTGCTCCTCGACCGTCCGCTCCGCCGTCGGAAACGCCTCGAGCCGGGCGTCCGGGATCGGCTTGCCGCTCTCGACCGACACGCCGTACGTCCCGTCGGCGAGCCGGGCCTCGGCCCGTTCGACCGCTTCGAGCTGCCGGCGGAAATCGCCGGCTCGGCCCTCGTCGTACTCGTCCTGGTAGAGGTCCTCGGAGTCCAGGTCGCCCGGCTCCACGCGATTGTCGCCCTCCTCCGGCCCTTCGCGCTCGAGCGTGGCGAGCAACTGTTCGATCCGGGCGCGTTCCTTGGCCAGCAACTCGCGAGCGCGTTCGGGTTCCACCGGTCAAAGCCTACTCGCCCCGGTCGTTTCGGCGACGCCCGCCTCGGTCGGCTAACGTGCGTTCGTGGGTTCAGCTGAAGGCTTCGATTCGATCACGTTGAGCTCGGCCGACGGGTCGACCACCGCGGAGTTCGTGCCCGACGCGAACCTCGTGTGCTGCTCGCTCGAGATCGACGGGGTCGAGCTCCTGGAGCGCCGGCATGGCGTGCGGGCGTACGCCGAGCAGGGGAAGACGATGGGCATCCCGCTGCTCTACCCGTGGGCGAATCGGCTGGCCCGCTTCGGGTATGAGGCCGCGGGCAGGGCGGTCACGCTGTCCGAGGACGACCCGCGAATCCCGCGCGACTCCGCCGGTCTTCCGATCCACGGCGTCCTGCCTGGGCTGTTGCATTGGGAACCCGGCGACTCCGGCGCGACCGACACGATCACGGCGCGCCTCGAGTGGGGCTCGGACGAGCTGCTCGAGCTGTTCCCGTTCGTCCACGAGGTCCACTGCCAGGCGACCGTCGGCGGCGCCGAGCTCACGGTGACGACCACCGTCACCGCCGTCAGCCGCGACCGCGTGCCGGTGTCCTTTGGCTATCACCCCTACACCCGCCTTCCCGGTGCGGCCCGCGATGAGTGGCAGATCACTCTTGCCGTGTCGGACCGGCTGGTGCTCGACGACCGCTCGATCCCGACCGGTCAGCGCGCGCCCGTCGATCGCCGGCGCTTCCCACTCGCCGGCGTCAGCCTCGACGATGCCTTCGAACCCAACTCGGAGCCCGCCACCTTCGAGGCCGCGGCCGACGAGCACAGGTTGACCGTGGAGTTCCTCGGTGGCTACGGCTACGCCCAGGTGTTCGCCCCGGCGGGTCAGGAGTTCGTCTGCTTCGAGCCGATGGCCGCGCCGACGAATGCCCTGAACAGCGGGGACGGCCTGACCGTCGTCGGGCCGGGGGAGTCGTACGTCGCGCGGTTCCGGGTCGGGCTCGCAGAGGACGCGTGATGGAGGGCCTCGTGCGCGTGGCGTGCTGTCAGATCGCGCCCGATGTTCTCGACCCCCAGCGGAGCGCGAACGTCGCGGTCGACGCGCTCGCCGCGGCGGTGGCCGCGGGCGCCCAGATCGTCGTCCTCCCCGAGCTCGTCACGAGCGGATACGTGTTCGCCTCGGTCGAGGAGGCGCAGGCGGCCGCCCTCGGAGCCGAGGACGTGGCCGCCGCGTGGGCGCCGATCGCCGCCCGTGGCGACGCGGTGGTGATCGGGGGGTTCTGCGAGCGAGGCCCCGACGGGCGGTTGTTCAACAGCAGCGCGCTCGTCGACCGCGACGGGCTCCGGGCCGTCTACCGCAAGCTTCACCTCTGGGGCGAGGAGCCCCGGTGGTTCTCCGCCGGCGATCAGCCGGCGCCGGTCGTCGACACCCGCCACGGCCGGGTCGGGCTCGGGATCTGCTACGACATCGAGTTCCCGGAGTTGACGCGCGGGCTGGCGCTCGCCGGCGCCGAGCTGATCGCGTTGCCGACCAACTGGCCGCACGACCCGCGCCCCGCCGACGGTCGTCCCATCCTCCACTCGCTCGCCGCGACCACCGCGTATCTGAGCCGGGTCTACGTGGCCGTGTGCGACCGTTGCGGCGCCGAACGAGGACTCGAGTTCGAGGGCGGCAGCGTGATCGCCGCCCCCGACGGAGGGCTCCGCGCCGGTCCGGTGCCCGGCCGTGGCGTCGGGACGTTGCTCGCGGAGTGCGACCTGACCGAGGCGCGGCGCAAACGGACCGGCCAGCACAACGACGCGTTCGCCGATCGCCGGCCCGCCTATTACGCGCCGGCCCTCACGGCGAGCGGCTAGCGCCACATCACGGCGAGGGGTTAGCGGTCGCTCACGGCGAGGGAGCAGCGGTCCCGATCGTGAGCGCGTTCGGGGAGGCGGTGCGGGTGTCCGCGCGCCGTACGCTTGCCCGGTGCGCCCCGGCCGCGGACAGGCTTTCGCAGCGCTGGCAATCGCGGCCGTCGCGGCGGGTTGCGGCTCGGGCGGCGGGACCCCGCGCGCCACCGGCCCCGCGCTGTTTTCCGAGGATTGCGCGAAGTGTCACTCCCTCAACGGTCGGCCATCGCCGCGCCAGCAGGGCGGGGACCTGCTCACGGTTCACATGACGCGCGCCCAGATGCTCGAGTTCGTGGGCGAGATGCCCGTCCCGCATCGGCTGAGCTCCGCCGCGCAGGAGGCTGTCGCCGATTACGTCCGCTCCGTCGAGGCGCGCGGGTCCTAGTGGACCCGTCCGCTAGGGCGCTGGGGTAGGCACGAGCTGGCCGACGCCGGCCACGGTGGTCGTGGGCGCGAGCCCACCGGCGACGACGATCGTCCCGTTGACCTCAACCGAGGCTGTGTCCGACAGCGGCGCGGGCAGGTGTCCCGCCACCGCGACCGCGCCGGTGCGCGGGTCGATCGACCACACCGTCGCGGTCTGAGAGCCGAGGCTGTTCCCGCGGCCCCCGACCAGGTACGCGAACGAACCGAGGGTGGCCGCCGAGGCGTGGGTGATCGGCTGCGGCAACCGCCCGAGTTTGCGTACCTGCCCGGTGGCGGGATCGAAGCTGTAGATCGCGTCGCTTGCGCTGGTGGGTGTCGAGCCGCCGATGATCAGAATCCGGCCGTCGACCGCGGTCGCGGCTGCGTAGCGAAGACCGACCGGCAGTTGCCCGGCGACCCGCACCGAGGAGCCAGGGCGCCACGCGAGGATCGTGTTGATCCAGTTCATGCCGTCGTAGCCGCCGACCACGTACGCCGTCCCGCCGGATTCGGTTACGGCGACGTCCGATTGGGCGTGGGGCAGCATGCCGACCGTGTGCACGGCGCCGCTCGTGGGGTCAAAGCTGACGATGTGGTTGAGCTCGGTGGCCGAGCCGCCGCCGAACACGTACACGACGCCGCCGAGCTCCGCCGCCTGCGCGTCGTGCTGGGCCAGCGGCAGACTCGCGGTGTGGAGCACGCCGTGGAGATCGGCGACCGCTATGCCGGCGCTCGAGACCTCGGAGGAGTCGAGACCTCCGAGCAGGGCGAAGCGGGCGGCTCCGAGCGGGGCGAACGCCGGATCTTTGAGCGCCGCCGGCAGCTGGTAGCGCGAGCGGTAGACGAGCGCGGCCGGACGCACCGGCGCGGCACGCGCCTTTGCACGTTGCGAGGTGCCAGCGGACGTCGCCGTCCGGCGCGCCACCGTGCTCGTCGACGTGGCGCTGCCCCCGCAGCTCGAAGTGGCCAGCGCCACGAGTAGCGTGGCCAGGAGTGCGCGTGGACGGCGGATGACGGCGATCCTAGCCAACCAAAATCCGTCCGACCGCGGCGCGGTACGAGTGTGGAAAGTCTCATCGCGCGCTTACGTCGCTGAGCCGATCTGTCGGCAAACTCGTCGGCTTGCCTGTGACTGTCCTGGGTAGACGCGGCCGGGTGAGGAACGCCGCCGTCTTGATCTCCGCGCTGATTGCGCTGCTACTCGCCGGATGCGGCTCGAGCCAGCATTCGGCGAGCACTTCGTCGGGCACGTTGACGCTGACGACGAAGCCGACGCCGCCGCCGGCTCGCGACGGGAGCAGACCGATCAGCGGTGACGTGAATGTCTACAGCGCAGACGCGGCCGGCGACCTCAGCCCGGTCGTGCGGAACGATCCGGCGCTCGTCTATGTGCCGAACAGCATGAGCAACACGGTCGACGTGATCAGCCAGCGGACGCTGAAGATCGTCGAGCAGTTCCCGGTGGGAGCTCTGCCGCAGCACGTGACGCCCTCTTACGACCTGCGGACGCTCTACGTCGACAACGACCTCGGCAACAGCCTCACGCCGATCAACCCGCAGACCGGTCGCCCCGGGACCCCCATACCGGTCGAGGATCCGTACAACCTGTACTTCACCCCCGATGGGCGGTTCGCGATCGTCGTCGCCGAACGCCTCCAGCGCCTGGATTTCCGCAGTCCCGACACGATGCATCTCGTCCACTCGCTGTCGGTGCCCGACTGCCGCGGCGTCGATCACATGGACTTCGCCGCGAACGGGCGGTACGCGTTCGCGAGCTGCGAGTTCGCCGGCCGGATGATCGAGATCGACCTCCGTACGCAGCAGGTCGTTCGCACGCTCGTGCTCGACAACGGTCTCTCGAGCCCCCAGGACGTGAAGCTGTCGCCCGACGGTCGCACGGTCTACGTCGCCGACCAGCAGAACGGCGGCGTGTGGGAGATCGACCCGTCGTCGTTCCGCCTGATCGGCTTCCTCAAGACCGGCGCGGGGGCCCACGGTCTGTATCCGAGCCGCAACGCAACCGTGATGTATGTCTCCAATCGCCAGGCGGGTTCAATCTCGGTCGTGAGCTTCCGGACGCGGCGGGTGATCCGCACCTGGCAGCTGCCGCTGCCCGCCAGTCCCGATATGGGGGGCGTCTCGGCCGACGGCAGCACCCTCTGGCTGAGCGGGCGCTACAACGCAGTCGTCTACGCGATCGACACCCACACCGGGCGCCTCCGCGCGGCGATCCCCGTCGGCGACGGCCCGCACGGACTGTGCGTCTGGCCGCAGCCCGGGCGGTACTCGCTCGGGCACACCGGCATCCTCCGCTGAGGCTTCGTCAGCCCCCGCTGAGGGTTCGTCAGCCGCCCGGCACCGACGGCGGACCCGGAGGTGGGTCGCGCGGCAGGATCAGCGGCGGCTGCGGGGCCTGGTCGAAGTCGAAGTCCGCGGTCATGTCGCCGAGCTGGTCGGCGCTCTCGCGCACGTCGGGGCGCGGATCCGGGCGTCCGTCGGTAGCCGGGTCCAGGCGCTGACCGCCGAGGAAGTCGTCTTCGATGAACTTGTTGATCGCGTCGAAGCTGAGCGTCTGGTGATCGATGAACCCGTGGCGGGCGTAGGGACTGATCACGAGTGACGGCACCCGGAAGCCGTATCCATTCTGGTCGACTACCGGCGGCACGAGGTGGTCGTAGAAACCGCCCCAGTCGTCCCACACGAGGAAGATCGCGGTCGAGTCCCAATCCGGACCCCGCATCACGGTGTTGATCAGGTTCGTGACGTACGTCTGCCCGTTGGCGATATTCGCCGGCGGATGATCGGAGTGCTGCTGGTCGGGAACGATCCAGGAGACCTGGGGCAGCGTGCCCGTCCGGGCGTCCGTCAAGAAGTGGGAGACGTCCTGGATGTTGCCCAGCTGGTCGTCCTGGCGTACGTCCGTGAACGATGGGAGCGGGTTCCAGATGTCGGGTGTCCCGACGCTGAACGGCGAGGTCGCGCAGTTCGCGTTCCCGCCGACGCAATCGGGTTCACCGCCCGGAGTGATGAAGTAGCCCCAGCTGACGCCGAATTTGTGGAGCAGGTAGGTGATGTCAGTCCACGCGTAGTTGTAGGTCGTCGAGACCTGGCGGGACAGCGTGGCCCTCCGCATGGCCGTCTCGTCCTTCACCTGTTGCCGGCATCGCGCGACCGCCGTGGGATAGCGCGTGTTTGACCCGGGCGTACCGCCACTGCCCGAGGCGCCGGTCGTGCCGCCGCTGCCCGGGGCGCCGGTCGTGCCGCCGCTGCCGGGCGGGCCCGTCGTGCCGCCGCCGCCCGGGGCGCCCGTCGTGCCGCCGCTGCCGGGCGAGCCCGTCGTGCCGCCGCCGCCCGACGAGACCAGGCCCTGCGCGAACCGGCACATCCGCAGCCGCTGCCGCGCGTTGTGCAGCAGCCGCCGCACGCGCTTGGCCGCCTCGCGCCCCCTCGTCCCGACCCCGATGATGTCCGAGGTCTGGTAGCCCCCGAGCTCGTCGTCGTTGACGCAACTCCCTGGGTCCCCCGGTATCGAGCAACGCGCCGACCACCCCGAGACCTCGTAGAGGTGGGCGGGAAGGCTCCACGACGCGTCCGACTGGAACATGTGGTCGTCGAGCACGAAGTTCTCGGCGTACGTCCAGTAGTTCGGGATCTCGCGGGCGTCGTGATAGCCCATCACGTCGGAGGGCGCGAACGAGCTACACACTCCGGCGAACCCGCCGCAGCCGCGGCCGCCGGGGCTCTCGGACTCACGAACGAACCCGTCCATCTTGCCGCCGTCGATGTCATCGTCAACCGACCCCTCACCGTGCGGACCGCCGCCGTTGATGAGCGACGGGTCGTGGAATGGACGGTCGCACCCCCCGGTCAGCGGGTCGGGCAGGCAGACCGTGAACTGCCCGTCGATGGCGGGGATCCCGTCCGCTCCCGGATATGTCCCGAAGTACGAGTCGAACGAGCGGTTCTCCTGGACGATCATCACCACGTGGCGGATCTTGTGGATCCCCACGTCCGACGCGCGCACGGTGCTCGGCGCGGACGCGCTCGGTGCCGCGCCGGGATAGGGGCGCCCGGCTACGCCACAGCCGGCGAGCGCGATCGAGGGCAGGAGCAGGAGGCGGCGCATATCGCGCATCCTGATCGATCGAGGAGACGACCGGGAATCCGGCGGCCCGCCGGGGCCGTCCGTCGCCTACCGGCTGCCTCGGCCGGCGTCGGCCAGGCGCGTCTCGATCAGCTTCTTCACGAGCGGCTTCGGCAGCGGCTGGTCAACGTCGAAGTGCAACGAGCTCTTGGTCATCTTGTACCCCTCGAGCTCGTCGCTGAGCTTCGGCAGCACCGAGCCGCTGAACGGGAGGTAGCTGAGGTGATCCTTGAACGCGGCGAAGCCCGCAACTGTTACGCCCCTTATGCGGACGGCGGGGAGGCCGTAGGAGATGATCTCCTCAGCATCCGGGACGATCTCGAGGATCGTGGCGCGCAGCGCCTGAAGCGTCGTGCGTTTCGGCTCCTCGACGCCGCGTAGGTACTCGTCGACCTCCTCGGCGGACACGCAGCGCAGTCTATGGGCGGGCCTGGCCGACGGGAACGGCGCCGGCGCGGGCGCCACGTGTCAGTCGTGCGCCCGCGCCGGTTCTGCCGGGGTGAGGTGTTCGTGTCAGGCGGCGAGAGGAAGCTCTTCGGGCTGGTCGGGGTCCATGGCCTGCGTGGCCAGCATGATCTGGCGCCGGAGCGTGCCGGGCTCGGCCGGGTTGTAGAGCGGGCTCTCCACTCCGTCGGTCACGAGGCGGTGGAGGCTCGCCATTCCCTGGGCGGTGACCGGCCGGCCGCTGTTCAAGCGGGCGATGAGCGCGTTGATCGCGTCCTCGGCGTTGATGACGGCGGTGCGGCGAATGATCGAGAAGTAGGCGCCGCTCAGGGGCGACTGATGCGCCTCCTTCAGCGTGCCGCGCCACGATCGCGCAGCCTGCCGACGCGAGCTCGTGCTGACGAGCTGCGCCGCGCGCAGCCAGAGCTCGGGTGAGCGCTCCGGCGGCGCGCCCGCGGCCAACTCACGGGTGAGCGCGTCGCGATTCATCGCGACTCGCATCCTGAGCGCCACGGAGCCGCTGGACGACGGGTCTTTCTCGGGCCTGTGGTGGCGATGGAGCTTCGAGGAAATCGTTGTCGTTGTCATGGTCTGCACTCCTTCGGATGGTCCACCACCGATTGTGGTCATCCGGTGTGAAGGAAACGTGCAGACCGGCGTGCCCGGCCTACAGGTTGTGTGAACACGACGCCCCCTTGGGAAGAAACTCGCGCATAGCGCCAGTTTCTTCCCAAGCGCCTAGCCGGTCACCCCGAGGTACACCGCCGCGGCCAGGTGAGCGGCCGGGTCAGCGGCCGACGCGGTAACGGACGTGAGTCGCGAGCGGCGAGTGGATCACCTCCACCGGCTCTAGGCCCGGGTCCTGCACGCCGTCGAACAGGCGCTCGCCGGATCCGAGCAATACGGGCACGATGTCGAGCATGAGCTCGTCGATCGCGCCCGCGGCAAGTGCCTGCCGCACGGTCGCGGCGCCACCCGCGATGTCGACGCCGAGGTCGCCGGCGGCCGCCTGCGCGCGCTCGAGAGCAGTCCCGAACCCCTCGGTGACGAAGTGGAAGGTCGTCCCGCCCTGCATCTCGATCGAGTCGTGCGGATAGTGGGTGAGGACGAACACCGGAGCGTGGTACGGCGGTTCCTCGCCCCACCAACCTCGCCAGTCCCCGTCCCACGAGCCTCGAATCGGCCCGAACATGTTCCTCCCCATGACGTAGGCGCCGCGGGGTCGCATGAGCGCGTCCCGCGCGCGGGCATCGGCTTCGGTGATCGGCTCGTCGAGATGCCAGTGGTGGAGTTCGAGGCCCCCGACGCCTAGCGGGTTCTCGCGGCTCTGGTCGCGCCCCGCGACGAAGCCGTCGAGCGAAATGGACATGTGGCAGGTGGTTGGTGTCATGCCAGCAGAGACCGGCCGGGCCACGAGAAATCATCGGTGGGCGAGGCGTGCTTCGCGCACTGACGCCGCCGCGTTTCCTTTACAAGGCTCTATGCGATCCGCTTCACTGCTAATCAAATGGCTATAACTCTCACGCAGCTGACGGCCTTCCTCGCCGTCATCCGGGGAGGCTCGGTGACCGCCGCCGCCGAAGAGCTGGTCGTCACGCAGCCCTCGGTCTCCTCCGCCCTCGCCGCCCTCGGCCGCGAGCTCGACTGTGAGCTGTTCGAGCGCGCCGGACGGGGCATCCGGCTGACCCCGGCGGGCGCGGCGTTTGCCCCTTACGCCGCAGACGTCCTCGGGCTGCTCGAGCGGGGCCGAGCCGCGGGGCGAGAGGCGGCAGCCCTGGCAGCGCGCAGGCTGGAGATCGCGGCGGTCACGACCGCGGCGGAATCGTTCGTCCCCGGGATGATGCGCGCATTCGCCGAGCAGCATCCCGATATCGATCTCGAGCTCGTCGTCGGGAATCGCCAGGACGTGCTCGAGCGCGTATCGAGCCATTCGGCTGACGTGGCGATCACGGGCAAGCCGCCCAGGGACGACCGGCTGGTCGCGGAGCCGTTCATGAAAAACGAGATCGTCTGCATCACCGCGCCAGACGATCCGGCCGCAGCCGCCGGTCCCGCCATCCCGGAGCAGCTGTCCGATCGACGCTGGCTCCTGAGGGAGCCGGGCTCTGGAACTCGAGCGCTCAACGAGCAGTTCCTCGCCGAGCACGGCCTCGGGCCGAAGACGCTTACGCTGGGCTCGAACGGGGCCATCAAGCAGGCCGCCCGCGCAGGGCTCGGGGTTTCGCTGCTGTCCAGGGCTGCTGTCGAGACCGAGCTCGAGTCCGGATGGCTGGGCGAGCTTCGTCTGACCGGCGGACCGGAGGCTCGCCCATGGTTCCTGCTCCGCTCGGCGATCGGCCCGGTCCGGCCCGCGGTGGAGCTGTTCACAAGCTACGTGATGGCGCAAGATCGACGCGGGCGTGCTCCGCGCCCAAGGCGATCGCGGCTCGCGCGGTGACGAGGTGATAGAGCACGAGCAGCTGAGTGACCGCCAACGGCTCCGATCGATGAAGCGCGGTGCCAACGGTGAACTCGCCGAGGCGTTCCGTGCGCAGGTGACTGGCGAAGTGCATCCGGTCCCACACCGCCTCCTCGATCGCCGCGCTTCGCTCGGGCGAGATCGTTCCGGGCACCCAAAGTGAGGTCTCGGAGCCGCGCGCGACGAGCGAGATCCCATCGCGGCCACTGTCGATCACCGGGGACAGCTCTGGATGGACGATTCCGGGCCGCATGACGATCCGGGCGTCGAGGTGTTCCGGGTCGCCGCGGTCACCCGGCATGAACGAGATCACCATGTCCGCGTGGCGGCGCTGAGGGCGGATGAAGGACTCGGCGTCGGCTTCTCGCCGGTCGAGCTCCTCGAGCACCTGGTCGGTGGTATAGCGGCGACGCGAGCAGTCGCGCTGGACCTTCCACTTGCGGCGCAGATCCTCCGGCGGGTCGAGGAACACCCGGACGTCGTAGGTCTCGCGCATCGCCATGGTGTGGAATCCGAGCAGGCCCTCGACGATGATGAATGGAGCCCCCCCACCCGGCCGGACGTACTCCGCGGCGGCGAACGTCCCGTCCTGGTGGCGGTAGACCGGCTTGACGATCGGCTCTCCCGCCCTGAGGTGAGCGAGATGCTGCTCCAGGATGTCCAGGTAGTTGCACTCCGGGTGCAGCGGGGTGAGTCCGTGCTCGGCCCGCTGCTTGCGGTCGTAGCGGTGGTAGTGATCGGCAGAGATGTGCGTTACCTGGTGCTCGCCCAGGATCCGAACCAGCCCGCGCGTCAGCGTCGTCTTGCCCGACGCCGAGTCACCGACGATGCCGAGGAGGATCGGGCGAGGCATCAGACGCTGACCGTATCGCCCCGGTCAACCAAGAAATCCCGCGGACTACAAGACGCGCCTCTATTGGGCGTCGTATCACATAATGCTCGCTCTATCTAATCACGGAAAATCAGAACTTGACGCCTATGCCAACGGCACCCTAGGCTCGATGGCGAGCACGATCGAAAGGCGACACCCAAGAAATGAATCCCACCCCAGCCGCTACCGCCAACAAGAGAGACCGTTGGGCCTCCGGAGTCACGCCGTACGCCGAGATGGGCTACTTCGACGCGGACTACGAGCCGAAAGACACCGACGTCCTGGCTGCGTTCAGGATCACGCCGCAGCCGGGCGTCGACGCGGTAGAGGCGGCCGCTGCCGTGGCCGGCGAGTCCTCGACCGCGACCTGGACGGTGGTGTGGACCGACCGGTTGACCGCGCACGAGACCTACCAGGCGAAGGCCTACGAGGTCGGCCCGGTGCCGGGGCGCGAGGGCGAGTACATCGCGAAGATCGCGTACGACCTCGACCTGTTCGAGGAGGGGTCGATCGCGAACTTGACGAGCTCGATCATCGGCAACGTGTTCGGGTTCAAGGCGCTGAAGGCGCTCCGGCTCGAGGACATGCGGATCCCGTCGCACTACGTCAAGACCTTCCAGGGGCCGCCGCACGGGATCGTGATGGAGCGCGAGTACTTGGACAAGTTCGGGCGCCCGCTGCTCGGCGCGACGGTAAAGCCGAAGCTCGGCCTCTCGGCGAAGAACTACGGGCGCGTCGTGTACGAGGCGCTGCGCGGAGGGCTCGACTTCACCAAGGACGACGAGAACATCAACTCACAACCGTTCATGCGCTGGCGCGACCGCTACCTGTACTCGATCGAGGGTGTCAACCGGGCGATGGCCCAGACCGGCGAGGTCAAGGGTCACTACATGAACGTCACCGCAGCCACCATGGAGGAGATGTATGAGCGCGCCGAGTTCGCCAAGGAGCTCGGCAGTGTGATCATCATGATGGACCTCACCGTCGGGTACACCGCGATGCAGTCGATGTCGAAGTGGGCACGGCGCAACGGCTTGATACTGCACCTTCACCGCGCCGGCCATGGGACTTACACGCGGCAGAAGAGTCACGGCGTGTCGTTCCGCGTGATCGCCAAATGGTGCCGGCTGCTCGGCGTCGACCATCTCCACGCCGGGACGGTAGTCGGCAAGCTCGAGGGCGACCCGGCGATGGTAAAGGGGTATTACGACACGCTCCGTCTGGACCACGTTCCCGAAAACCTCGAGAACGGCATCTTCTTCGACCAGGATTGGGCGTCGCTGCCGGCCGTGATGCCGGTCGCGTCCGGCGGAATCCACGCCGGACAGATGCATCAGCTGCTGCGCTACCTCGGGGAGGACGTGGTGTTGCAGTTCGGCGGCGGGACGATCGGGCATCCGATGGGGATCGCCGCTGGCGCCACCGCCAACCGCGTCGCGGTGGAGGCCATGATCCAGGCGCGCAACGAGGGCCGCGACTACTACCTGGAAGGACCCGACATCCTGGAGAAGGCAGCCAAGGGGTGTCCTGAGCTGAACGCCGCGCTGCAGGTGTGGAAGGACGTCACGTTCGACTTTCAGTCCACTGACACTCCCGACTACGTCGTCACGCCAACACTCGCGTGAACCTGGAGGCACTAGACCATGCGCGTTACTCAAGGCACGTTCTCGTTCCTGCCCGACTTCACCGACGAGCAGATCGCCGCCCAGATCCGCTACGCCCTCGATCACGGTTGGGCGATGTCGGTCGAGCACACCGACGATCCGCACCCGCGTAGTCCGTACTGGGATATGTGGGGGACGCCGCTGTTCGATCTGCCCGTCGAGCAGACGGACGTCGTCCTGCGCGAGGTGCGCGCCTGCCGCGAGGCACACCCGAGCGACTACGTCAAGCTGATCGCCTACGACTCGAGCAAGGGTCGCCAGACAACCGCGCTCAGCTTCATCGTGCACCGGCCGGCTCACGAGCCCGGCTTCCGCCTGGACCGGACCGAGTCTCACGACCGTGTCCAGCGCTACGCCCTGCATCCGTACGCCGCGGACGCGCCGAGCGGTAGTCGTTACCGCCGAAACGGGGCGGCGGAATGACGGTCCTCGAGCGCCCGACAACCCCGGCGGCGCCAGACGCCGAGACGACGTACGACCTCGACATCGAGCGCGTGCTCGATCAACTCGACCGCGAACTGATCGCGCTCACACCCGTCAAGACGCGGATCCGCGAGATCTCGGCCCTGCTCGTCGTCGACCGCGTCCGCCGCGAAGCGGGTTTGACCGCGGGCCGGCCGACGCTCCACATGTCGTTCACCGGCAACCCCGGAACCGGCAAGACGACCGTCGCGATGCGGATGGCCGACATCCTGCACCGCCTCGGCTACATCGAGCGAAACCATGTTGTGGCGGTCACACGCGATGACCTGGTCGGCCAGTACGTCGGGCATACGGCGCCAAAGACCAAGGAGGTGCTCAAACGCGCATACGGAGGCGTGCTCTTCATCGACGAGGCGTACTACCTGTACCGTCCGGAGAACGAGCGCGACTACGGGGTCGAGGCGATCGAAATCCTGTTGCAGGTGATGGAGAATCAGCGCGAGAACCTGGTGGTCGTCCTCGCCGGCTACAAAGACCGCATGGACGATTTCTTCCGGCTCAATCCAGGAATGTCATCGCGGGTGGCGCACCACATCGACTTTCCGGACTACACGATCGGCGAGCTGCTCGCGATCGCTCAGTTGATGTTGCATGCGGAGTCCTACGAGTTCAGCGACGAGGCCGAGAGCGCGTTCAGCGCGTATCTGGAGCGCCGCGTCAGGCAACCGCGGTTCGCACACGCCCGCAGCGTCCGCAACGCGATCGAAAGAGCGCGGCTACGTCACGCCAACCGGATCTACGAGGACATCAAGGATGGTCACCCTCCCGGCCGCGACGACCTCGTCCGGATCGAGGCGCAGGACGTCCTCAAGAGCAGCGTGTTCGAAGCTGACACGGTGAACTGAGTCCGTGCCTCGACCCGTCATCCTCGGTGTCGTCGGCGATTCGGCGGCCGGAAAGACCACCATCACCCGCGGTCTCGTGCGCGTGCTCGGCGAGGACAACGTCGCGCACATCTGCACCGACGACTACCACCGGTACGACCGCAAACAGCGGGCCGAGCTGGGTGTCACGCCACTGGATCCCGACAGCAACCACATCGACATCATCGCGCAGCACCTCGTTCACCTTCGGCACGGAGACGCGATCCTCAAGCCGGTCTACCGTCATCAGGACGGGACGTTCGGTACGCCGGTGTATGTCCAGCCGGAGCGCTTCACGGTCATCGAGGGGCTGCTCGGTTACTTCCTGCCCGAGATGCGCGACATCTACGACGTCCGGGTGTACCTGAACCCGCCCGAGGACCTACGCCGGCGCTGGAAGGTGCAGCGCGACTGCTCGCGGCGTGGCTACACCACCGACCAGGTGCTCGCGGAGCTCGACCGGCGAGAGCCCGACTCGGAGGCGTTCATCCGCCCGCAGCGACGGTACGCCGACATGCTCGTGTCGTTCCTGCCCCGGGAGGGAGTCGACAGCGACGATCCGACTCACCTCGACGCCGAGCTGACGCTGCGTGACGGGTTGCCGCACCCGGACCTGATGCCGTTCGTGAACGAAGAACCGGACGGCCTGCAGCTCGTGGAAGGCAGCCCCGAGCGGATCCTGCGCATACCCGGGCGCATGGATCCCGGTCACGCAGAGGCGATCGAGGAGGCGATCTGGGAGCGCATGCACTTCGCGACCCACCTGCGCGCCCGGCGGCTCGGGGAGTTCACGATCGGCACCGAGCTCTACCGATCTGAGTCCCTGGCGCTCGTGCAGCTGCTGATCCTGTATCACCTGGTCACGGCGAGGGCTCGGGTGGCGCTGGGGAATGATGGGACGCGCACGCCCGTTGGCGTCGCCTAGCTGTACGCCCACCCCGTTGGCGTCGCCTGCGGGCACGCGCACGCCCGGCGGCGTCGCCTAGCTGTACGCGAACGCCCGTTGGTGTCGCCTGGCGTGCCGGCGCGGATCAGAAGGCCGGCAGCTCGCGGTAGTCGCCCCAAACCTGCTGGAGCGCCTGCACGATCTCGCCTTCGGAGCACGCCGCGCGCGCGGCATCGATCAGCACGGGCATGAGGTTGCGTCCGCTACCCGCGGCGTCCTTGACGGCCCCGAGCGCGCGCTCGACCGCGGCCGACTCGCGAGCCGCCTTGGCCGCGCGCAGCCTCTCGACCTGCTTGCGCTCGAGCGCGGGGTCGATGTGCAAGATCGCCGTCTGGGCGTTGTCGCCGTCGGTGAATGCATTCACGCCGACGATCGTCCGGCGGCCCGAGTCGACCTCCCGCTGAAGCTCGAACGCGGCGTCGGCGATCTCGCGCTGCGGGTAGGCGTCCTTGACGGCCTGGACCATCCCGCCGAGCTCGTCGATCTTGCGGAAGTAGTCGTATGCCTGCTCCTCCATCCGGTCGGTGAGCGCCTCCACGAAGTAGGCGCCGCCGAGCGGGTCGATCGTGTTCGTGACACCGGTCTCGTGAGCGATGATCTGCTGGGTGCGCAGCGCGATCCGGACCGCCTCCTCGGTCGGGAGTGCGAGCGCCTCGTCGAATGAATTTGTATGGAGTGACTGTGTGCCACCGACGACGCCGGCCAAGGCTTCGATCGCGGTGCGGACGATGTTGTTGAGCGGCTGCTGAGCCGTCAGTGACACGCCGGCCGTCTGAGTGTGGAAGCGCATCAGCCAGGAGCGCGGGTTGCTCGCCCCGAAGGTCTCCTTGAGCTCTCGCGCCCAGATCCGGCGGGCGGCGCGGTACTTGGCGATCTCCTCGAAGAAGTCGATGTGGGCGTTGAAGAAGAAGCTCAGTCGCGGGGCAAAGTCGTCGACATCGAGGCCGCGCGCGACCGCGTATTCGACGTAGGTCAGACCGTCCTTCAGGGTGAAAGCGAGTTCCTGGGCGGCGGTTGAGCCGGCCTCGCGGATGTGGTAGCCGGAGATCGAGATCGGATGCCAGCGGGGCATGTGCCCCGAGCACCACTCGATCATGTCGGTGACGAGTCGCATCGCCGGGTCGACCGGGAAGCACCACTCCTTCTGCGCGATGTACTCCTTGAGGATGTCGGTCTGGATCGTCCCTCCGAGCCGCTCAGGGGAGATGCCCTGCCGCTCGGCCGCGACAACGTAGAAGGCGAGCATGATCGCCGCCGGCGCGTTGATCGTCATCGACACGGTGACCTCGTCGAGCGAGATCCCGCGGAACAGGGTCTCCATGTCCAGCACGGTGTCGATCGCGACGCCCTCGCGGCCGACCTCACCGAGGGATCTGGGGTGATCCGAGTCGTGCCCCATCAGGCTCGGCATGTCGAAGGCCGTGGACAGGCCCGTCTGCCCGTGGTCGAGCAGGTAACGGAAGCGCTCGTTCGTTTCCTCGGCGGTCCCGAACCCGGCGAACTGGCGCATCGTCCACAGCCGCCCGCGGTACATCGAGCCGTAGACGCCCCGCGTGAACGGGAACTGACCCGGGACGCCGATCGACTCGTCCGGGTCAGCAGGCAGGTCGCGGTCGGTGTACAGCGGCTTGATCGGCTCGCCGGACAGGGTCGTGAACGACGTCTCGCGCTCGGGCGTCAGCCCGTACGCCTCGCGCCACTGCTCGTAGCTCACTGGGACGCCGCTCAGCGCACTCATCTTAAGGCCGATACTAGCATGACAGATATTAGGAAGTCAAAGCTTTCGCCGGTCTAGTCGGCCGCGAGCCGGAACTCGCGGAGGAGGTCCGTGAGCGCCTGCAGCTCGGCCTTGCTAAGCGGCTCGGTACCGAAGCGAATCGCGTGGAGGGCCTCCGTCGCGGCCGCCGCCGTGCGTCGGCCCTCCTCCGTGATGCTCGCCAAGGTGGTCCGGCGGTCGGTCGGATGTGGCGTCCTCGCCACGTAGCCGGCGCGTTCGAGTCCGTCGATCAGGTTGGTGACGCTGGTCGGGTGCACCTGAAGCCGCCCACCGATCTTGCCCAGCGGCAGCGCCCCGGCGCGGCTGTAATACAGCAGCATCAAGGCCTCGTAGCGGGCGAACGTGAGCCCGAACGGCTCGAGCGTCTCGTTCAGCCGCGCCAGCATGATCTGCTGGACGCGCATGATCGAGGTCACGGCCATCATCTCGGCGAGGTGCGACGATCCCCAGTGCCGTCGCCACTGGCGACCAGCTTCCTCGATCGGGTCGAACGGGAGCCTGTCGGACATCGCCGACCAAGGTTGCCACGGCTATCGGACCGCGGTGCGGCGTCGCACGCCCCGACGGTGCGCGCCTAACCCGGCGGACGGCGCGCTCGTCACGCGGCGAACGGTGCGCGCCTAACCCGGCGGACGGCGCGCTCGTCACGCGGCGAACGGTGGCGCGCCTAACCCAGCGGACGGCGCGCTCGTCACACGGCGGAAGGTGCGCTCGTCACACGGCGGAAGGTGCGCTCGTCACACGGCGGACGGCGCGCCCAGCGCGGACGGATCGGCCGCGATCTTCGCGCGCAACTCGTCGAACGCGGGCGGATCCTCGAGCGCCATCCGGTACGCGCCGAGGCGCCTTGCCGCGTTGATCGCGATCACGCCGACCAGGCGCCCGTCGCGCTCGCCGCCGTAAACCACCCGCGACCCGTCGGGAGTGGACTCGAGCAGCTCGAGACGGTCGGCTCGCCCCGGGAAGCCGATCGACTGGATCTTCTTGTCGTACTGGTCTGACCAGAAGTACGGCGGCGTCTCGTATGGCATGCGCTCCTCGGCAGCCGCCAGCGCGTTGCGGCCGGCGAGCTGACCCTGCTCGGCCGCCACCGTCCAGTGCTCGATGCGCACGACGTCGCCTTCGGCCAGCGGGTGCGGCCACGAGACGATGTCGCCGGCGCCCAGGATGTCCGTGTCGTCGGTCGTGGTCAGCGTCGCGTCGCACGCGAGTCCGGGATCCGCTCGAAGTCCGCTGCCGGCGAGCCACTCCGTGTTCGGGACCGCGCCGAGGCCGATGACGACGACGTCCGCGGTGACGCGCTCGCCGTCCACCAGCTCGACGGCCTCGACCCGACCGCTGCTGCCGAGCAGCCCGGCGACACCGATGCCTAGGCGCACGTCGACGCCGTGATCTCGATGCAGCTCGGCGCACCACTCCCCGAGCTCGGGACCGAGCGGCAGCATCGGGGTCGGCGCGACGTCGATCAGCGTGACCTCGAGGCCCTCCTTGCGTGCGGTCTGGGCGACCTCGCAGCCGATGAAGCCCGCGCCCACGATCGCAACCCGCGGCCGGCCATCGAACGCCGCCCGCAGCGCGAGCGCGTCATCGAGGTTCCGCAGCACGTGAACGCCGTCGAGGTCCGCGCCCGCTCCCGGCCACCGCCGGGGACGCGAGCCGGTCGCCAGGATGAGGCGGTCGTACGCGACCTCGGCGCCGTCCGCGAGCACGACTCGGCGCCGCCCGCGGTCGAGGCTCGCGGCCCGAACCCCGAGCCGCCATTCGGCCTCGAGCGTGTCGCAAGGGAGTTGGACGCGATCGACGTCGTGCTCGCCCGCCAGAAGCTCCTTCGACAGCGGCGGGCGCGTGTATGGCAGGTTGCGCTCCTCGCCGATCATCACGAGCTCTCCGTCAAACCCGGCTTTACGCGCGGCCTGAGCCGCGCGCAACCCGGCGAGCGATGCGCCGACGATGACCAGGCGGGATATGCTCACTGCGTACCTCCGAGTTGCCAAACTGAAGTCAGTTTGGTACTGTACGGGCGCCGGTAGCTACTGTCAAATGCGTATGACCGACAG
Organism: uncultured Solirubrobacterales bacterium; assembly: GCA_963709205.1. GTDB lineage: Bacteria > Actinomycetota > Thermoleophilia > Solirubrobacterales > Solirubrobacteraceae > Palsa-465. Next base: position 471,652 of record CAVPVP010000002.1, read on the forward strand.
CTCTCCACTCCGTGTCGCGATCATCGGCGCTGGACCCAGCGGCTTCTACGCCGCCGGCCAGCTGCTCGCCGTCGCCGAGCCGCAGTTCGCCGTCGATCTGTATGACCGGCTGCCGACGCCGTACGGACTCGTCCGGTCGGGCGTGGCCCCGGACCATCCGAAGATCAAGTCGGTCACGCGCGCCTACGACAAGACGTCCCAGCACGAGCGGTTCCGCTTCTTCGGCCACGTCGAGCTGGGCGGCGACATCGGGCGCGAAGACCTGCTCGAGTACTACCACGTCGTCCTCTACACGATCGGCACCTCCACCGACAAGCGGCTCGGGATCCCGGGCGAGGATCTCCACGGCTCGCACGCTGCGACCGAGTTCGTCGCCTGGTACAACGGCCACCCCGATCACTCGGGTCTCGAAGTCGATCTGCAGGCGAAGCAGGCCGTGGTCGTCGGAGCGGGCAACGTCGCGATCGACGTCGCGCGGATGCTCGCGCTGGCTCCCTCGGAGCTCGAGATCACCGACACCGCCGACCACGCGATCGACGTCCTGAGCGCCAGCGGGATCGAGGAGATCACGATCCTCGCCCGCCGTGGTCCGCTCCAGGCTGCCTTCACGAACCCGGAGCTGCTCGAGATGGGCGAGCTCGAACGCGGAGACGTCGATGTCGTCGGCGCCGAGCTCGACGAGTTGTCCGCGGTCGCCCTCCAGCAGGCCGACAAGACCCGGCGGCGCAACGTCGAGATCATCCAGGACTACGCCACCCGGTCGAAGACCGGCAAGCCGATTACCGCACGCTTCCGCTTCCTCGCTTCCCCGGTTGAGCTGCTCGGCGACTCCGACGGCCACGTCCGCGCCGTCCGGATCGAGAACAACGAGATCGTCGCGCGCGACGACGGTTCGCTCGCCGCTCGCGGCACCGGAACGTTCGAGGAGATCCCCGCGCAACTGGTGTTCCGCTCGATCGGCTACATGGGTGTGCCGGTCGCCGGGATCCCGTTCGACGAGCGCCGCGGCCTGATCCGCAACGAAGACGGACGGGTCTGCGACGCCGACGGCGCCCAACAGCTCGGCGAATACGTTTCGGGCTGGATCAAGCGCGGCCCGTCCGGAGTGATCGGGACGAACAAGAAGGATTCCCAGGACACCGTCGACAAGATCCTCGAGGACGCGACGGCCGGCCGGCTCAACGACCCCGTCTCCGACGACATCGATGCGATGATCGCCACGCTCTGCACTCAGGCTGTCACCTGGGAGGGTTGGGAGGCGATCAACGCGATCGAGACCGCCGCCGGCGAGGCCTCGACTCCCGGGCGCCCGCGCGTCAAGCTGACCGAGTGGGAAGCGCTCCGCGAAGCCGCCAAGAACGCGCTGACAGACCAAGCTCGCCGCTGATCAGACGGCGAGCTGTCTGGACTCTCGACGGGTGTGACGGTGGCCGCCCACGCGAGGGGACGACCGCTAGTCGATCAGACTGATCGCGCTCTCCGGGCAGGTGCCCTCGACCTCTTCGGCGAGCTCACGGAGATCGTCGGGGATCTCGATCGGGTCCCCTCCGCGGATCGTCACGAAGCCCTCGTCGTCGCTGCTCAAGAGCTGCGGGGCGAGCGTGTAGCACCGCCCGTGGCCCTGGCACGCGTCGCTCACGCAGAGCTTCACGCCTTGACCTCCCACCGCAGCGGCAGCGTGCTCAGCGACATCATCGCGCCACCGCCGCGCTCCATCAGCTGAGCGTCGGTGTCGAGCTCGAAGTCGGGGATCACCTTCAGCCACTCGTCCACGGCGATCGCCATCTCGCGGCGGGCCAGGTGCATCCCGAGGCAGCGGTGCGGGCCGCTGGCGAACCCGAAGTGGTTGTTCTTCTTGCGGTCGATGACGAACTCGTCGGCCTGCTCCCAGTGGCGCGGGTCGCGGTTCGCCCCCGACACGAGCCCGTACACCATGTCGCCCTTCTTCAGCTGGACGCCGTGGAACTCGACGTCGCGGGTGACCTTGCGGCCGTCGCCGAAGATGATCGTGTAGTAGCGCAGGGTCTCCTCGACGGCGAGCGGAATGATCTCCGGATCGTCGATCAACCTCTGGCGGTGCTCCGGGTGCTGGGCGAGGTGGTGGAACATGTACGCGAGCTCGGCGCGCGTCGTGTCGAGCCCAGCGAGCGTCAGCACGGTGCACATGTCGAGCAGCACGTCGTCGTCGAGCGGCTGATCGTCGAACGTGGACTCGAGCAGGTACGAGAACAGGTCGCCCTCCCGATGGCCTTCGCTGCGGCGGTTCTCCAGCTGCTCGGCCCAGAACACGCGCATCTCAGCAAGTGCGGTGGCCATCCCGGCGGCGCCCTCGGGGTCACCGCCGAAGCCGCCGAAGAACGCGTCGACCCATCCCACGAACACATCGGTGTAGGACGTCGGCACCCCAATCACGCTCAGGAACGCCGCGGTCGGGAAGCGCAGCGCGAACTCCTCGAAGAAGTCGCACTGCCCCTTGGGCACGATCGGCTCGATGAAGCTCCGGCACGTCTCCCTGATCATCGGCCCCGCGGCCTCCATCGCCTTCGGCGAGAACCACGGGTTGAGGATGCGGCGGTACTTGATGTGGTCGGGGGCGTCGACCTGGGTCGGCACGAACCGGTAGATCGGATCCGGCTCCCACGGCGTGATCGAGGCGCTCGAGAAGATCTCCGGGGTCTTGTAGATGTCGTTGACCGCCTCGTGCCGTGTGAACACCCAGTAGCCGCCCTCGGCGTACTTGTTGTAGAAGTGCGGGCAGCTCTCGCGTAGCTCGTTGGCCAACGACCAGTACGCGCCGAGCTCGCGGGTCTTCGAGAAGTCGTGATCCAGGACGGGGCAGCCCGTGACCTCGGTCCCATGCCGCTCCGCAATGACGCTCGATTCCATGACGGGGTTACCTTTCTCTCGGCTTCGGCTGAGCTGGTTTTCGATTCGACGGCTCGGTCATGCCCCGGCGAGCGCCGCCGGCTTGGTCGATGCGACTCGCTCGGCTATATCGCGCCCCGCGAGGAAGCCGAACACCATTGCCGGTCCGAGCGTGCCGCCCGCGCCGCCGTAGGTCATGCCGAGCGGCGAGGACATCGCGTTGCCGGCGGCGTACAGCCCGGGGATGACGTCCCCGTCGACGTCGAGCACGCGCGAATGGGTGTCTGTCAAGGGCCCGCCTTTCGTCCCGAGCGCCCCGCTGAAGACCTGGATCGCGTAGTAGGGAGCGGTCTCGAGCGGACCGAGCGACGCCCTCGGCGTCCCGTCGCGGAGCGTCGGATCGCCCCACCACTGGTCCTGCGCGCTCCAGCCCCGCTTCCAGTCGGGATCGTGGTTATCGCGAGCGTTGGCGTTGAAGCGCTCGACGGTCTGCTCGAGCGCGTCCGCGGGGATGCCGAGCTTCTCGGCCAGGCCCGCGACCGTGTCAGAGGAGGTGATCCAATCGGTCCGAGCCTTCTCGGTTCCGCCGAGGCCGCCGGCAAAGCCGTACTTGTCCAGCCACATCTGATCGAAGACCAGCCAGCACGGCAGATTGCGGTAGACGCCCATGGTCGTGTCCTGCTCGTGGAACGCCGCCCCGAACGCGTTGTAGTTCGCGGCCTCGTTGGTGAACCGCTTGGCCTCGCGGTTGACCATGATCGCGCCCGGCAGGGTACGCTCGTAGGTCAGCAGCTGCTGACCCGTGGGCACGATGTCGGTCGGCAACTCGATCATCGGCATCCACCACGCTTCGCGCATGTTTCCGAGCATCGCCCCAATGCGCATGGCCATCTTCAAACCGTCGCCTTCGTTCGTCTCGACGGCGACCGTGTGCGTGCACGGTCCGCGCAGGAAAGCGCGCTTGAGGTCGTCGTTGCGCTCGAACCCGCCGGTCGCGATGACCACGTTCGGCGCGCGCACCTCCTCGCGTCCTTCGGGAGTCTCGAACACGACGCCCGCGACGCCGCCGTCCTCCATGATCAGCTCCACGCCACGGTGGCTCGTCTGCGGCTCGACGCCGCGGTCCAGACATGCCTTCAGCAGCCGGCCCCCGAGCGCGAGCCCCATGCCCCGCTCGTCGTTGTCGGCCCGGCGCTGCATCTCCTCGGCGGTGAGCTCCTCCGGGATCGCCTGGCCGAGCGTCGTCTCGCCGATCGTGAGGTGGTAGCTCGGGTAGTACGGCGAGATGTGGACGCGATCCCCCCACTCGCCCAGCTCGCCGTAGGGGAAGATCGCGGTCTCGAGAGAGCGTCCGCCCTGCGCCAATCCGCCGCGCTGCTCGGGGTGGTAGTCCGGGAAATCGGGAACCGCACGGAACTTGACCGGCGTGCGCTCGTCGAGCCAGCGCACCATCTCGGGTCCCACGTCGATGTAGGTCTCGGCCATCTCGTCGGTGATCGTGTCGTTCGACAATGCACGGAGGTACTCCATCGCCTGCTCGCGCGTGTCGCCCTTCTCCGGCGGTTCGTGCATGTTGAGCGGGATCCAGATCATTCCGCCCGAGTAGACGGTCGTGCCGCCGATCGTCGCGCCCTTCTCGAACAGGCCGACGTTCGCGCCCAGTTCTGCCGCGGTCAGCGCTGCCGTCAGTCCTGCCGCTCCGGTGCCTAGCACGATGACGTCGTAGTCGGCCATTCGTTCTCCTCTTCTCCGCGCTTCGCGTATTCGAACTAACTTCAAGTCGGTAAACGGTACCAATGTCGGCGGCGTCGTGTCAACGCCACGGGGGAAGTGGCGTGTCCACTGTGCGTGGGCTAGACTGGTTGAGTTGACTTCACTTTGACGCCTGCGCCAACGGCGTGGCGACGGCTCGACCCGGAAAGGAAGGTGCAGCACCGAATGGCCGGAGGACCGCTCGAAGGCAAGGTCGCGATCATCACCGGCGCTGCGATGGGGATGGGCGAGGCAACCGCGCGCGTGTTCGCCTCCGCCGGAGCCCACGTGCTCGTCAGCGACATCGACTCGGAACTCGGCGAGGCGACGGTCGAGCGCATCGAGCGCGACGGCGGCTCGGCCTCGTTCTGCAGGACCGACGTCTCCCGCGCGGCCGACGCCGATGCCATGGTTCGCGCGGCGGTCCAGCGCTACGGGCGGCTCGACTGTGCGGTCAACAACGCCGCGGTCACGCCCGACACCCATCCGATCGCCGAGCTCGACGAGTCGGAATGGGACCGGATCCTCGCGGTCGACTTGAAGGGCGTTGCGCTCTGTCTCAAGTACGAGCTGGCGCAGATGCTGTCGCAGGGCGACGGCGGAGCGATCGTGAACATCGGGTCGGTGAGCTCGTTCCGGCCGCAGCCGGCCAACGCTGCGTACACCGCGGCCAAGCATGGCGTGATCGGGCTGACCAAGGTGGCGTCGCTCGAGAACGCCCCGCAGGGGATCCGCGTCAACACGGTCGCCCCGGGGGCGATCGATACCCCGATGATCCGCGGCGCGCTCGAGACGGTCGGCCTGACCGAAGCCGAGTTCGCCCCGGTGCTCAGCCTGTTCGGGCGGTTCGGGAGACCCGAGGAGGTCGCGCAGGCGAGCCTGTGGCTGTGCTCGGACCAGGCGTCATACGTAACCGGCGCCGTGCTCAACGTCGACGCCGGCTACACCTCCCGCTGATCGGCTTGACGAGTCGGGAGTCCTCGGCATAAACTGAATCGAAGTAAGCTCAAACGCGCGAGACCAGCGACCACGAGAGGGAGCAATGACCGCTACGAACGAAACGACCGTCGACAGCGCGGTCCTGCAGGCTCTGCAGGACCGAACCGAGATCACCGACGTCCTCTACCGGTACGCCTCAGGCGTCGACTCGTTCGACAGCGACAGCATCCGCAGCGCGCTCGCCGACGACATCTGGGCGAAGTACGGGAACAGCGACCCGGTCGAGGGTGGCGACAAGCTGGCGGCGTGGATCGTGGGGGCGACCGCGACGGTCATCTGGCAGCACCACCTGATCAACGTCTACCACGTCACGATCGACGGCGATCAAGCCAAGACACTCTCGTACCTCACGTCCTACCAGGTGTTCGAGGAGAACCCGGATGCCGCGATCATCCTCGTCGCCAGGTACCACGACGAGCTCCGGCGCACGCCGGCGGGCTGGAAGATCTCGAAGCGGATCATGGAGCTGCTGTGGGGCGAGTCGAAGGCCGACGAGGGCTACCTGGCCAGCCTCGGCGGCCGCGGGCCCAAGGTCTGGCAGCGGGAAGCTGACCGACCGTCAACCACCTTCGCAGGAGAAACCATGGCAATCGTTCGAACCGCCTGCACGATGACGCTCGACCGCAAAGGACCTCGACGAGGTCGTCGGCATCTTCGAGACGTTCATCAAGGACGTGCAGGAGAAGGACCACGGCGTGCTCGCGTACCACTATTTCATCGACGAGGACCCGCTGGTGATCCACGTCATCGAGTGGTACGAGAGCTCCGAGGCGATGCTCGACCATTACGCCAAGCTCGATCTGCGAGGCGGCCGGGCGCCTGCGTCGAGCTCGTCGAGCTGTCGCCGTTGCACTACTACGGCAACCCGACGCCCGGAGGAGGAGGCGCAGATGGCGGGCTTCGGCACGGTGCACGTCCACCGTCCGCTGGTCAGCATCGAGGAGTCCGCGGCCAAGGCTTAGTGATCGCCCCGGCCCCTTTCCGATCGGCCTGGGACGCGGTCGCCGACGCGGCGGGGTCGGCGACGGGACCTCGCTGCTCGATCTCGGGTGCGGAGACGGAGCGTTCTGCGCTTTTGCCGCTCGTACGCGGGGCGGTCGTACACGGCGTCGACGCCGATCCCGATGCAGTCGCCGCGGCGTTGGAGAACGTGCCGGGCGGCGATTTCCGGCTGGCGATGATGGAGAGCCTGCCGTGGCCCGACGCGTCGTTCGACGTCGTGACCTCGTTCAATGGGGTGCAGTACGCCCTCGACCCCGAGCTGGCGCTGATCGAGGCCGTGCGCGTCGCGCGCGCGGATGGGCGGGTCGCGGTCTGCAAGTGGGGCCGGCCGAGCCGACAACGAGTTCTTTGCCTTTCTCACCTCGATCGGCGCCGGCGGCGTCCGCGGCGACCAGCTGCCGATGTCCGATCCGGTCGAGGATGCGATTCGCGCTGCACCCGTCGAGGTGCTCGCGACCGGCGACGTCCCGGCTCCGATCGAGATCGCCGACGACGCGGCGCTCGCGGCGTCGCTGTCGCGCGCGGGAATCGGGACGGATCCCGTCACGAATGCGGCTGCGACCCGCTTGACCGCGGCCGCCGCGCCGTACCGCCGGCCCGACGGCAGTTACCGCTTCGACAACCGCTTGAGATATTGGCTGCTGAGGAGGGCTCGGTGAGCGTCGAGATGGCGCGCCGCGTCGGCCCGGCGCGACTCGACATCGCGTACGAGCGCTTCGGCGATCCCGCGTCGCCTCCGCTCCTCCTCATCATGGGCCTGGGCACACAGATGCTCGGCTGGCCCGATGGCTTCTGCTCCGCGCTCGCCGCCTCCGGCGTACACGTGATCAGGTTCGACAACCGCGACATCGGTTTGTCGAGCCATCTGACGAACGCGCCCGCGCCTGACGTGCGGGCCGTGATGATGGGCGACGCGTCGTCGGCGTCGTATCGGCTCTCCGACATGGCCGGCGACGTGGTCGGCCTGCTCGACTCGCTTGGGCTCGACAGCGCGCACCTGGTCGGCGCGTCGATGGGCGGCATGATCGCCCAGACGCTGGCCATCGAACATCCGGACCGCGTTCGGTCGCTGACGTCGATCATGTCGAGCACCGGCGATCCCTCCGTTGGGCAGGCGACGCAGCGGGCAATCGGGGCGCTGCTGTCGCCGCCGGCTGCGACGCGGGACGAGGCGATCGCGCGAACGGTCTCGATCGTGCGCGTGATCGGCTCGCCCGGCTTCGAGCTCGACGAGGCCGATCTGCGGTGGCGCACAGGACTCGCGTATGACCGCGCCGACGATCCCGTCGGCGTCGGCCGTCAGCTGGCTGCGATCGCCGCATCGGGGGACAGAACCTCGGCGCTCGAATCCGTCTCGGTTCCGACACTCGTGCTGCACGGGGCGGACGATCCGCTCGTCGACATCAGCGGTGGCCGGGCCACTGCCCGCGCGATTCCCGGAGCCGAACTGATCGTGTTCGACGGGATGGGCCACAACCTCCCACGGGAGCTGTGGGCCGAGATCGCGCGGCGCGTCGGCGCGCTCATCCAGCGCGCGGAATCGGAGAGCAGCGTCAGACGGCGGTGACGAGCCCGCCGTTCGGGCTGACGGTCGCGCCGACGAAGAACGACGCATCGTCGGAGGCAAGGAACGCGACCGCCGCCGCGACCTCCTCCGGAGTGCCGAGCCGGCCCGCCGGCGTGCGGCTGACATTCACATCACGAGCCACGCCGACCTCGGCCTTGGTCCGGGTCGTGTCGATGAACCCGGGCGCGATCGCGTTGACCCTGATGCCCTGAACGATCACTTCCTTCGCGGTCGCCCTCGTGAAGCCCAGGACGCCGGCCTTGGCGGCCGAGTAGTGCGGATGCCCTGTGCAACCCTCGATGCCGCACACCGATGCCATGTTGACGATCGCGCCGGCGCGGCGCTCGGCCATCCGGCGGACCGCGGCTCGCGTGCCGTAGAACGTGCCGTCGAGATGGACGGAGAGCACAAATCGCCACTCCTCGTCGGTCAGCCGAACGAGCGCTTCGAGCGGCGTCTGAATCGGTCCGACGGCCTGCTCGGCCTGCTGCTGCTCGATCAGCGGGTTGATCCGCGCGACGTGGGACATCGCCAACGCGCCGGCGTTGTTGACCATGATCGCGAGCGGACCGAGATCGGCCTCGACCTTCGACAGCGCCTCTTCGACCGAGTCGCTGTCGCTGACGTCGACCCCGATCGCGGCGGCTCCGGGCAGCTCGCCGACGATCTCCTGCGCCCTGTCCACCGAGAGGTCAAGGGCGGCGACGGTCGCCCCGTCGGCGGCCAGCCGCCGGCAGATGGCTGCGCCGATTCCCGATCCGCCGCCGGTGACCGCAGCCACCTTGCCCTCAAAACGCATCATTGCCTGAACTTACATCAATTCGGTTTTATCCGCAAGCGGGAATCCGCGTGGCGCTGTAGAAGGCGACGTACCGCGCGATCTCGCCCTCCGGGGTTATCTGGGCAGTCGAGAAGAACGTGCCCCCGTCGGGGATGCCCTCGATGACGCCTTCGACGAACACCCGGCTGCCTCGCTGCGCGCAGTCGGTGATGACCTGGCGTGCCGGGCTCGGCCCACGCTCGGTGACGAACCCGCGCCACAGCGCCTGGCGGCCCCGGAACAGAACGCGCTCCGTTCCGCCGGCGTAAGGCGGGTGGGAGTAGATCGCTCCAGCGGTGAAGTGCGGCTGCGGCTTCCTGGAACCTCGAGCTCATCAGATCGGCGAAATACTGCTCCAGGACCGGCCGTGCATCCGGGGCATCCTTCTCCTCGTCGACCTCCGACGACGCCGGGGCGAGGGGCGCGCATAGCCAGACCAGTCGGGCCACCGCACCGCGACTGTCGTAGGTCAGCCCGGCGATGCAGGTCTCGGGCCGGCCGCTCTGGCTGTCACGCGTGATCTCGGCCCAGCAGGCGCCGTCCGACACCACGGCCGCAGCTACCGTGAGGCGCGACGGCGACAGGCGCGCGAGCGCTCCGTCCGACTCGGCCGCGCCGCTTACCGCGTCGATCGACGCGGTAAGCCCCTGTTCGGGGCTCGCGATCCACGTCTGCACGTTGGGCGACAGGACGCTTGGGCCCGTCCGGCCCGAGCCTTCCACGAGCGCAAGCACGCCCTCGAACGCCGGCGGCCATCCGGCGCTCGTCCGCGGCCCGCCGGTCTGAACTGAAGTCATGTGAGGATGGTACCGCCACTCGCGGTCCGATGCCCTCTCCTCGCCGCGGACGCACCACGTCGCCGAGGCCGCGCCCGATCGGCGCGGCCGCTCAGATCAGGGTCACGGATAGCACTGGCACAGCCCGCGTTCCCGACAAACCGAACGCCCGAGCCCGGAGTTGACGCGAATCGGCGGCTGAGCCCTCCCATGTCCGCATGAGAGGGAGAGGAGAGGGATCCCATCACGCGGTGATCGCGCCAACGCCGATGTTGGCGCTGGCCGACGGCCGCCCATGAGAGGACTCAGCCGCCGTATATCATGACATGAATTCACCTTAGTTTCAGTAGGCCGGCGGTTCGGCCGTGAGCAGACCCGCGAGGCCGTCGGCTGCTGTGCCTATCATTGCCCGCCAAGGATCACCTGCTGCCCCGAGGAGGATTGTGGCCCCACCGGGCCCGAGAGCCAGACGAGATGCCGGCGCCGCCGTCGCGTCTTCGCGCAGCAAGCGGGACGAGATCTTGCGAACGGCCACCGCGTACTTCGGCGAGAACGGCTACGAGGCGACGAAGCTCGCGGACGTCGCGGCGGCCGTCGGCATCGGCTCAACCGCTCTCTACCACTACTTCGAGTCGAAGCTGCACTGTCTGTACGTGATCATGGCGGATGCGCTCGGCATCTTTCGAAGTGATTTCGATCGCCACACGAGCGAGCACGAGGATTACATGGACGCCCTGCTGGCGGTGCTCCGTGGGTCCTATGACCTGAGCGAGCAGGACGTGCTGCGCAACCGCGTGCTGGTCGCCGAGCAGGGATTGGTCGGGGTGCGCCGGACGTCCCCACGCGAGGAGGAAGCCCGCACGCTCGCCCGCGCGCGAATCCGCGACGTCGAATTCACGTGGGCGACGTTCCTCGTCCGTGGCATGGAGCAGGGACGCCTGCCGGAGGCCGACCCCCGCCTGCTCACTCGCGCGCTGCTCGGGCTGTACAACAGCATCTGGCACTGGTACCGCCCACGCGGCCAGGTCAGCCTGGAAGAGGTGACGGAGTTCTTCATCCGCCGCCAGCTGGCGGTACTCGGTCTACCGCCCGAGCTCGCCGACAGCGATCGCGCATCGGCCATCGCCGTCGCCGCGAAGGCGGACCGCACCAAACGCCCGGCCCGCGCACGCCGGCGGCCGACCCGGTAGGGGCGCTCGTCCTCGGCGGACGCCTCCTCGCCCGTTCGAGACGAAGCTCGTCGGGGGCTCAGGCCATCGTCGCGGCAGCGCGGGCCAATGAAACCGTCGTCGGCGCCGTGGGTGTGACCACGGCACGCCCGATCAGGATCACGAGGTGTGTGAGGCCGCGCTGGCGGCGTACAGCTAGCGCGTCCTGGACCGACTACTGCCGGCGCAGCGGTGGATGTACTCGCGGGCGATCGCCGTCGACCGCCACCGCGCGCGCCAGCGCTTCTCTCCCCACGCGTTGGAGATCCCGCAGGTAGGCGAGGTGGTTATGCCACTCCGCGTCACCGCGTCCCTCCGCGGCCAGCCGCGCAGTGTCTGCGTGCGCGTCGAGGAGCTCATATGTCAGGACAACGAGCGCGGCGACCCTTTGCTGGTCGGGGTCGGCCGCAGGCCGGCCGCGCACAGCAGCCGCGACCGCAGGGCGCGGGGAGCGACGTCCGCTCCGGGAGGGCAGGAACCTCATGGCGATCACGCGGCGAGAGCCGCTAACGCCCGAGGGGGCGCGAGCGCGGCGTCGGAGGCGTGACGGACCAGCGGCTGGACCGGCGCCGTTGCGTGGAGCGAGCCGACCGGTCCCAGCGGGGGACTCGAGTGGCCGGAGATTGTCACCCCCCGAAGGGGTAGGACGACGGGATAGCTGAAATGGTGATCGTTCATGGGGCTCACTCGTAGTGGGATTGGCTTGGGGATGACCGCGGCGCGACGGGCGCCGCGGCCAGCCCGGACAACGTCAGGACACGAACTCGCGGACCGCGCTGGTGTACGCGCGGGCGATCTCCCGGGTCGCGCCGGCCTGCAGGCTGCCGATGCTCACGACCCACTCGATGTTGGTCGCGTTGGTTGCCTTCTCATACTGGTCCGCCAGCGTGACGACGGCCTGCTCGTACGACGACAGGTACGCCTCGCTTGCCTTCTTGCTCTGGGCGACCGCCTTCTCGCGGAACTCCGCGACGCGCTCGGTGGCCTCCTGGACAGAATCGGTGATCGGATCGGACTTCGACTGGGTGGTGGGCATTGTCGCTTCCTCCTGTGCTTGCAAATTAGCTGCGCGTAAGCTAGCACGCAACTGAGGTGATGTCAATTCGAATTTCTGATACCGTGGCGATCCGATGAGAGGTGGCGCACCCGCCGACGCGCGAGCACGTCCTCCGGTCTTGCTTCTGACCGGCGTCGGCCTCACGGCGGCGGTGGCGCTCCGGTCGGTCGGCCACGTGCAGGGACAGTTCGAGGTCCTCGCCGCGGAGGACCTGTCGATCACGAGTGCCGGGGCTGCCGTGGCACTTCTGGACGGAGCGGGTGTGGACCGGGCTCATGTGATCGGAGTTTCCTTTGGAGGCGTAATCGCCCAGCAGCTCGCGGCGACGCACCCGGAGCGCGTCTCCTCACTCGTGCTCGGCTCGTCGTCAGCCGGCGGCGAGTCGTACGTCCCACCGGAACGCGCGGTGCGTCACTTTCTCCGCCGCCTCGGCGACCTCCCTCCCGAGGAGGGCTTGTGGGCAGCCGTGCCGTATCTATACGCCGAGGCCACGTATCGCCGCCGTGCGCAGCGCATCGGCGAGGACATCGCTCGGCGCCTGAGCAGCCCGCTTGATACCCGCGCCTATGGCCGTCAGTACGAGATCGCACGTGCGCACGACGCCGCCCGGCGGCTGGCTCGGATCACGGCACCAACGCTCGTCGTGCACGGCGAGCAGGATCGGATCGTGCCCGTCGACAACGGCCGGCTTCTGGCCCGCGGCATCGCAGGAGCGCGTCTGGTCACCTTGTCCGGCGGCGCCCATGCCTTCCTCACGGATGTGCCGGACGCCGGCGGGGAGCTCCTCAGGTTCCTGCTCGCGCACTCGCCCCCGCAAGAGGGTCCGGCGTCGAACGGTCCGGTGGCGTCGAAAGGTCCGGTGGCGTCGACGGGGCCGGTGGCGTCGACGGGGCCGGTGGCGTCGCCCCGCTCGCAGGCGTCGCGTAACGCGCGCGCAGCTCGCGCTTGAGCACCTTCCCCGCAGGGCTGCGGGGAAGCTCGGCGACGAACTCGACCGAACGAGGCAGCTTGTAGCCGGCCAGCCGCTCGCGCCCGAACGCCACCAGGTCGTCGGCGTCGACGGCCGAGCCGGGCGCACGAACCACGAGCGCCTTGACGGCTTCCCCCCAGCGCTCGTCGGGAACCCCGATCACCGCGGCCTCGAAGACGCCAGGATGCTGGGAGAGCACCTCCTCAACCTCGATCGGGTAGATGTTCTCGCCGCCGCTCACGATCATGTCCTTGATCCGATCGGTTAAGAACAGATAACCGTCTTCGTCGCAGAAGCCGCCGTCCCCAGTGCGGAGCCACCCATCCGGCATCAGTGCGGCATCTGTCTCGGCGTCGCGGTCGTAGTAACCGGCCATCACGTTCGGGGCCCGCAGCCACACTTCGCCGGCATGGCCGGCCACGCAGTCGTGGCCGCTGATGGGGTCGACGATGCGCATCTCGACCCAGGGCAGCGGGCGCCCCGCGGACCGCAGGAGGTGCTGACGGTCGCCGTCGGCGTCATGGTCCTCGGGACGCAACTGAATGACGCCCCCGGTCGTCTCCGTCAGGCCGTAGACGCCAAACAGCGGGCACCGGAAGGTCCGGAGCGCCGCTCTGAGCACGCGAGTGGTGATCGGCGACGCGCCGTAGACGATCGAACGCAGGCTCGAGTAGTCACGCTCGTCCGCGCCCGGGACGGCGGCCAGCATCTGGAGGATCGTAGGAACGAACACGGGGTTCGTCACGCGTTCGCGCTCGAGGAGATCGAGGACCTCGGCGGCGTCGAACTCGCTGACGAGAATCGTCGTCGCTCCGTTGACGAGCCCGAGATATGCCCAGCCGATCCCGCCGATGTGGAACATCGGCAGCGGCGTGAGGCTGATCGTCTCCGAGTCGAACGCCCACACGTCGGCGCTCAGATACGCGGCGGCGAGATTCCGCTGCGTGGTCAGGACGCCCTTGGGGAGGCCGGTGGTTCCCGATGTGTACATCTGCACCGCGACATCGCTGGCGGCTCCGCGGTGGCCGGGGTCGATCGCCGGGTGGCCCTCGATGCGCCGCTCGTATTCCTCGCCGGTGTCGATCACCTCGAGGTGCTGCGGGACACCGCGCGCGATCTCCCGCGCAACCTCGCGGTAGGCCGGTCCCGCGATCATCACCGTGCAGCCCGCGTCCGCGACGATCGTTTCGAGTTCGGCTCGAGCCAGCCTCCAGTTGAGCGGGACGGTGACGGCGCCGATCTTGGTCGCGGCGAATAGGAGCTCGACGACCTCGGGTGCGGTGCGGTCGAGGTGTGCGACGCGGTCCCCGGAACGGACTCCTGCCGAGAGCAGCGCCTGGGCCAGCCGACTCGAGCGATCATCGAGCTCGGCATACGTGAGCGCGCGCGGACCGCATCGGATCGCCACGACATCGGGGCGACTCGACGCATGCTGGCGAACGACGTCCGCGACTCGAAGATCCTCGAGAACCTGCACTGAGGTCAATTCAATCAGACGCCGGCTGTCCGGCCCGCCCGGACCTCACGCGTGCGCGGCGAAAAACTCCCCAATCGCCTGGTCGACCGTCGGTTCCTCGGTGGGATACAGATGGCCCGCGTCCTCCAGGATCCTCAGCTTCGCTCCCGGCAGTCGCTCGGCGGTCATATGAGCGTTCGCGACCGGGATTATCCGATCGCGAGCGCCGTGGACTACGAGAGTCGGCACGCGGATCCGCTCCAAACGGCGATAGCAGTTGTGCATCGACGCCGCCAGCAGCTGGGCCCGGTACGCGCGCTCGTTGAACGGATTCGCAAGACGTCGCTCGATGTCCTCGGCGATGCGGTCAACCTGCTCGGCGCGGCTCCTCGGACCGTAGTTGTAGGGAACGGATGCCCACGCCGCCTCCTCGGACGGCATTGTCGCGCGCCGCTTGAAGAACGCCATGACCTCGGATTCGGGAAACGCCGCGCGCCGTCCGCCCGAATGGGTTCCACCGAGGACGAGCGACTGCACCCGGGTGGGGTGCCGGAGCGCAATCTGTTGGGCGACCATGCCTCCGAGCGAGAAACCGTAGAGATGGAGCCTGTCGATCGCGAGGTCGTCGAGGATCGAGACAGCGTCGTCCGCCATTGCCTCCGTGGTGTACGCGTACGTCAAGGATTCCGACTGGCCGATCCCGCGATGATCGAAGGTGATCACGCGCATGGTGCCGGCCAGCGCGTCGACCGTCCGCCACCAGGCACCCCCACTGAGGCCAAGGCCGTGGATGAGCAGGATCGGATCTCCGGTTCCGGTGCTCTCCCAGTAGAGCCGCGTCCGTCCGTCGAGCCCGCTGACGATTCCGGACCTGGAGCTCAAACGTCCAGGATCCAGCGCACGCTCGAAAGGTGCGTGGCGCCCATGTCGCGGGTCAGGTCGGCGCAATGTGCGAGCGTCGACCGAACGGGCTCGACGCTGACGGCGCGAGCGAGGCTCAACTGTGAATCCGCGACGGCCCGGATCGCCGCCTCGTAGGCGTCCACGCAGGCTTCCGCTCCCCCCCAGGGAACCAGCACCGTGTTCGCAACCTTGCCGACCACGTCCACGACGCGCTCGACCGCCTCATCCATGAAAGGCATCTCCGACATCCTCCTCCGTCGCCTCCTCCGTTGCCGTGGCCTGACCTCAGGGAAGAAACGTTCAGACACAGACAATTTACCTGAAGTTGGCTTTGGGCCGGGCCGCGCCCGGATGGCGCTCATTGCAGTTGGTCCGCGACGCCGGCCGTACTCATCCCTGAAAACTGTTCATCGACCGAATTGGCCAGCACGATCAGATCCCTCGTTTGTCCGGACCGGTCGCGGACGTGATCGGTCAGAAGCGCTTCGGGCTCGAAGCCCAGGCCGCGAAACATCGCGATCAGCGGCGCCTGGTCGGCGATCACCTCGACGACGAGCTTCTTCAGTCCCATCTCAACCGCATCGAGAACCGCTTGGCGCGCGAGGCGGCGTCCGATGCCGCGCCCGCGGTGGTCGGGGTCCACGACCAGCCGCACCTCGCCGACGTGGCTCGACCAGCCGACCAGGCGCGCGACCTCCACCGACCCGACCACCTCGCCGTCCTCAATGGCAACCGTCCGTCCCGCACCCGGCGTCACCCAATCCTCGATCACCCGTGGATCGCCGACGTCCTCCTTGAGAAACGTTCGATCGCTTTCGGGGATGCGTTCGAAGAAGCGCGACAGCGCCGGAAGGTCGCCGGCCTCGGTTGGTCGAATCTCCATGCTGCTCCTCGTTAGCTCGGCGGGTCGCTGTGGTCGATGATCCAGGCGGTCAGCTTCGGCATCGTGTGCTTGAACGCCGACCTCCCGGTCCCAAACGTGACGTGACCGCCCGGAAGCCGTAGCTCCTCGCGGCGCGCGGGGTCCCCGACGAGCGCCATCACCGGTTCCACGGCCGACGGGGGGACGACGTTGTCGCGCTCGGCCATCGCGTTGAGGACGTTGCCGTGAAAGCTCCCGAGGTCGACCTGTCGTCCCCCGAGCGGCATCGAGCCCGTCATCAGGATGTTTTGACGCACGAGCAGCTCCACGAGCTGGCGAAATGCGGCTCCCGGGAACGGCACGTGGTCGCGCGACCACGTCGCCATGGCCTGAAAGCCCTCGACGAACTCGTCGTTCCAGAGGTTCTCGAGCAACGTCGCCTTCTGTGCCACCTCCGCGGTGGGGGCGAGCATGTAGAACCCGCTGTAGAGGGCATCGGCCGGGACGTTGCCGGTCTCGTCAATCATCTCGTCCGGATCGAGCCTCCCCTCGCGCAGCAGCGCGACCATCGCCCCCATCTCGTTGAAGTCGACCGGCGTGGCCATCAGGATCAGATTGCGGACCTTCGCCTCCTCCTGCCCGGCGGCGTACAGCGCCGCCAGGACACCACCAAGGCAATAGCCGGCTAGCGTGACCTCGTCGTGGCCGCTCACGCGCCGCGCTTCGGCCAGCGCCCGCGGCATGTACCAGTCGACGTACCGCTCGAGGTCGTTGTCGGCGTCGAGCGCGTCCGGAATCCCCCAGTCGAGCATGAACACGTCAAGGCCCGCAGCGGTCAGATACTCGACCGTGCTGTTGCCCGGACGCAGGTCGAGGATGTAGCTCCGGCTGACGAGGCTGTGCACGATCACCACCGGCGGTTCGTAGCGACGATCGCCTCCCTTATATCGCCAGAGCTCCGCCTTGCCGCTCTTCCAGACGACATCCTTGGGCGTCGCCCCAAGAGCCGGACGATGGGTGCCTCTGACATATCGGATGCCGTTTCGAGCGCGTAGGACCGACCGCTCGACGTCGCGGTTGACCCGCTGGAGCAGGTCCCCTGGGTTCAACGTTGACGGCACCCTCGGGTTCATCGCACGCCCGACGGTGGCTCGGTGCCGTCCAGCTCGGGGAGATCGTCGGAGAGCTCGTTGAGCCGTCGCTCCATCCGCGTCAGCTGCTGCCGCAAGCCGCGAATGTCCGAACCGGCCGGGAGGTTCACCAGATGCAGGCAGCGTCGCGAGACCCCTTCGGCCGTCCCCACGACCTTGCGGCGGACGCGGGTCGTCGTGCTGACGACGTCGAAGTACTTGTCGGAGCGGACGGCGGACTCGATCGGCTCACCGATGGCCCGTTCCGCGCGAAGAACGATGCGAAGCCACAAAGGCTGATTTGCTGGCATACCGATCCGGCCTACCTCGGAGACGAGTTGACTTCGAACTGTTTCTCTGGAGCGCCCTCTCCGGTACCCGCCATGCTCCACTGGGCGCCTCCGTCGACGGTCAGGATCGTCCCCGTCGTGTAGGTCGAGGCGTCGCTGGCGAGGTACAGTGCCGCTCCGGCAATCTCCTCGGCGTCCCCCGCGCGTCGCATCGGAAACGTCTTGGCACGCTCGGCGAACACGTCCATGTCCCAGGCCCTGGAGATCGTGGTCAGAAACGGCCCGGGCATGACGGCGTTCACGCGAACGGTTGGGCCGAACGCGTGGGCGAGACCGACCGTGATCGCGTTCACCCCCGCCTTCGCCGCCGCGTAGGGAACGATGTCCCGAGTCGGACGGGCGGCTCCCGTGCTCGAGACGTTGATGATCGACCCGCGGCCGGCGGCGACCATCCGCTCGCCAACGAGCGCCGCGAGGCGGAATGGCCCCTTGAGGTTGACGGCGATCACCTTGTCGAACAGGTCCTCGGTGACCTCCGAGAGCTTCCCGTACATGGGTGAGATCCCGGCGTTGTTGACGAGCACGTCGATCCGCCCGAAGTCACCGTAGACGTTCTCGACAAGGGGCTCGAGCTCGTCCCAGTGCCCCACGTGACACGCACAACCGGCGGCCTTGAGTCCGTCTGACCGCAGGCTCGCGACCACCTCTTGGCAGGCTTCGGGCTTGCGGCTGACCACGACGACTTCGGCGCCGGCCGATGCAAACGCGCGCACCATCGCCAGGCCTAGGCCGCGCGTACCGCCCGTCACGACCGCAACGCGTCCGGTCAGGTCGAACAGGTCACGCGCATCGCGCGAGCCGGCAGGCGCGCCAAGGCTGTCACTCGGATTCTGCAGAGCGATCAACTCCTGAGTGGAGGGTGGACGTTTCTCGCGCGGCTCCCGTCGGGGCGCCCGAGTGGTTGCGACGCTCAGTCTGCGCGGGCAGCGAAAACCACGCCTTTCCGTAGCGGCTGCCGTCGTCGAATTTCTGCTCGGAGACCCTATCCTCGTCGAGGAGCAGGTCCAGGTGCCCGAGTACCTCCCAGACGACGAGCAGGGGCTGCTCGGCGACCGTGCGCGGCGACCAAAGGTGCCCGGCGATCCCGTACGCGTGGGCGGGACCCTCCTCGAGAGCGGCGAGGATGCGCTGGCACCGCAGGCGATGCTCGTTCAAGCGGCGGCGCACCAGTCCCCTGTGATCGGTGACCGGATCGCCGTGACCGGTCAGCAGCCGGTCGAGCGGCATCGACGCGGTCCGCCTGAGGTTGCCCAGGTACTCGATCCGGGCCTTAGGCCGCGATCCGGTGGGTTCCGCGACCGGCACGACCTCGGCGTTTGATGAGATGCCCGCGAGCAGGTGGTCGCCGACGAACGCGGTGGCGCTTGCGTCGTCGACGAGCAGGGAGTCGGTCGTGCTGTGGCCGGGCCGAGCCAGGATCCGGAGATCACGCCCGCCCGCGCTGATGACATCGCCGTCGGCGAGCACGACGTCCGTCGCGAACGCCTCGGAGGTATCGCGGATGAAGTCCCAGAATCCTTCGTTTGACTGGATCACCGCCTCGGGAACGCCGTGGTGGCGCATCAGCTCGACCGAGAACGAGCGGTCGGCCGCCGACCGCTCGGCATAGCTCGCCCCGTAGTCGGCGGTGCGATCAAGCGCAGCCACCCGAGCCCCGGAGCGAGCCGCGATCGTGGCGATCAGCCCCGAGTGGTCGAGGTGGTGGTGGGTCGGGATGACCAGCTCGATGTCTTCGATGCGCAGCCCCTCCTGTCGGAGGCCGGCCTCGAGCGCGCCGAGCGCTTCATCGGTGCGGGGGCCGGTATCGATGAGCGTGAGCGGGTCCCCTCGCAGCAGCCAGATGTTCACCGACTTGATGTGCGGTAGGGGCGCTTGAATGCGAACGGTGTGTTCCATGTACTGCGACTCTCAGCGGATGCCGGCGGGGCACCGGAATTGAACCGAGTTCAGTATGTCATACCCGAAGTCGGCCTGGGGCGGTGCCGGCCGAATTATGACCGTCGGCCCCGCTCGCACTGCCAGAACCTGCGCTCATGGCGGAGAAATTGCGGTTCCTGTGCTGCGCCGAATCGGGGCTAGGCAAATCGATGACGAGAAGATATGATCTGAATTCAGCTTAGACAAATTGTGAAGGAGGAGACCGATGACGGTTCAGGAGCAGGCGAGCCCAGAGACGACGGCGGAGGGCGCCGTGGAATACGAGGTCAGCGATGGCGTCGCGACGATCTGGCTGAACCGGCCCCGCGTCAAGAACTGCTTCAACTGGGAGCAGCTCACGACATTCGGCGCCGCCCTCGAGCGCGCCGAGGAGGACGACGATGCGCGGGTCGTGGTCGTCCGGGGGCGGGGACATACGTTCTGCGCTGGCGCGGACCTCAACATGCTCGACTCGGAGTTTCTGAAGACGTCGGCGAACTCGATCAAGATCGCCCAGGTCTCCGCGCGCACGTTCGACCGCGCGTTCAATCTGGCCAAGCCGACGATCGCGGCCGTGGAGGGCTACGCGGTCGCCGGCGGCTTCGAGTTGTCGATCTCGTGTGACTTCCTGATCGCAGCCGACGACGCGAAAATCGGCGACTTCCACATCCGCCGCGCCCTGTTCGGCGGCGCCGGCCCGATCTACCGCCTGCCGCGGTACATCGGCCTGCGTAAGACCAAGGAGCTCCTGTTCACCGGAAAGCTGCTGTCGGGGAAGGAGTGCTACGACTGGGGTCTGGCCAACGTGTCCGTCCCGGCCGAGGACATGGATCAGGCGATAGCGGACTTCGCCGCTCCGATGCTCGACAAGAGCGCGTTCACGATGCGGATCACGAAGATGGCCGCCAATCGAGGACTCGACGGCGACACCGAGACGCTGATCGCGCTCGAGAGCATGACGTGCAATGTCGCGCACCAGTCTGAGGATGCGAGGGAGGGCGTGCAGGCCTTCCTCGAGAAGCGCGATCCGGTCTGGAAGCACCGCTAGCCGATCACGCGGCCCGGATCCGACGAGCCCATGGATTTCGCCTACGACGACACGACGCTCGCGTTCCAGCGAAAGCTGCTCGCATTCATGGATGAGTGCGTTTATCCCGCCGAGCGGCGGTTCAGAGAAGAAGCACATTCACTCGATGACCGGTGGGGGACGCCACCGGTCATCGAGGAGCTGAAGGCGGAGGCTCGGCGACGCGGATTGTGGAACCTGTTCCTACCGCGCACCCACGAGCACGGCGCCGGACTCACCAACGCGCAGTACGCGCCGCTCGCCGAGATCACGGGCTGGAACCCCTGGATGGCGCCGGAGGCGATCAACTGCTCCGCACCGGACACCGGCAACATGGAGCTGCTGTCGTTGTTCGGGACCGAGGAGCAGAAGGAACGCTGGCTGGAGCCGCTGCTCGAGGGCGAGATCCGCTCCGCGTTTTCGATGACCGAACCCGAGGTCGCCTCTTCGGACGCGACCAACATCGAGACTCGAATCGAGCGCGACGGCGACGAGTACGTGATCAACGGGCGCAAATGGTGGACATCCGGCGCGATGTCGCCGCGGTGCACCCTGCTGATTGTGATGGGCGTGACCGACCCGGAAGCGACCCGCCACCGCCGCCAGAGCATGATCCTCGTGCCGAAGGACACGCCCGGTGTGAACATCCAGCGCTCCACAAGCCTGTTCGGCTACGACGACGGACCCCACGGCGGACATGCGGAGATCGTCTACGACAACGTCCGCGTCCCCGCGTCGAATCTCCTCGGCGAAGAGGGCGACGGGTTCCGGATCGCGCAGGAGCGGCTCGGTCCCGGCCGGATCCACCACGCTATGCGCGCGATCGGGATGGCGGAGCGAGCACTCGAGATGATGTGCGAGCGGACCGCGCAGCGGTCGACATTCGGGCGCCCGATCATCGAGCACGGGGTCGTCCAGCGCTGGATCTCCGAGGCCCGCGTGCGAATCGAGCAGGTGCGCCTGCTGGTCCTGAAGACGGCGTGGCTGATGGACACCGTGGGAAACCGCGGCGCCCGGATCGAGGTGTCGGCGATCAAGGTGGCAGCTCCTGACGTCGCCTGCTGGGTCATCGATCGGGCGATCCAGGCACACGGTGGAGCCGGAGTGGCACAGGACACGTTGCTGCCCGAGCTGTATGCGGTCGCCCGGATCCTGCAGATCGCCGACGGACCCGACGAGGTCCACCACATGGCGATCGCCCGCCGCGAGACGGCCCGGTACCGGCCCCAACTGGTCGCCACCTGAGCTCGACCAGGCCGGCCGGTACCGCAGTTTCTGAGCGCCAGCCGATCACGACCTAACGGATGGCGGCTCAGGCGGCGGCGAGCTGCTGCCGGCCCGCTTCGATCAGCAGCGGAACGAGCCGCTCCGCGTGGTCGAAGCCCCCGCCGACCATAGAGCCGCCGGCGGCGCGGGCGGCGATCCCCTGGCACACGACCGCGAGCTTGAAGTAGGCGAACGACTGATACCAGCCAATGCCGGAGACGTCGATGCCGGTACGGCGGGCGTACCGCTCGATGATCTCGGCGCGCGTGGGGAACCCCTCCGATGCGGTGACCGGGGCGACGATCCGTGCGCGCCGCAGGACCTCGCTGTCGCCGGCCTCGCTCCAGTAGGCCGCCATCGCTCCGAGGTCGGCGAGTGGATCGCCGAGCGTGCTCATCTCCCAATCGAGCACCGCGACGATCGTCCCCATCTCCGTCGGATGAAGAATCGTGTTGTCGAGACGGAAGTCGCCGTGGACGACCGTGCCGGCTTGCTGCGCGGGCAGCGCGGTCACGAGGTCGTCGCGCAGCGTGTCAAGCGCGGGCAGGCTTGCGGTCTTCGACGCCTCCCACTGCTTCGACCACCGGCGGAGCTGGCGCTCCATGAATCCCGCCGGGCGTCCGAACTCGCCGAGGCCGACGCCCGCGGGGTCGACGGTGTGGAGGTCTGCGAGAACGTCGACCAGCGCCTCCCCGATCCTGCGTCGATCGTCCGGCGTCTCCGCGTAACCGGGCGGAAGGGCGTTCCGGCAGATGTGGCCGACGACGCGCTCCATCAGGTAGAACGGCGCTCCGAGCGGACTGTCGGCGTCGCCGAGGTGAAACGTGCGTGGAACCGGCACGCCCGTACTCGCGAGCGCCGCCATCACGCGGTACTCGCGGCCCATGTCGTGCGCGGTCGGAAGGATGTGGCCGAGCGGTGGCCGCCGCAGGATCACCTCGCCGGCATCGCACGCGATGCGGTAGGTCAGGTTGGACTTGCCACCCGAGATCAGCGCGACGTCGCAGTCCTCCCACCGCCCGTCGTGGAGGATGTCGGCCAGCATGGGCCCGACGAGCTCCGGTTCGGCCCCGGTCGTGATCCGCTCCAGGCGTTGCGCGGTCGGATCGTTGAATCCAAGCTCTTCGTCGGTATAGGTCACGCCGGCAGCCTCTCCTCGATCGCGGCGGCGGCCAGGGCCCGACCGAGCACCCGCTCGTGGTGGGCGGCGTCTCCGAACTGTTGCTCCCGCACGATGATCCTTCGCAGAAAGCGGTGGGCCGGGTGCTCCTCGGTGAACGCGATGCCGCCAAAGACCTGCATCGAACCATGGGCGACCTCGCGCGCCGCGCGCGACACGTATGCCTTCGCCACCGACGCCGTCTGCCGCGCGCCGGGAATGCCGTCGTCCAGCGCCGCCGCGGCGTACAGCGTCGTCGACCAGCCGCTCGCCTGCTTCACGTGGAGGTCGGCCATTAGATGCCGCAGCGCCTGGTTGCTCCCGATCGTCCGGCCGAACTGCCGGCGCTCGGAGGCGTAGCGCAGGGCTTCCGCGAAGATCCTGGCGGCCGCGCCGATCGCCTCGGCAGCGGCGAGCAGGCCGCCAACGGTGATCAGCTTGTCAATCACCGTGTCGGCGAGGTCACGCTCGAGTAGCGCCTCGACCTCGACGTCGGCGAACGTCACTCGGCTGAGTGGCACGGTGGCGTCGAGGCCGGACTGCGGTGTGAGCTCGACACCCGGCGATCGGGTGGGCACGAGCACCAGTCCGGGTTCGCCGTCCACGATCGCGACGACGGCCAGATAGTCGACGTCCGTGGCATGCTCGACCGCGGCCTTGGTGCCCGTGAGGCGGCTGGACTCCACGGTCGCGCGCGTGTGCGACACCGACCAGCCGCCCCCGGGCTCGAGCAGCGCGATCGAGACGCGCGAGTCACCGTTCAGCAGCGCGGCGAAACCGCCGTGGGAGCTCGGCCGCGACCGGAGCCAGCGCGTAACGGACCCCGACGCTCCCGAGCAGCGAGACGGAGGCGAGGTGGCCGCCGGCCGCTCGCGCGACCAGGCACAATTCGGCAGCGCCGAGCTGGCCGTCGGCACTTCCGCTGAGGAGACCGAACTCGACGAGACTCTCCCACAGCCCTGCGCGCTGGGCCTCACCCGCCTGCCAGGCTGCCTCGGCGGGCGGCCACTGGCGATCGAGGAGGGTGTTGATCGACTCGTCGATCCAGACCTGCTCGTCGCTGAGCTCGAGGTCCACGGTCGTCTTACTCCTTGGGGAGCGACAGGATTCGATCGGCGATGATGTCGCGCTGGATTTGCCGGGTGCCGCCGTAGACGCTGGCCGCCCGGGAATACAGATACGTCTCGTACCAGAACTCGTTCTCGAGAAGGTCCTCGCGATCGCCGTCGAGCAGCGTCGGCCCGAGCACCTCGAGCACGGTGGCAGCCAGCCGTTGCTCGGCCTCCGCTATGAGCAGCTTGACGCTCGAGCTCTCCGGGCCGACCGCGCCTCCGCTGAGGAACTCCCCCACGGTCCGGTAGGCGTGGTGGCGGAGCACCTCGATTCCGATCAGCGCGCGGGCGAGAGCCGTCTGCGCCTCCGGATCCTCGAGCACCGGACGACCGTCGAGTTCGCGCCGCGCCGCGACCGACACCGCGCGGTCGAGCCACGTCCGCAACTTGACCTGCCGGGGCAGAGCCGCGGTTCCTCGCTCGTGTCCGAGCGTGTACATCGCGATCTTCCACCCGTCGCCGAGCTGGCCGAGCAGGTTCTCGCGAGGGACGACGACACCGTCGAGGAACAGCTCGCTGAACTCGGCGTGGCCGGTGATCTGCGTCATCGGCCGAACCTCGACGCCAGGAGAGGACATGTCGACGATCAGCATCGAGATCCCCCGATGGCGAGGCACCGACTCGTCGGTACGCGCCAGAACCCCGCAGAGCGTCGCGTACTGACCCCATGACACCCACGTCTTCTGACCGTTGATGATGAACGTGTCGCCGCGCTGCTCCGCGCGGGTGCGCAGGCTCGCGAGATCGGAGCCGGCTTCCGGCTCGGAGAAACCCTGACACCAGATCTCCTCTGCCGACAGGATGGGCGGGATGTACCGCCGGCGCTGTTCGTCGTTCCCGAAGCGCAGCAGCGAGGGACCGAGAACGTCGAGTCCGACGATGTTCACAAACTCCGGGGCGCCGGCGGCGGCCAGTTCCTGGTCGACGACGATCTGCTCGACCGGCGGGCGGCCTCCGCCACCAAACTCCGCCGGCCACGCCCGTCCGACGAACCCGGCGCCGTAGCAAGCAGCCTGCCAGCGCCGGAGCACGGCCATCCGCTCATCGAGCGCGTGCGGCAACCGTTCGAAGCGGAAATCCTCGCGGGAAAGGAACGCGCGGACGTCATCCGCTAGGGCGCGTTCGGAGTCACTCTCGGCAAGTTGCATCGAACTGAGATCGTATCAGGTGAATGCGTCGACGGCGGCGTCTGACCTGACGCGCCGGGCCATTTTGCGCAATAATCTGCGTTGTGTTTTTGCTCAGGCTCATGCTAGTGTGTACCTGACGTGAGTTCGAATCAGGGCTCCAACGGGCGGCGAACCCGGACACCCAGCCGGCGTCGTGACGGCCGTTCCCGCGACGAGGGCGCCAGGCGGGCCGAGATTCTCGACGCGGCGATCGACCGTTTTGGGCGCAACGGTTACGAGAACACCAAATGGGCGGAGATCGCCGATGACGTCGGCATCGGACCTACCGCCCTGTATCACTATTTCGACTCCAAACAGCATTGTCTGTACGTGATTCTCGACCAAGCTCTGGGTGAGTTACACGACCGCTTCGATTCGATCACCGCAGAACATTCCGATCCCCGCGAAGCGCTCCGCGCCGTCTGCGCCGATTGCTTCGACCTCTCCGAGCGTGAGGTCCTTCGCAACCGCGTCCTCGTCGCCGAACAGGTTCTGCTGAGCGGCGATAGCTCCTCGGAGCCTGAGGAGCAGGCACGACTGCAGGGTCGTGATAAGACGCGCGCGCTCGAGATCGCCTGGACGCGCTTCCTCGCGAACGCGATGGACCAGGGCGCGATCCCGGAGCGCGACCCCAGAATGCTCGCGCGGGCGATGCTCGGGCTCTACAACAGCATCTGGCACTGGTACCGCCCCGACCAGACGCTGCTCCTGCCGACCATCGCCGAATTCTTCGGCGCCCGCATGCTGGCGGTTGCCGGCGTGCCGCCGGATCGCACGCCGGTGACCTGAGGGCGTCGCGCGAAATTGCAGTCGACCCTCGAGCAGTCCCGCCGTCTGGTGCTGCCAGAGCTCACCGGTCGAGCGTGCCGGAGTCGGCCGGACCATCGTGCGCTCGTCTTCGGTGACGAGGCCCGGACGCACGCGGAGCTCCACGATCGCGCGTCGCGGCTCGCCTCCGCACTCGCGACCGGCGGCGTGGGGCCGGGTGACCGAGTCGGGCTGCTCCTGCACAACCGGATCGAGTTCGTCGAGACACTGCTTGCCTGCCATCGCCTCGCCGCGGTCGGCGTGCCTATCAACTTCCGCCTGGCAGCCGACGAGGTCGAGTACGTCCTCGCCGACTCGGGCGCGGTGGCTCTGATCTGCGATTCACCACCGCCTGGGGCGAACGAGGTCCGGATGGTGCTCGAGGTCGGGCCGGGCTACGACGCTGCGGTCGCCCTGGCGCCCCGCCACGGCGGGACGCCCGTCGTCGAGGACGATCCCGCGCTCATGTGTTACACGTCCGGAACGACCGGCCGGCCCAAGGGAGCGGTACTCACTCATCGCAACCTGGTGGCGAGCACCCTGAGCTGGATCCACGAAATGCGGGCGGGTCAAGATGACGTGTGGCTGTCGGGTCAACCGCTGTTTCACATCGGCGGAATAAACGGACTCCTGCCATTCCTGGTGCTCGGGGCCACCGTGATCATCACCCCGACGACGGCCTTCGACCCGGACGCGACGGTCCGTCTCATCGAGGTTCACGGAGCGACGATGTGCATCTTCGTGCCGACGCAGTGGGCAGCGATCTGTGCGAGCGATGCCGTGACACGGGTCGATCCGCGCCGGCTGCGCGTCGCGATGTGGGGCGCCTCGTCGGCCCCGCGCCGCACGCTCGAGGGGATGCGGCGAACGTTCCCGCGCGCGGCGATCGTCAGCGCATATGGCCAGACGGAGACCTCCGGGGCGACGACGCTCCTCAAAGGCCCTGACTCGACCAGGAAGATGGGCTCGGTCGGTAAGCCAATGCTCGGCGTTGAATTGCGAGTCGTCGACGACGAGCTGCGAGACGTCCCGGTCGGTGGCGTGGGCGAGATCGTCTACCGCGGTCCAAACGTGATGGCGGGCTACCACGGGAAACCGGAGGCGACGGGCGAGGCGTTCGCCGGTGACTGGTTCCACAGCGGCGATCTGGCGCGTTTGGACGACGACGGCTACCTCTGGATCGTCGATCGCAAGAAGGACATGATCGTCAGCGGTGGCGAGAACGTCTACCCCGCCGAGGTCGAGCGGGTGTTACTCGGTCATCCAACCGTCGCGGACGCGGCCGTGATCGGCGTGCCCCATCCGCGCTGGGTCGAGACGCCGGTGGCGTTCGTCGTCCCCGAGGATGCGGGCGAGGCTGACGAAGCCGAGTTGATCGCTCATTGCCGGCAGTACCTGGCCGGATTCAAGAAGCCCTCCGCGATCATCGTGGTGCAGGAGCTGCCACGCAACGCCGGTGGAAAGGTCCTCAAACGTCGCCTGCGGGAAACATACGGTGACAAGTTCTCATCAGTCATGGAGTGAGTCGATGCCATACGTCTACGCGAACGTCAAGGTGAAGTACGGTCAGCTGCCCGCCTTCTATGAGGCGATGGTCACGGTCAAGCGAGTCATGGAGGAACACGGCTGGAAGCTCGTCGGGGCTTGGAGCACGCTGATCGGCGACCTTCACGAGGTACATGACCTCTGGGAGGTCGAGGACGCGAACACAGTGCCGGCTGCATTCGCCGCCGCCTACGAGGATCCGGAGTTCGTGCAGGCGGCCACCGAGGTAGCGGCGGTCGCCGACCGCGAGGTCCTATCGCTCGTGACGAAGACTCCCTACAGCCCCTGACGCGTCATCGAGCTCCGGGTCGTAGTTGGCATGGTGGGCGCTCACATCTGCCGCGCGACCGCCCGCCCCTCTGCGATTGCGTGGTGGACGCGGCGGGGCACGACCGCATCGCCGATCACGTGGACGGCCGGTCCGGCTGGCACGAGCGGCTCCCACGCCCGGGCGCGCCGTTCACCCACGACCACCACCATGTCGGCCGCGAGCTCGTCGGTCGCTCCGGACATCACGTTGCGAGCGGTCACCGACGTCGACGCGATCGACTCGACGGCGGTCAGCGGACGCACCTGAAGCGGCGCGCCGCGTAGTCGTGCCAGCAGCTGAACGTGGCCCTCGGGCGGGAGCCGAGCGCCGAACGAGTCCGCCGGCGTCAGCACCGTGACGCTCGCCGAGCCGCCGGCGACGGCGGTCTCGACCGCGCTGGCGCACGGCCACCAGCCGAACCCGTCGTCGACGATGATGATGTCCGAGCCCGCGGTGTCACCTACCCCCTCCGCGATGAATCGCGACGAGCTGATCGCGCGGTCGACGCCGGGGAGGTCGGGCAGCACCTCCTCGCTCCCGATCGCGACCACGACGTGGTCGAACCCTGCCAGGAGGTCGACGTCGGCCGCGGTCTCGAAACGAACCCCGACGTTGTCCGCGCGATCGATCGCGCTCGCGTAGTAGCCGAGCAGGGACTCCCATCCGCGGCGGTTTGGCGCGCTTGTGGCGATCGCCAGGTGGCCGCCCAGCCGCTCGCGCTCGTCGAACACGACGACCTCGCGATCGCGCGAGATCGACGTGGCGCACTCGAGCCCGGCCGGGCCCGCGCCGACGATCGCGATACGGCCACCTGCGGTCCCGACGGCGTGCCGAGCGAGGATCGGCGCCGCCGGGCGGGGTCCGTGCGGTGACGGTCCGAGATCCGGGTTGACCGAGCACAGGAGAACCGGGTCGAATGCGCGGCAGTCCTCGTTGCAGGACACGCACGGACGGATCTTCTCGGCGCGGCCCGCGAGGAGCTTGGCCGGGAAGTTCGGATCCGCGATCAGCGGCCTAGCCACGCCGACGAGGTCCGCTCCGGCAGCGAGTGCGGCTTCGATCGAGTCGGCTCGACGGAACGCCTGGGAGACGAGCAGCGGCCGGCTCACCAGCGGGCGTAGGCGATCGATCGCCCCGAGCAGCGGCGGCTCGGTCGTCGCCATGTCGCGGACGTAGGTCGCGCGCACGCCGACGGTCACGCTCACGTAGTCGACGAGCGGCGAGATCACCGGCAACAGCTGGCACAGGCCGTCCACCGAGAAGCCGCCCTCGAGCTCGCCGTCGACGGACAGCCGGATACCGAGGATCAGCTCTGGCGCCGAGCGACGGATCGCGTCCGCGATCCGGCTGACTATGCCTGCTCGCTCGGCCGCCGAGCCCGCACCCGGACGGTGGTTGGTCGACGGCGACAGGAACTGGGCGAGAAGGTATCCGTGGGCGGCGTGCAGTTCCACGACCTGAAAGCCCGCCTGAGCGGCATTGACCGTCGAGATCCGGAATCCCTCCACGACCCCGTCGATGTCGGCGTCCGACAGGGTCCGCGGGCGCGTCGGCTCGCGCGGCGAGCGAACCGCCGACGGCGCGACGGGCGGGTACCACATCTCGGCTCCGGTGGTCTCCCGCCCGAGGTGCACGAGCTGACACGCGGCCACAGCGCCTTCGGCGCGGATCGCCTCCGCGCGCAGCGCCAGCCCCGGGACCCCCTCCTCGCGCCAGGCCTCGGTGACAATACGCCGGCGCCACGTCGATTCCAGCGCGGTGACCGTGCCCCCCACGGTCACCATCGCGGCGCCGCCCGCCGCGAGACGGCGCCAGTACTCGGCATCCCCGGGCAGCGCCAGACCGTCGTCGAGGATGCCCCGTCCGTGGGGGGCACCGACGATCCGGTTACGCAGAGTAAGAGGGCCGAGCGCGAACGGCTGTGCCGCCCGCTCGGGGACGGTGCTCACCGCCGTCCGCGCTCGTCGCCGGCTTCGGCCGTGTTTCAGGCGTGAGCCGGGGTTGCTTGGACCGACCGGACCACCTCGTCAGGAAACTCGTCCGACGGTTCAATCGAGATTGTCTTGCTCAGCAGGTACTCGTCGATCGCATACGGGCCATGCTCCCGGCCGATCCCTGACTCTTTGTAGCCGCCGAACGACGAGTTGAAGTCGGCGGACATCGTGTTGACGCGGAACGTGCCGGTGCGGATCCGCCGGGCGATCTCGAACCCGCGAACGGGATCGCGGGTGAACACCGAGCCCGACAAGCCGAATCGACTGTCGTTGGCGATGCGGACCGCATCCTCCTCGTCCTCATACGGGATGAGCGCGATGACGGGCCCGAAGATCTCCTCCTGGGCAACCGTCATATCGTTGCTCACGTTCGTCAGCAATGTTGCCTCGACGTACCACCCCTTGTCGAGGTGCTCCGGAATTCCGCCTCCGGTCGCCACGGTTGCTCCCTCGTCGACCGCCTTCTTGATGTATCCGAGCACGCGGTCGCGGTGCGCTTCGGTGATGAGCGGGCCGACGACCGTGTCGTCATCGTTCGGGTCGCCGACCTTAAGTCCCTCGAACGCCTCGGTGAGCCGGGCTGCGATCTCGTCGTACTGGGACTTCGGGGCCAGGATCCGGCTCATGCAGGTGCAGTTCTCACCCTGGCTGGTCGCGACGCTGCTGCCGACGACCATCGGAAGAGCGGCGTCGAGATCGGCGTCCTCCAGGATGATCGCCGCCGACTTGCCACCGAGCTCGAGCACGCAATGCTTGATCTGCTCGCCGCACACCTGCCCGATCTTCTTCCCGACCTGGGTCGAGCCGGTGAAGGTGACCATGTCCACGTCGGGATGCGCCACCAGATGCTCGGAAGCCTCGCGGCCGGCGGCAACGATGTTGATCACGCCGGGCGGGAAGCCCGCCTCCGTGACCAGATCGGCCATTGCGAACAGCGAGAGTGGATCCGGGTCCGGCGCCTTGACCACGACCGTGCACCCGGCCACCAGGGCCGGCGCCGTCTTCTGGGCGATGCCCGGCAGCGGGAAGTTGAACGCGCAAAGGGCCGCGACGACGCCCACGGGCTCCTGCACCATGAGGCTCTTGGTCTCGTACTTCATGATCAGCCCGCCGGCGTTGCCGGCCAGCGGCGACATGTCGGACTCGCGGACCTCGGCGAACTTGTGCTCGCGGCCCACCTTCGCGTAGTAGTTCCAGTGGAGCGTCGGTGCCACCGAGTGATAGACCTCCGCGGTCAGCTTGGTGTGACCGAGTTCGTCGACTATCAGGTCGCGGAACTCGGGCTGATGCTCGGCGATCAGCGCCGCGAGTCGCTCCATCATCTCGGCGCGCTCCTCGACCGGGCGGGTCGGCCAGTCGGTCTCGTAGAACGCCTTGCGCGCGGCTTCGACGGCGCAGTCGATGTCGGTCGTGTTCGCCGCAGGCACGTAGCCGATCGTCTCCCCGGTCGCCGGGGAAATGACGTCGAGGCGCTCCATGGAGTCTGGCTCCTGCCAGCCGCCATCGATGTACAGATTCGGGAATTCGCGTGGCAGCATGAGGAGCTCTCCTGGTCCGGGGCTGGGCGTCTAGAGGGTTGACCTGAAGTCGGTTCGTTTATCTTAGTGGCAGCGGCCTCGGAGGACAAGCCCCCGCTGCCCCTCGGCCGTGCGCCGGTTGCTTCTCGGCGCTGATCTGGTAGTCTCTCGACCCGAATTCAGGTCAAAGAAGATTGAGATCGGCCGTGTTCCCGGTACCGCAGGTCAACGACGACAACCGAGCATTCTGGACGGGCGGCCGCGACGGCGAGCTGCGGATCGTGCGGTGCAACGATTGCGGTTACTACATCCACCCGCCGTCGCCGCGCTGCCCCCGCTGCTTCGGCGAGAACGTCGAGCCACAGGCGGTCAGCGGACGCGGCCGCGTATACACATACACGGTCAACGACCGCGCCTGGTCTCCCGGGTTGGAGGTTCCGTACGTGATCGCGATCGTCGCGCTCGAGGAACAATCCGACCTCCGGCTGATGACGAACATCGTCGGATGCCCCCCGGAGCACGTCCAGATCGACATGCCGGTACAGGTGGAGTTCCGCGAGCAGGGCGACGTACACGCCCCGGTCTTCAGGCCGGCTGAGGCCCCGCCGTCAGGCGCCCCCGCGGACGAATCCTCTTAGCCATGGCTGACCGCTTCGAGGACCGCTGCATCATCTCGGGCATCGGCCAGTCCGAGGTCGGGCGCCGGATGACGCGCGGCGTGCTCGCACTGACCCTCGACGCGTGCCTCGAGGCGATCGCCGACGCCGGACTGACCCCCGCGGACATCGACGGGGTGATCTCCTGGCCCGGCGCGGTCACTAGAGCCGAGGGCCTTGCGCCCCCGGGGCCCGGCTCGTCCGGACCGGGTCCGCACGCGATCATCGATGCCCTGCGCCTCAACACGAACTGGCACGCCGCCGGACCGGAGACGCCCGGGATGCTCGCCTCGGTCATTCACGGCTGCATGGCAGTCGCCTCGGGCATGTGCCGTCACGTGCTCGTCTACCGCGCGCTCAACGAGGATACGGCGTGGCGCCGGAGCACCGAACGTGTCGCGACCGACGCCGACGGGGTCACGGGGATGATGCAGTGGATCCTGCCGTTCGGCGCGTTCTCCGGACCGAACTGGATGTCGCTGTACGCGCGCCGCCACATGCATGAGTACGGCACCACCCGTGAGCAGATCGCCCAGATCAGCTTGAACGCCCGGCGCAACGCCGCGCTCAACCCGAAGGCGGTACTCACCAAGCCGCTCACGCTCGACGAATACCTCACGTCCCCGATGATCAGCGAGCCTCTCTGTCTGTACGACTGCGACATCGCGATCGACGGGGCGACCGCGGTGGTGATCTCGGACGCGGCGCACGCGCCGGACACCCCGAGCCGGGCGATCCACTTCGAAGCCGTGGGGAGCGCGCTCCACGGCCGCGCCTCGTGGGATCAGTGGGAGGACATGACCACCACCGCGGCGATGAGCGCCGGCAAGCATCTCTGGTCGAGGACCGATATGAAGCCGGCCGATGTCGACTGCGCCCAGTTGTACGATGGCTTCACGGTCCTCAGCCTGTACTGGCTCGAGGGCCTTCAGTTCTGCGGCAAGGGCGAGAGCGGCGCGTTCGTCGAGGGCGGCGAGCGCATCAGCCTGACCGGTGAGCTGCCGCTGGCCACGAGCGGCGGCCAGCTTTCGGCCGGCAGGCTGCACAGCTTCGGCCACCTCTACGAGGCCTGCCTTCAATTACGCGACGAGGCGGGCGAGCGCCAGGTGCCCGACGCCAAGGTGGCGGCGGTGTCGGCCGGGGCGGGACCCCTTGCCTCTTGCCTGCTGCTCAGAACATAGGAACGGGTAAACCCGTCTAAGTCACAGTGAACGCGAGGAAGAGATGAATCTAGCGACGCTTGTTGATCAGAAAGCGGCACAGTTCGGTGACCGGGTGCTCGCCGTCTTTGACGATGACACCGTGACCTATGCACAAGTCGCCGAGCGCCCGGGACACGTTGCCGCGGGATTACGCGACCTCGGAGTCACCCAGGGTGAACGGGTCGCGATCATGATGGGGAACCGGTCGGAGTTCCTGTACGCGTGGTTCGGAATCCTCAAGCTCGGGGCGATCGAGGTGCCGATCCACGACGCCGCCAGGGGGCCGGGCATCTCCCACATCCTCAACACGACCGAGGCCCGCGTGGTGATCGTCGAGGACGTCTTTCTCGAGCACGTGCTGCCGTGGCTAGGGGACTCGCCGAGCGTCGAGCACGTCGTTGTGGTCGGGGAACCGCTTCCAGATGGCAACGGCGGGCGGCCGCTTCACGACTTCGCCGATCTCCTCGCGAATCCGGCATCGGTGGAGACGGTCGACGTCGAGCCGCACCAGCCCGCGTCGATCCTGTTCACCGGAGGAACGACCGGACCCCCGAAGGGGGTTGTGCTGCCCCACAACCACAACATCAACCTGGGGACGAGTACCGCCCAGATCGCCGGCTACACCGAGGACGACGTCCTGCTGTCGGTCTTCCCGCTGTTCCATGCGAACGCCAAGTACATGACGGTGGTCGCCGCGATGGTCGCCGGCGCTAAGGCGATCGTCAACCGCCGGTTCTCGGCCAGCCGTTTCTGGGACCAGTGCCGCCGCGAGAGGCGTGACCGCGTTCAACGGCATGGGCGAGATGCTCCGCATCCTGATGAAGCAGCCGGAGGGCTCGAATGACACGGACAACACCGTCCGGGTGGTGATCGGCGCCGCCGCGCCCCGGGACCAGGTGCTCGAATTCGAGAACCGGTACGACCTCGCGATCCTCGACGTATACGGCTTGACCGAGACCGGCCCGATCACCTTCAACCTGTTCGACCAACGCCGCGCCGGCTCGATGGGGGTCCGGGTGCCGTGGTACGAGGTCCGCGTCCTCGACGAGCACGACGTCGAGGTTCCCGTCGGCGAGGCGGGCGAGATCTGCATCCGCCCCGCGCGTCCGAACGTGATGATGGCGGGCTACTGGAACAACGACACCGCGACGCTCAAGTCGATCCGCAACCTGTGGTTCCACACCGGCGACCACGGCTACGAGGACGCCGACGGCTTCTTCTTCTTCAAGGCCCGGGAGACCGACTCGATCCGCCGCCGGGGCGAGAACATCTCGGCCTGGGAGGTCGAGCGCGTGCTGGCGCTTCACGAGGAGTTGCTCGAGTCGGCGGTCTACGGAGTCCCGTCGCCGATGGGCGGCCAGGAGGTGATGGCGGCGATCGTGCTCAAGCCGGGGTCGACGCTCGGACCCGAGGACGTGCTCGATTTCTGCCAGGACAAGATGCCGCACTTCGCCGTTCCCAGGTACGTGCGGATCGTGGACTCGCTGCCCAAGTCGCATGCCCAGCGGATCCTCAAGCAGGAGCTGAAGGCCGAGGGTACCGAGGCTGACGGCGTGTGGGATCGGGAGGACGTCGGTTACAAGGTCAAGCGATAGCGCCATGGCCCGTCCCGCGCGCCAGGTTCACCTAGTCGAGTACCCGGCCGGCGAGGTGACTCCCGCTCACTTCGTGACTGTCGACGTAGAAGTTCCGGATCCGGGCCCGGGTCAGGTGCTCGTGCGCAACACGTTCACCTCTGTCGATCCCGGCATGCGGCTCCGGTTGCGTGAGAGCGGTCCCGCGGGCTATTTCAACTCGTTCCCGCTCAATGCCCCGATGGACGACATCTGGGCCGTGGGTGAAGTGATCGAGTCACGTGCCGAGGGCTTCGAGCCCGGGGATTCGGTATGGCACGCGAAGGGATGGCGCGACTACGCGATCGTCACCGCGGGCGAGCCGGCGCTGGCAGGAATCGCCACGCTGGCCCGCATCGACACCGCGGTGGCGCCGGCCGAGAAATACCTCGGGCCGCTCGGCGCGATGGGCGTGACCGCATATGCCGGACTGATCGACGCGGCCGAGTTGCGCGAAGGTGACGTCGTGTGGGTGTCCGCCGCTGCGGGCGCCGTCGGCAGCATCGCGGCGCAGATCGCGAAGCTCCGCGGCCACCGGGTGATCGGCAGCGCCGGGTCCGAGGCGAAGGTCCGGTTCCTGCTCGACGAGCTCGGGCTCGACGCCGCGTTCAACTACCACGATGGCCCCGTCGTCGACCTGCTGCGCGACGCCGCGCCCGACGGCATCGACGTGTACTTCGACAACGTGGGCGGCGATCACCTCGAGGCGGCTCTGGCCACGCTCCGAAACTGGGGTAGGGCCGCGCTCTGCGGCGCGATCTCCGAATACGAGTCGGTCGGTCCGGCGGCAGGACCGAGCAACCTGTTCCAGGCCACGGCGAACAATCTCACGCTCCGCGGATTCCGGGGCAGCGCCTATCAGCACCGCCTGCACGACGTGGTCCGAGAGCTTGGCGGCTGGCTCGCCGAAGGCAGGCTGCGCTACCGCGAGACTGTGATCGACGGGCTGGAGCGGGCGCCCGAGGCGCTCATGCGGGTGATGGCCGGCGACACCACGGGCAAGGCGCTGGTTCGGATCACGTAGTCACCGTTACCTCCGTAACTGACAGGAGCACGAGGATGAGGTTCGAGAACAAGGTCCTGTTCGTGACCGGCGGTGCGTCCGGCCTCGGTGCCGCCACCGCGCGGCGCTTCGCCGACGAGGGCGCGAAGGTTGCCGTCGCCGACATCAACGAGGAGGCCGCGCGTCAGTACGCGGGGTCGCTGCCCGACGGCATCGCGGTCACGGTCGACACGGCCGATCCGGCATCGGTGCAGCGCGCCGTTCGCTCCGCGGTCGACCATTACGGGCGGATCGACGTGATCTTCAACAACGCCGGCATCGAAGGCGAGCAGATCGCGTTGCACGAGATGACGGTCGAGAACTGGCAACGGGTCACGTCGGTCAACGGCGACGGCGTGTTCTACGTGCTCAAGTACGGGATCGAGGCCATGCTCGAGACCGGCGGCGGCGCGGTGATCAACACCTCCTCGACCGCGGGGCTGACCGCGCAGGACAACATCTCCCCCTACACCTTCACCAAGGCGGGCATCGTAGGACTCACGCGCTCGGCTGCGGTTGAGTACGCGGCGCGCGGTATCCGGGTCAACGCGATCGCCCCGACCGTCGTGATGACCCCGCTCGTGCGCCGCTTCATCGAGAACGCGGCCGACCCGGTCGAGATGCTCCAGCGGATGGAGTCGTTCAACCCTATGCCCGGCATCGTCCAGCCCGAGGACGTCGCGGCGTTGGTTGCGTTTCTGGCGTCGAACGATGCGCGCTGGATAACCGGGCTCACGATCCCGATCGACGGCGGGTACTGCGCCCGCTGAGGGACGCGAGTACCGGTCCGGATCCGGTCGGCCGCCCGCTTCCGCGCTACCGACCTGCCGGGTTAGGCCGCCTTGCGCGCGGCGCGTGACTTCCGTGCGGGCTGGACGGGGAGCGAAGGGGCCTCGCCGCAGCCGGCTACCGCCAGGCAGCGTTCCACGTAGAACCCGCGAATGTCGTCCAGCGACAGGCCGCCGCCGGGCCGATACCAGTGCCAGACGCTCTTGTACAACCCGAGCAGCGCGTGCGTGAGCAGCCGTGGATCGGCCTCAGGGATCACGCCCTGCTCCATCCCGCGCGTGAGGAACGCCGCCCAGGCGAACTCGATGTCGCGCATGCGAGAGCGGGCCAGCCGGCGCGCCTCTTCCTCGCGCGGCGACTTGCGCGGGACTGCGATCAACCCCTCCTCGGCGACCAGCACACGGTTGCGCAGGACCTCGTGCTCGGTGAGATCGAACAGCCCGTTGAGCACGCGCGCGAGCGTCGGCCTGAAATCACCCCTGTCCGACGTCAGCCTGTCGAACCTCTCCCGTTCGGCCTCGAGCGCCTCCGCGTGGATCTCGAACAGGCAGTGGAGCTTTGATTCGAAGTAGTGATACAGCGCAGTCGAGCCCAGGCCGACGTCCGCGGCGATGTCCGCCCACTTCGTGTACTCATACCCGTCACGGCCGAAATGCTCGATCGCTGTCGTCAGAATCTCTTGGCGCTTGCTACGAGAGCTCCGACTGACTTCCCGCAGACCCGCCCGGGGTTGGGCATTCTTGGCCACTTTTCCTCTTTCGTTTGAACTGACCCCAACTCTACCAGCGCCCGCGCGCGCATCCCTCTGTTGAAGCAAACCCCCCGATTGCGGGGCGTCCAGGGGCGTTACGGTTGCGCTCGAGCCCGCGCCTCGATACAGTTGAACTGACTTCAACTTGAAGGGATCGAATGCGGCGGCTCGACGGACATGTCGTGATCATCACGGGGGCCAGCTCCGGACTCGGGGCCCAGCTCGCGAGAGCGATTGGCGAGGCCGGCGGCATTCCGGTCCTGGCCGCGCGCCGCGCCGAGCGGCTCGCTGCCCTCACCGCCGAGATTCCGAGCGCCGATTCGGTCCGCTGCGATGTCACCGACGAAGCCGACCGCGAGCGGCTGATCGACGTCGTCATGGACCGACACGGCAGGCTAGATGGCCTGATCAACAATGCCGGGGCCGGCGCCAGCGTTCCCGCGCTCCGTACCCCGCCGGAGACGTTCGCGCGCGTTCTCGATCTGAACCTCGTCGCGCCGTTCGCGCTCTCGTGCCTGGCCGCGCAGAGAATGCGGAACGGCGACGGCGGAGGGCGCTCGATCGTCAACATCGCCTCGGTCATGGGTTTGCGCTCGATCGGCGCAATTCCGGACGCGGCCTACGTCGCTTCCAAAGCCGGCATCATCGGACTGACGCGCGAGCTAGCGTCGCAGTGGGGCCGTTACGGGATCCGGGTGAACGCAGTCGCTCCCGGCTTCTTCGCCAGCGAGATGAATGCCGAGCTGGGCGATGACCCCGAGCAGTTTCCGGACTTTCTGCTGTCCCGGACGCCCCTCGGACGTGGCGGTCACGCCGGCGAGCTCGACGACGCCGTCGTGTTCCTGCTCGGCTCCGGCAGCAGCTTCGTCACCGGAACCGTGCTCAGCGTCGACGGAGGAATGGCGATTGCCTGAGCACCGACGCCCATCACGACTCGACAACATTGAAAGCGGAGGAAGTTGATGCCGACCCTAACGTTCCAGCCCGAGGCCGATCGCTATTACGCGGAGGGATACTGGCGTGAGGGAGACCTGTGGAGCGACTTCGCGCGTCGCGCCAAGGAGAACCCGGACAAGCCGGCGTTGATCCTCGACGACCGCGCCTTCACCTTCGATCAGCTTCGGCGTGCGGCGGTTGGCGTGTCCGTCCAGCTCGCGGAGGGTGGCGTTGAGCCGGGAGACATCGTCATTCTCCTGGGCCGTCACTCAATCGAGGCGGCAGTGGCGATGCTCGGCTGCATGCACCGCGGCGTGGTGATCGCACCACTACCACCAATGTTCAACGAGACCCAGCTGTCGGCGCTGATCGTGCAGACTCGGGCCAAGGGACTGCTCGGCTTCGGTGGGGAGAAGGAGCTCGCCAAGTGCGAGCAGGTTGCCGATCAGGTCCCGCTGTTCCTCCCGATCGAGCCTGACCTCGTCGACCGCCTGGCCCGCGACGACCCACCGGACGAGCACGCCGCGCGTCAGGCCGACGACCTGGCCATGGTGCTCCACTCCTCTGGGACGACGTCGACCCCGAAGGGCATCGCCCATTCCAACAACACCTTGCGCTACGCCACCGAGGGCATCTGCAAGCGCTGGGAGCTGACCGGCGAAGACGTCTATCTGGTCGTCTGCGAGTTCGGCTTCGTCGGCGGTCTCGTGTTCGGCTACTTCCCGCCCCTGTTCAACGGCGCGACCGGGGTGCTGATCAACCGGTGGCGCCCGGAGGACGCCCTGCGGCTGATCGACGAGCACCACTGCACGTACGTCCTGTCGATGCCAACGCATTCGGCGGACCTGATCCAGGCGAAATCCGACAGCGGTCTCGAGCTGCCGTCGATGCGCGTCCTCGCCGCCCCCGGTCTCACGCGCGAGCGCCGCGTCGCGATGCGGGAAGCCTTCGGAGTCCCGCCGCTCGGCGACTACGGTCTGTCCGAGGTGCCCGGGCACGCTGCTCACGGCCTCCACGAGCCGGACGCGAAGATCGACCTGACCGAGGGCCGCCCATACGATGGCACGGAGATCCGGATCGTCGACGACGACGAGCAGTCGGTGCCGCCGAACACCGTCGGCTCGGTGATAGTCAACGGCCCGAGCCGCTTCCTCGGCTTCCTGGGCAACGACGAGCTGACGCGCGAGTCATTGACGGACTGGGGTGGCTACCGGACCGGCGATCTGGGCTACCTCGACGAGGACGGACAGTTCATCTATGTCGGCCGCAGCAAGGACATCATCCGGCGCGGCGGCGTGACGATCGTTCCCTCCGAGGTCGAACCCGTGGTCATGCGCCATCCGAACGTTCGCGAGGTCGCGATCGTGCCCATCCCCGACGAGCGCCTCGGCGAACGTGCCTGCGCCGCGATCATCCCGGTCGAGGGCAAGCCGGGACCGACGCTCGAAGAGTTGCAGCAGTTTCTCGATCAGGAGGGAGTGGCGAAGTACACATGGCCCGAATCCGTCGAGGTCTTCGACGACTTCCCGCGGACGCCGTCGCTGAAGGTGGTCAAGCGAGACGTCGTGGCGCAGATCCTCGAGCGCGGCGCGGTCACGGCGTAGCCACTGGCGGGTTTCGGTAGGATATGCTGAAATGAGTTCAGGTCAATCGCAATCGGCGTCGAAGCGAGAGGGCACGATGACGTTCTTCGAGCGTTACTTCGAGCAGCTCGACGGGCCGGACCCGCACAGTTCGCTCGAGCTCGTGTCCGAGGACCTTGAGTTTTCAATCCAGTGGGCTGCCGACGCCTCCCGCAAGAGCAGCCAGTTCGTCGGTGGGCGAGATGAGCTACGCGGCTTCATCGACGCCGGTGACACCGAGGGCTGGGCTCACTACGTGGTGCACAGCGGCACCAACGGAGATGTCGAATTCGCTCTCGGCGAGACCCGCTGGGACTCGGGCGAGCGGATTGGCACCTTCCTGGCGGTGGCGCAACTCGACGATTCCGGCCGGATGCGCCGGTACATGGTGGCGCGCTCCCCAGTGCTTGCGTTCCAGTGAGTCGATGACTGACACTCGGCAGCTACAGATGATCGACCCGGACCTGATCGCCGGCACCGAGGACGAGCCGAGGCTAATCGGCTCGGAATGCGAGCGGTGTGGCACGGTGACATTCCCGCGCCAGCG
The DNA here is from genome assembly GCA_963709205.1 of uncultured Solirubrobacterales bacterium. Lineage (GTDB taxonomy): Bacteria > Actinomycetota > Thermoleophilia > Solirubrobacterales > Solirubrobacteraceae > Palsa-465. Next base: position 512,389 of record CAVPVP010000002.1, read on the forward strand.
GTCATGCCCGAGGTGCACCTCGGAAGACGTTCACGCCCGCGAGCTCTCGACGCGCGGGAAGCTGTGGACCTGGACGATCCAGTGCTTTGCGCCCAAGGCGCCACCGTATCTCGAGAGCGCCGCCGAGGAGTTCGAGCCCTACGGCGTGGGGTACATCGAGCTGCCGGGCGAAGTCCGTGTGGAGGCTCGGCTGACCGAGAGCGATCCGGAGCGGCTGCGGATCGGCATGCCGATGGAGTTGACGCTGATCCCCGTCTCGGGGGCCAGCGACAAGCTGACGTTCGCGTTCCGCCCGCTGGAGGAGGAAGAATGAGCGCCGGCGACGTCGCGATCGTCGGCCTCGGCATCCACCAGTTCGGCCGCCACGACGGGGTGACCGGGCTCGAGATGGGTGCGATCGCGGCCCGGCGGGCGCTCGCGAATGCGGGGATCGCCTGGCAGGACGTCGACTTTGCCGCCGGCGGGTCGGATGCCGCCGGCAACGCGGACACATCGGTATCGATGCTCGGGTTGACCGGCGTCCCGTTCATCAACGTCAAGAACGGATGTGCCACCGGCGGGTCGGCGCTGACGACCGCCCACGCGATGCTCGTCTCCGGTGCGGCCGAGGTCGCGCTCGTGGTCGGCTTCGACAAGCACCCCCGGGGGGCCTTCAACCCCCTGCCGGAGGAATGGGGGATCGGCTCGTGGTACGGCGAGACAGGGCTGATGCTGACCACGCAGTTCTTCGCGATGAAGATCCAGCGCTACATGACGGATCACGGCATCAGCACCTCGACACTGGCCAAGGTAGCGGCGAAGGCTTTCGCGAACGGCTCGCTCAACGAGAATGCGTGGCGACGAAGCCCGCTGAGCGAAGAGGAGATCCTGTCCTCGAGGATGGTCAACCACCCGCTCACTCAGTACATGTTCTGCTCGCCGGGCGAGGGCGCGGTGGCGCTCGTACTGGCTCGCGGTGACCGCATCAGGGAGCTGACTGGCACTCCGGTGTACCTACGGTCGGTCGCTTTCCGCACGCGACGGTTCGGATCGTTCGAGGTGTTCGCCCCGTCGATCCCGATCGAATCCGCGCCCTCGGCGACGACCGAGGCCGCGGCCGCCGCGTTCGAGGAAGCCGGCATCGGACCCGCCGACGTCGACATCGCACAGATTCAGGACACGGAGTCAGGGGCGGAGGTCATGCACCTCGCCGAGACCGGCCTGTGCGAGCACGGCGAGCAGGAGGCGCTGATCCAGAGCGGCGCCACCGGGCTGGCTGGGAGGCTGCCGATCAACACCGACGGCGGCTGCCTCGCCTGCGGCGAGCCGATCGGAGCGTCCGGACTGCGGCAGGTGCACGAGATCGCGCTCCAGCTGCGGGGCGAGGCCGGCGACCGACAGGTCCCAAAGGAGTGCCGGGTCGGCTTCACCCAGGTCTACGGCGCCCCCGGCGTGAGCGCCTGCACGGTCCTGACCCTCTGAGCGCGAAGGCGAGTCGATGGGCATCACTTTCGAGCTCGTTGGCAACTCGGCGATCGTCACCGGCGCAGGTCAGGGTATCGGCTACGACATCGCCGGCCATCTGATGGCGGCCGCCGCCAACGTTCTGATCTACGAGATCGATCCAGACCGCGCGCACGCCGCGGCCGAACGCCTCACGCGCGAGCATCCGTCGCCACGAGCCTTGGCGTTCGCCGGCGATGTCACCGATGAGGTGGCCATGCGTGCGGCGTTTGAGTTGGCGACCGAGTCATTCGGGTCGCCGCGCATCCTCGTCAACAACGCGCTGTACCAGTACCCCGACCTGATCGTTCGGGTCCCAGTGGCCTACTGCTCCGCGAAAGCTGCCGTTTCGCAGTTTACGACCGTCGCGGCTCTCGAGTACGCGTCGATGGGGATTCGCGTCAACGCGATCGCTCCCGGCCTGGTTAACACCGAACTGTCCGCCGGCTTCCTGGGCGAGAGCCCGGAGGTGCCGGCTGCGTTCGTCCGTAACACGCCTCTTGGCCGCGTCGGCGAGACCGCTGATCAGGCGCAGGTGGCGGTTTTCCTCGCCTCAACTGCGGCAGCCTGGGTCGCCGGCGTCACGCTGCTCGTCGACGGTGGTCTTCACCTGCTTGGCGTTCCCGACAACTGGGAGCTGTTCAGGGGGCCGCTCGGCAAGACCGGCCCGACTCCAGCGGACTGGCTGACCTAAGGAGGAATGCGTGTACAAGGCGATTGGCATCTGGTCGTGGCCCCGGGACGAATATCGCGTCGAATTCGACGAGCACTACGACAAAGTTCACTTCCCGCTTGCGGAGAAATTCCCGGGCATCCGGCGGATCACCGTGCTCACCGGCGGTGAGAACGCGCGCGCCTCCGGCGTATTCCGGCTCGCCGAGGTGTACTGGGACGATCGCTCGACGTTCGAGCAAGCATCCGAGTCAGAGGAATGGCAGGCGATGGCAGCGGATGCACGGCATCTGATGGAACGCTACGGGGTCACTCTCACCGCGGCCGACGGCGACGAAGTCGACGCCCAGTACTGAGAAGGGCCCTCACACTGCGCCCGCTGCCGCGGCCCGTACGGCATCTGAGAGCAGCTTCATGCCGCCGTGCGCGGCCTGGCCGCCGTCGACGGGAATCTCTAGACCGCTCAGGTAGGACGACTCTTCGCTCAGGAGGAACAGGACGGTGGCTGTCACATCGCCCGCCGTGGCGGGTCGCCCGAGGGGAACGCTGCCTACGAGTGCGTCGGAGACGGCTTGCGGAACGTCGGCGGTCATCGCCGTGGCGATCAGGCCCGGCATCACGGCGTTCACACGGACGCCGCGCGGTCCGAGTTCGAGGCTCGCCGCCCGCGACAGCCCGCGAAGCGCCCACTTGCTCGCCGTGTAGGGAATTGCGAAGTGACCGCTCAGGGCGGCGATCGACGCGATGTTGACGATTGACGATCCGGCCGGCATCAAATCCATCAGCGACTGCATCGCGAGCATCGGACCGGTGACGTTGATCGCGAGCGTGCGGTTCCAGTCATCGAGTGACACCTCGCCGAGCCGAGTGCGCATTGTGATGCCGGCGTTGTTGACGAGGCCGTGGCAGGCGCCGTGCTCGCGCCGGAGCCAATCGGCGAACGTCCCCCACTGGGTCTCATCGGTGACATCGAGCTCGCGCATCGCGACTCGGTCGTCGGGCGGCGCTACGACGAGATCGGCGCCGATGACGGTCGCGCCCGCGTCCGCTGCGCCCATCGCGATCGCGGCCCCGAGTCCGCTGGCGGCGCCAGTCACGACGATCACACGGTCGTGGAGGCTCATCATCGGGCGGTGAAGGCGCCGTCGACCGCGTAGAAGCCACCGCTCACGAACGAGGCCTCATCTGAGGCCAGCCACGCCACCAGTGACGCGACCTCGTCCGGTTCGCCGAGCCGGTCGAAGGGGTTGAGCGACGCGAGGTAGTCGGCGCTGGCCTGATCGAGCGAGGCGGCGAGCAGCGGGGTCCTGATGACTGCAGGCCCTACGCAGTTGACGCGCACGCCGCGCTGCGCGCAGTCGATGGCGGCGGCGCGGGTGATCCCGAGCACCCCGTGCTTGGCCGCGACATAGGCGACCATCGAGTCGCGAGCCACGACCGAGAACATCGACGCCATGTTGATTATCGAGCCGCCCCCGCTCGAAAGCATGTGCCTGAGCTCGGCTCGCATGCTGTAGTAGACGCCGCTGAGGTTGATGTCGATCACCTTCCGCCAGTCGTCGATCGGATAGTCCTCGCTGCTGATCAGCGGCCCGCCGATGCCGGCGATGTTGGCGGCCACGTGCAGTCCCCCAAACGTCTCGACGGTGTGCGCGACCGCTCGCTCTGAAGCGTCGGCGTCCGTGACATCGCCGGCGAACGGACTGGCCCGCTCGAAATCGCTCGCCACGCGCTCGGCGGCCTCAGGCTGAACGTCCATGACGACGACGCTGGCGCCGTCGGCCGCGAGCCGGCGCACGATAGCTTCGCCGATCCCTGAGCCGCCACCGGTGACCAGCGCGACCTTTCCGTCGAAACGCGAGCTCATGACGCCTGCACCTGGAGATCGATGATGTAGTTCCCGGCCATGTCGGGTTGACCTCGCTGACCGGGACGGATGACGATCACCGTGTCCGGGAGCTCGATCAGCGCTGGACCATCGATAAATGCCGGCGGCACGTCTTCGTAGATCGGTGTGTCGCGGAAGTCGCGTAGCTCTGCCCAGTAGACCGCACGTGAGCGTCGCGCGGGTTCGCCGCGCTCGTCTGAGGCCAGCTCGGGCCGTCGGGTCTGCGCGGTCGCGCGCACCTGGAACGCGGTGAAGTCAATCCCGCCCGAGCGGTCGCCCGACCCGCGACCGAATAGCTGGTTGTGAACCGCTTCGAACTGTTGATCGATCAGGTCCACCGCGCCGTCGTCGATCTGACCAGCCGGCACCGGCACCTCGACGTCGTGGATCTGCATCGAGAACCGCATCCGCACGGAACGCTCGAGCGCCACTCCCGCCACATCAATGCCCTGGCTGGCGAACTTGCCGTGCGCCTCGCTCTCCATCGCAGCGAAGATCTCTTCAACACTGGCTCCGGGCACTGGAAGCTTGAGCACGCGCCACCGCTGGACGACGTGAACGACGTCCGATGTCGCAGCGCCATAGGCCGACAGCACCGAGGCCGCATGCGGGAGCGGGACGACCACTCTCGATATCGCCGCCTGAGCCGCTACGGCGGGGGCATGGAGCGGACCGCCGCCACCGAACGCAGCACAGGCGAAGTTCCGCGGATCGAGCCCGCGCAAGAGACTCATGCGCCGGACGAGGTCGGCCATTTTCGCGTCGACCACCGTGGAGATGCCAGCGGCCGTCTCGTGCCCACTCATGCCAAGCCGGCCCGCGAGTCGATCCACGGCGTCCTCGGCCAGGTCGCGGTCGAGCCGCATGCGTCCGCCGAGGTAGTTGTCCGGGTTGACAAGCCCCAGGACGACGTCGGCGTCGGTGACGGTCGCGTCGGTTCCACCTAGCCCGTAGCACGCCGGGCCCGGTCGCGCCCCTGCGCTGCGCGGGCCGACGTTCAACCGTCCGACTTCATCGACCCATGCGACACTCCCTCCGCCGGCTCCGATCGATTCGATGTCGAGCATCGGAAGCGCCATCGCGTAGCGCTCGAAGATCGAGATGTCGCGCTGGAGCGGGCGGCCGTCGTGGATCACGCTGACGTCGAACGTCGTGCCGCCCATGTCCACGGCGATGACGTTTCGCAGCCCGGTCCGCTCGGCGATGCGCGCCATCGCGATTGTGCCGGCGACCGGACCGGAGTGGACCGTCCGAACCGGCGCGCGGCGCGCTTCGGCACTCGTGATCGCTCCGCCGGCGCACTGCGCGAACTGGACCGACCCCTCGAAGCCTCGCTGGCGCGCCCCGTCCTGGATCCGGTCGACGTAGTCGAGCATCAGTGGCCCGATGTACGAGTTCATGACCGCGGTCGTGGTCCGTTCGTACTCGCCGGTCCGAGTCGACAGATCCGAACCGCATGAGATGAACAGATCCGGCGCCACCTCGGCTGCGACCTCCCGCGCCCGTTGTTCGTGCACCGGGTTCATCGTCGACCACAAGAAGCTGATCGTGAGGGCCGAGGCTCCGGCCGCGACGAGCTCGCGAACCGCGTCGCGCACCTCGTCCTCGTCGAGCGGCACGATCACGTCGCCGTCGACATCGATCCGCTCGGTGATCGGGCGGACCATGGCGCGCGGCACTAGCGGCGCGGGCCGATACGTCGAGTGGACGTCGAGCGCCTCATCGGGCGAGAGACCGGATGTCCGCCCCAGCCCCTTCATGATGAACATCGCGTCGTCGTGCCCGCGCGTGGTCAGCAGTCCCGTCGCCGCTCCGCGACGCTCGACGATCGCGTTCGTGCCTGTCGTCGTCCCGTGAACGAGCAGCTCACACCGCTCCATCACCGACTCGAGCGTGGAGTCCATATTCGTCGCCGCGCTCGTGATCGCGTCGAAGAACCCGCTGGAGCGGTCATCGGGTGTGGTCGGCGATTTCCCGGTCGTGATCCGCCCGCCGTCGTGCATGATCGTGCAGTCGGTGAAAGTTCCGCCGATGTCGACTCCGATGGACAGCCCGGCGCTGGTCATGCCGTCACCTGTACACGCGCGTTCAGCCTCGCGTCGACCACCGGTGGGTCGTCGGGCTTGCAGAGTTCGGTCGCCAGTGTTACGCCACACCCTGGGCAGAGGAACTCGCGGACGACAAACGCGTCGTCGCAGAACTCGCTGGGATCGAGGTATTGCCGTGGACTGATCGCTTGCGGCGCGCGCTCGAGGCGCGCGGCCCCGTCCTTGTAGTTCTGGTCGATCGGGCCCAGAGCGTGGCCGCACTCGAGGCATCCCCAGTGCTCCTCGGCGTCCGAGGCCGGCCCGAAGCCGACAGCGCCGCCGGCTGATCCCGTGTAGCGATCGGGGTCGAGGCTCACGTCGTCTGGCGCAACCGGCGGCCGAGCGCCGGCGAGGCGATCGGCGCGCATTCGCTGCCGGAGTTCGTCGGTCGCTTGTGGATCTGCAGAGCCGGTGCCGTCGAGGACGACCCCGTACAGCGCGCGGGCATCGTCCATCGTGATGGCCGCGCTGCTCACATCGCCGGCGACCAGCTCGGGGCGTCGTGTGAGGGGGTCGCCGAACCCGCCGCCGCCGCAGTACTGCGCGACGAACACATCTCCGGGATGCATCATCGTGATCTCTTTCGCGAACAGGCGAGTGAGCTCTCCGACGTCGCGCTCCAGCGCGTCGGGCGTCCCGGGGAGGACGCCGGCGGCGAGCCGCTCGTGCGGCAGGCCAGCCTCGCGAAAGCGATAGTCGCCCGGGTGAGCCGGCAGGCCGCCACCGAGGCCGAGCGCGCAGTTGATCGCGTTGTCCAGGCTGACCAGCTGCACCATCATCTCGTCGGTCTTGTGCAGAACGATCGCGGTCTCGAGCGCATTGCCGCCGCGCCACCGGCCAGGACCCCCGCTTCCCTGACGCTCACGGCGGTAGAGGTAAAGGACCGGCAGAGCGTCCTCCCATTCCTCCGTGTTGCCCGACGGGTTATTCGGCCACCACCACGCCCCACCGACGTCGACGCCATCGCGGTCGGGAAACGCACCGAGCGCTCCCGCGACAACATCGCCCGGCGGCTGGACGACGAACCGTCCCTTGCGGTCGTTGCCCGCGCCGAACCAGAAGCTCGGGATCGACTGCCCTCCGGCGCCGTTGGCGCGGCGGCTGAGATCGTCGGGACCGGACATCAGCATCTTCGAGACTGTGAAGGCACTCAGGTAGACGGCCGCGGTGTTGCCGCCGACGCCGGTGGTCGCGGCGGGGTAGGTGGCGACGCTCAGAGTGCCCGGTGTGGGCTCGAAGCTGACATGGTCCAACGCTCCTGCGTTACACAGCAACTGATCCCAGCCCAGGAAACTGCCCACGGCCACCAGCACCCCCGAACGCCACGACCCGTACGCGCTGCTCGCGGCCTTGTACTGCGGATCCGTGCCCTCGTTGGAGACGACCAGCCGATCACCCTGCTTACGGATCCGGCAGCTGAACCGGTGCGCCGCGCGATCCTCGGCGCCAAGCCCCGCCATGTAAAAGCGCTCGGACCACTCTCCATCGGGGATGCGCGTCAGCCGCTCGCCGATCGCCTGAGAGCAGTCACGGATCATGCGGCGCATCGCACCCTTCACGGTCGCGGCACCGTACTCGGCGAGGACCTCGGCCATCCGCGACTGCACGGTATGAATCCCCGCCATCTGGCTGCGCATCTGCAGCGCGAGATGGTCCGGCGTCCGGCTCTTACGCGTGTGCATCTCGAGCACGTCGAGTTGAAGCTCACCGGCGCGGACAAGCTTGATCGGCGGGACGAGCGTGGGTTCCTCGTACAGATCGTTCGCCAGCGGATTGAAGCTCCCCGGGAACGGACCACCGACGTCGCCGACGTGACACTGGCTGAAGATCCAGGAGAAGATCCGCCCCTCGTGGAACACCGGCGCGAACATGCCGACGTCCATGGCGTGCGTGCAGCCGATCCACGGGTCGTTGTGAAAGAAAACGTCCCCTTCTCCGATCCCCGGATTCTGGCCACGGTTCTCCATCGTCCACTTGATCGGAAGGTCACCGAGCGCGGCGAACCACTGGATCGACGGGCCCGCCATCAGCAGGTCGGCGGTCTCGGTGAGGAGCGCGGTGTTGAAGTCGTCCATGTACACGATCACGGGCGAGCCCGAGACGCGCCGGATCGTGTCCGAGTGATCGAGGTTGATGCTCCAGAACCGGTTGCGCAGGACCTGATAGGTGACCGGATCGATGTCGAGGTCGAACTCCGAGTGCAGGCGCACCTCAGGCGGCAGGCGCAGTTCGGCAGCGGGCGGCGGCACGTACGAGTAATGGAAGCGGCCGTCCCAGGCTGCGTCCTTCAAAAAGCCGGGATCGACCTCGGGCCGGCGGAGGATCCCGTCCGGAGTGCTCGTCGATTGGTGCGGGTCATCGCGCATGAAAGCCTCCATCGATCGGGAGCGTGTGGCCCGTGACCCAGCGCGCATCGTCGGAGGCCAGGAAAGCCACGACGGCCGGCACGTCTCGGGGCGCCGGCATCCCCGCTATCGGCGTCTGCGACTCCAGCAGACGGCGCATCGCGTCGGGGTCGCGCACGCGCGCAACGTGGCCGGCGACCAGCGCGGTCATCACCCCGGCGGGGGCGGGCGCGTTGACGCGGATTCCGTTCGCGGCATACTCGATCGCCGCCGCCCGCGTCAATCCGACCAATCCGGCCTTGGAAAAGCTGTACGGGATCATGTTGGGGAGCGCTCCCGCCGGCAGGCTCGAGGAGACGGCTTCGGCGCCGCTCTGGTCGAGATCGGCGACGATGGTCCGTGCTCCCCCGCGCGTGAACCGCTCCGCGGCGGCGGAGGCCCGAGGGGCCTCCGTCACGTACGCGACCCTTCCCTCGAAGCGCCGGCCGATCGCACGGTCGGCGGGCGAGGGATCGGGTCGAGCCTTCTGCTCGTGCGCTTCGATCACTCCCATGCGCTCAGTCGATCGCAGAAGGCCAAACTGAATTCATCTCACCACCGTACCAGCGGCACCGATGCCGTGTCAACACGCTCGCCGGTGGAACCGGTCGCTGCGAGCCGGACGCGTCCCATCCCGGCCGCTCGCAGCGGAGTTCCCGCCGTACAGGCGGCGTTCTTCCCGCCGTACAGGCGGCGTTCTTCCCGCCGTACAGACGGCGTCCTTCCCGCCACACAGACTGGGTGGTCGCCCGCCGTTGACACGGCAGCGTCGAGCCGCTACCGTCCGTATGAATTGACGTCAGTTTGTGCGCGCGAGAGGAGAAGAGACATGACGCGGGTCGCATCGAAGCATGCCGTGCTCGGGCTCACGCGCTCGGCAGCGGTCGACTACGCCCATCGCGGGATCCGCGTCAACGCGGTAGGGCCGGCGGTGATCCACACCGCGCTGCTCGAGCGGTATCTCGACGACGAGCTCGCTCAGCAGCTGGTCATCTCAATCCCACCCGTCGATTGGGGAAACCCGAGGAGGTAGCGAACGTGGTGGCATTTCTGTGTTCGGATGAGGCGTCGTTCGTCACCGGCGGGTTCTACGCCGTCGACGACGGCTTCACCGCTGGGGTGGTCACCGGTGTGGGGCAGCGGCGATGACCGAGTTGCTCGCACTTTCGCCTGACGAGGTGCTCTCGACGACGAGGGCCGTCCGAAAGCGCTTGGACTTCACCCGGGCTGTGGCGGACGACGTGATTCGGGAGTGCGTTCGGCTGGCCATGCAGGCGCCCGCCGGTTCGAACATGCCGCGGACTCGCTTCGTGGTCGTGCGCGATCCGCAGACCCGGCGCAAGCTCGCCGCTCTCTACAACGAGGTCTACACCGAGCTGTACAGCAACTCGCCGAGCTACGTGCGACGGGTGGGCCAGCCGGGCACCGGGGAGTCCGTTCCCGACCGCCAGCAGCGAGTTGGTGACTCGGTCGACTACCTGGCCCATCACCTCGCCGAGGCCCCGGTCATTGTGGTGGCCTGTCTCGCCGGCATGCGCGTCGACGGCGAGCTTGCGCACATGGCCACGACCTTCCTCGGACAGAGTTGTCCGGCCGTATGGAGCTTCATGCTCGCGGCCCGCGCCCGCGGTCTCGGTACCTGCTGGACGACGATGCACATGCCCCGCGAGAGGGACGCAGCCGAGCTGCTCGGGATCCCCTACGACACCGTCCAACAGGTCTGCCTGACGCCACTGGCCTACACCATCGGGACGGACTTCAGACCTTCCCACCGGGATGACCCCGAGACCTACATCCACTGGGATCGGTGGGATCCGACCAAGCCGGTCCCGGCCCCGTGGGCCGGCTTCGCAAAATCGACGCGGAACAACGGAACTGAGGACGAGATGACTGACGCCCAGGAGATCCTGAACGTGATGTCGCGCTACTGCCGCGCCGTCGACGATCGTGAATTCGACCTCTTCGCCGAGCTACTCGCCGAGGACGTGCGGTTCGAGATGGGCGACGTCACCGAGAGCCGGGCCGAGCTCCTCGAGTACATCCAGGCGAACCTGTGGCCGCCCGGACGCCATGTGTACGCCAACCCGATCGTCACCGTGGATGGGGACACCGCCCATGTCGACAGCGACTGGGTCTGGTTCAACCCCGACCTTGTGCCAACTCGTTCTGGCCGTTACTCCGACGACCTTCGACGCATCGACGGGCGCTGGACCTTCACCGTGCGGCGGATCTCGATCGCCTTCGATCGCGAGACGTCCGAGGTCGGCTGACTAGATTCGACATCGATTGCACGATGAAGGCCGTCCAGCTGACACGGTGGGAGTCACCGCCGGAACTCATTGATATTCCTGTGCCCGACCCGGGTCCCGGTGAGGTGCTCTTGAAAGTTGCCGCTGCGGGTCTCTGTCATTCGGACCTGCACCTGATGGAGTGGCCCGACGGCATGCTGCCCTATGACGTGCCGTTCACGCTAGGCCACGAGAACGCCGGCCACGTCGCCGCCGTCGGACCGGGTGTGACCGGGGTGGGCGAAGGCGAGGCCGTGATCGTCTACGGCCCGTGGGGCTGCGGCACCTGCTGGCGGTGTGCACAGGGGATGGAGAACATCTGTGAACGGGCCGAGGAGCGCCGAGCGCATGGCGGCGGGCTCGGACGCGATGGCGGTCTCGCGGAATACGTCGCCGTTCCGTCCGAGCGGCTCCTGATTCCGATCGGCGATCTGGACCCGGTCACGGCGGCTCCGTTGACCGACGCCGGCCTGACGCCCTACCACGCGATCAAGCATTCGATGCCCCATCTCGTCCCCGGCAGCACGGCCGTGGTGATCGGTGTCGGGGGGCTGGGTCACGTGGCCATCCAGATGCTCGGCGCCCTCACCGAGGCGCGCATCATCGCCGTTGATCCTCGCGCGGAGGCACGAGCGCTTGCGGAACGCGCGGGTGCTCACGTCGTCGTGCCGTCAGGAGAAGACGCGGTGGGGACCGTGCGCGCGGAGACCCCGCGGGGCGCGGGCGCATCGGTGGTCCTCGACTTCGTCGGCAGCGACGAGACGACCGCTCTCGCCGCTGCCGTCGCGGCGGTTGGGAGTCAGATCGTCCTGGTCGGCCTGGCCGGCGGTCGATACCCGATGGCGTTCGGTGCCTCGCCGCTCGAGGCGTCGGTCTTGCTCCCGAATTGGGGTACCCGGAACGAGCTCATTGAGGTCGTGGCGCTGGCTCGCGCCGGAGCGCTCGAGGTCGAGGTCGAGCAGGTCCGCCTCGAGGATGTTCCCGCGACCTACGAGCGCTTGGCGGCGGGCGGGGTCACCGGACGGGCGGTCGCGGTGCCGTCGTCCTGAGCCATGGAGACGCGTTGAACGAGCAGATCCAGGTTCTGCTCGACAAGCAGGCGATCTACGAGGTCCTCGTCAGGTACTGCCGCGGCGTCGACCGGTGCGACGAGGATCTGATCCGCTCCGCCTTTCACGACGATTCGTACGACGACCACGGGTACTGGAAGGGTCCGGGGCACGAGCTTGCTCCGTTCCTCGCCGACCGTCTGCGGAAGGAAAACTCCGCGACGACACACTCGATCACGAACGTCCTGATCGAGGTCGACGGCGATGTCGCTCGCTCGGAGGCGCAGGTTCACGCGACGTTGATCAGAAGAGGGACAGTTCCACGTGAGGTGGACGCGGTCGGGGCCCGATACATCGATCGCTTCTCGAGGCGAGCAGGCATTTGGCGGATCGACCACCGAACCGTGGTGCTGGACTGGCAGCAGACCGAGGTCTGGCAGGACTCGACCCCGCAGGTTCCGACCGAGGGCTTCGCGCGGGGCGCACGCGGCCCCGAGGATCCGAGCTACGCATAAGCGCCGCGAGCAGCGCCTTAGTTCGCCACCCGTCGAGTCATCACTGCACGCTCGCCGTCCCGGTCGGGCCGAACGTCGATTCGGGCTAGCTGACTTCACTTCACAGTCAAAGCATTCCGGCCCTGTCCCGGAAGCGACCGCTGTCCTCGCCTGACGGCCTAACCAATGCTCTACTTGACAACCATGCGCCGATTGCTAGAGTCCCCGCGGCGCTGCCAACCTGAGTTCAGTTTAGGTCTTTGCGCGGAAACCAGCCGCTCCTCATCGGACGGGGAAGGAGAGAGTCATCTCATGAATCCGCAGTTCAGACTCGCCGGCCGTGACCGGCGCCACCGACGCGCGCGGCCTCTCGCGGCGCTCCTAGGTGCGATTGCGATCGGGGCCGCATTGGCCGCCTGCGGCTCCTCGAGCTCCTCGAGCTCCTCGAGCTCCTCGAACTCCGCCAGCTCCGCGAGCAGCGCCACCAGCACCGGATCGACATCCGGCGCGTCCAGCGGCGGCGTGGCGATCGCCGACGCAAAGCTCAAGCAGTACGAGGCCACCCCGACGAAGATCATTCACACCCAGTCGCTGACGTCGGCTCCGCCGACCGGCAAGTCGCTGGTCATGCTGGGGACGACCGACCCCGGCAACGTGGTCATTCAGAAGGGTCTGGCGCGAGATGGCGAAGCTTGCGCACTGGAACTACTCCCAGATCAGCTACGACCCCGCCAACATCGGGACGTTCAACGCCGCGATCGACTCGGCGCTGACCAAGCACCCGGATTACGTCGCCGAAGCCGGCCTGCCCGTCACCTCGCAGGCACTTCAGAAGGTGCAGTCGGCCGGGGCGAAATGGGTCATCACCGCGGTCTGCCCCGTGACCGTGAAGCCACCGATCATCGCGGCGTCGAATGGATGCTCGAACGATGCCGAGATGGGCCGAGTCCTCGCCTACTACTTCGTGTCGGACTCGGGCGGCAAGGGCAATGCCGTTATCGAGCACGTGCCGGCCTACCCCGTCCTTACGCGCGTTCACCAGCGCGTTCACGTCGACCGTCAAGTCGCTGTGTCCTTCGTGCAAGACCCAGATCGTGAACATCACGATCCCGGACCTGGCGGCAGGCAAGATCCCGAGCCTGATGGTCTCGGCGCTCAAATCGAATCCCGACGCCAATTACCTGGTGTTCGACTATGGCCCGTTCGCGGAGGGGATCAACTCGGCGCTGAATGCGGCAGGTCTGGGTGGGAAGGTCAAGATCATCGGCCAGGCGGCGGATGCGGGCGCGATTGCCGCCCTGAAGACCGGTCAGCAGGCTGCGTGGACCGGCTTCGATCCCGGCTATCAGCCCTATGCGATGTTCGATGCGATGTTCCGCGACCAGGAGGGCCTGCCCATCAATCAGACGGAGCAAGCCTTGCAGCCGACCCAGATCGTGACCAAGTCGAACATCAACTCGGTCAACGTCAAGGACGGCTTCTGGAGCGAGCCGGCGGATGCGCTCAGTCAGTTCAAGACGCTCTGGCACATGCAATAACAGCGACAACGCGGGTGGGGTAGCGAAGCGCTACCCCACCGTGGCGTGCCGGCATCGGTGTTCGGCGTCATGAGCACGATAGTCCCGGAGCACGGCGCGTTGTTCAGCGGCGCGAACCACATTTGCATCGTGACGGCGGATCTTGACCGCGCCGTTCGACGTTGGTGGGATCGCTACCGCGTCGGCCCTTGGCGCGTGTTCACCTACGACAGCTCGAACATGCAGGCAAAGGTGAATGGCAGCCCCGTCGACTTCAAGATGCGCGCCGGGCTGGCCCAGCTCGGCTTGGCCTTTCGACTCGAGATCATTCAGCCCCTCGACGAGCTTGGCCCGTACGCCGAAACCCTCAGCCGAGCAGGCGGCGCGGACCACGTGCACCACGTGCGGCTCGATGTGCCGGATTTCGCGGGGACCCGCGACAAACTGATCGCGCTCGGCCTCCCGGTGAGGCTCGCGGCGAGCTTCACAGGCGGCTCGCCTGAGCATCGGTTCCAGGCGATGTACTTCGACGCCCGCGACGATCTCGGACTTCTGCTCGAGATCGGCGCCGCGCCGGCCGGGTTTTCGATGCCGGAGCCAGATTACATCTATCCGCGCTAGCCCGCAGGACCGACCTCAACGACCGTGTTGCGTCACCCGCCCGATCCACCCCCGGATGGACGTCATCACCACGTACCTGAACCCTGGACTGGGAACGCGTCGACTCCCACAACTTCGTCCACCGGACGGCGCTTTGCCGGACGGAACGTGTCGCCCGTGTAGTAGGCGACCGGAAGGAGGCAGACCTGCATGACCTCTTCGTACGGGATCGCGAGTAGTGTCGCGACCTCGCGCTCGTACGTGAGATGTGCGGCGGTCAGGCAGCTTCCCAGACCTCGTGAGCGCAGCGCGAGTTGAAGGTTCCATACGGCCGGGTACACCGACCCAAACTGGGAGGACACCCAATGGGGGGTGTCCTCCGGCGTCGCCCGGCCGACGACACAGGCGAGCACGAGCACGGGCGCGCGGTGGATGTTCTCGATCAGGTACGTCACCGAAGACTGGAGCCGATTCTCGACGTCCATCCGGTGGGCGAAGGAGTGGTGGTAGCCAGTTTCGGAGCGTGCGGTGTCGAGGCTCACGTCGTTCGGCACTTCGAGGATCTCACGGAAGGAGCGGGCGTACAGAGCCGAGATGGCCCGCCGCTTCCCCTCATCGAGCACGATGACCCAGCGCCACCGCTGCGCGTTGCCACCGGTCGCCGCCTGGAGAGCGATCGTCATGCACTCCATCACGACATCGACGGCGACTGGGCGATCGAAGTCGAGGCGCTTGCGAACCGACCGAGTTGTCGTTAGCAGGCGGTCAGTTGAGGCAAGGTCGAATTCTGGTGTCATGAAGTGCCCGTCCTTCCGGGCGACATTCTGAGCTAGCGGGATAGGGTTCATCGTCAGGACGTAGCGCGAATCTCCACCGGGTCCGGCGCGCTCTCGCGCTCGCCTTGACGTGTTGTAGGGGAAATGTTGGGCTTGCCCGAGAGGGCCGAGGAAGACGACATGTTCGCGATGAGGAGGACGTTAGTTGACTCCAGCTCGGTCCCCCGTTAAGCTCGCCCAACTGAGGTCAGTTCAGGTCGCCAGACCACTCAGACGGCCGGTGGCTGCGGTCAACGGGTCGAGCACACTCCTACTCGACCTGTCGAGTTCGACTTGAGCCGGGCGGTCACTCACGGCGCAATCGATGCCTGTCCATTGCGTCATGACCGCTCTGCTGAAGCGAGTGCAGAGATTCGAGTGCGGCGAGCCGGTGATGAGGCCGAACAACATCCTCCGCACTATGAAGAGCCTGCCCACGACCGTCACGCCGGTCTGAGTCCTACCAGCTACCGACCGAGAGGACGAGATGACTGCCACTGCGCCGGAATTCGATCTAGCCGTCACCGATCGATTGCTGACGACGACCCGCTCGGTACGTCGTCGGCTCGACTTCGACCGAGAGGTGCCGCAGGGCGTCCTCGACGAGTGCTTCGGTGTCGCGTTGCAAGCCGCGACCGGCGGAGATCTCCAGCGCTGGCGCTGGGTGGTGATCCGCGACGCGGAGAAGCGGCGCAAGTTTGGGGAGGTGTACCGCAGGAGCTTCCTGGAGATGCTCGCCTCGTCCGAGCCGGACGCCGCCGAGGAAACCAAGTCGGCGGAAGCGGAACCGCCCGTGGATGAGAAGTACCACGAGAAGTTCAACGAGGATCTGGCGGCGATGGAGAAGCTGATGAAGTCGGTCACCGTCCTCATCGAGCGCATGGGCGAGGTGCCGGTGATCGTCGTGCCGTGTGTCATCGGGCGGGCGGACGGCGATGTGACGACGTCGTGGGTGGCATCTCAGTTCGGATCGGTCTTTCCGGCCGTGTGGAACTTGCAGCTCGCGCTGCGCACCCGCGGTCTGGGCAGCTGTATCACGGCTGCTCACCTAGAGTACGAGCGCGAGATAGCCGAGCTTTTGAGTATTCCCTACGACACAGTCATGCAGGTGGCCGCCTTGCCGGTTGCGTACTACACGGGAGGTACGTTCGGTAAGGCGCGACGCCGGCCTCAGGATGAGGTCGTATTCATCGATACCTTCGACGCATCGTCTATGCAGGAGACAGGATGGTAAGGCACGAGAGCTGAGAGGCTAGCCAAGCCAGCCGGACTGTGATTTAAGTCCGCCCGTCCGTCGATTACACTGCTCGCATCGTGAGGCCAGCCACCACAGATCTCTTCACCGGCGTGGCACACGTCTGTGTCGTGACGGCGGACGTCGACCGGTCGGTGCGCGTGTTTGCCGATCGGTATGGCATCGGCCCATGGCGGGTGTATGTCTATAACCGCTCGAACATGACGGTGGACGTCGACGGGGAGGCCAGCGACTTCAGTATGCGCGTGGCACTCGGCAGCCTCGGCAAGTGTGGCATCGAGCTGATCCAGCCCACCGGCGGGCGCAACCCCTACGCGGATTCACTCGCCTGCCACAACGGCGCCGATCACGTGCATCACCTCAAGTTGGACGTCTCGGACTTCAGCGCCGCGGTCGGGCATCTCGAGGGTCTAGGGATGGCTCGAACCCTCGACGGCCTTTTCACCGGTGTCGACCCGAAAGCGCAAGCGCATGGGGTCTACTTCCCGACTGAGAGCGACCTCGGCTTCACCGTGGAGATCGGCGAGATGCACGCGACCTTCGAGCCGGCACCTCCGGAATACACCTATCCGTAGCGCTGCGCGGCGGGCCGGCCAAGTGGTCGGTCAGCCGGCGTTCGAGCGATGATCGTCGGCCGAGTGCTCTTGGCCGCGAGCGATCCGGTGGAGGGCCGCGGTGTCCACGAGTCGGAGATGATCCGAGCCGTCGCGCGTCAGCACACCCTCGCGCTCCAGGTCGCGGAGGATTCGCGACACGACCTCGCGGACGGAGCCGGACGCGGCCGCCAGGCGACGGGGTTTGGCGGTCACGAGCAGCTCTGAGCCACGGCGCTCCGCGAGATCGAGGAGATGGCCGGCGACGCGGGCGCGTACGGGCAGCAGCATGCTGCCGGTCAAGGTCTCCTGCGTGATGAGAAGCCGCGCGAACAGATACCGACACAGGGAACGAGCGAAGGCCGGCTCGGAGTCGAAGACGCGCTCGAACGCTGCGGAATCGAACCTGAGAACTGCAGTGGCGTGCACGACGTCGGTGTTGAGCCGCTCCGCGAGCATCCTCTGCCGGCCACTGGCCAGGACACCGGTGAGTCCAACGAGGTCTCCGAGGTTGACGTAGCGGGCGGTCGTCTCCCGCCCGTCCGGGTCACGTCGGAATACCCGCAGCAGGCCGTCCACGACCAGGCCCGGCGGGTCGCTCGGCAGGTTGTGCTCCGCGTAGAGGAACTCGGTACCGGCAGCGTGCCGGGTGAGATATGCGCTGGCCAGCAGGTCTTCCAAGCCAGCGGGGGACAGCGCATCGAGACTGCTCTCGGCGATGGCTCCGGTGACGTCGAGATCGGCCCACCCGGCGGGCTGCGCGGTGTCGAAATCGGGCACGTCGGATCCGAAGTCGCGGTCACTTCCCGCTCCTGAACTCCGGCCAGGAGCAATCCGAGTTCGACGATACCACGGACTTAAATCACGCCGGAGTTGAACCGGCTTCAGGATAGAATGGCGCCCGAGCGAGAGGACGGATATGGATTTGAGACTAGGCGGCAAGCGGGCCATCGTCACCGGCGGCTCAAGGGGTATCGGCCGGGCGATCGCCCTCGGACTCGCCGCAGAGGGAGTGGCGGTGGCCATCGGCGCGAGGGATCTGGATGGCGTCACGGCGACCGTGACCGAACTGCATGGATACGGCGGCGCCGCGCATGGAGAGGCGGTCGACGTCACTGACCCGGACGCGCTGGAGGCGTTCGTCCTGTCGTCCGCCGATGCGCTCGGCGGCCTCGACCTGCTCGTGGCCAACGCCGGCGCGCTGAGCGGGGGGCCGCAGCTGTCGGCCATCGGTGGCGCCGACTGGCGATACACGCTCGACATCAACGTGACGCACCCCGCCATCGCAGCCCGAGCGGCACAACCGCTGATCGCTGCGAATGGTGGCGGGGCTATGCTGTTCATCGCCTCGATCGCCGGCATGCACGCGTGGACGCGGCCTCATTACGGTGCCGCGAAGGCCGCGGAGATCCACCTTGCATCATCCCTCGCCCTCGCCCTCGCGGGAGACGGCATCCGGGTGAATGTGATCAGCCCCGGGTCGATCATGTTCCCGGGATCAAACTGGGAGCGTCTGGCCGAAGACGAGGAGGCGTTCAATCGCTGGCTGGATCACGAGTTCCCGTTCAAGCGACTCGGGACCGATCAGGAGATCGCCGACGTAGCGTGCTTCCTCCTTTCCGAGCGCGCATCGTGGGTGACCGGGATCAATGTTCCGGTCGATGGCGGTCAGACCGCACCGAACATGCTGACCACCCAGCCGATGGCCGGTGCATGGGCCGATCGCTGAGGGAATGTCCTCCGAGCGCGCCGAAGCCCCCCGCAGCGCGCTCGCGGTCCCCGCGGCGCGCCTGAGCCGGGCGCTCGCGGACGAGGAGCGGCGGTTCGCCAAGACGACGGCCGGGTCTCACCATCTGTACCGGTCCGCGCGAGAGGCCCTGGTCGGCGGAGTCCCGTCCAGCTATCAGTTAGGTGACCCCTGGCCCCTCTATCTCTCTCACGGGAAGGGGCCAGCCGTCTGGGACGTGGACGGCACCGAGCGCATCGATTACCACGCCGGCTTCGGCGCGATGGTTCAGGGCCACGCCCACCCGGTCCTGGTGCGGGAAGTGCAGGCCCGTTACGCACAGGCGTCCCACATGGCGGCCCCGACCGAGGACGCTGTCCTCGTCGCCAAAGCGCTCAGCGAGCGTTGGCGCCTGCCGCGCTGGCGCTTCACGAGTTCCGGCTCGGAGGCCACGGCGGACGCCATCCGCATCGCTCGTGCCTACACCGACCGGGATGCCATCGTAAAGGCGGTGGGCTCCTATCACGGGCACCACGACGCGGTACTGGTCGGACTGGGAACCGACGCTGCCGTTGATCCAATCTCCGGCGCGTCACGACCAGTCAGTGCCGGCATCCCGGACGCGGTGGCCGCGCAGACGCTCGCCGTTCCGTTCAACGACGCTCCCGCCCTGATGCGACTCCTTTCCGCACTATCCGTGCAGGATCGTCTGCCCGCGTGCTTCATCCTCGAGCCGGCGTTCATGCTCGGCCTTGCCAATCCGGAGCCCGGCTATCTCGAGGCGATCCGCGACATCACCCGTCAGTACGGGGTCGTCCTGATCTTCGACGAGGTCAAGACCGGGCTGACGATCGCAGCGGGAGGCGCGGCCGAGCGCTACGGCGTCATGCCGGACATGGTCACGCTCGCGAAGGCGCTCGGCGCCGGACTTCCGTCCGGCGCGGTCGGAAGCACGGAGGAGATCATGGCGGTGGTGGAGAGCCGTCGGGTGCTTCAGGCCGGCACGTTCAATGGGAATGCGCTCACGATGGCCGCCGCCCGCGCGAGCCTGACCGAGATTCTGACCCCGGCGGCCTACGTTCAGCTTGAGCGCATCGGCGCGCGCATCGTCAGCGGATGCCGTGCCGTCCTCGACGAGCACGGCATCACGGGCCACGCAGTGTCGGCCGGTGCTCGGGGATGCGTCGCCCTGTCCGCCGGACCGATTCGCGATCACGCCTCGCTGCGCGAATACGAGCACCGCGGGCTGACGCGCTTGACGTGGCTGCATGCGGTGAACCGCGGGATCTATGTCACCCCAGCGCGCCCTGAGCAGTGGACGTTATCCGTCGCGCACACCGAGAAGGAGGCCGACGTCTATGTCGAGGTGTTCCGGGACCTGGTGAGCGTTCTCACCAGCTGACACGGAGCGATTGAATCGAGGCAGACGCCGTGCGACGGCGGTCAGTCGGCGCTCTCAGTGAACACCAGGGCGCCAGACTCGTGCACTACCCCGTCCAGCCCGGCGTCGATGTACGAGGTCGTCGTCGCCTCCATGATGATCGCCGGCGATGGGAGGCGATCGCCCGACGCCAGAGCCTCACGATCGACCACCGCGAAGTCACACCAGTCGTTGCGCGCGAAGGAGAATGCGCGGGCCACGTCCGGGCTGCGATCGGCGGATCGCGGGGTCCCGAGCCGGGGACGTCCGGTACGGGGCAGCACGGTTCGCTCGATCGCGCGGACGGTCAGCAGTTCGACGTCGAGTTCGAACCGGTGCCCGTAGTTGCGCTCATAGTTCTCGGCGAAGCGAGCGGCGATCCGCTCAGGTGACTCGGCGACTTCGCCGGCCTGGAGCGCGACGGGCAACGTCAGCGTGTATTCCTGGCCGGGATAGCGCAAGTCAAACTCCGCGGAGCGCAACGTGGTCCCAAGTGCCCCGCTGGCCGCCCGGGCATCGATCCGCCCAAACAGCTGATCCAGGGTCACCTCGGCCTTCGCTATGCCCGCGCCGTCGAGCTGAGAGACGATCGTCAGCGCAGCTGAGCGCACCAGGTCCTGCTCGAGCAGGCCCCACGCGGAGAAGTTCCCGGCGTAGTTGGGGATGATGATCGTTCGGATACCGAGCTCTCGCGCCAGCAGCGAGGCGAACAGCGGGCCCGCGCCTCCGTAACCGATCAGCGCAGCCTCGCGAGGGTCCTCACCGACCTCAATGCTGACTGCTCGGATGGCGCCGGCCATGTGGGCCGCCACCACGCGCAGGATGCCCCGGGCTGCCTCCTCGCGCATCCATGCCCATCTCGGCCCCCACGCGCCCGACCGCAGCTCGAGCCCCTTCGATGTCGAGCCTCAGCCCGCTGGCCAGCGTCTCCCGAGCCAGCATGCCGAGGGTGACCGCCGCGTCGGTGACGGTCGCGTCCGTGCCGCCGCGTCCGTAGCAAACCGGCCCCGGGACTGCCCCGGCGCTTTCGGGGCCGACGCGCAGGAGTCCCCGGTCGACCGAGGCGATGGAGCCACCGCCCGCTCCGACGGAGCGGACATCGACCCACGGTATCTGCAACGGCATACCGACGACCTCGCCCTCATTGCGGACCCTGGGCTGACCGTCGACGAGCAGACAGGTGTCGAAGCTCGTGCCGCCCACATCCGCGGTGATCGCGAGGCGAAGTCCGAGCTCGCTGCATAGCTTGCTCGCACCGACAGCGCCCGCGACCGGGCCGGACATGATCGTCTCAAACGGCCGTCGGCGCGCGTCACCGAACGCCACACTGCCCCCCGAGGACGTGGTAATCAAGCACTCGCCGTCGAAGTTCTCGGCTTGCAGGCCGGATTCCAGCCGCTCTAGATAGCCCGACACCGCCGGGCGCACGTAGGCGTCGACGACTGTCGTCGATGCCCGCTCGTATTCGCGGTACTGGCCGCTCACGGCGTGGCTCAGCGAGATCGGGCCGGTGAAGCCGCCGTCGCGCAGCACTTTCTCAGCCGTGATCTCGTGGGCCGAATTCGCGTGCGAGTTCATGAATACCACCGCGACGGAATCGACGCCCTCGCCGGCGAACGTCTCTGCCGCCGTGCGCACGGCCGCCTCATCGAGCGGGACCTCCTCGCTGCCATCGGCCAGGATGCGGCCGCCCACGCCGATCCGGAGGGGACGCTCGACGAGCGGCTCCGGCGTCCGGAACAGGTTGTCCCACATGTGCTCGCCCGACTCATCGATGCGCAAGAGCCGACGGATGTCGAGCACATCACGGAAGCCCGCGGTGGTGAGAACGCCAACCTTGGCGCCTTTGCGCTCGAGTAGCGCGTTGAGGCCGACGGTTGTCCCGTGCATGAAGTACCTGGCCCGGGCCGTCGCGTCCGGGCCGATGTTGGCTGCGAGGACGCCACGAACCGCCTGATCGACTGCATCGGGATTGGATGGGCCCTTTCCGACGGTGACCGTCCCGGTTTCCTCGTCGAAGAAGATGAGGTCGGTGAAGGTCCCGCCCACGTCGATTCCGATACGGGTACTCATCCGTCGATCTCCTTGAACGCATGTGGGTAGCTTGCGACGGCTTGGTCATGGCTCACGTATCCGAAGCTGAGATCACGCTCGATCTCATCGCGCGACCGCTCTCCGGGAGGCCCCCATCCGGCTCCGCCGCCCGTCTGAACGACGATGTGGGTGCCCTGCGGGACCCGCGCGCCTGTGACCTTCGCGTACTCGGTGACCTGCCCGTCGGCGTCCCTGAGGAAGGCCCGGTTGCAGCGGCCGGAAAGGCCGCCACCCAAGGCGAACGGCGGGACCTGACTCCGCTCATTCACGATCGTCAGCTCCATGTCGTCCAGGGCCCGCAGCACGAGCTCGATCCCAAGGCCACCTCGATACTGACCAGCGCCGGCTGAGTCCGGCGAGTAGTCGGCGCTCTCAACGACCATCGGCGTCTTCGCCTCCCAGACCTCCCAGGACATGCCACGCAGGCCGGAGATACCCATGGGCATGAGCGGACCGCCGCCGTTGCCGTACTCACGGGCCGCCGGGGCCCCTGCGACAACGTTGATGGAATCCGCCCAGAAGCCGCGCACGGGATGGTTGCCCCACATGACGAGACTGACCGGCATGTCGTACCCGCCCGGCAGCCGATCGGGTACGGCGCGAGCAATCGCCTCGTTGATCGCCTCGATGAGGATGTAGTTCGGGTAGCTGGCCAGCGCGGTCGGCGACGGACGCTGTGGCTCGAACATCGAGCCAGGTCGTGTACGCAGGCTGATCGGACGAAAGTAGCCTGCATTCGCGCGTCCGTCGTCGATGGCCATCGCCAGCATCGCGCAGCGCACGGCCGAGACGACACCGACTCTGGGGCTGTTCGTCGGGCCGGGCTGAGCGTCGGGAGCGGCCGTGACATCGACTGTGATCCCGTCCGAGCCGACCTCGACGACCACCTCGAACGCCACCATCACCGGTTCGAGTCCGTTGTGCTCGTGCACCATCGTGCTCGTGTGGCGTCCGGCGGGCAGTTGGGCGAGCACCTCGCGCATCCGCGCCTCGCCGGCGTTCAGAATCACCTCCACCGCCGCATCGAACTGGTCGATGCCGTAGCGCTCGACGAGTTCGATGAGCGCGCGCAGGCCGGCACGGCACGCACCTGCCTGGGCACTTAGATCGCCTGCGGTCGATTCCGGCAGCCGGGTGTTGGCGAGCATCGTCCTATACAGATCCTCGTCTCGGACGCCCGCCCGGTAAAGCTTCACCCCCGGATAGATGACCCCCTCCTGGAAGACGTCGGTGGTGTCGCTGACGAACGGTGCGAGCGCGGCGACATCGAGGTGGTGGGCCTTGATCCCCGCATAGGCCACGATCTCGCCGTCGAGGAAGCCCGGGACCAGCACCGCGACGTCCCACTGATGGGTGCCAGTGAGATACGGATCGTTCACAACGATCACATCGCCGTCATCGAGCCCGCCGCTGGCCGCGTAGTGCTCGACGACCGACTCGAGGCACAGATCGAGGCTGCCGACGAACATCGGCAGCGTCTGGATCTGGGAGAGCATGCGGAGATGGCGGTCGTAAAGCGCTCCGCCGCCGTCGAGGACGTCGTAGATGATTGGAGAGAACGCCGTCCGTTTCAGGGTGACCAGCATCTGGTCGGCGGCAGCGTCGAGACCGTGGCGGATGATCGATGCCGTCACGGGGTCGATCCTCTGAGTCACGGACTCGCGGGCGCTCTCGGGCGTGGTGACCACGGTTCACTCCTCTTCTCAGTAGACCCTGATTACAGTTGACGTCGTTGCAACAACCGTGGGCAGCCGGTGTCGACCGCTAAACGAGGTCGACGGCGTGCAATGCTCGGTCCAGTTTCGCGAGGAACTCATCGATCTCCGCATCGCCGTGGCTGGCGCTGAGCAGGAGCGTCCCGAAGGCGTACTGGTAAACGCCCTCATTGAGGAGGCCGAGCATGATGTTCGCGATCTTCTCCATGTCCTCGAGCATGTGCGTGCGGTGATCGACAACACGCTCGGGCCCCCAATGCATGCCGTAGAGATGTCCGAGGCCGGTCGCGTGCAGAGGTATTGCGTACTTGCGGCCGATCTCGTCGATCCCAACGCGCATCCTCTCCCCGATGCGTTGCACGTGTGTGTGGACTTCCGGTGTCAACTGCTCGATAGCGGCGACCCCCGATGCCAGGGCGGTCACGTTGCCCCCGAAGGTCGATGCGGCGAGCACCGGGGCGCGTCCCTCGAAGCAGTCAGGGTCGAGCAAATCCATGATGTCGGCCCGGCCACCCACTGCAGCTTGGGGAATCCCGCCGCCGATGGACTTGCTCATGGTGGTCAGATCCGGAGTGACAGCGAAGTACGCCTGGGCGCCGCCGTACGCGACCGGGAAGGTCACGACCTCGTCGAAGATGAGGACGATGCCTGTGCGAGTGGTCACATCGCGCAGACGCTGGAGGAATTCCCTGGTCGCCGGCACCATGCCGGCCGCGCCCATGACCGGCTCGATGAGAACCGCGGCGATCTCATCGCCGTGCCGTTCGAGAACCTCCTCGGCCCGATCCGGGTCGTTGAAAGGAAACTCCACAACATCCTGGGCGACCCCGGGCGTCACGCCGGCCGGGATCCCCGCCGAGTCGAATCCGATCGAGGAGTCGCCGACGACCAGGATGTCGGCGATGCCGTGATAAGCGCCACGTGCCTTCGCCAGCTTGTTCCGCCCTGTGAATGCGCGCGCCAGGCGGATCGCCAGAAGGTTTGTCTCGGTTCCCGACGCGAGAAAGCGCACGCGTTCGACCGATGCCATCCGTTCGCACAGCAACTCGGCCATGCGCAGGGCAAGTCCCGACTCGGGGCAGCCGAACTGCACCGCGCGATCGAGCTGGGCGACGATCGCATTACGGACGTTCTCATTGCGGTGGCCGAGCGCGAGCACCCAGTCGCCGATTCGCATGTCGAGGTAGCAGTTGCCGTCGACGTCCCACACGCGCGGCCCTTCGGCACGATCCAGGCAGACGGGGTAGGGCAGCTGATACCACATGCCGCCGGCGTGGCCGGTCGGGATCAACGGCTTGGTTCGCTCCAGCAGCTCGCGCGACCGTCGCGTCCGGTCGCGGTAGACGCGAACGCTCTCGGCATGGAGCTCCATGCCGGTCGGGGTCTCCGCGACGGCAGTTGATAACGGCGACACGTTTTCTCCCTCTTGACGAGTCCAGTGACACACGCGAGCGCGCGCGAGGCAGGATTCTAACTGAATCCAGGTCAATCCGGGGGTGATTTAAGTCCACCGAGATCGAAGCGACCGACGGCACCTGCGCTGCGCGCCGTGGCGCCAGCCGCTCGCCTCCGGCGACGTGACCGCGGAAGCGGCCGTAGTCTTCGTCGAGCTTGATCGGCGCGAGCGCTTCTACAGCCTGCTGCAACGGCAGCTGGCTCCCCGGCGGATGAAGATTCGTCATCGGATGCCCTTCCGATCGAGGTGCTCTGATCTCGCGGACCAGTTACCAACCCGAAGTCGGTTCAGGTAAGCTGTGTGGCCTCAGTTGACCGATCGGAGGAGGGCGACCTGAACGACTGCGCGCATGGTTCCCTGCTGAGGGAGTTCCCGGACCATGTCGCCGCCCGTGTCTGCGGCGGTGCAAGACCTGCAGCGATCGGCCGCCTGTGCGCGATCGCTTCGACATCAACCTCGATCTGACGAGAGAGAACGCGTGTCTGCCTACGTCGTCGCTTTGATCGACATCAAGCATCCGGTCGAGTACGAGAAGTACGCCGAAGCATTCGACTTTGAGAACTTCGCCACCGAGTACGGCGGCGAGATCCTCACGGTCAGCGACGAACCGGAGGTGATCGAAGCCGAATGGAGCGGCCGACTCGTCGTGCTGAAGTTCCCGAGCCGCGATAAGGCCCGAGGCTGGTACGACAGCCCCGAATACCAGGACGTGCGCAAGATCCGCTGGGTCCACTTGACGACCAACCTCGCACTCCACCCAGGGATCGACGCCGCCGCCGTGGGCGCCGCCGAGGAAACGGCCGGCCAGTGACCGTCTCGGTGTCCCCGGAGGCGCTCGGATCCGCGTTGAGGCTCGCTACGCCGGGCTCTGCCGAGCCTGAACTCCGTTTCGCCGACGGTGTGCGCGGCTACTTCTCGAGTTCGGCGCAGGGGCTCGTGGCCCAGTGCTGCCGCACCGACGGGCCGGATGCGACAACGCGCGCGATCGCATCTCTAGCGCCGTGTGAACTAACGCTCGTCGCCGAGGCGGGCGACGACAGCGAGTGGTGGGCCGAGCTCACCCGCGTGGTTCCCGATCACGAGCCCGAGACCATCGTGCTCTCGCTGCGCGATGGTCTCGGGGGAGGAGCCATCGAGCGGATCGTATGCCTGGGGGCGAGCTACCTTCCCATGCCGACGGCTTCCGAGGCCGGAAGCCCCGCTCCGGCCCGAGCGCTGTTCGAGGGTTACTTCGAGGCTCTCCAGGATTCACGCTTCGACGACGCGGCGGCATACTTTTCCGCGGGCACGCTCTGGGTGCATCCGCCGTATGCGGGAAGTCCGGAGCGCGAGTTGGCCCGTGGACGGCGGGAGCTGATCCACACTTTCGTGCATAAGCGGGGCGACAGCCCGGTGCGGCAGGTGATCACCGGGTTCTGGCAGGCCGGCGACTGCGTATTTCTCGAGGGCGTCATCGAGGGCATCCCCAACGGCGGCAGCTTCGCCAGCACGGGGCAGCTGAGCGCCTCGGGCGAAGTCAAACGGTACGTCGCGTTCTACACCGCGGCCCGCTGGCTTGAATCGCCAGCCTGATCTCACAAGCAGCCCGAGAGGAGAGACACTCGTGTATCTGCGTGCCAACCTCAAGGTCCGATCCGGGCAGATCGCGACTTACCCGGAGCGCTTCGTGGTGTCGAAGGCACGCCTGGAGCAGAACGGACCGCTCATTGCGCGTGGTACCCACCGTCGATCGGGAGCGTGTGGCCCGTGATCCACCGGGCGTCGTCCGAGCACAGGAAGGCAACAACAGCGGCGATATCCTCGGCGACCGGAAGCCCGGGCATCGGCGTCTGGTTCTCGAGCAAGCGGCGCATCGCCTGCGGATCTGGCGCGCGGTCGATGTGACCGAGCACGAGCTCGGTCATCACTGCGGTTGGGGCGATCGCGTTCACCCGAATGCCGCGCGCGGCGTATTCGATCGCGGCCGCTCGCGTAAGGCCGATCAGTCCGGCCTTCGAGAACGTGTAGGGCGTCAGGTTCGGCTTGCCGCCCAAGCCGGTGGACGAGGATGTGTTGACGATCGCCCCACCTCGGCCCTCTAGCATCGCCGCCAGTCCTCGGCGCAGCACGTAGAAGGCTCCATCAGCGTTCACCGCCATGACCCGACGCCATGTGTCGTCGGTCGTCTCGTGTAGCGGCGTTTGCGCCCCGACCGTTCCGGCGTTGTTGAAGATCGCATCGACCGTGCCGAACGCACCGAGCGCTTCGGCGAATGACCGGTCGACCGAGGCTGGATCGGACGTGTCAACTTGGACGGCAAGAGCATCGGAGAGCCCCGATGCGACCGACTCGGCGCGATCACGATCGATGTCCGCAACGACTACCGATGCGCCCTCGCGGGCAAAGCGCTCGGCGGTCGCCTTGCCGAGGCCGGCAGCACCGCCTGTGACGAACGCCACCTTGCCGACGAACCGCGGCGCGACGGGGGCATCCTGCAGGCGGGCGTTCGCCGTCGGTGGGTGTGTCTGCTCGGTCATCTCCGCAACCCCTACTCTCGTTTCGATGTTCGAGGTCTACCGTGGCGACGTCCTTGCGTCACCGCTGTTCTCGACTCGGTCCCGGCCAATTCCGGGGATACTTCGTGTATGACTCTCGGTGGTCGAGCCAGCGCGAGCAACGTGCTCCCGCTCGTAGGCGTCGAGGAGCGCAAGCGCGCGGTCGGCCCACTTGACCTCGAGGGCAGCACGCTCTCGGTCGCCGCCATACGCGAGATCGCGCAGCAGCACACTGAGTTCCTGCTCTGGACCGGAGCGGCCACGGAGGCGGGCCTCGACTCGCTCGTGTTCGCGGGAGAGGATCGCATCGCGGATGTCGTCGATCCGGGCGCGCTGCCGCCCGAACCGATCGCGGTGAGCCTCTAGGTGTCGGCGGATCGCATCGAGCGGTGCCCGATCGGCAAAGATCAGCTGGAGACGCTCAGGGTCGCGAGTCGGTCTGTAGATCGGCGTCCCGGTTGCCCACGTGGCGAGCACATCAGAGCCGGCGTCAGTGATCGTGTAGACGCGCTTCTCGAGCTTTTCGCCGACGGGAGTCGGTGCCCCCTCAATCAGACCAGCCTCCTCGAGGCGGCGGAGCTCCGGGTAGATCTGACTGTGGGCGGCGCACCAAAAGCTCCCGCGCGAACTGTCGAGATAGAGAGCGAGGTCGTAACCGGAGCACGGTGTAGTGCTCAGCTGGCCAAGGATTGCGTACCGAAGCGCCACGGTCGCTCTAACCTGCGACGTTCCGATCGAGTGACTGCCGGCTGCGCTGACGCGGCGCCGGCGTCCGGCGAGCACTCCCCGAAGAGCTCATGGATCGATCGGCTCAAAGGGGAGGGACGTGGTTCGTGCCGCGTAAATTCGGACCGCGTGCTCTTGGGCGTCGACCTGCGCCGCCATGGTGAACGTTCCGAGACGCTCGCCGTATCTCGTTGTCTGGCCCAGCACCACCTCGGTCTGCCCCGTTCGCGTCGATAGTTCCACGTGGTGGGCTTGGCCGTCCGGCTTACGCTGATCGAGGTACTCGCGATACTCGGTCAAGCCGCCCGCGAACTCATGGGCTTCCCCGTCGATCGAATACAGGACACAGAACGTGAACGCCGGTGCCAGCAGTTCCACCACCTTGTCGGGCTCGAAGTCGAGCTTGCGAAGAAAGTCACTGATGAATGACGCGGTCACTACGAGCCTCCTCATGTTCTCGCGACCGAGGCGGCGAGCTCGGCTGCGTCGCGAATTGGATCGTGGCCGTCGAATGACTCGCTTAGGGCCACGATCCTCCGGTTGGTCTCGGCCTTGGCCGGCGAGAGCTCCGTGATCTCGAGGATCGGTCCGACCGTGTTCCCACCTAGGTAGCTGAACCGCTGGCCATCAGCGCCGCTCGCGTTCCCCCACTGAACCGGCTCATACCCCCGCGCGCGGTAGGAGGCGAGCGTTTCGTCGTAACCTGCCGTCCAGATCGCGACGTGGTGCATCGCGCCGGAGACGGCACCGCGGTACAGCGAGGGGGAGTCGTCGTGCTGCTGGATGAGCTCGATCTGGACGGGGCCCGCCTGCCCGTAAGCGACGGAAAGGACCTGTTCGTAGCGGTCTCCCTCGAAGAAATACTCGGCGAGTTCGAACTTGCGGAAGACGAAGATCGGCGCGACGCCGACGTGCTCCCGCCAGTGCGTAATCGCACCGTCGATGTCATCGACGACGAACCCGATCTGTTGAAAGCTGACCATCAAGCTGCCTCCAATTGCGCCGCGACCCACATTCGAACCGCTCCTCGGTTGAACTCCCCGAACTCTGTCCGCGGGATCTCATCCATGACGAGCAGTTCCTCGGGGAGCGACTCGGCCGGAATCCCACGGTCCCTCAGGAACTCACATAGGGGAGACAACTCAGGCTCGCCGCCCGGGCGTGGCACGACGACGGCCACTGCCCGCTCGCCGAGCCGGGCGTCCGGTGCTCCCACCACGATCACCTCCGCGATGTCCGGATGCTCCGACAGGAGATCGGACAGCTCAATCACGTCGATCATTAAGCCGCCCCGGCGGACGATCTCCTTGATCCGACCCTCCCACCGCAGGTAACCGCCAGGATGCTCCACGAGTATGTCACCGGTCTTATAGAAACCGTCCGGCGTGAGGCGGGCGGCCGTCAACTCCGGCTGACCGACATAACCCATGAAGAACGACGGCCCGCGGCAGACATATTCACCGACCTTTCCGGGATCGAGTCGCTCACCGGTTTCGGGATCGATGATGCGGTGTTCAATCCCGGGGAAGGCGACGCCGTCAAAGCGCAGCCGCAGCTCGCGGGGGTCATGTAGTGGCGAGACCGCATGTCCCATGCATTCAGAGAGGCCGTAGCAGCGGACGATCGGAACCCCGTACCGCCGCTCGACCTCCTCATAGAGGTGGTCCGGGCCGGCACCCGACAGGATCGTCCGCATAGAGGCGAGGCGATGCTCGTGACCGGGCTCGAGCTCGAGGAGATCGAACATGTGCGTTCCGACCGTGATGCAGTACGTCCCGCCGTACTCGGCGATGGCCTCGAGCACCGGCACTGCACGCCAGCGCCCGAGCGGGAGCACGGACGCACCGAGCAGCAGCGGCATGTAGACCTCAAACAACGAGCCGCTGGCGTGGCCGTAAGGGCCAAACGCGACGTGAATGTCGCGCTCGGTGAACTCGCAGGCGGCGGCCATCGCCTTGGCCGCCCATACCATCCCGTTCTCGGCCAAGAGGACGCTCTTCGGCGCGCCAGTCGTACCCCCGGTGGAGAGAACCAAGCAGCCGCGCCCGGGATCCCACGCTCGCTGGTCGATCGCTGGCCCAACGGTCATCGCTTCCTCGAACGGTGCGCCGGTCGTAAGAATCTGCCCGGGCCGTGCTTCGTTCACGGCCGCCCACTCCGGCCGCTCGAGCAAGTCCGCATGGAGGATCAGGCGACACGCGCCCACTTGGTCCGCGACGTTCAGCGCAAGGCCCGGTGAGACGCGAGTGGACAGGGGGGCGAGACCCAAGCCCGCGATCGAGCAGGCGACGCTGAGCACAACGCCCTCCGAGCAGTTCGGTAGGACGGCCAGGATGAACGCGCCGGGCTCCGCCTCGGCAAGAGTGCCGGCCAGTCGTCGTGCTACCTCCCACAGCGCTGCGTAGCTGAGCGGATCCGGCCCAGTGATGGCCACCCGCTGCGGATCTCGCTCAGCCCAGCCTCGGATCGCTTCCGCGAGCGTCAAGTCCTCCCAGTAGCCGAGCTCGCGGTACCGGACCTGGAGCGGTGGGGGGAGTAGCGGGTGGGTGCTGACCACGACTGTGAGGAGATTGACATGAACTCAGTTCTGTGTCAACCTTGACAGGTACGTTTTGTCACCTTCAATCGAGATCGAGAAAAATGGACCGGTCTGGACCCTTTGGTTAAACCGTCCTCGCGTCAATAACGCGTATGACGCGGAACTGCTGGATGCTCTGGAGCTGGGCGTACGCGATGCGGAGCGGGACGCCTCCAATCGCGTCGTTGTCGTCCGCGGCCGTGGCGAATCGTTCTGCGCCGGTGCCGACATCGGATGGTTGGCGGCCGAAGCCACCTGGTCACCGCTCGCCGACCGCGTCTCGCGCATCTTCAAGGGCATCGCGGAGTCGTCTCGGATCACGGTTGCCGCAGTACATGGGTGGGCGGTCGCGGGCGGATTCGAGTTGATGCTCGCCTGCGATTTCGCGGTGGCCGCGGACGACGCACGGATCGGGGACTTTCACATCCGCAACGGCCTATTCGGAGGTGCCGGCGTGATCTACCGCTTGCCGAGACTGATTGGTCCGCGCAAGGCCCGCGAGCTCATGCTTTCGGGAGACATCCTGAACGGCACGGAGGCAAAGGACTGGAATCTCGTCAACGCCGTCGCGCCTATCGACCAGCTGGATCGTCTCGTGAGCGACTTCACCGCCCGCTTTGTCGACAGGAGCCCGGAGATCGTCCGACTCACCAAACAGGCGCTCATCGACGCCGCGGACGCCGACTTCGAGTCCGCGGCTCGGATCCAGCGCGCCACATCGGACGCGGTCGCCCAAAGCGCCGAGGCCCGAGCGGGCGTCGCCGCGTTCCTCGGGGGCCACCATGGCTAAGCGAGCGCTCGTCACCGGAGGGGCGGGCGCGATTGGCGGAGCTATCGCGAACCAGCTCGCCGACGCCGGGCTCGACGTGGCGGTGTGCGCTCGTTCGCCGGTCGCGGCTGCAAGCCTGGCCGCAGGCGGACGCGCCTTCTGCGGCGATCTGTCTGACCCCTCATCGATAGACGAGATGGCTGACGAGGTCGCCGCCTCCGGACCCGTGAACCTGCTGATCCACTGTGCTGGTTGGGGCGACGTCCAGCCGTTCGCGGAGACCGTGCCCTCGACGTGGGATGCGATTCTGGCCGTCAACCTTCGTGCCGCGATTCAGCTGACCCACCGGTTTCTCGGTGACATGACCGATCGCGGATGGGGCCGGGTCGTGTTTGTCGGCTCTGACGCTGGGCGCGTCGGCTCACGCAACGAGGCGGTCTACGCCGCCGCCAAGGGCGGGATCAACGGCTTCTGCAAGTCGATCGCCCATGAGGTGGCCCGGAGAGGGATCACATGTAACGTGGTCAGTCCGGGCCCGACCGAAACCCCCCGTCTCGAGCGCTACCGCGAGGCTCATCCCGAGAAGATTCCGGTGCTGCTTCGCCGGATCCCGGTCGGCCGCGTGGGCCGACCCGAGGAGGTGGCTGCGCTGGTTGCGTTTCTGTGTACCGACCAAGCGGCCTACATCACGGGCCAGGTCATCAGCGTCAACGGCGGGCTTCACATGCCGTGACGGATCGACGCCCGGCGCAGCGGACCTTTGCTCGGCGCGATCAGCGGAGCCGTGGCAGCAAGTCGCGGCCGATCCGGAGCTTCCTTCCTCGAGGTCAACGCCCACCGCGCGCGTCCCAATGTAGACATGTGCCAGACCGAGGTCGATGATCGGTGCCAACCGCGTGGCGCACTCCTCTGGCGAACCAATCACCCCGAAAGCTTTCACGGCATCCGGATCGAGTGCCTCCTTCGGGTAGAACTCGAGCTCACCCGGCTTTCCGGTGGGCGTAACCCCACCGCGAGACGAAGTCAGCACCTTTTCCATGACGGACGCCGCCTCGGACGTGAAGTTGCCCGAGAACCGAGCGTGAGTGATAATCAGACCGCGAACCACCTCGGTCATCGTTTCCTCACCATCGGTGACGGCAACCTGCACAAAGCAGCCGAGGGTGAGCTCGCTCGGATCCCTGCCAGCTGACACGCAGGCGTCGCTGGCGAGGCTGATGCACTCGCGCACACGGCCGACGTTCGCCCCAACGGAGAAGTCGATGCCGTTCGCCCAGCGTGCCGCCGCGGCGATCATCCGCGGCCCGGTCGCAGCGACCGAGACCTCAGGTGGTGCGGCGGCCAGCGACGGGTCGATGTCGTCGAGTCGAGACATCGACGCGACGGCACCGTCGTACTCGACCTCGCGCCGCTGCAGGTAGCCCATCAGCGCCCGCAGATACTCCTCAAACGCAGAAACCCGCATCGGCTCGCGCTGAAGCACCTTCATCGCTCCGTCGCCACGACCGAGGACAAACCGGGATCGCCCATCCGACATCGCGTGGACTGTTGCCATCGCGTCAGCGGCGAGCAAGGGATGGCGCAGCGGCACGGCCACCGCAGTTCCAAGTTCAAGCGAACTCGTAGCGCCAGCCGCGACACCGAGCAGGACATACGGGTCAGGGAGCAGACCATGCGCCTCGCCAATCGCGAGCCCGTCCCATCCGCTCTCCTCCAGCGCGCGTGCCACCCGCCCGATCTCCGTGGCGGGCACGGGCGTTGCGCCCATCCGCCAGAAGCGTGTGTCACTCATCGATCAATCCGTGTGCGCGCGTTGGAGTTCGCCGATTGCCCTCGTCGAGGCACGTTTCTAAAGCAACATGAGCTGAATTCAGCTTAGCATACGCGCGGAAGTGAGACCCGCGTTCGGGCGGCGAGCGATGTCAGCCTCCTCCGGCGGCATCGCCTTGTGTCGACTGTATCCGTCTGTTAGCCTGAGATGAATTCAGTTGGGGTCTTGATCCGAAAGAAGGCGGCGTGCGATGAGGCTTGACGGAAAAGTCGCGGTGATCACCGGCGGTGCGTCGGGAATCGGAGAGGCGGTCAGCCTCAGATTCCGGGATGAAGGCGCGACAGTGGCGGTGTTGGACCTGAATGTCGAGGCGGCGCGATTGACCGCCGATGTCGCCGGGGGACTGCTCGCGATCGGCACCGACGTAAGCGACAGCGCGGCCGTGGACAGCGCGCTCGCCGCGGTCGAGGACAAGCTCGGGCCGGTCGACGTGTGGGTCAACAATGCCGGGATCTCCGGTCGGGCCCACGCGCAGCGCGTGAACCCCCGCGCCGAGCAGCAGATGACGGAAATGGCGAGCGGCGTCGTGGCGACCCCGCTGAACGCGCTGATTGAGGTGACCGACGAGGAATTCCAGCAGATGCTGAATGTCCACCTGGCCGGAACTTTTTACGGCACGCGTGCCGCGGCCCGATCAATGGTCGCACGTGGCTCCGGCTCGATCGTCAACGTGGCGTCGATCTGCGGAATCGAAGGGTGTGTCGGGCACCCGCATTACTCGGCCGCCAAGGCCGGCATTCTCGGACTCACGCGCGCGGTTGCCAAAGAACTGATCATGCAGGGTGTTCGGGTCAACGCCGTCGCCCCAGGTTTCGTGGAGACGCCCATGATGCTCGGCGATACGTCGGAGACCCTAATCGCCGGCATCGCACTCGCGACCCCGATCCGTCGTCTCGCACAACCGCCCGAGATCGCCTCCGCCGTTGCGTTTCTCGCGAGTGAGGATGCGAGCTTCTTCGTCGGCGAGACGGTGAGTCCGAATGGAGGCTTCGTCACGGTGTGATGACACCGGGCGGCAGATCTTCGAGATCCGCCCCGCCGGATGCGACGCGCCTAGGGCCTCGCGACGATGTCCGCCGGACTCGGACCCAGCTCGCGACCTCAACCGCTGTAAGGTCCGGCACCGACCCCGCCGTCGAGCGGAAATCCGCCGCCGGTCGCATAGCCGCTCTCGTCGCCGAGCAACCGTGTAGCCAGGGAGGCTTGCTCGTCGGGGGTCGAGTAGCGACCCAGGGGGACGCCGGCTTGAAATGCCTTTCTGGCGCCGGTCACCTCGTCTTCGCCGGCGACAAACGACTCCGCGAGATCGACCAGCCGGGTGGCCACGTAACCTGGGCAGATCGCGTTCACCCGGATGCCGTGCCGTCCGACCTCGAGCGCTGCCGAACGGACAAGTCCCATGATCGCGTGCTTCGAGGCCACATAGGGAGCGAAATACTGCGAGCCCTGCGCCGCGAGCGCGGACGCGGTCGCGACGATCGACCCGGCAGTCCCCTCGTCGATCATCTGCCGGATCGCCGCCCGCATTCCCAGGAAGGTGCCGCGAAGGTTGATGCTGACCAGCCGGTCGAAGGCCTCGACGTCGTAGTCGGCGATCAGGGCGATCTCGCCGCCAACACCTGCGTTCAGGAAGACGCCGTCGATCCGTCCGAGACGCTCGTTCGCTGCCCGCATGTAGCCGCTTACCACATCCTCAGTGCTGGTATCCGCCGCGAAGGCCTCGCAACCATCGAGGTTCGCCGCTACCTGTTCCAGCTCGGCGGCGTCAATGTCGACGATCAGGGTTCGTGCGCCTTCGGCTGCCAGGCGTCGAGCGGTCGCCGCGCCGATGCCTCGGGCGCCGCCGGTTACAACGATGCCCTTCGAGCTGATTCCTTG
This sequence comes from uncultured Solirubrobacterales bacterium, assembly GCA_963709205.1. Lineage (GTDB taxonomy): Bacteria > Actinomycetota > Thermoleophilia > Solirubrobacterales > Solirubrobacteraceae > Palsa-465. The sequence continues at coordinate 548,240 of CAVPVP010000002.1, forward strand.
AGATGGCATTCGCGTGCCCCTACACGACGGCCGGCTGCGGAGTGCCCCACCGCACGTCGAGCTCTTGGATCGCCACGACGAACAGCGACGGGTTCAGCTCGATCTCCATCTCCGGGTCGGCGAGGCGCAGGTCGGGCATCCTTCCCGTCAGGGTCTCCAGCGCGACCCTGCCCGCTACACGGGCGAACGGGGCTCCGAGGCAGAAGTGCGTGCCTCGACCGAGGCCGAGCTGCTGGTTGAGCTCGGCGGCCGAGCGCTCGATGTCGAATCGCTCCGGGTCCTCGAACGTGGATGGATCGCGACTGGCCGAGCCGGTATGGAGCAGGACGAACGACCCTTCCGGAATGGTCGTGCCGGCGACCTCGACGTCCCGGGTGGTGGTCCGGCCCACCGCGCGAATCGGTCCGTGCATTCGCAGCGTCTCCTCGACCACCGTTGCGGCGTACTTCCCCGGATCGCAGCAGATCTTGTCCCACCGTTCAGGCACCGCGAGGAGCATGTACACCATCCGTGCAATCAGCGCTCCCGTGGTGTCGATCCCGCCGACGAGCGACTGCGTCACCACGGACACGAGCTCGGTGTCGTTGAGTGCCTGGTCGCTCTCGTCGTCCCTGGCCTTGATCAGAAGCGAGACGACATCGTCGCCGAGGTTCTTGCGCCGTTCCTCGATCACCCCACGCATGAAGCGGTCGAAGCGGATCGCGCGCACCGTCGCCTCGTCTAGTTGCGCGTCGGTGACCTGGTCGACCGAGAGGACGACGGCGTCGGTGGCGTACTGCTTCAACTCGGATGCAGCCTGGGGATCGGGATCGAGGCCCAGCATCGCCGCGGCCGTGTAAAGGGGGAACTTCGACGCGAAAACATCAACGAGGTCCGCGCGGCCGCGGTCGATGAAGTCGTCGACCAACCGGTTGGCGATGTTGCGGAATTCGGGTTCGCGCGCCTTTGCCGTCGCGGGGGTGAATGCCTTCTGGGCGATTCGCCGCAGATAGGTGTGACGGGGCGGATCCATCCCGTTCAGCTGCAGGGCAGAGGGAAACTCCTCGAGCTGACCCCGATACTTCTTCGGAACGGGGGGAAAGTTGATGTGGGCCCCGGACGAGAAGGTTTCGATGTCGCCAGCGCCTCTCGCACGTCGGCGTAACGGGTGACCACCCACATCCCGTACCGCGGCAGGAAGAACACCGGCCGTTCGTTCCTCGCCAAGGCCAGCGTCGGCCATGGATCGTAGACATCAGGCGCCTTGCCGGGGTCGAAATCTCCCATGTGCGGACATCCAGCGGCAACCGTCATTTCTGATCTCCCTTCACCCGCGACCCAACATGACCTCACTTTGGTCTAGAAGCGATTTCGGCCGCGACCTGTGTAGACATGATCGAGATGCTTAGCCTAACCGATTGCAGTCGGAATGCGGCATTTTGGTTCATGAACGGCGACTCCTGCTCCGCCGAGTGGTGGAACAGACCGACGCTCGGCTCAAACGAAATTGAGCTGACCTCCGTTCGGGTGTACCGGAGGAGAGCGAGCGTCGACCCGTTCAAGACCAGGTCGGACTCGAAGGACTCAAGAAGGGTCAAGCACCGCTCGGATCGATTGCGGAGGGTCGCAGCGGGGCATCGCTGCTCCGGGTTGTGGTGCCACCCGGGTCCTGCTCACGGATTGCCCCGTCGCGACGATGGGGTTAGGAGTGATTCGCTGCGGCGCTTGTCGCCGCGGGGCACCTTCCCTCCGACCGGCCGCAGGCCTCAAAGTCGAAGAGGCGGCACAGCCATCCGCGTGGAGGGGTCGCGCCCTCGCGGCGTTCGTCGAGTCGAAGATTGGCAACTTCCGCGGTGATCCGTTCCGCGAGCCGGGTGAGGGCACGCAGTTCAGCCTCGGTCAGGCCTTCGAGCGTCGTGGCGATCGCCCCATGGCGCGCAGCGACGATCCGCAAGGAGGCGCGGATCGAGTCAGCTTCGTCGCCTGGGTGGGGGAGGGCGCCGGGTGCCAACACTCCCGTGCACGCGCGTCATAGTTCCGGCACGGCGAACCGGCCGGTGGATCGACGAAGCGCCCGGGAGCGCGAGAGTAGAGACGGAACACCGCCGCCTGCTCCCGGCAACTTCTGACCCCCGGGCGCGAGCCGGCTTGCCCGGCTCGGGTTGTCAGCCCCCGCCCGCGGCCGGCTGATCGATTGGTACGCCGGCCGGGTAACTCCAGCGCGGCAGGAATTCAGGCGTCAGGCGGAAGCCTCCGTCTGACACGATCACCTCACCGGTGATATACGACGCGGCCTTGCTGAGGAGGAACATGAGCGGATCGATTGCCTCTCGCAGTTCGCCAACGCGTCGCAGGGCGATGTGCCGCTCGACGGCAGCGCGAAATTCGGGCCGGTTCACGAGTTCGGCATTACGCTCCACTGGGAACACCCCCGGGCCCACGACGTTGAGGCGGATGCCCGCGGGGCCCCACTCCCGCGCGATGGTCTTGACCATCGCCTCCACGCCGGCCTTGCCGGCGGACGAGTGCGCCGCGCCGGGAGTCCCGCGCGCTGCGATATGGCTTGTCACAAAGACAGCGACGGCTGGGTCCCCGGCGGCGAGCAGCGGAGCAGACCAGCGGTGCAGCACGTTGAAGGCGCCAAACAGCACCGACTCCACTACATCGCGAAAGCCGCGCGGCGTCAGTTCGGCGGCTGGCGTGTAGTTCACCGACGCGGCGCAGTGCGCGATGCCGGCCGCGGGTCCGCCGGCCGACTCGATTGCAGCAAACGCATCGTCGACCGAACCCTCGTTGAGCACATCGCAGGTGACCGGAGTCACGCGACCCGGGAGCTCCCGCGCCAGATCCACCGTTTCCTCGAGCATCGCACGCCGCCGCCCGAGGACGAAAACCTCGGCGCCCGCGCCCGCGCCCGCCAGCGCGATCGCGAGCCCGCGCCCGATCCCAGATCCGCCGCCGACCACGACGTTACGCTGGCTGATCAAGGGCGTCTGCCACTCTGTATTGGTGCGTCCGTTCATGAAGGCTCTTCCTTCCGCTCGCATCGTCCGCTACTGAGGTGACTTAGACCCCTACCCTAGGTGGTACGTCAAATAACGCCGTCAGCGCGTGCCTGATCTCGTGGAAGAATCGCAGGAGCGACGGTTGCCAGATTTATTGACCCCCAACGGGTGAGTCTGACGCCGCTCCGGCTCATAAATGCGTGGTTCCGATCCTAAGTAAGCGAGTGTTTGCAGCGCGAGGGAGTCGCCAGCGGGTCTATCGGCGACCTCCCCGTAATCACGCGCACGCACACCTGCTCTGGCCGAATCAGCGACTACTACCAGCGCAAACTCACCGAACGCAAAACCAAGCGAGAAGCCCTCTGATGCGTCAAACCACAAAATCGCCACGACCCTATGGAAACTCCTCCAACCCGATCCCGAAAACATCTGCTCACGCTACCGAGTGGCGACTTTCTCGTGGCCTTACGGGTAGCGTGCCGGTCCGTGGCGCGCCGCTACTTCACGATGTTGCCGGCATCGATCGGAAGCGCGACTCCAGTGATGTATTTGGCGGCGTCGCTGCACAGGAAGAGGACCGCATCCGACACGTCGCCCGGCTCGATCCAGGCCACCCCAGGAAGGATGTTGAGTGACTCGAATGGCTCTCGCACGTCGTCCTCCGTCGGATTCGCGAGATGTGGAGCGAATAGCTCGAACGTCGAGTCGTTGATCACCAGCGGCGTCCGCACGGTCGTCGGGCACACCGCGTTGACGCGGATCTTGTGCGGACCGGCCTCCTGAGCGAGGACCTTCATCAGCCCGATGACGCCGTGCTTGGCGGCGGTGTAATGGGCCGTGTTCGCGTACGCGCGCAGTCCAGCGGTCGAGCTCGTCAGCACCACACTGCCGCCCTCGCCGCGCTCGACCATCGACGGCAGCGTCGCGCGCACCGTGTTGAAAACGCCGGTCAGGTTGATGTCGATCATGTCCTTCCACTGCTGCTCGGTCATCTCCCACGCCACCGCCCAGGAACCGATGCCGGCGTTCGCGCAGACGATGTCGATCCTCCCGAGCTCGGAGAGCCCGGTGTCGGCCGCCTGCTGAAGCTCCGACAGCGACCGCACGTCGGCCACGGCCTTGATCGCGCGCCGGCCTATGCCCTCGATCTCCTTGACGGTCGTGTCGAGATCGTCCTCGCTGGCCAGCGCATACGAGATGGTTTCGACGCTGTTCGCGGCGACGTCGACCGCGATCACGTCGGCACCTTCCGCCGCCAGGCGCAGCGCGTGCGAGCGCCCCTGTCCTCGCCCGGCCCCGGTGACCAGCGCGACCTTCCCGTCAACGAGTCCCATCTCTTCCGTTCTCCTTCTGCGGTTGGCCGGACGTTCTCAGCGGTCCGGACACTAGCATATGAAGTGAGGTCAGTTCAATAACGACGGATGGGAGCGAGTGCCGGCGGGGGGCGGGCTAAGCCAAGGCTAAGTCGAGGGCTAAGCCGTGGCGCGCCCAGGCACGACGACCGCCCGCCCGAGCACATCGCCGTCACGGAGCTTGCCGTACGCGCTGACGACGTCGTCGATCCCGTACACCTCGGCCTCGGAATGGATGGCGCCGGCGCGTGCGAGCGCCACCACCTCGGCCAGCTCGGGCACCGTCCCCCACGTCGGCATACGCACGGTAGACTCGTAGGGAATCAGGTCGGGTGCGACGCGGAGCTCGCCGCCGCCCCGGCCGACGAACGTGACGTCCCCACCCTGGGCGACCGACGACGCGGCGAGCGCGAGCGTCGCATCATTGCCGACGAAGTCGAGCACGACCGTCGCTCCATCGGGCCCGGTTTCGGCTCGCACGGCCTCGGGTGTCAGGCCCTCCGCCGGGAGCACGGCATCCGCGCCCGCCGCCCGTGCGATCTCCAGAGCCGCCTCGCGCATGTCGACCGCGATGATCCGGACAGGGCTGATGGCCTTGAGAATCTGCACCGCGAGGTGTCCGAGTCCGCCCACGCCGATGACGAGCGCGGCCGTCCCGGGCCGCAGTTGGGTGAGCGACAGCTTCGCCGCGTGGTAGGACGTGAGCGCCGCATCGGTCAGCGGCGCCGCCGACACCGGATCGAGTCCGGCGGCCGGCACGAGATAGCCCGCCGAGGGGACGATCAGATATTCCGCGAGGCCGCCGTCCCGCCCGAGGCCGCCCCCATGAGGGCCGCGCTGCGTGCGCGCGCAGGCGTTGTCCCGCCCGTTGGCGCATTGCCAGCAGGCACCGCACCCCCAACGGCTGTAGACGACGACGGGATCGCCGACCTCGACGCCGGAGGCGCCGGGTCCGAGCGCGGCGACCCTTCCCGCGGTCTCGTGTCCCAGCGTGAACGGAAGCGTGTACGGGTAGGCGCCCGCCGGGCTGCTCATGATGTGGATGTCCGAGCGACAGAGCCCCGCCGCGCCCACCTCGACGAGCACCTCCGAACCGCTCGGCACCGGCACCGGAACCTCGGTGACGATCGGGTCCGATTGCCACTCGGTCAGACGAACCGCACGCATCGTGGTGGTGCTCATGTCAGCCGCTCCAATATCGAAGAACAGAACTGAACTCAGCTAAAAATGTACACTACTCGATCATGCCCGAGAACGCACCTCCCGGCAGTCGCGGTCGCGTCGCCGGCAAGGTGGCGCTGATCACCGGTGCCGCCCAGGGGATGGGAGCGGCCCACGCGCGTGCGCTGGCGCGCGAGGGAGCGAACGTCGCGATCGCGGACATCGCCGCCGACGCAGGCGAGGCCCTCGCCGAGGAGCTGCGGGCTGGCGGCAGCGCCGCCTCGTACCACGGCCACGACGTGACCGATTCCGGCGCGTGGCGCGAGCTCGTCGCCGCCGTGGAGCGGATTCACGGTCCGATCGGCGTGCTCGTCAACAACGCCGGGATCCAGGTCCGCTCGGTCGGCGTCGAGGCCGGCGACGAAGAGTGGGACAAGGTCGTCGCGGTCAACCAGCGAGGGGTGTTCCTCGGCATGCGCGCTGTCATACCGGGCATGGTGAGAAACGGCGGGGGCTCGATCGTCAACATCGCCTCGGTCGCGGCGCTCGTCGGCCTAGCGGGATCGATTCCGTACCAGGCGAGCAAGTCGGCGGTCCTCGGGCTCACGCGCGGAGCCGCCGTGTCATACGGACGAGACAACATCCGCGTGAACTCGATCTGCCCCGGCCTGATCGTCACCGCGATGACCGAGAGCGCCTCGCCCGCGGCGGTCGAGGCGCTGAAGGCGAAGATCCCGCTGGGCCGCGACGGTCGTCCCGAGGAGATCTCGGCCGCCGTCGTGTTCCTGGCGTCGGACGAATCGTCCTACATCACGGGCGTCGCGTTGCCGATCGACGGCGGCTTCGTCGCGCTCTAGTGATCGCGCTTACGAGCCGGCGGGTCCGCTCACATCGAGCGGCGCCTGCTCCTCGACCCGCAGCAGGTTGACGTCGACCAGTGCGGGATCACGGAGGGCGCCCTCAGCGGCGATCACGCCAAGGGCGTCTTCGCCCCAGCGGGTGTGATCGAAGTAGGCCTCGATGTAGCCGACTCGCGTGGTGTCGTCGAGCAAGCCGATCGGCCGCTGTCCTTCGACGTCGAGCGGCTCGCATTCGACCTCGTTCAGCACGCGGTTGAGGTTCAGCCGCCGCGCGCCGAAGGCTCCGTCCGCTGCGATGCGGACACGGTCCGCCAGCCGGCCGAAGGCGTCCCATGCGGCGTCGGCATCGACGCCCGGAGCCCGATCCGCCTCGATTATGAACTTGGTGAGCGCCAGCTGTCCGTCCAAGCGGTCGAACAGCACTTCCTCGTCGACGTCGCAGGAGCGCAGCCGGTAAAGGCAGTTGACATGGTCCCGGGCCACCATCTCGTTCTGGTGGGCGCTGAAGGCGAGCGTCGCCCCCGGTGTGAACCGCAGCACGACGAACCGCCAGGCCCGGGGCCGCTGGTTCCATCCGCCGTTCACGTCCGCCTGCGCCACCGCGCGATCGGTGTGGTAACTGATCAGCGTCGGCATCGGGCGCAGGAGATCCTGGGCCATGCGGACGTGGACCTGCGTGTAATGGCGCTCGCACTCCTCGGGGGTCCGGGAGGGAGTCGGATCAAAGCGCCCGATGACCTTGCCCATAGATGACCAGCCGCGCGATCGCTAGTGCGCTTGGTCACCGTTGCTGGCGCTCATCTCCGTGGGCACGGCGGACATCGGCATGAAGCCGCGCGTGATGTTTCCTTCGGTCAGCTCGGCGCCCTGGAGCTGCGCGCTGATCCGACCGTCGACGATCACGAGGACGCGATCGCACAGGTCGGCCAGCTCCTCCAGATCGCTCGAACTGACGATGACCGCGGCTCCGGCTTCAGCCGCCGTCAGGAGCTCGCGGTGCAGGTCCGCCTTGGCGCCGACGTCGACGCCCTGGGTCGGCTCGTCGAGGAGGAACACGGAAGGCTTCTGGGAGAGCCACTTGCCGAACAGGATCTTCTGCTGATTACCGCCGCTGAAGATGCCGAGCGGTTCGTTGACCGCGTCGCCCGGCCTGACCGAGAGCCGCTCGAACCATTCCTTGGTCCTGTTCGTCTCGGTCCGCCGGCTGAGACGCAGCCCCTTCCAGAACGGCTTGAGGTCCGGGAGCGTCAGGTTCTCCCTGGCGCTCATCGTCATCACACCGCCGCCGACCTTCCGATCCGGCGCCAGGTAGGCGACTCCGCGCCCGATCGCGACGTCGGGTCGCCCGGCCGGGAGCGACTCGCCCGTTACCGCAACCTCGCCCGAGACACGGGGGAGCGCGCCGAAGCTGGCGCCCAGCACGCTGTCACGGCCGGAACCGGCGAGGCCGGCGATGCCGACGATCTCCCCGCGTTCGACGCCGAACGACACACCCCCGAGCGCTCCGGCGCGCAGATCCTTGACCTCGAACACGATCTCGTGGTCGCGCCCCGCCGCCCTGCCGGCCTTCTCACGTCGGGACTCGTTCTCCTCGGCCAGCAGCTCCTCGCCCGCGAGCAGACCGACGATCGCGGAATGGTCGAAATCCTTGACCGGGCCCGCCCCGACGACGATGCCGTCGCGGAACACGGAGACCTTGTGCGCGACGCGGAAGACCTCGCCGAGGTGGTGGGTCACGTACAGCACGCCGACGCCGGTCGCCGCCATCGCGCTGACCCGGTCGAGCAGATGGTCTACCTCGTCGACGGGAAGCGTCGCCGTCGGCTCGTCGAGCACGAGCAGACACGCCGGATATTCCGGATCGTCGCGCAGCGCTCGGGCGATGGCCACGCCCGTGCGCTCGGACGCGCTGAGGGTGGCCACCAGCGCCCGCGGATCGATGTCGAGGCTGAGCCTCTCGAGGTCCGACTTGGCCTGCTTGTAGGTGGCCTTGCCGTTGATCGTCCCGAGCTGGGTCGGAAAACCAGACCCGAGAGCCATGTTGTCCAGGACCGACAGCGTCGACACCAGTCCGAGATCCTGCTGCACGAACCGGCATCCGAGCCGGTAAGACTGGACGGGTGACTGGAGCGGCAGGTCTTGACCCTCGATCCGGATACCACCGCCCGGATCGGGCGCATGGTATCCGGAGAGGATCTTGATCAGGGTCGACTTCCCCGATCCGTTCTGCCCCAGGAGGGCGTGAACCTCGCCGGGCTCGATCGTCATGCTGACGCCTACCAGCGCCTTGGTGCGTGTGAATGTCTTCGACACGCTCTCAACTTCGAGCACCGCACTCATCGTGTCCTCCTGGAGTGAGTTACCTTCGTGATTCGGTTTCTAGCTGATGTGCCAGATCTTCAGGAACTGGGCCTGAGCATCGCTCGGGGCGCTCCAGTTGGTCGTCGATCCGACGGTGTCCTTGGTCAGGAGCTGAGTCGGCTGCTGCGCCTCCTGGGCGAGCGGGATAGGCATGCCCTCCGCCTGGCGGAAAGCGATATCCATGTCCTCGTAGGCCTGGTAGCCAGGATCGAAGCCGGTCCACGCGGCCTCCTGGCCGGTCTTCAGCGCGGCGACGCCCGCCTGATCCGCAGCTTCGCCGATGATCTTCACCTTGCCGTTGAGGCCGGCCGCCGACAGGGCGGAGGTGACTCCGTCCGCGAACGGACCGTCGTCGAACACGAGGTAGTTCGCAGACGAGTTCGACCTGAGCGCCGACACCAAGTCGCTCGAAACCTTTCCTGCCACCAGGTCCGGGATTGTGATGTTGGTGGTTGAGGTCTTGCACGCCGGGCACTGCGCCTTTACCTCGTTCGCAAAGCCCGTGGTGAAGCCGTCGAGGATCGGATAGGCCGGCACGTGCTCGATCACTGCGTTGCCCTTACCGCCCGAGTCGGAGACGAAGTAGTCAGCGACGATCTTGCCCATCAGCGCATCCTGGGCGTAGGCGTCCACCTGACCGATGACCGGATCGGTTACCGAGACCGGATAGACCGAGTCCAGGATCCACTTCGCGCCCGCGTTCTTTGCCATTGCGAGCTGGGAGGCGGTCAGCGGAAGCCCCGCTTCGACGAGGTACTGCGGATGCTTGGCCAACGCGGTGGTCTCCGCCTGCGTGAAGGTGCCCGGGTTGGCGGGGTCATAGGTGACCAACGAGTAGTTCCAATGGGCCATCTGAGCCAGCTTCGCAAGTCCCTGCTGGATGATCACGTTCGAGGGATTGTTCGTCCCGAGCATCACGATCGTCTTGCCGGAGGGCGGCGCGGACTTCAGCGGGGTGCTGATATTGATCGACGTCGGAGCCGCCTTGTACGGAGCGAGCGCTGCCGTGGCGGCACCGGACGCTCCGGAGCCTGATGACGCGGCGGTCGAGCTCGAGCCCGACGAGGCTGCCGGAGTTGACGAAGTGGAGGAACTGGAGGAACTCGACGAGCCGCAGGCCGCGAGAGCGAGAGCGAGAGCGAGCGCTCCGGCGATCGCGGCGTAGCCGCGCGCTCGCGGCCGGGCTTCCCTCCGGCGATCGGGTCTCGACTGGTACGTCATGTATGTCTCCTTTTGGTGTGAATTAGGGTCACGATTTGGCCGCATCACGGCGTCGAGGGCACGCATCCCCGTGCGATTTCATAAGAAACTGTCCTGACGTCAGTTGGGTCGGGCTGCTTCAGAGCCGACGGGGCCGGCTCCCTGCTCCAGAGAGGCGTCCGCCCCGGTGCCGGGCTGCTCTGGACCGCCCGCCGCGCCTCCCGAGCCGCGCCGTAGCGCGCCCTTGATCCGCCGGCCTAGCGCCGAGGGCGACCGCTTGATCGACAGCGCGACCGCGATGATCAGGGCGACGCCGTTGAACATGTCGCTGAGCCAGCTGGCTCCCGAGACGAGCTGTAGGCCCTGGACGCCCGTCGCCAGCACGTAGATCGCCAGCAGCGTCCCCCACACGTTGAACCTTCCGGGGATCAGCTGTGTAGAGCCGAGGAACGCCGCCGCGAAAGCTGGCAGTAGTAGGGTCGAGCCGAAGTCGAGAGAGGGGCCGTTCAGCGAGGAGAACATGACCCCGGCGAGCCCCGCGATGGTCGCCGAGCTCACGAGCGCGAACGTCGTGTAGCGGTTGATCCGCACGCCGGAGAGGCGGGCCGCGTCGGGGTTGCCGCCGATGGCGTACAGGTAGCGACCGACCGGTGTGTGCGCGGTCAGCCACCAAAGGATGAACGCGAGGATCAGCAGGTACAGCACGACGATCTGGAACCCGCCGACGGTGGTTTGCGTGAGGTTGTTCCACGCCGTCGACGTCGGTGGGATCGGCTGGCTGTTCGACGAGATGATCACCTCGACCGCGGCGAGGACGGATCCCATGCCGAGCGTCGCGATGAACGAGTTCACGCCGAGCTTGACCACGATGAACGCGTTGGTGAAGCCGATCGCGACCGCGATCGCGATCCCGGCGATGATCGCGGGCAGCACCGCCCAGTGACTGTTGTTCATCAGGACGATCGTGAGGATCCCGGACACGTTCGCGGTGGCTCCGACGGAGAGGTCGTACAAGCCGGCCGCGAGTGGGATCAGGACCGCGAGGCCGATCATCCCCGTCACCGCTTGCTGGGCGGCGACGCTGTGGAGCGTCGACGTCGTCAGGAACTGGGAAGGCACCCAGAGGCCGAACACGACGATGAACAGGGCCCAGAGGTAGAGGCCGCTGAAACGGTCGAAGCCTGCGTTGAACTTGCGGCGCTTCGGTCCCTGCGGAGTCTGCTCGCGCTGCGGAGACTTCTCGGTGACGCTCACCACGGCACGCCCCCCTTCGTTTGGCGGGTCGACGCCGCTTCGCCGAGGTCAAACCAATTTGATGCACGCACCGACGCGGCGCGGCTGCCATCTCGCATGAAGCACCCTCTCCTCGAGGTGAATTGAACTCAGGTCGGGATCCTAAACATGCATCGCCCGGAAGTCAAGGTTGGCACTGCGTTAGGGCGAGAAAGCATGTCCCGTCGGGCTCGTGCCCCTAGATCCTCGCTCGGCGAGCTACGCCTCGACGACTACACGCGGGCCGCAGACAGAAGCGCCTTCACTTCAGCTGCGGCCTCCATCGCGCCTGGCAGGCTCGTCGCCTCGGGGACGAAGTTGAAGCTTCGGCAGCCCTCCGCGAGATACGGCGCGAGGGCCTCGGCCACGGCCTCGGGCGGGCCGAACGGCACGTACCGCTCGAACCGCTCGAACGGGAGCGCGTAGGCGGCGTCCATCATTCTTGAGAGCTGTTGCTTGGCCTCCGCGCGCGACGCGCTGAAGCCCACCCACAGCTGAAGGGCGTGTTCCCAGGTGACATCGCCGCGTCCGGCATTGGCGGCGGCAGCATCGATCCGATCGACCGCCTCGCCGAACCGTCGCGGCGAGACCCATAGCGCCAGCCAACCGTCCGCCAGCTCTCCCGTCCGCGCGAGCGCGGCGTCGGAGCGGCCTCCGACGAGGATCGGGATCCGGATCGCGGGCGCGGGGCGGATGGCGCCTTGCAGATCGAAGAACCGGCCATGGAACTCGACCTCCTCGCCCTGCATGAACAGGCGCACGCACCGCAGCGCCTCGGTCGTCCGAGCGCCGCGCTCACGAGGATCGATCCCGCATAGCTCGAGCTCGTGCGGGTCGTCTCCGCCGACGCCGACGCCGAACGTGAACCTCCCGGGGGCGAGCAGCGCGATCGTCGCGAGCTGACGCGCCACGATCGCGGGGTGGCGCAGCGCGAGCAGGTAGACGCCGGTCTGCACCGACAGGCTCGGGTGCGCCGACAGCAGCGCGGCGGATTGGATCAGGCCATCGGCGCCGTGGCCGTCGGCGAAGCTCACGTGGTCGCCGACGGTTAGGTGATCGATGCCGGCCGCGACCGCGTGCTCGGCGAGCTCCTGCAACCGCCCTGACCAAGCGCCGAGGTCCTGCTCGCGCAGGACGATGCCTACGCTGATGGGGTCTACGGCCATCGCCGCACCCTTTGGGTTACGCCGAGGCGGCGCGCTCAGCGGTCGCCGTCGTGGCGGCCTGCAACCCGTAGACCAGCGCGCACGCGAGCCCCCCGGCGTAGGCCCGGTTGAACACGCCGCCGGCGTCGGCGCCGGCGGCGAGCAGGCCCGGGATCACCGCGCCCGATTCGTCGAGCACGCGTGCCTGAGGATCGATTCTGAGTCCGCCGAACGTGAACGTGATCGCGGGGATCACCTCGATCACGTAGTACGGGGGCGTGATGAGTGGCACCGCGTCGAGCTTCCGTCCCGGCGTAGGAGCGCCGGCCTCGCACTGCCGGTTGAACTCGAGCAGCGTGTCGCGAGACGCCGGCCCCGGATAGCCCCATTCGTCCGGCAGCGCCTCGAACTCGTCGATCTCCTCGGCGATGGCGGCCCGCGCGCCGCGGCGGTACGCGAGCTGGAACTTGTCGAGCGGCTCCACGCCCTCTACGTACTCCGCCATCTCCCACTCATCGTGGACGCGCTGGTCGTAGACGAGCAGGGCACGCGCCTCCGGCTGTTCGAGGACGTACAGCGTGTTCAGGTGATCGCCGATCGTCTCGTCGCAGAACCGACGTCCCTCCAGGTTGAGCAGAATGCCGTGCTCTGAGTGGTAGAAGGTGAGGTCCGTGAACTCGTAGGGGTTGGTGTAGGCCACCTTCGACGGGATCAGGTGGCCGTAGAAGCCCGCATTCGGAGGTCCGAACCCGGCTCCCACCGAAAGGCCGAGCCGGAGGCCGTCTCCGACGCTGTGCGTATTCGCTCGCAGGGGCAGGTCGGCCGCCAGCGGGTGGATGTGCTCGGCGCGCAGCGCGGGATCGCCCCCGAAGCCACCGGTGGCCAGCAGCGTCGAGCGTGCCCGGATCTCGCGCCGCTCGCCGGACGCGTTCTGGATTTCCGCACCGACGACGGCGCCGTCCTCGAACAACAGTCGCTCCGCCGACCACCCCACGAGCAGCTCGCCGCGCTCACGAACGAGCCGATCGCAGGCCAGCAGGTAGTTCGCCATGTCGGCCTGGGATCCCCTCCCGTATCCGAGCACCCTGACCGGGTCGGCGACGTGGACATCGAGCGACCTGACCCAGTCGAGCGCCTCGCCGTAATGCTCGACGACCCGCGCCGACAGCTCTTGATCCGCATCCGGGTTGACCTCGCGCATGACCTCGACCGACGGTGCGGTCCACACGAAGCCGGCGTACATTGCGGATCCGCCGATCCCCGGCGCCTTTTCGACGAGGATCACGCTTGCCCCCTCGCTGCACGCACGCGCCGCCGCGCTCATCCCGGCCATCCCGCCCCCGAACACGAGGAGGTCAACGATCGAGTCTGAATCCGACATTTGGTAAACCTCCCTTGGGCGTCCTCAAACTGAACTCGTATCAGTTTATCGTCTTTGTCCTACAGGTGAGCTTAATTCAGTTCGGCTTTGCATCTGAAGAGGGATCAGCTGTGCCGGCTTTGAGGAATTGCGCGACGCCGGCCACGTCGCGGCGGGTCGTGCGCGGATGATCCGTAGGCTCTAGGAGCTGGATCTACCGCATGCAAATCGCTGGCCACCGTGAGGAGGCTGTAGATGGAGACCTGGGATGCCATCACCGCTCGGCGCAACGTCCGCCAGTTCGCGGACCAAGCGATCCCCGACCCGGACCTCGATCGGGTGCTCGAGGCGGGCCGGATCGCGCCTTCGTCGCAGAACAATCAGCCGTGGGATTTCGTCGTCGTCACCGACCGGGAGATGCTGCGCGAGCTCTCCACCGTGTGGCGCGGTGGCGGCCACATCGCAAACGCCGCTGCCGCGATCGCGATGGTGATCCCCGACGAGCAGGAGCCCCGCGTCCGCGAGCGCAATCGCTTCGATATCGGGCAGGCGACGATGCAGATGATGATCGCCGCTGCCGATCGGGGCATCGGGAGCGGCCATTCGGCCGTCGGCGATCAAGACCTGGCGAGGTCGGTGCTCGGAGTTCCCCAGGACAAGCTCGTCGCGTTCGTCATGGATCTCGGCTATCCGGCGGACCGACCGCTCAGGCCCGGCACCCGCTTGAAGCGCCGGCCCTTCGATGAGGTCGTGCACCGCAACGGCTGGTGAGCAAGGCTGGCTTTTGGCACCGGGCGGCTCGCCCTGGGGTGCCGGCCGTGATATGACGGGGTCGAGCGGAGAACGACGGAGACGAGAGGACTGCGATGCCACCCACAGCTGTTCATTTCAACGGCTCGGTCAATCTGCCCGACGGCGAGACCGTGATGCGGGAGATCAGCTCACGGATCCCCAACGGCGTCCGTCGGATGACCGACGGGGAGACGGGAGACCGCAACTACTGGATCAACTTCCAGACCCAGAAGTTCGAGCAGATGCCGGAGTTCGAGACCGTGTCGGTCGGGAAGGCGTACGAGACGGCTCCCGATGCCCCGGATATGCCCCAACTCCGCCTCACCGAGGGCGCGTCAGGCGAGATGATCAACTGGCCCAACCTCGGCTATGCCGATGAATACACCGAGTCGTTCGGGACCTTCGAGCGGCTGCAGAACGAGGGCACGATCCCGGCCGACGTGCGCTTCCAGATGCAGTACCCGACGCCGCTGGCCTCGATGGCCGGGACGATCGCGCCCGACGACCTGCCTAAGGTCGCGCCCTCCTACGAGCAAGCGCTGTTCGCCGATCTCGACACCGCACTCGAGCGGCTCCCGCATGAGCGGATCGCCGTCCAGTGGGACGTCGC
Organism: uncultured Solirubrobacterales bacterium; assembly: GCA_963709205.1. Classification (GTDB taxonomy): domain Bacteria; phylum Actinomycetota; class Thermoleophilia; order Solirubrobacterales; family Solirubrobacteraceae; genus Palsa-465. The sequence continues at coordinate 563,337 of CAVPVP010000002.1, forward strand.
GGTCGAGTTCGGGGCGCTGGAGGGAGCGATGGGGCCAAAGGTGCCGATCGACCAGATCGCGCCCGGGCTGGTGCGCTGCCTCGAGCAGGTGCCCGCCGATGTCCCGGTCGGCATGCACCTCTGTTACGGCGACTACGGCCACCAGCACTTCAAGCAGCCCGAGTCGCTGCAGACGCAGGTCGACCTCGTCAACGCCGTCACGTCCGACACGCAGCGCACGCTCAACTTCGTCTCCTTCACCGTGCCCCAAGGCCGCAACGATGGTGGCTACTTCGAACCCCTCGGCGGCCTGAGGACCGGACCCGAGACCGAGCTTTACTTCGCGCTCGTTCCCTACCACCCCGATGACCAGGCACCCGGCACGACCGCCGAGCAGATCGAGCAGATCGACGCCGCCCTGATCAACTCCGCGGGCCCTCGCCACTGGGGCATTTGCACCGAATGCGGGATGGGCCGGGTCGACGCCGGCGACGTGACGCGCCTGCTGGACCTCCACAGCCAGATCCTCTCGTCGTCACATGGCTGACGATCCAGCTCGGCCCGATGCCGCTCGCGAGGCTCGGGACGCGCTGGTATCGCGGCTCTCGCAGCGAGCAAACATCGTTGTAATTCTGTTGCTGACCGGCGGATTTGGCTATAGCCGTCGACGTACTCGCCGCGGTAGGTAGTAACGCGAGCACGTCTAAATAGATCGATCGCCTCGCCGGGCCTGTGCACTCGCGGTCGCGACAGCCTTCTTCTTCCTCGTGTCCCGATCTCTCGAGGATTGTCTCCTCTGGCGTTCGGTCGTACGAGTCGCTCTCACGTTGGGTCGATCGCTGCGGAGCGGGTAAGGGAGGAGGGACGATGATCGAGCTAGGAGACGGACGCCAGGTAACACAATGTTGTTAGCGATCTATCTCAACGATCATCTCGCCGGCGCGACCGCCGGACGCGCGCTGGCGCGGCGGGCCGCGGCCAGCAACCGGTCCTCTCCGTACGGTCCGTTCCTGGACGGGCTGGCGAAGGAGATCGACGCTGACCGCCGGTCGCTGCTCGAGATCATGAGCGCTTTGAACGTGCGCGTCGACCCGTTGAAGGTCTGGGCCGGGTGGAGCGCGGAGAAGGTCGGCCGCCTCAAGCTCAACGGCCGCCTGCGGGGATACTCCCCGATGAGCCGCGTGGTGGAGCTTGAGGGCCTCGCGCTCGGGGTACACGGCAAGCTCGCGCTCTGGCGAGCGTTGGAGCTGCTGCAGCCACAGCTGCCTGTCTTGCAGCAGACGGAGTTGGTGCTGCTGTACCAGCGGGCCGAGGGTCAGCTCGAGCAGCTCGAGGCCCACCGCCTGGACGCGGTCGTCGAGGCCTTCCCGGACGCCTGACCGATCCCGACACAGGGGTCAGCCGGTGACTCCATCGCCCTCGAATCTCGCTCGATGCTCATCCTGCGGCGCATGTGACTCTGCGACGCGCGGTGAGGTTACGCTAGAACGGCGTCGCGTCCGTCGGTGCGCTCGGGCTCTAAGGTGAGGATTTCCATGGCGACGTCGCGGGGGATGTGGAAGCCGCTGATGCAGGCGAGGGTTCGTCTCCCGAGCGCGCTCTCGACGATCGATCGGAACTGGTGTTCAGCGGCGGTGGTGAGGAACAGCCGGTTCTCGCGCAACCGCGCCTCCTGGCCAAGGGCAGCGAGGTTGCGGTCTTGCGCGGTCATGGTGTCCTCGAGCACCACGAGGAGCGTGTCCTCCCCAGCGAACAGTACGCGGGTCTTGGTGGGCCCGCGCCCGAGTAATTCCTTGTATGCGCCGACGAGCGCGTTCGCGATCTCGAGTGTCGGAGTTCCCGCCGGCTCAGGTAACGGGAGGGTTCGACCAGCTTCGGGCAGGCCATTTCCGTTCAGTTGGCGCTCGCGCCTCGGTTGGCCCCCATTCGAAACAGCGGTGGCAAGCCTGCCTTGTCCCACGAGATCCGTCCTCATTGCTTGATCGCGGGTTGTCGTTCGGCCCTTGTCGGCGGGTCCACAGGAGTCTTGTCGGTGTTTAGTCCGTCAGTGCCTCGGGGAGGGGTGGGTTGCCTCGTCGGGACATGAGTGCGTGCCGTTGGACAGCGCGGTTGTTGGACCGGCGAGGTCGGCGTTACTGGGCCTTTGCGTGTCTGTGCACGGTTGCATCGGCGGGGGCTGGCTCCGCGTCGGGCTGGCGAACTCGATCTCATACGGTCGCGGGGGGCCATTTCGGAAAGTCGAAGTTGCTGCCGAAACTCGTGCCGGAAGTGAATGGCAGCTGTTCGACCGCGCCGGCGATCTCAAAGATTCGGTGGACGGCGTATCGGCCGGGGACGATCGCGAGCTGCCAGTCCTCGTCCTGGGCACGCTCGTGTGCCGTGAACAGCGCATGCAGAGCGGTCGAGTCGATGAACTCAACGCAGCGCAGGTCGATCACGACCCGCTCGAAGCCCGCTTCGATCAGCTCTCCGAGCTCGCTTTGGAGCTGTCCGACGGTCGCGATGTCGAGCTCGCCAGCGGGAATGATCTTCACGGTGTCGCGTCGCGGCCCGACATCGATCGAGAAGTCGATCGGTGTGCCACCCAGGGCCGGTTCGCGACCCGCGCTCATGTCCCCTCGGCCTGCGGAACCGGTCTCTTTGCCCTGGGTTCGGTGAGCGGCCCGCCGCCCGGAGAGAGAGATGTGGTGGCGGGCCGCTCCGGACGGGCGGACGAGAAACCGACAAAGCGTGACTCTGCGTACCGCTCGGTGGCGGTCAAGGCTGTTGACCAGGCGATCCTCGGGGAACGTGCAAACGTGGCTCCAAACGGTCACAAAACGGCGGCCGATAAACGCCACCGGGGTCTGGAGCGACGCGAGCCCGACAACGACTCACCAGTAATGCTACCGCGCCCGAACGCCCGTGTCTAAACCAGCCGGGCTGGGAGCCGATCTACCGGCCCGGCTGGGTCAACGCGGCTGCGTCGAGCCGGCCGTCGATCACGTCCCGGGCGACGTCGCTGAGCCGGCGGTTGTGCTCACGGGCGTGGGTGCGAAGCCAGACGAACGCCGCATCCACATCGATCTGAGCCGATTCGGCGAGCATTCCCTTCGCCTGCTCGATCACCACTCGACTGTTCAGCGCGCCCTGTAGCTCGGCGATCACCCCACGGGACTCCCGCACGGTGCGCTCCTGCAACAGCGCGATCGCGGCGATATCGGCCATCCCCTGACCCAGCGACAGATCGGCCTCGCCCATCCGCCCCGGCTCCGAGCGAAACAGGTTCATGGCCCCGACCGTCTCCCCGCGGACCCGCATCGGAATCGCCTGCACCGACCGAAAGCCCGCTGCACGGCGGCAGGGGCGAACGTCGGCCAACGTCCACCATCCGCACCGAGATCCTCACTCACGACCAGCGCGCCCCGCAGATAGCACTCGATGCACGGGCCCTCATCTCGCTGGGACTGCAACAGCTCGAGCGCCTCAGAGCGCTCGCTCGAGGACGCCATCACCCGCAACGACCCCGCAGCATCGGCCAACAACAGCCCCGCCTCCGCGCAATCCAACAACTCCGCGCACCGCTCCGCCAGACGATGCAAGAACTCGATCACATTGAACTCGTCGACCATCGTGTCGGCCAGCTCGACAAACGTCTCAACGATCCGCTGCTCCCTGGTCATCTCGCCACACACCGCCGCGCCCGAGGCTGCCCGCCATAATGACCCACCGTCTTGCCCCGTTGCCGGCTCATGCCAAAGCCTCCAGCCGCAGCCGCCTGGCCACTACCTCGCGAGCGATCTCACGCGACGAGCAACCATCGCCAAAGGCGCGCGCGCGCAGGCGTACGAACGCCTCGTCCAATGAGACGCCGAGCTGCACCGCCACCATCCCCGTCGCCTGATGAACCTCCGCCCAATGCGGCGGCTCCTGCGCCAACAGCTCGTGCAGCGCCTCCCCGGGCGCGTGTGCCTGCAGCCCCAAGATCACCCACGTCGCCAGATCGGCCAGCACCAGCCCGTAGGCCACCTCCTCGGCGCTCAATCCGCCGGCATGATCCCGATAGAGCACCAGCACGCCGACCCGGATCGCACCCAAGCCCAGTGGAAACGCGAACACCGCCACCACCCCCGCCGCAACCCCAGCCGGCGCGAACGCCGGCCAACGCGCCACCCGCGGGCTGGCGAGATCGGGCTCGAGCACCGGCTCCATGCTCGCCCACGCGTCAACGCATGGCCCCTCCCCCAACTCAAGCTGCAACTCCTGCACCGCCCCCACCCCCGGATCCGAAACACCCGCCGTGCCGCGCAACTGCCCGTGGGCCATCAACGAGATCCCCGCCCCCCGCAACGACAGCAAGCCCACCGCGGCGCCGCACAGCCGATCCAAAGCCGACGGCCGATCCCCGTCGATCTCCGCCATCGCCGCCAGCACCGCGCTCAGCCGATCGGTCGGCACCCACCCCACAGTAGCCCAATGCAACGGCCCGCTGAGCGAAACCAAACCGCAGCCGTACTGTGTGGCGGCGATACGGTTGATCTAATGCGCGAGAAATGAGCACCCATTCGAAGCCCCTACTCGTCGTGACCCGCCCAGCGCCGCTCGCGGCGCTGCCTCCGAACGTCGGTGCGCGGGTAAACCGAGACTTCGTCGTGAGGTGGGCCGAGAGGCCTGAGTCACTCACCTCTGGCGGGCTGGTGGAGCTGTCGGATGGCGCCTCTGGGTTGCTTGTGACCCCGTTCGACCGGATCGACGCCAGCTTCTTTGACCGCGTCGCCGCGTCGGTGAAGATCGTCGCGACACGGTCAGTCGGCTACGACCACATCGACATTGCAGCGGCGGCTCGAAGGCACATCCCCGTCGCGTACACGCCCGGTGTTCTAACCGACGCCACAGCCGACGCGACCATCCTGCTGCTTCTCGGCGCGTCCCGTCACGCCTACGACGCCCAACAGTTCCTCCGCGCCGGCGAGTGGGCACACGCCGCGCCGCTCGCGCTCATGGGCCGGCAGCTGACGGGGAAGGTGTTGGGGATCTTCGGAATGGGGCGAATCGGGCAGGCGGTGGCGCATCGCGCGCGTGCTCTGGGAATGCAGATCCACTACTCCAACCCATCCCGCTCTCCGACGATGACGCGCACGGCGCCGTCTTCCATCAAAACCCTCTCGCGCTGCTCGGTGTGAGCGAGTTCCTGAGCCTGCACGCTCCGGCGACGCCCGACACCCATCACTTCCTCAATGCCCAGACGATTGCGCTGCTACCGCGCGGCGCGATCGTCATCAACACGGCCCGCGGCGAGTTGATCGACGATCAGGCCCTGCTCGCCGCGCTGGATGCGGGAACGCTGGCAGCCGTCGGCCTTGACGTCTTTGAGCACGAGCCGGCGATCGACCCCAGGTACCTTTCGCTGAAGAACGCCTTTCTGATGCCGCACCTGGCTGCGGAGACGATCGAGACGCAGACCACGGTCGGGATGCTCGCGCTCGACAACATCGACGCGGTCCTCGCCGGCCGACCCGCACCGAGTCTCGTCACCGTGACTGTACGCGGGAGCTTTTAGCTTCAATCTATTCCCGCCGAGCTGCCCCAGCCGCCCCGTCTGTCACCTAGGGACTGCCTCCCATGCGATCCATCAGTCGTTCTGGGGATATGCCGTAGCGCGAAAGGATTTGCTGGTCGCGCTGAAGGTCGATCGGGTCGGGGAGTTGACTCAGCACCTCGTGGATGAACTCGTCTGAGTACCCCGCACGGCGCAAGACCCGCGCGGCTTCCTGGTGAGAGTGATCTGCCGGAGGGGTGCTCACACTCCGAGCATACGCCCATCGTGCCCAGGCATGTGGGCGATCCACCTGACCGCGAGCCCCTGTAGCCGCTGTGACCGTCGGGCCGCGCGGCTCGGTCCTTGAGCGTTTGGGCAGCTGCGCCGCTACCCTGCTTGCCGTGGAACCTGCGGCGGCGCAGGCCGCCGACTAGAACCGGACTCGCCAGCGACTAGTCTCCCACGTGGTGATTCAGCACCCGTCGTTTACGGTCGAGCCGTGGGCGGTCCGGGAGACCGCGCTCGACCTCGATCGCTTGGCGCAGACCGAGTCGGTGTTCGCGCTGGCCAACGGGCACCTCGGTATGCGCGGGAACCTCGACGAGGGCGAGCCATTCGGTTTGCCCGGTACCTATCTCGCCGGCTTCTACGAATCGCGCCCGCTGCCTTACGCCGAGGCTGGATACGGCGATCCCGAAGACGGCCAGACGGTGGTCAACGTGACCGACGGCAAGATCATCCGGCTGCTGGTCGAGGATGAGCCGTTCGATGTTCGCTACGGCAGGCTGGGCAAGCACGAGCGTGTGCTGGACCTCCGCGCCGGCGTGCTGCGCCGTACGGCCGAGTGGGTGTCCCCAACGGGACGGCAAGTTCGCGTGTCCTCGACCCGGATGGTCTCCTTCACACAGCGCGCGATCGTGGCGATCCTCTACGAGGTGGAGCCGCTCGACGACACGGCGCAGGTCGTCGTCCAGTCCGAGCTGGTAACGAGTGAGACGCTGCCGGTCACCGAGAAGGACCCGCGAGCGGCGGCGGCGCTCGCCTCTCCGCTGGTCTCCGACATGTTCGCTGCGCAGGAGTTGATGGCGTTCCTGCTGCACACCACGAAGGCCAGCGGCCTGACGGTCGGCGCGGCGATGGATCACCGGATCGACGGTCTCGACGACATCGAGACGACGATCTCCATCGACCCCGACCTCGCGCGTGTCACGATCACCGCGACGGTCGGTCCCGGCATGCCGCTGCGCGTCACAAAGTTCGTCGCCTATGGGTGGTCCGGGACGCGGACCGTTCCGGCCCTACGTGACCAGGTGAGCGCGGCGCTGCAGGGCGCCGTCCACACCGGCTGGAAGGGCCTCCTCGACGAGCAGCGGATCTACCTCGACCGGTTCTGGGCGGCGGCGGATATCGAGATCGACGGGGACGCAGAGCTCCAGCAGGCCGTCCGGTTCGCGCTGTTCCACACCGTTCAGGCCGGGGCGCGCGGCGAGCAGCGTCCGATCCCGGCGAAGGGCCTGACCGGTCCGGGCTACGACGGCCACACGTTCTGGGACACGGAGGCGTTCGTCTTGCCCCTACTCACGTACTCGCGTCCGCGCGCCGTGTCCGACGCCTTGCGCTGGCGCCACTCAACGCTCGATCTGGCGCGCGAGCGCGCGCGATCGCTCGGGCTGAAAGGGGCGGCGTTTCCGTGGCGCACGATCGCAGGTCAGGAGTGCTCGGGCTACTGGCCCGCTGGCACCGCGGCGTTCCACATCAATGCCGCGATCGCGGGCGCGGTGGACCGCTACCAGCGGATCACCGAAGACGAGACGTTCGAGCGCGAGGCGGGCGTCGAACTGCTGGTCGAGACCGCTCGGCTGTGGCGCTCGCTGGGTCACCACGACGCCGCGGGCCGGTTCCGGATCGATGGCGTCACCGGGCCGGACGAGTACAGCGCGATCGCTGATAACAACGTCTACACGAACGTCATGGCTGCGCAGAACCTGAGCGCGGCCGTTGCCGCGATCGAACGCCATCCGGACTTGGCGCAGGCGCTCGGCGTCGACCAGGAAGAGACGGCGAGCTGGCGCGACGCCGCCGACGCGGTATTCATCCCATACGACCAGTCGCTCGAGATCCACCCCCAGGCGGAGGGGTTCACTGACCACCAGGTGTGGAACTTCGACGAGACCCCATCCGAGAACTATCCGCTGCTGCTGCACTACCCATACTTCGACCTGTACCGCAAACAGGTGGTCAAGCAGGCCGACCTGGTGATGGCGCTGTTTTACGCCAGCGACATGTTCACCGAGGCTCAGAAGGCACGAGATTTCGTGTACTACGAGCGCTTGACCGTCCGCGACTCGTCGCTGTCGGCGTGCATCCAGGCGGTGGTGGCTGCGGAGGTCGGTCACCTCGAGCTGGCCTACGACTACTTCGCCGAAGCGGCGCTTCTCGACCTCGACGACCTCGAACACAACACGCGCGACGGCGTCCATATCGCCTCCCTCGCGGGCGCGTGCATCACGGCACTAGCCGGCTTCGGAGGGCTACGCGACCGCGGCGGGCGGCTCAGCTTGGCGCCCCGCCTCCCACAGGCGCTGACTCGCCTGGCGTTCGGCATCCGGTGTCGCACGACCACGCAGCTGAAAGTCGAGGTCAAGCCGACCGAGGCAACCTACACGCTGCTGATGGGCGATTCCCTCGAGATCGACCACCACGGGAAGCCGGTCACGGTGACCCGCGAGCGCCCCGTGCACTGCCCGATCCCACCTCCGCCCTCGCTGGAGCGGCCAACCCAGCCCCCCGGGCGGGAGCCGGTGCGCAGGCACGTTCGCTCCGGCTCCTCGTAGCCGGCGAACAGCTCCGGCGGCGATTAGTTGTCCCGCGTCGGCCGGTCTGTATCGCGGAGGACAGAACTACTCGATTGGAGAACGCTGAGATGAGTGATTACGTGTCCCTCGCGGGTGTCCGAACCTGGTATGACGAGCGCGGCGACGGCGATTCGCTCGTTCTGCTTCATCCCGGCGGGGGCGGGGTCGATGCCCGGGCGTTCGGACCGAACCTCGGCCCGCTCGCCGCTCGCTTCCACGTTTACACACCTGAGCGCCGTGGGCACGGACACACGCCTGATGTCGCCGGTCCAATCACGTTCGACGCGATGGCACAGGACACGATCGCATTCTTGGAAACCGTCGTCGGCCCGCGGGCGCACGTGGTCGGGAGCAGCGACGGCGCAATCGTCGGCCTGCTCGTCGCTCTGCGACGGCCTGACCTGATTGGTCGCCTAGTGCTGGTCGGCGGCGTGTTTCACTTGAGCGGCTGGTATCCGCAGGTCATCGATGCCAACAACGAACCGCCGGAGTTCCTGGCGCAGCTTTACGCAGAGGTTTCACCCGACGGGCCGGATCACTACCCGGTGGTCGTGCGCAAGCTTGCCCAGATGCACCTCGGAGAGCCAACGTTGTCGACGGATGACTTACGCCGGGTCGAGGCGAGGACGCTCGTCATGATCGGCGATGATGACGAGGTCCAACTCGAGCACGCTATCGCGACGTACCGCGGCATCCCGGACGCCGAATTGATGGTCGTGCCCGGCACCTCTCACGGGCTGCTCGTGGAAAAGCCCGACCTGTGCAACGACGTCATCCTCACATTCCTTACCACCGATCCGGTCCCGACCATGGCCCCAATCAGTCGCGTCGCTCGGTGACGCCTGAGGCATGACGGTCGAACATGTGGGGTCGGCCAGTCGCAGTCGCGTCCAGTTCGCTTGCGCCCGCCGCTACCGAGCGTTGAGCTCACGACGCACGGTGTCGCGGTCGAACCCCGCCGCCTCGAGCTGGCGCACGATCATGCCGACGTGCTTCTGGCTGAGGTTCTGCTTGCCGTGACCGGGAACCGTGATGACGACACCGGATTCATGGCGAAAACGCCGATGGCTCGTAGCCTTGCCGCCGAGTTCGGCAAAGCCGTGATCCGATAGCCACGCCGTGAGCGCTCTACGGGTGACCGTGCTCATACCGCTGGGTTCCAGGGCCGGTTCATCTACTCCGATGCGGTCGATTATTCCGGGCGCGCGATTTCGTCCGGAGCGGCTGAAAGCTTGGAACGCGCACGACGTGGACGCAGTGCTGGCTCATTTCGGGCGTCACTTGACGCCACGCCGGCTCCGAACGAGGCCGTCAGGCGCACGACGAGCGCCGCGACGATCAGCTTCGCGCTGAGCAGCCCGCCCGGCGACGTCGGGTTCCGGAGAGATGGCCGGTGTCACGGGTACAAACTCGGCGATTGGCGTGGCGGCGCGCTCAACTGCGCTGCTTAGCGAGGGCGAGGCGGCGGAGTCCTCTTATCGCGAAGCGATCGACCGATTGAATGAGACGCGTCTTCGCCCGGAGATCGCTCGGGCTCATCTGCTGTATGGGGAGTGGCTACGTACACGGCGTCGGCGCGTCGATGCGCGTGTGCAGCTGCGCGCGGCTCACGATCTGTTCACGTCGATCGGCATGGAGGCGTTTGGCGAGCGCGCACGAGAGGAGCTACTCGCGACGGGCGAGAAGGCCCGCGAGCGCACCGTCGAGATACGCGACGATCTCACCGCCTAGGAGCGGCAAATCGCCCAGCTCGCCCGCGATGGGTTCTCGAACGCCGACATCGGTTCGCGGCTCATCATCAGCCAGCACACGGTCGCCTACCACCTGCGCAAGGTCTTCAACAAGCTGGGAATCACCTCGCGCAACCAGCTGAGCCAAGCGCTGCCCGAGGGCGCCACGGCGAAGCTGACGGCGTAACCGACCGACCGAGTCGCATCGCCGCCAGTCGTCCGATCGCCGCCGGTCGGGGCGCTGGCCGACCTCCGGGGCATGGGCCCGTCCCGTCGGGCGGATGTGGACGACAAAGGTCTAACCCAGGGTTATCGCGGGCCCGAGCGGTTGGTCTAGGACCGACCGTCGCCGAGGCACTAAACGTTGTCATCGGGGTTTCTCGCGTCATCACTAAACCAAAGGAGCGACCGCATGGGCATGATCACCACCCCTGATGGGACGGGGATCTTCTACAAGGATTGGGGATCGGGCCAACCGATCGTCTTTAGTCATGGCTGGCCTCTGTCGGCCGACGATTGGGACACGCAGATGATGTTCTTCCTGCTGAATGGCTACCGCGTCGTAGCCCACGACCGGCGGGGGCACGGTCGCTCCACCCAGACGAGCAACGGTCACGACATGGACCACTACGCCGACGACCTGGCCGCGGTGACGGCCCATCTCGATCTCCACGATGCCATCCACGTCGGGCACTCCACGGGCGGCGGCGAAGTTGTGCGCTACATCGCCCGGCACGGCGAGAGCCGCGTCGCGAGGGCCGTACTGATCAGTTCGGTGCCGCCCCTGATGGTGCAGACCGACGCCAACCCGGGAGGCCTGCCCAAGAGCGTCTTTGACGGCTTCCAGGCCGAGGTCGCTGACCACCGGTCCGTGTTCTACCGTGACCTGGCGTCAGGGCCGTTCTACGGCTACAACCGGCCAGGCGCGAAGCCCTCGGAAGCGATCATCGACAACTGGTGGCGCCAAGGCATGATGGGTGGTGCCAAGGCCCACTACGACGGGATCGTCGCGTTCTCCCAGACTGACTTCACCGAGGACCTCAAGCAGATCAGCGTGCCGGTCCTAGTAATGCACGGCGACGACGACCAGATCGTCCCCTACGCCGACTCCGGGCCGCTGTCCGCGAAGCTCGTGCAAAACGGGACGCTCAAGACTTACCACGGCTTCCCACACGGGATGCCGACGACGGAGGCCAAGACGATCAACGCCGATCTGCTCGCGTGGCTGCGCTCCGGGCCGCAGGTACCGAGTGTGGGTCAGCACAGCAACCAGGCCGAAGCGGTCGCTGCCAACGCCTAGCTCCACGCCACACCCGGAGTGACCCCCTCGCAATAGACGCGCCACGACGGCCTAGCCAAAACGGCACCGAACCTCTCTCGGTTCCTCTTTGGGTCCTGGCCCGGGATTCGTTGGGGCTGATGGCAGGCCTTGCGGCTTGCCATCAGCGCCCTAGCCTGGCTGCTCCTCGCCCGCATCATGGACGACGACCACGGGACATGGGGCGTGCTGCACGACAGCTTTGGACGTGCTGCCCTCGAACCTTGCCCGGAGCCCGCTCAGGCCGCGAGAACCGACGACGATCGTTGCCGCCTTGTGTTCACGAGCCACCTCCACGATCGTCCGAGCGATGTCGCGAACGTCGGCCATGGCGAGCGGTTCAGCACCCAACCCCAGAGATCTCGCGAGCTCGGCTCCATCGTTTGCCACGCGTTCGGCGTGGCCGCGTAACGCTTCGTCGAACATGAGGACAGTCGAAGGGTCGACGACAGGAGTCATTGCCACGTCGGGCTGCTGGGCCACCGCCGCGTGGGCGAGCGCCGCCTCCCAGACAGTGAGCACGATCGTCGCGCGCGGCTTCAACAACGCGGCCGTCGCCACCACCGCCTGACGCGCCGCGGCCGATCCGTCGAAGGCGATCAGAGTTGGACCGTCGTCAGGGTTCATCTGGTCAGGATATTCGAGCTACGGGATCGGCAGTTCGAATCTGGCCATCGCCAAGGCCGGCTGGACTCGCTCGCGGTGTGCTCCCCATCTCCATGAACGGCGCACTCTCGCGGGCCGGGGCGACGGCACTCCCTCGTAACCGCACCGAACATCAGCCCGTCTTGCACTTGAGGTTCTTCGACCACGTCCCGCCCCCGAACTTCTGCACCGAGTCGTTGACGTGCGTGACCGTCTCGGTGTGCGTGCCGGCGTTGTCATAGGCGTCGAACGCGAACGACGGCGGACCTAACAGCGGTCCCCTCTGGTAGGGATCGTCGGTGGGCGTCTTGAACATCAGCCCGAGCACCTCGGACGAGGGGAACTGACCCGAGTGATCCTTGTCCTCGACGAGCCGGTCGTCGACGGTGGCGTAGGCCCACTGCTCGACCGTGCCATTGCCTGACACGGTGACGCCAACGTTCCCGAATCGCGCCACCGAGGCGAACGGGGTCCCACGCCCCCGACTGGAAGGCGGTGCTGACCCCGTGCTCGAGGCGGTTCTAGCCCGCCCCGATGTCGATCTCCACCGCGTGGCCGTCGTCGGGATCGGCCTGGGGGCTACTGGGTCGCCCGTGCGCTCGTGTTCGAGCATCGGTTTGCCGCCGCGGTCGTCGATCCCGGGGTCGTCGATGTCGCGACTGCGTGGACCGACCGGCCGCCCGCCGACATGCGCCGGCAACTGAACGACCGCCGTCAGTCGGCGTTCGACCGCGAGATACAGCTCGCTGAGCTGTTGGCGGGGGCCAGCACAGAGACGATTAGTCCATGGTGAACCGCCCGGCGACAACGGCGGGTCAACTTTCCGGCTGTTTGTAACCATCGCGGGATACCACCTCGGCGACGAGGTCCGGCGGATCGACCCACCGTTGCTGATGAGGAGTCCGAGGGAGAGCAGCTGTGGCCGGGCCAGTCCCGACAGCTCTACGAGCGCCTCCCCGGACCAAAGGAGATAGTGACCGTCACCGCGCACGAGGGCGCCGGCGGACACTGCGAGCCACTCGCTCAGGCGCTCCGCGAAGCTCGGATCTTCGACTGGCTTGAACACTTCCTCGGTTGACGACTACCAACACTAAAGAGAGATTCGCATGAACTCAACCATCAAGTTCACCACTGGCTCCGCCGCTGCTCACGCGCCGGCCGCTGCCGCCCGCGCAGCCGCGGTGTACACAGTGGCGCCCCGGTACCAGGTCTCGTGCGTGGCCAGCGCGGCCGATGTCGCGACGCCGTTTCGACCTGGTCGAGGTTGTCGCGGCGCATCGCGGCGGACCGGCAGCACAATGGCATTCCGGCAGGACGTGGTTTCACGTCCACGACGGCCAACTGCAGATGATCGAAGGAGACGGCGATGAGCTGTGTCGGTCGATCATGCTCTCGCGAGCGAGACGGATGCGGTTCCGCCCGGCGTGCCGGATGCTGCCTGCCGTCAGGTTCCTGATCGGCGGGCAGCCTGGGATGATCGCCAGCTAGGTTGACCAGATCGACGGTGCCGCGTTCGCGTAGCGTCTCTGGGCTCGCAACGCGACGGCCGGGCTCGAGTCGCTCCTACGTGAAGTCCACTGCGCTGGCGGAGTCCAGACGTTCCAGGAACGCCTCAATTGCCTCGAGCTCTCTGCGCCAGTCGAGAACCTCGTCATGCGTGATGCCGGTCATCTCCATAGTTTCGCGGTCGAGGCTTTCCGCCAAATCCCTGCAGTGCCCTCGCAGCCATGGGATGAATGAGTCGAGGGCGACAGTGATCTCGTAGCGCTCGCGCGGATCGTTGTCCGCCCATCCCAGCTGGTCGAACATCTCGACTAAATGCGTGGCATGTGCCAGCGCCTCGTGCGCAGCCTCCGCGTCTGAGCCGCTGATCACGCTATCGCAGTGCTCCAGCCGATATGCCTCTGATCGAAGGCAGTTCCTGAGCGCGCCGCGTACGCCGCGGTCCACTGTCACCGTGACGATGGTCTCTACCTGAAAGGTGGCCATGGCGGTCCTTTCTCCCTCGTAGGAAAACGTTCCGCGTTGGCCCGGGAGGCGCGACCCCATCGATACCGTGCCCGACTTGCCGAAGCATAAGCAGCCCGGCCTCCGCCCTGGCGGATAACCGTCACGGCCCACCGGTCTGTGGTATCGATCATACGCCCCGCCGCAACCGCTGACAGGATTCTTCTGGCAGCGTCCCGTGCCTCGTCTCGCACGACCCCCGGTCAGATCAGCAGGCGCAGCGCTCCGACGCCGTCTCCGACACGAGCCTCTTGGAACGGTTCGCGCTCAAGCCACCCACGAGCACCGATGCAAGCCGGTAAACCGACGCAGCGGACGAGAGCGGTCGCGGCGACCGCACGCCGCGGCTGGTCTGTCGAAAAGGAACAGCGAGCCAACTCGATCGGCGGACAGCTCCTGTGGGCCGACACCTGCAACCACGTCGCGCTGCTATTGGCGGCGGTCGTTGTGGTGCGACGCGGCCAGCACGCCGGCGCGACCCGAAGGCTGGTCCGGCAGTGATCCGTCGATGGAACTTGCGGGGCGTGACCGTGGCGAGCGCCCTGTTCTGCTTCCGGCACGAACATCTTGCTGTCCGGCCGGTCCTGCGTTCTTCGCGCGAAAGAGGAGGATGACATGGACGAACGCCGTCAGCGGCGCCCGCGAGGCGCGGATGCGGAAATTTGCGGGACCAGCAGGGGGGGACCGGCTCTGCGCTGCCTTGGCGGCACTACATCCGCCTCGGCTCCCTTTGCTCGCATGCCGAGCAGAAATGGGCCGTCCTAACGACCGGACGCTCCTCCTCGGTAGCGCCTCTAATCCGGGCGGGCTCGCGACTTTCCAGCCCCTTCGCCAAGACAATACCCGCGACACACCGCCAACCCGAGCACGACGCTCAGCATCGACGCACACATGTTCGACGAGGGCCGCCAAGTACCGCGCGGGCCTTCCGCGCACGAGCGAGCCGCGATCAACTCGGCAACTTGACCAAATTTGACTAAGCCCGATCAAGTGCGTGGAAAGGCGGTCAGCCGCCTTCTGAAATGCACCCGCTTGCGGCAGCTTCCAACCAATGGAGCTAGCCGGACTCGAACCGGCGACCTCCTGGGTGCGATCCAGGCGCTCTCCCAACTGAGCTATAGCCCCGGGCGGCGGCACATGCCGCGCGGTTGCGGGACAGTGTAGCCCCGGACGGCCGAGGCGCTGCCGCCGACGCGCGGGTTCCGGAGCTTGCAGGACCTAGCGAAATCAACCCCAATCACGGGTAGCCTCAGCGGCGGACGGGCATCTCGATGAGCTTTTGCGCGCGCCTCACCATCTTCTTCGTCGTGATCGTCGTCGTCCCGATGGTGGCGATCGGGGTTCTCATGTTCCGTCTGATCGACGACAGCCAGCAGGGCAAGGCGGACGCACGCGCCGCCGCTCTGGCCTCAACAGCGGGCAACGTGTACCAGAGCGAAGCGGCGGCGGGTCGTGCCGATGCCGAGACGCTCGCCCATGACGTGGGCTCCCTGAGCGGCAAGTCGCTATCGGTCCGGTTCGCAACACTGGCGACGCGTGCGGGACTGGCCCGGGCGACGCTTAGCAACAGGGCGACGACGCTTGCGGACGTTGGCGATCGGAGCGCGATCGCGCCGGGTTCGGCGATCCTCAGACACGGCCCGAACGGGCACACGATGACCGTGACGGTCTCCGAGCTGACCGCCTCCCAGTACGCGCGTGAACTAAGTGCGCCAGGAGTCGCCGTCGTGGTGCGGCAGGGAAATAGGACTCTCGCCTCGACCGGGGCACTTCCGAGCGACCCCTCGCTGCCGGCAAACGGGAATGTCACCGTTCATGGCAACGGGTACCGCGCCGTCGGCCAGACGTTCGCGGGCTTCGGTGGCACGCCGGTGAAGGTCACCGTGCTCTCGGCTCTATCCGCCACGTCGGCATCGCTGGGCGGCAGCCGGACGGTCGCGGCGGTGCTGATCGTCGCGTTCCTCGTGCTCGCGTTCGGTTTCTCGATACTTGCGTCGCGAGCCCTCCAGGGCCGGCTGAGTGGCTTCCTCGAGGCGGCGCGCCGACTCGGAAGCGGCGACTTCTCCTCGCCCATCAGAGTCGAGGGCCACGACGAGTTCGCATCGCTCGCGGCCGAGTTCAACAGCATGTCGGCCGAGCTGTCCCACCGGCTCGACGAGCTATCACGAGAACGAGTACGGCTGCAGGAGGCGATCCGTCGCATCGGCCACACGTTCGCGTCGAGTCTCGACCGCCCGGCGCTGCTCGAGCTCGCGCTGAAGACCGCGGTCGACGCCGTGCAAGCCAGCGGCGGCCGGCTCACTGTACGCACGAGCGAACAGGAGCCGCTCGTCGAGGCCTGCCGCGAGGGCTCGCTGTCCGGCCTGGAGGATGTCGTGCGTGATGCGGAGCGCACCGCGCTGAAAGACCGCGGGGTAGCCGAAGCACACACTGCCGCGGTGAGTGTCGCGGCGGTCACTCTAGGGCCACTCGAGCTTGACGCGCGTGCGCACGGCGTGATCACGGTCGCGCGACGTGGGCGGCCGTTCACCGACGACGACCTCGAAGTCCTGCGGTCTCTCGGAACGGAGGCGGCGCTTGCCCTCGAGAACATCGAGCTGCACCATCAGGTGCGCCGGCAAGCCGTCACGGACGAGCTCACCGGCCTGGCAAATCACGGGCGTTTCCAGGAGCTCCTCAACGCCGAGATCGAGCAGGTCCGCCGCTACCACCACCCGATTGGCCTGATCATGCTCGACATAGACGACTTCAAGGCCGTCAACGACACCTATGGCCATCCACAGGGCGACGCGGTGCTCCGGCATGTAGCGCGCGTGTTGCAAGAAAACTCCCGCGACGCCGACTCCCCAGCGCGCTACGGTGGCGAAGAGTTGTCGCTGATCCTGCCCCACACCGATCTCGAGGGTGCTCACGCGATCGCCGAACGTATCCGGACCGCGGTCGAGGGCCTCCGCGTCGCCAGTACCAATGGGCAAGGCGCGCTCCGGATCACGGCCAGCCTTGGTGTCGCCGCCTCCACCGACGGAGATAAGGCCGCGCTGATCGCCGACGCCGACGGGGCTCTCTACGAGGCGAAGCGCAGCGGCAAGAATCGCACGATCAGCGCCCGCGCTCGAGCGGCGGACGCGTCCGGGGCCGGGTAGGCTTAAGCAGATGGGTTTACTCGACGACGCGATCCGCGAGCACCTCGACCTCAAGCGCCGCCGCGGCGCGGACCCCACAGAGATCGAACGCGCCGAACGCGAGGCGCTAGGACCGGTCCGGCGCGGGCCCGAACCCGCCGGAGACGACTTGGCGTTGGCAGAGGCGCCCCTCGATCATGAGGCAGGGCTCCCGCATGCCGCGGTGGAGGAGTGGGAGCCGTTCCACGAAGGCGCTGCTGACGAGCTTGAGCCGGCGCTCAAGGACAACGAATTGCCCCCGTACGAACCCGCCGAGCATCACGACCCGGCCGAGTCGCCGGCGGCGGCGCCATTCGACGCCGAGGCGGAACCGGCTCCTCCTCCGCATCCCGCCGACATGTCTCCGGCGCCGGAAGCCGAGCCCGGTCTTGCGCCTCATCCGGCTGACCCTCCGCCGCCGGCCGTCCCTCCACACCTCGAGCAGGAGACCGAGGAATACGAGCTCGAGGAGGAAGAGGAAGCCGACGACGTGCTCGAGAGCACTCCAGAGTTCCTGCAGGATGCGCCCGACCACGACCGCCTCTGGTTCGAGCAGCGTCCGCCGCGAGACTTCGACTTCGACGGCTGAGTCCCTAGACTCGCTCCAGATTCGGGGCCATAGCTCAGTTGGGAGAGCGCCTGCTTTGCAAGCAGGAGGTCACGGGTTCGAATCCCGTTGGCTCCATCCCGAAAAGCCTCGCTCTTGCGGGGCTTTTCTTGTGGCTGAGTTGGCTGTGGGTCATCCTCGGGTGGGTGTTTGTTACTTGCGTGGACCAGAGCGTGGACCACGTGGACCAGCGGTGACTCCCGACGAGGCTGCCTGTGCTGCGGTGCGGCCCGGATCGTTCGTCAACTGCGACATCTTGTCGCCGGGATCGGTCGGAACCTCGATCGCGTCAGCGCTGCCTGCGCTCGCGAGCAGGTCATCGAACGCTCGGTGCACTTTCTTGCGGCTGAGTCGCTTCTGCACCTGGGCGTATATCTCGAGTGTCGTCCTCGAGTCAGCGTGCCCGACCTGGCTCATGACGTAGGGCAACGGAGCGCCTGCCTCGATCATGAGGCTGATGTACGTGCGCCGCAGGGCGTGTGGCGTCACCTTCGGCAGCGGCGGGAGGTCCCGCTCTGCCCGGAGCTCGTTCACACGCGCTACGGTCGGTCCGAGAACGCGACGGGAGATGTTCTCCTTGTCACGCGGCCGGCCGCTCGCCGTCGGGAAGACGTACTCGTCGGGTGAGGCCGGTTGCCGCTCGGCGCGCCACGCCATGAGCTCTTCCATCACGTCAAGACTCAGGTCGACGTGGCGGTTGCCCGCGTCGGTCTTTGCCTCGTCGATCACTAGGCGCTCGTGGTGCACGTCGACGTCGCGCCACCGGAGACGACACATCTCTGTGACGCGCAGCCCGGACTTCGCCATCGCCGCGATCATCGGCCGCCGACCGATCCGGTGACCCCGGTAGAGGTTCCGGTCCATGTCGCCGGCGACGGCGAGCAGCTCCTTCAGGTCGTCGGCCTCGAGCTGCCGTCGCACTGGTTTGACTACCTTGAGCCGGCGCCGCTTGCCGCGAGCCGGGTTCGAATCCAGGAGCCCTCGCTCGATGGCACTATCGAGGACCTGTGTGAGCGTGACGAGCGTCTTGTTGATGCTCTCGTTGCTCAGCGGCACGCGACGTTGTCCGCGGCTGTCCCGCAGCGGCTTGCCGGCGGCGATCGCTTCGGCTACCCGCTCGCGCTCGATGACCTTGTGCTCGCGGTAGCGCTCGACCAGCGCGACGTCGATCTCCGAGATCGCGTAGTCGCAGAAGAACGGCAATAGATGCTTGCGCAGCCGCCACTCGTAGTTCTCGCGAGTGCGCGGCCGGAGCTCGCCCTTCCGCGCCGCCCACCAGCGCGAGGCGAACACGTGGAAGGTCTGAGCCCGGTCAGCGTCTCGATCCGGCGGCGCGGGGGGTTCCCATACGCCGGCCCGGATTCGCGCGAGCACGTCCTCGAGCTTGCGCTCAGCCTTGAGGAACGTCCACCCGTCGGTGTCGGTTCCGAGCGTGAGGATTTCGCGCTTGCCCTTGGCTCTGAAGCGCAGGCTGTAGGTAACCTGGCCGTCTTTTCGTTCGTGCACGCGGATCTCGCCTATCGCGCGCTTCTCCATCCGGACCTCCTGAGTTGTGATGTCGGCCCGGCTGGCGGATCTGCGGCCGGGGCCGCGTTCGCCAAGTCTAAGTTCGCTGGCGCTCAAGGCTCGCGATCGAACTCCAGGAGGAGGTCCTCGTCGTGCTCGTGCCTGGCGGGCTCTCGACGAGGTCGTGATCGGCGACGCCCCGGCCGCTCGTCAGGCAGCGCGCCGCCAATTTGCGCCCATCGCGCGTGGACTACGCGAGGGTCGAAACGGAGACGGGCGCAGCTGCCGCCGCCGAGGCGGATGCAGCCGAGCTCCTCGGCGTGCTGGTACACGAAGCTGACGCCGACGCCGTAGTGCGAGGCGACGCGGCGGGCAGTCCAGAGCCCAGGCGCGGGGGAGCCGTCGGTCGGTGCGGCGAGGCGGCTTAGCTGGGGCCCGAGACGGAGCGCGATACGGTCTGCGATCTGGTCGGCGAGCGCCGCGATCGGATCCTCCGCTTGATCGAAGCCGTCCAATGCCATTGCGTCCTCAGTTGTGTTGCACCAGGCCGCCGTAGAACGGATAGTATCGGATAGCAGTCACCTGGCAAGGAATAGTGGCGACCTATCCAGTCTAAACCGCTATTATCCGCCCATGGAGTCGAACGGGATGAGGTACACGCCGGCGATGCTCGCGCGCCTTGCGTACTCCGACAGCGCGCGCGAGCTGAGCGAGCGACTCGTGTCGGAGGCTGGCACCTACGCTGACGAGTACGGGCGCGGCGCGTTCCTCGCCGACGAGGCGGTCGCGATCGCGTCTGAGGCGAATGCCCTACTGGAGGCGGCGGTCGTCGCCGACCGGCTCCGCGGGGCGTCGTGGGCCGCAGTGGCCGAAGCTCTCGATACGTCGGCCGAGGCAGCACAGGAGCGGTTCGGTTCGGCCGAGCGGCGGTTCCGCGAGGCTCTGTTGTTCCCGCACCACCCAGAGACCGGAGGCCTCGGATACAGCCCGGCGCCGTCTACGGTCGAAGAGCCCGATCGCGTCCGAGAGCGCCTCGACGCTTGGGTGGTCGAGCACCACCGCAGTCGCGGGCCTGATCGCGACGAGCCGGAACCGGTCACCCGCGGGCTCGCGGCGATGGCAGGGACGTGGATCGCTGAACGGATCGGCCAGGTCCTCGAGCTATCGGATGCGCTGATCAAGCGCGCGGTTCCGGAAGGTGTTAGTTACAAGAGCGCCGAGCTGCGTCATGCGCAGTTGAAGGTCGAGCTGTACGAGGCGATCGCTGCTGAGCGACGCGGGAGTCGCGAGGTCGAGGTGCAGCTCACGGAGGCCCGGCAGCGCCTCGCCGGACTGTGCGAGCGTGCCGCGCGGGATCAAGTTTGAGTCCGTCGGCTTCGCGGTTCGCTCGCGAGTGGTGCACCCGCTGCGTGCTACGACAGGAGCCAGTCTCGGTCGCGTCGGAAGTCGAGCGACCGGATCTGGGACTGCGTCTTGCCGACCAGGTCGCCTTCGCAGAAGAGGACCTTCGTCGGCGTAGAAAGTCAGAGCGACGCTCTCGCTGGCGTCGCTCCAACGGACGATTGCGCGGCGGTTGCCAGCCGATCCGAGAGGAAGATCCTCAACACGCAGCAACTCCTCGGCTACCAGTTCAGCGCTGCTTGAGCTCATCGCGCTCAGCGTACCCGCCTCGAGCGCGGACACATCGGCGAGCGAGCACCGGACGCCGTCACCTGCGGAGCTCGCACCCTGGTTGACGAGGGCGACGACGACGCTGTTGAGCTCGGTCGCTGATCTTGACGCGCAGCTCGTACGTGATACGAGACGGATCCGGTCGTCGCCTGCCCGAGCAGGAAAACACTCCGCACGACCGTTACGTCGCCAACACGATCGCGACGCGAGGCGGCCGGCCGACGGAAGCGCTCGTGCGAACCGTCTGCTACACGCGCGCCGCTGGCCAGCCTCGCGCCGCGCCCGGTCGTCATCTGGTTCGCATATAGTTCGCTTATGGTTCGCTTAGCCTTTGCCGATACGACTTGCGCATGTCTTTAGATCCCGATCGCGAGGTCTATCCGAATGCCCCGCTCCGCTTTGTGGCGTTTGAGGTCCGGTTTCCGGCCTCGCCGACGCTAGCGACTCAAGAGCTGCGACGCGTACTGTTTGAGGCGCTGCGCGGCACCTTTCCGATCTCCCAATCGGCGCCCGGTCCCGTCGAGGTTCAGATCGTGCCGGGAGCGCAGCCCCTTGTCCAGTCGAGTGGCGACCAGCTCCAGATGGTCGATCGCACGCGCCGGCGCGCAGTGACCGTGGGCACGCGCGCGCTGCTGGTGCAGACGACTGACTACACGCGCTACGAGTCGTTCGCGGAGTGGATTGGTCTAGCGGTGCGTGCGCTGGAAGCGACCGGGGAGGCAGCCGCGATGGAACGCATCGGGCTCCGGTACACCGATGAGATTCGAATTCCGGGTGTCGACCGGCCGGCTGATTGGGCGCCCTACGTAGCGCCCACAATGCTCGGGCCGATTGACCTTCTCGGCGCTGCCGACGCAAGCACTACACAGGGCCTAGTGGAGTTCGCTCCGGCCGAGCGGCAGCGGCTCGTGATGAGGTACGGCGCAGGCAGTGGCTGGATGGTCGCGCCGGACGGCGTACTTCGGACGAAGAGCAGTGAGTCCGGACCGTATTTCCTGATCGATCTTGACAGCTTTTGGACCGCACCGGAGGACGAACTCCCGGAGTTTGTGGCGGATGAGGTATTGCGAATTTGCGACGAGCTGCATTCGCCGGTCAGAGTGGCATTTGAGGCTGCGATCACCGAGAAACTACGAAATGACGTGCTGAGGGGGAGTCCAGATGAGCACTGATCTAGAGGTAACTACAGGCGGCCAGGTTGCGTCCACGTACCGCTTGCCCAACGACTCACAGACAGCTGGATCTCGTCTTAATGACTGGTCGGCACTACGGGATCGGACCAGCGATCTTCACGCCGAAGTTGCGGACGGGCACCAGGCAGCGCGCCAACAGGAGCTGAACCAACGGATCCTCGCAGTAGCCTTGCGCGACCCACACGATCTCGTGTCTGAACTGGGCGACCGCGGGCTCTCGTGGGCGACGATCGCACGCCTCGTCGGCGTTAGTAGTACCGCCGTGCGGAAATGGCGACGCGGGGACGCGATCACAGGCGAAAATCGCAGGAGGCTTGCCGGTGTCGTCGCCTTCCTTGATCTGATCAAGGCTGCGTTGAGCCCGCTGGAGGACCCATGCTCGTGGCTGGAGGTGCCGTTGGCCGACGGGACTAGCCTGACCGCAGCGGACATCTATGCCGCTGGTGGGGCAGACATCCTTCTCGACTGGGCCGGCGGCCGGTTGAAAGCCGAAGAGATGCTTGATGCTTTCGATCGTGACTGGCGATCGCGCTACGCCACCGATGACCGATTCGAGCTTGCAATAGCCGACGATGGCCAACCGATGATCGTCGAGAAGTAAGGATCGGTGGACTGCTTGTGGCATTGGCGCTCGATCGACC
This sequence comes from uncultured Solirubrobacterales bacterium, assembly GCA_963709205.1. Classification (GTDB taxonomy): domain Bacteria; phylum Actinomycetota; class Thermoleophilia; order Solirubrobacterales; family Solirubrobacteraceae; genus Palsa-465. The sequence continues at coordinate 586,168 of CAVPVP010000002.1, forward strand.
GACCTCAGTAGAGGACCTCTATCTTGATCGGCGCCAGCCAATCGAGCCGTGGCGACCGATCATGCAAGGAGACGTCTTCACGGGCGTCGCGCTACATGACCTTGAACAGCACGAGCTTGTGATGATCGTGGCCCATCCTTGCTCGATGAGAGGCCGGCACGGTGTCCTCCTGCCCCGCTTACAGGCGGTTCCGGTGCGGGCTCGAGACGCGATTGGGCTCGAGCAGTGGGTCACGGGATTCCTCCGGTTCATGCCACTCCCAGAGTTGATCCAGAACGACGATCGCTTCTACGCAGGCTTTCTTAGCGAGATAGGCACCGTGCGGGCCTCGGATCTGCACCTCGCGAATCGAATCGCCTCCTTATCCGAGCTCGGCGTTCTCCTCCTACAGCAGAGATTCATCGCCAATCTCGCACGCGTTGCAGTCAAGCTCGCCACGCTGTCAGCGACGAGGTGATCGACCAGCTGCTCGCCGGCGCGAGCACGGAGGAGGAGATCGCGGGGCCCGGCGGGCTGCTCGCCGAGCTGACCAAGCGGCTGGTGGAGCGGGCGATGGAGGTCGAGCTGACCGACCACGTCGGCTACGAGCCGCATCAGGAGCCGCCCGGCGGCGCCGCCAACCAGCGCAACGGCACGACGCCAAAGACGCTGATCACCGAGCACGGCAAGGTGGCGATCGACGCGCCCCGGGATCGGGACGGCAGCTTTGAGCCGAAGATCGTCCGCAAGCGCCAGCGGCGGTTCGTCGGGTTCGACGACAAGATCCTGGCCTTGTACTCGCGCGGCCTATCGGTCCGTGACATCCGCGCGCACCTGCAGGAGATCTACGGCGTTGACGTCAGCCTCGACCTGATCAGCCGCGTGACCGACGCGGTCATGGACGACGTGCGCGAGTGGGGCAAGCGGCCGCTGGAGGACATCTACCCGATCGTGTTCCTGGACTGCATGGTCCTGAAGATCCGCGACGGCGGCACGGTCCAGCGCCGCGCGCTGTACCTGGCGCTCGGGGTCACGCTCGACGGCGACCGGGACGTGCTCGGCATGTGGTTCCAGGAGACCGAAGGCGCGAAGTTCTGGATGCAGGTGCTGACCGATCTGAAGACCCGCGGCGTCGCCGACATCCTGATCTGCTGCGTCGACGGGCTGACCGGGTTCCCCGAGGCGATCGAGGCAATCTTCCCCAAAACCACCGTCCAGACGTGCATCGTCCACCTGATCCGCAACAGCCTCAAGTACGTGCCCCGCCGCGAGCGCGAGCAGGTCGCCCGGGATCTCAAGCCGATCTACACCGCCAAGGACGCCGACCAGGCCCAAGCCGAGCTCGAGGCCTTCGACGAGAAGTGGGGCGCCCGGTTCCCCGTCATCACCCAGGCCTGGCTGAACGCGTGGGAGCACGTCATCCCATTCCTGGCGTTCCCCGACGAGGTCCGCCGCGTGATCTATACGACGAACGCGATCGAGGCGCTCAACCGGCAGCTGCGCAAGGCGGACGCCGCCTCGGCAGCGGTGCTCATCGAAGCTGAGTTGATGGAGGACTGGCTGGAGACGCTGGCAAAGAGCCGCGTGGAAACCGGTGAAGATCAGGCCGTTGCGCTTGCGGATGAGACTCGGGCGTTCGACGACTTCCTTGTTACTGGCGGCGCTGGTTCGCTGCGCTACCAGCTCGCCGAGAGCGCTGCTCGAGCTGCCGTTCGGCGAAACGTACGAGCGGAGATCCAACGCCGGGCCACCGATATGCAGTGACGGGTGGGAGCGGCCGACAGGCACGCGAGGCTCTCGTTCTCCTTCCTTGCGAGCCCGCCAGGCGACAGGGGCCGGGGTGAGTGATCGGCGACGCCGGTGCTGCCGCGACCTCTGGTTCATGTCATGCGCACGCGGTCTTCGCGATGAACCCAGGTGTTAGCCCCCACTGGGTTCCCGGGCCGCGAGCCCCGGGTTCGAGGGGATGCTCGAGCACACGAGTTCGCCCAATCTCTGCGTTCGGCTGCGGCCGTGGAAGAGCGCTTTCGTCCGCCGGCCGCTTCGCGCCGCGGGTGCGGTCCTCACGCTAGGCGCGAAGAACGGTCAGTCCGTCGCGTTAGTGTCGGTGTCGTCCGGGGTGCGGACGACCACGCGCTTGTCGGAGACCATAAAGCGTCTGCGCAGCTCGACCTTCTGGCCGGGCGCGCGCTGCTTCATGCACATCGTGCCGAACTCGCCCGTGACCCCAGCGAGCTCCAAAACTGAATCCGAAAAGGCATCGAGATCCGCGATCTCGTAGGAGTGGGCGCTTCGCGCGCCGGGACCGCCGCCAGTTTCACGCAGCTCCTCTTCCAGGCCGCGCCAGGGTCGCCGCAGCGGAAAGTTCCCCCGCCCCGGCTTGAGGCGAACCAGCGTCGGGTTGCGCAGGACCGGCGAGCCTTCCACGACACCGGGCCACCAGTCGCCATGGGCGATGTCGTTACGCCGGTTGATCTCGTCGAAGACGTTTGTCTTGAGGGTGCGCGCGATCTTGCGGTCGTCCTCGTGCTCCAGCACGGCTTGATCGGAACACATGCCGAAGAACGAGTTGGCCAGCGGCGCGGCGGTGGCTTCGCCGATCGCCAACTGAACGAGGTGGTAGCGTTGCGCGCCTCGATCGCCACATACTCCGCCAGGGTGCCGTCGCGATACCAGTCCGCGAGGCCGAACACCCGCTGTCCCACCGACACCCCCGTCGTGCCGTAGCCGAGAGCGGCGACCACTCCGGCCAGCTCGTGCCCAGGGATCGACGGGGTTCGGTCACGGCCGCGGCAATCGGTCCAGGTCGACGGCCACGACAGCTCAGTCGGGACGAACCCCGACGCATGAATCTCAACGACGACCTCGTTAATCGCTGCCGGCGGGTCGGGCCGCTCCGCAAGCGTCATCCCAGCCGTTCCCGCGGCCTCGTCCGCCACCCAGGCCGTCGGCGGGCCGCGCCTCGGGCGGCCGTGCCGCTTGGGCGCTGACGCGCAGATGTGCTTTGCGAACGTACGGTGCCCCGGGGTCGCATGGCGTGGCCGGCGCAGTCGGGACGATGGTGACGCAACTCGCGCGTGAGGCTGGCGCTTACGTCATCGGCACCGGCCGGGCCGCCGACCGCCAGAAGGCGCTCGACTTCGGCGCGATGGAGTTCGTCGACCTTGAGAACGACGCCCTGGAAGACGTTGGCGGCGTTGACCTGGTGTTCGATGTCATCGGCGGAGACATCCAGAAGCGTTCCGCAGGCCTGATCCGGGCCGGAGGCACCCTGGTGACCATCGTAGCCCCTGCGGTTCGCACGTGGGCCGCTGCGTTTGTGGCGGATGCTTGGCGACGTCGTCCCACCGAGCTTAGACGGCCGCTCTCGCACGTGGCCGACTCGAGACGCAGCCGCTATTCCAAGCGCTTTCTGGGGTGCGCGACCTCGTCAGCGTGATCCAGCGCAAGCCCGATGTGACTCGTGGATTGTTGATCTCTCTCGGTTGGCGGGCTAAGGACCGCTATTGCGGGCAGCAGCTGGGTGCTCAGACGTTAACGCCCCCTTGATCACGCGGCGGGAGATCAGTGCGCTGGGGGGCCCCGGCTCCGTCGGGCGTCTCGATCCACAGGTTTGCGGGACGCTTGCGGCAGGCATTGGCTACCGCATCGGCCGGCGCCGCCCGGCGGGTCGTATTCGTGACCAGTCTGGAGACAGTGGCTCAGCCGTCCCTACGTGGGTTCGAAGCAGCCTGATCTGCGGCGAGCAGACTCGACGGAAGGGACGGGTATCCCCCGCTCACAGGAAGAATGGCACCTGTGATGTAGTCGGCCGCGTCCGACACTAGAAACAGAACTGCCGGCGCTATGTCCTCCGGGCTTCCAAGCCGCCCGGCTGGCGTTGTCGCGAGAGCGAGCTCGACGACCATAGGGTCCTGTCGCATCTCAGCGTTCATCGGTGTCTCGATCCAACCCGGGGAGATCGCGTTTACGCGAACCCCGTCTGGGGCGAGCTCGACCGCGAGTGTTCGGGTCAACTGCGCAAGCGCCGCTTTGCTCATCCCATACGCCCCCGCGTATGCCTGTCCGATCTCCCCCGCGGGGGATATGAAATACACGATGGCCCCTCTCCCGGCCCGCAGGTACGGGATCGCCGCCTGCGAAAGGGCAAATGGCGCCCTAACGTTGACGCGCCATTGCCGATCTAGCGACGAAAGCGGTGTTGCCTCTATCAGTCCGATCTCCAGGAGCCCCGCGCAGCAGACGAGTATGTCGAGGCTCCCAAATCGTTCCACCGTTCGCTTGACAGTTTCAGCGGCCGCGCCTTCGTCTTCGACGTCAGCCGCGATGGGGAGACACTGTGCTCCTGCCTTCTCAACCTGAGCGACGACCTCCTTCAGCCGCGACTCGTTCCGTCCCCCGATCGCGACCGCCGCGCCTGCCTCTGCGAGCGACTGCGCGACTCGTGCCCCGATTCCCGAGCTCGCGCCGGTGACCAAGGCGACACGTGAGGTCAGGTCGACCGTGACGCTCATCGCCGCCTTCCGCCTACTTCTCGCCGACTGCTTCAGTATTGATCGAGGCTCTAATGAACTCCGAGATGTCAAGCCAACTGTCGCGCTTGGTCGCTTCGACCGCACCGAGTACCAGGGCCAAGCTACCCAGGTTCTGCCGTCCGCTCGTCTCGGCTGGCCGGCCCTCTCGAAGCGCCGCGGCAAACTCGCTCAGTACGCCTGAGCGTTCTTCTTCCTCCAGAGGAAGAAGGGGAACTTCGAGTGTCTGTGCGTAGCGCTCGAGCGTTCCCGGTCGAAATACAACGTCAGCGAAGTTTTGGGGTACGAGGACGACGCTGTTGTGGTCCCATTGGATGGCTCCCATATCGCCCTGGATGTCCCAAGAGCCATCGATCGTCGTGTTGATTTCTGGTCCCCCGCGGGAGACCCAGCTGCCCGAGTAGGAAACGAAAGTCCCGTCGTCAGTCTCGAAGTCGACGATTGCGTTCGCGTTTCCACGAAACCAGCTCCAAGACGGGTTATAACTATGGGCGCGGACCCTAACCGGCTCGAGACCGAAAATACCTCGAATGAAATCGAAGTGATGAACCGTCTGATCCACGATCAATGGCTCGTCCATCAATTCGCGGAAGCCCGGAACGTGCATCTCTTTGAACAGACGACCGTGAATAGCGCCGATCGTGCCGATAGCCCCCTCCTGCAGCAGGCGCTGCACGGTGCGTGCGCCGCGGCGGAACCGAAACGTCTGGGAGACCATCACCTCGCGACCAACTCGTTCGGCCGTCTCGACGATCCTCGTCGCTTCTTCGAAGCTGGGGGCGAGCGGCTTCTCGATGAGGCAGTGAAGACCGGCTTCAAGAGCCTCTATTGCTACCGGCGCATGTGCTTCCGGCGGAACCACAACGAGTACCGCATCCGCGTCAGAGCTCGCCAACGCGTCTGTGATGGACGAAAATCGGCGATCGGCCCGCAGTGCAACAGAATCTGCGACGCGGTTTAGGGCCTCGTCGTCTAAATCGACGAGCGCTTCTAGCTGTGCCCAGGGCGAGTCGCTGAGAACCTTCGCCCAGCCGGTGCCCCAGAACCCTGCACCCGCCTGAATTACACGAAGTGCGGACATGTCCTCTCCTCCGATTGTCGAACGCGATTCTCTGTCACTCATCGCTTGGGACCGGTGGGTCCTCGTATGAGCGCACGGACGCGAACTTCCCGTCGCGCACGCGCACGACGTTGACTCCTCGAACGCGGTAGCGCTTGCCGGCCGTGTCCACGAACGCCGCGTCGAATTCCAACGCGGATGAATCGCCGCGCGGAAATTCCTGCACGATCTCGACCTCGAGACCGGGATAGTTTCGGGCATGCTCCTCGTACATCTTGCGGATTTCCGCATGTCCACGCCTTAGACCGTCTGGCCCCTCATACGTGCCATCAGGCTCGTAGTGGTTCACTACTTCGTCGATGTCGCGGCGGCATTCCGCCGCCCAGTAAGACTCTGAAATTGCGCGCGGAGTCGACATCAGGCGTCAGCTCTTAGGGGCCGCGAAGAGACTTGGCGATCGCCGCTCCGCACGCTCAGTCATCCCAGGTCTCCACTTCGTAATAGGTCAAGCCGTGGTCCTGAGCGGTGTCCTCGGCCCCGTAATTGAATCCAATTCCGGGATTACCGGTCGGGTAAGTGTCATCTCTAGCGGACGTGACTTCGACACCGTTGATGTATCCCTTGATTTCGTTGCCGATGATGGTCGCCTCGATCACATCGCCGTCCTCGACACCGAACTCTGCGCCATTCTTCCGACACAGAGACGTCCAGCCTCCCAGGGGGCCTTCCCACCGCACGATCTCCGCATACCCTTCCTCGGTTTTTAGACACCTGAAGAAGACTTCATATCCCGGAATCCGGTGAGGAATGAGGGTGCTGCGGACGCGCAATTCAACCTCGTGATAACGGTCGCCGGTTTGATTGCGGCTACGAACGACGGCTTTGGCGTGCTGGTTCTTGCCCCACGGGCCTTTCAGGATCGCGGTGGGGTCGTTGTAGTCGCCCACTGGCGTGTCGATGTCGTCGCCTTGTTCGACTCGGCGCTCCGCGACAACCATCGGAATCGATTCTCCATGGGCTAGCCCATCCGCGGTGAGGATGTTCGCCCATTCGATCCCGTCGTCCCTGCCATTGAGCCAGATGCCGCCCTCCGCGATGGGATTTTCGTCAAATTTGAAGCCCGTGCTGTAACACCGGACGGCGGGAACCTCGTCTGGCTTACCGATGCGGTTCGCGGACATTTGGCGGCGGCCTCCTAAAGGCTCGTTGACTGACACAGGTCGATTGCCGAATCCTACCGTACGGTTGTCCGGACAGCAAGTGCGGGGTTAGCCCCGATAGTACGGAGGTCGTGACTCATGATATGACTGCTTGTCCGGACATAAATCACTAATCACCGGTCGGCCAGGATGAGAGCCCATCAGGGCACCACTCGCGTCCTGAGGAAAGAAAAGGCGTCCCGCGCCAACTGCTCTTCGCTATCGAAGAGCTTGCGCCAAATCCGGGTGGCGGCGGCGAGGTTGGGTAGGAAGTTGCCGAAGGCCTCGACCGTTAGCCAGCCGTCATAGCCGACGCCCCAGAGCGCATCGAAGATCGCGTCCCAGGCGACACTCCCAGTGCCGGGTACTCCGCGATCGTTCTCGGAGATATGGACGTGCGCGATCCGGTCTCCCGCACGCCGGATCGCCTCCGCCGGATCCTTCTCCTCGATGTGCGAGTGGAAGGTATCGAGATGGATCCGACAGCAAGGATGCCCAACCTCATCGACGAACCGGATGGCCTGGTCGATCGTGTTCAGGTGATAGAGCTCGAAACGGTTGACGACTTCTTCCGCGAGGAAGACCCCCGCCTCCTCGGCGTATTGCGCCACTCGCTGCAGGTGCTCCACGCTGTGCTGCCACTCGGATTCTGTCGGACCAGCTCCCGTGAAGACACCAAGCGCAACCTGATGGGGACCACACAAGACCGACGCACCGACGGCGGCGCAGCAGTCGATCACGGCCTGCATGTGCCTGTAGGCAGCTGCCCGCACCCCTGGATCCGGGCTCACGGGATTGTGCTCGGGCGCGATTACCGTGTTAGCGGTCCGCTCGAGGCCGAGATCATCCAGATGGCGGGCCCAGCGGGACCATTCAGAAACGTCAAGATCGAATATCGGTACTTCGACGCCGTCGTAACCAATCTCCTTCAGGGACTCCAGCACGGGCAAGAGCCCCTCGTGCATGCGGTCAGTCCAGAGGTAGAGATTGACCCCTAGCTTCATTGCTCTTGTCGCTCCTGGCTGGACGCTCCCCCTCCTGGAGGGGTCCTTGGCCGTATCCGAGTCACAGCTCGTAAGGATCTCGTCTGTGCCCGCGCCCATCCATCAAATGGCCGGCCTGTGTGCGAGCTCCTCTGAAGACTCGGGCCGAAGTACGGCGGCTTCGCCGGCATGCAGAAGCCATTTTTCCTTCCCCGCGAGGCGCATCGCGATCAGGATTACCAATCCGATCACTGCCCAGCCGACAAAGAACCACAGCGCATAGCGAGTAGGAGCCGGAGGAAGTGGAACCACCGATTTGTACTCGCTCCAAACTAACGCACCCGTCACCAGTATCGGGAATAGGAGGTGTAGCACCGGGTTGAACTCAGACCGTCGCTCGCGCCAGAAATACGCTCCCGTCGCAATAGCCGCCGCGCTGTAGATCACCACAATCGCAAAGCCCAGCGCGAACGCATAGAAGCCGAAACCCGTCAGCGGCCCGTAGAGTACCTGGTAGAGTATGAAAGCAGCGATAAAGGCAACGACTACCTCGGCCAGGATGGTGCCAACCGGGGTCTTGTACCTCGGGTGGACATACTTCAGCTGCTTGGGGAGCGCCCCCGCGTCAGCCATTCCAAACCACATACGGGTGCTCTGGTTGAAGATCGCGAGCGCTCCCGCGAAGCCAGAGTTCCACAAGGCGACGAGCAGAATGATGTCAGCACCGTGCCAGTAGCGGTGTGCCAAAGCCAACAACGGATTGTTCGTAGCAGACCCAAACGAGGCCGCTTGCGATGTTCCCCATCCGACAAGCGCTCCCCAGGCAAAGAACGAAAACATTATCCCCAGAGCCAGGACTGAGGCCCACATAGCTATTCCGATGTTGCGGTTGGGGTTTTCGGTTTCCTCGCCCAGTGAGGCAACCGACTCCCATCCCGTGTACGCAACGATCGCGAAAATCACGGCGAGATAGAGTCCGTGCGCAGTCGGGGCGGTGCTTGGATTGAACCCTGAGAGATTGAACCCCCCCTTGCCTGGGCTCGCCAGTCCCCAGACCGCGAGAACCAGCAGGATCACTATTTCAACCGAGCCAGTAATTAGCAGGAGGCGCCCGCTGAGCTTGATACCGCGATACGAGATGAGCGCGCAAATGGTTACGCCGCCAAGGACCCACCACTCCCACGGAAGCGAAAAACCGTAGTTGGCCTTGAAGAACTGGTCGGATATGTAGCCGACAAGTCCAAGAACGAGACCGGGGAGTAGCGGGGTATACAAGGCATACAGCCACGCGATGAACCAGCCGACTCGAGGATGAAGTCCTCGGCTTACCCATGTAAAAAACCCGCCGGCGGACGGAAGATATCTCGCAATCTGGGCTAGCGTGACCGCCAACAGCACCATGATCACAATGCCGACCAGGAACACGAAAGGCGTGGCGCCAACCGCGAGTAGCACGGTGCCCTGTATAAAGAAGAACAAGGTAAACGCTGGAGCGGTTTCAGTGATGCTCTGCATCAACGCTTCCGGAAGGCGCAGGGCGCCGCTGGCGAGCTTCGTCTCGGCGACGAGCACCTCCCCGGGCGCCGTGTCGTCGTTGGCGGTTGGTGGCGCCGAAGCAGTTCCGGTCTCCTGCATTAGTCCTCCTATGCGGGTGTCACTTCGTGGCGGTGGCCGCTGGCGCCCCTCATGTGGCACCGGCAGCGATGTCAGGTGTTACGAACTGAGGCGCGAACGGCGACGAGGAGACTGAGACGTCAATCCGCATTCGGTCGCTACGGAGCCATGCTTGATAGCAGTCGAAGGGCCGGAGGTTTCGGTCCCAGCTCACCGATTCGACGAAGATCAACGGTGCGCCGACGGGGAGCTCTAGAAGCTTCGCGAGTCGCTCCTCAGCACGTACGGCCTCGAGCATGCGCCGCCCGCCGGCGGTTTCGGTCTCCGCGCGGTCCTTCAGTCGTTGGTAGAGCGATTCGTTCGGATCGTCGAGTGGGAGTACGTGCTCGGCGAGTCCCGGTGGGAGGTGGTTGACGACATACATCGCGACCAAACCATCGACCGCTCGGACGCGCTCGAGCGTGCCGCCTTGGGGTCCCGCGAGTCCGAGTGCTGAGGTGGCCCACGGTGGCAACGGTCCCCTGACGATCGAGCGCAGGACGTCGGATCTGACGAGCCGCCCCATCCGCCCGAACTCTTCCTCGAAGAAGCCACCCGATGATTGCAAGAGCCAGGTTCGGGGCTCCGACTCTGCAACGAACGTGCCCTGTCCCTTTCGCCGCTGGACGAATCCCCTCTGCTCCAGTCGACCCAGCGCCTGGCGGATCGTCGTCCGGGACAGGCCGAGCTGCTTGGAGATCTCTGGCTCGGCCGGAAGTCGAGCACCCGGCTCCCAGTGCCCACTCACGATCTCCGCTTCGAGGAGCTCAGAGAGCTGGAAGTAATAGGGAACCGGCGACTGGCGGTCGATCTGCGTCGCCGGCAGCTGCATCGGGCCTGGAGGCACAGGCTGCCCTAACGTCCAAGGATTAGTACGGACAGGATGATGATGGAGCATCTCAGTCTCCCTGCTCCGTGTCAAGTGCGTCCCCGGATTGCCCCGTATCACCTGGCCGCGGCGGCGCGTGCCCGGGCACACGCGTCGCATGCATACCGGGTTGCTGTCCGTACAGGACGATGTATAGTGATCCCGGTGTGCGCTCATGCCGCCTCGTCGCATCTGACCCGATGAAGAGCCGCAGCAAACGCGAGCGCAGTCTCCGATCTGTGGCCGGCGAGCGGCGGGTTGCGGCGGCGAGCCCCGCGCTCGTGTTCCCGGTCCGACGATCGCGATGGGTGCCGCCGGCATACTCGGCGCAGACCTGTCCTCGAGAGCTAAGCGAACGCCGTGAACGACGCCCGGCGGAGGGCCGTATCGTGATCGGGGTGGAGGTCGATGGCTGAGATCTTGGGGGTCGGACCAGTCGTCCAGGAAGCGCGCGATCGCGTACAGCGCGCGTACGGCTGGGAACTCGGACGCCACCCACACGACCTCGTAACGCCAGCGCTGGTGCTCGACCTCACGGCCGCACGTCGCAACATCACCAAGATGGCCGAGCGCATCAGCGCAATCGGCGCCGATCTTCGACCACACATCAAGGTCCACAAGAGCGCCGAGATCGCACGGATGCAGGTCGAGGCGGGAGCGATCGGCATTTCAACTGCGACCGTCTGGGAGGCGATGGTGATGGTCCAGGCGGGTCTTGATGGCGTATTCGTGGCGAACACCGTCGCGGGTCCGGACAAGCTCGCAGCGCTCGCGACGCTCGCACACGATGCGGACGTGATGGTCGCTGTCGATGACGCGCGCAACGGTTCAGAGTTGGCTGCGGCGGCTCGAGCCGCCGCGAGCACGCTCGGCGTGCTGATCGAGGTCGACACCGGGATGGACCGGGCTGGCGTCGACACCGTCGAGGAGGCAATCGCGCTCGCCCACCGGATCTCGCAACTTGACGGTCTGCGCCTACTTGGCGTCACCGGGTACGAGGGTCACTGCTCCTTGACACCCGAGCGGGAGCTGCGTCACAACCGCCAAAGGGCAGCAATGCGATTCCTCCTAGACGTCGCTGAGTCGATCCGAGCTGCGGGACTGCCGTGTGGGATCGTGTCGGCGGGTGGAACGGCAACGTGGGACTGGACGGCGGCCGCTGCGGGCGTGACCGAGATACAGGCGGGGTCCTACGTGGTAATGGACAACTTCCACGGAGCGATGGTGAGCGACTTCGAGCATGCCCTGACCGTTGTGAGCACGGTGATCAGTCGTCGCTCCGATCGGGTGATCGTCGATGCGGGAAACAAGTCGATGGCCGCTCCGCACCTCGCGTCCGTCCGGGGCCACGATCTGGAGGTCATGCGCTTTGACGAAGAGCACGGGATCTTCGTCGCGACCGCCGATGTTGACCTCGAGCTCGGCAGCGTCGTCGAGTTGATCCCTGGCTACGCCCCGGGCACGGTGAACTGGTACGACGCTTTCCATGTTGTCGAGGATGACCGCGTCGTCGACATCTGGCCCGTGATTCCGCGCGGCCCAGGGCATGGAGGGCTGCTGCCATGACCACGCCAGCAGGCCGCTTCGGCGATAAGGGTGTTGTTGTCACCGGGGCGGCTCACGGTCTAGGCCGGGCCGTTGCACAGGGGTTCGCAGCTGAGGGCGCTGGCGTCGTGCTGATGGACAGAGACGTCGACCCCCTGAACGACACTGCCGACGCGATTCGACGCACGCACCGGCGAGTAGAAGCGGTCGTCGGGGACGTGAGTCGGCGCAGCGACGTCGTCCGAACGCTGGGCGTAGCGGTCGAACGCTTTGGTCATCTCGACATCGCCGTCCAGGTCGCGGGTATCGCTGAGTTTCTGCCCTTCCTCGAGTTTGATGACGAGCAGTGGCGGCGGACCCTCGAGGTCAACCTCAATGGCACCTTTTACCTCGCCCAAGAAGCGGCTCGTGTGATGGTCCGTCAAGGCACCGGTGGCGCGATCGCGATTACCTCGTCTACCAACGCGTTTCAGCCCGAGGCCGGGGGTCTGGCGTACAACACCTCCAAATCGGCGCAGGTGGCCGTCATGCGGACGGCAGCAATCGAGCTCGCCCAGCACGGCATCCGTGTGAACGCGATCGCGCCTGGGATTATGAATACCCGTCTCGCAGAGTTTGTCATCAACGACCCTGTTCAGTCCAAGGTCTTTCTCGAACGGATTCCGCTGGGCCGGTTCGCGGAACCCGAGGAGATCGCACGCTCGATTCTCTGGATGTGCTCGGCCGACGCGTCGTATCTCTCGGGCGAGCTCCTGGTCAATGACGGAGCGATGTCGGTTGGATTGCCTGCACCGACCGGCTCGGACGCGCTCTCTCAGACTGATCTTCCCCCGGACCCGACGGAGGCGACATGACGACGGCGAACCGCCGCAAACTCTCGATACTCGAGTTCGAAGCGCTGTTCGAGTCCGTGAAGAACTGGGGCAGATGGGGCGCGGACGACGTGCGGGGGACGCTCAACTACATCACGCCGGGACACGTGCAACGTGCGGCGTCGCTGGTGGGCACGGGACGCTCCGTCTCAATGTCGATTCCTATCAACACGACTGCCGGCCCGGACAACCCGCACCCCGCGATCCACCATATGACCCAGCTTCACGACTGGGACATCGGCTCCGGCAAGCTGCGCTTCGCGACGGACTTCCTCGGAATGGACTTTCACGGGGATTGCCACACCCACGTCGATGCCCTCTGTCACATCGCGTACGGCGACCAGCTCTACGGAGGTCGGCCGGCGTCCTCCGTCACTAGCCACGGTGCGGAGGAGTTGGCAATGGACGACTATGCCCACGGCATCGTCAGTCGGGGCGTGCTACTCGACATCCCTCGGCTAAGAGATGTGCCGTTCCTCGAACCTGGCGAGGCGGTAACCCGAGCCGAGCTGGAAGAGGCCGAACGAGCGCAAGGCGTCCGACTCGCGGAGGGGGACGTGTTTCTCTTCCGGACCGGGCATCACCGACGCCGTATCGAACGTGGTCCATGGGACAACACCTACGAAGGCGAGGGCAAAGCTGGCTTGCACGTCGACTCGATCCCCTGGATGCACGAGCGCCACATTGCCATGTTTATGCCGGACGGGGACGGGGAGGCAGTTCCCAGCACCGTCGATGGGATCCTCTATCCGATTCATCCGCTCCAAGTCGCAGCGATGGGAATGGCTGTCTCGGACAGCCTTAATCTCGAGGACATAGCAACGGCGTGCGCCCAGGAACAGCGATGGGAGTTCATGGTGGTCGCCGCGCCATTACGCCTGCCCAGAGGCACGGGCTCTCAGTTCAACCCAATCGCCATTCTCTGAGGCGCTGATATCGACAACTCAGGAGGTTAGACACTTGCAGTCACCAGGTCAGACCGCAGAGGGCATGAGCGTTACACCGCCGGCCGCACCGCTCCCGATCAGCCAGATCGCGATTGTCGTCAAAGATATCGACAGGGCGCTCGAGCGCTACCACCGCGCTCTCGGATGGGGCCCGTGGAACGTGTATGAGCACAAACCGCCAGCGCTTCACGACACCTACCTGCACGGCCAGGCAACCGATTTCACGATGATCGGGGCTGAGACCCATGTCGGCGAGCTCGTCGTCGAACTGCTGCAGCCTGCGGATGGTCCAAGCATCTACAAGGAGTGGCTCGACTCGCACGGTGAAGGACTGCATCACATCGCTGTCATGAGACCAACTCCGACCGAGTCCGCCGAGACCATGCACAGGTTCGAGGAGATGGGCGCTGGCGTTCTGATGGAGGGCCGAATCGGTGAGACGATCCACTTCTACTACCTCGATACCGAGCCCCTACTGAAGGTGATCTTCGAATCCGGCACGGGACACGCCGTCGACCTCACGCCGGCCCGCATCTATCCCTGAGCGTGCTCCAGAACCTCCGTTGAGAATCCTGGCCGTCGGCGATACCTATATGCCTCCGCGATATTTCTCCGAGGCATTCGCCGATCTCGCGCAGTTGCACGACGTTGAACTCATGCAGATCGACGCCACACGCGCGTTCAACCCGTCGACTCCGTCTGAGCGCAAGGTTCGCGAGTACCAGGGGTCGCCCGCCGAGCTCGTGGAACACATGGCAGGGATCGACGTGCTAGTAGTGCAAGGCGCCCCGGTGACCGACCAGGTGCTCGACGCCTCACACACACTTCGCCTCGTCTGCTGTGCGCGTGGCGGCCCCGTAAACGTTGACGTGGATGCGGTAAGCGCCCGCCGGCTTCCGCTGATCACTACGCCGGGCAAGAACGCTGAGGCGGTGGCCGACCTCACCCTGGCCTTCCTGGTTATGATCGCCCGCCAACTACCGAGGGCCCAGCGATTCCTCGAGGAAGGACATCGGGTTCACGACAACTGGGAGGGCGCCAGGTTTATCGGGAGCGACCTCCGTCGGCACGTCCTCGGCATCGTCGGTTACGGCGAGATTGGTCGGCGAGTCGCGCACCGAGCCACGTCGTTCGGCATGTCCGTCCTTGTATACGATCCGTATGTCACCCTCCCTGTCGTCTCGGGCGTCTTGCAGGTTGAAGCGTTCGGTGAACTGCTCGGGCAGAGTGACTTTGTCTCGTTGCACGCGCGGGCCACGCCCGAGAACGCCAATCTGATCGACGCCGCTGCGCTCGCCTCGATGAAGCGCGGAGCCTGTCTAGTCAACACGGCACGAGATACGCTCGTCGACGAAGATGCGCTCGATGCCGCGCTCAGCTCCGGGCACCTTGGGGGGGCGGCCCTCGACGTCGTGCGACCGACCGCGAATGATGGGCGACATCGACTGCTCCGCCATGACAACGTGGTGGTAACTCCTCATGTAGGAGGTGCGACCCATGAGACCCTGCTTCAGGCTGGGGAGATGATCGCCGCCGAAATCGTTCGGTTTGCGGCAGGCAGCCCTCCGCTGAATGTCTTCAATGGGGGCGCAGCGGCTGAATGAATGACGAACTGCTCCTCGCCGTCGACGCGGGCACCGGTAGCTGCCGGGCGATCCTGTTCGCGCCGGACGGCGCGCAGGTGGCGTCGTGCCAACGCGAATACGCGCACGCTCCACTCCCAGGAGTGCCGGGCTCGCAAGTATTCGATACCGACACGAACTGGCGCCTGATTTGTGGATGCGTGCGAGACGTGCTGGACCGTTCTGGCGCCTCGAGGGACGCGGTGAAGGCGGTGAGCGCCACGAGCATGCGCGAGGGCATGGTCCTCCACGACGCTCAGGGTCGAGAAATCTGGGCCTGTCCGAACGTTGACTCGCGCGCGAGCGAGGAAGCAGCCGAACTCGTTCGCTCCGGCGCCGCACAAGAGATTTATGAGCAGGCTGGCGACTGGGTGGCGATTACGGCACCCGCGCGGTTTCTCTGGATCGCCCGCCATCAACCCGAGGTCTTTGCCGCGATCGCGCATGTCGGAATGCTCGGCGACTGGATCCTGACGAGGCTGTCCGGCGTCTTTGCGACCGACCCGTCGCTGGGTTCGAGCTCGGGGATGTTCGACCTCGCGGCTCGCGATTGGTCTGATCGCGTGCTGGACCTCTGTGGCCTCGACCGCTCAGTGTTCCCGCCAATTGTCGAGAGCGGCACCGTTGTCGGTGGCGTCACCGCGGAAGCTGCCACCGCAACCGGGCTCAAACCGGGAACGCCTGTCGTCGTCGGCGGCGCCGATACGCAGTTGGGCCTGGTCGGCATCGGCGTGACGCAGCCCGGTCGGTTGACGGTCGTCGGGGGCAGTTTCTGGCAGGCCACCGTCGTGCTTGACCACCCACTGATCGATCCCGAGGCTCGCCTGCGCACCCTTTGCCACACGGTGCCCGGACGCTGGATGATGGAAGGAATCGGCTTCTACTGCGGAATCGTGATGCGTTGGTTCCGCGACGCGTTCTGCGAGTTGGAGGCGCTACAAGCGCAGGCAACGGGCGAGGATGTCTACGCGGTCATGGAGCGCAAAGCACGCGCCGTGCCGCCGGGCGCGAACGGAGTCTTCGGGATCTTTTCTAACCTGATGCGCGCGAACCGCTGGATTCACGCCTCGCCGGCCTTCGTCGGCTTCGACGTTGGCAATCCAGCGCGCGCGGGCCGCGTCGAGTGCTTCCGCGCAATCGAAGAGAGCGCCGCCTACGTCACGCGCGGCCACGTCGCGATCGTCAAGGACGTCGCCGGCATCGACGTAGGCGAGGCGGTGCTCACTGGCGGTGCCGCGAAGGGCACTCTCTGGCCGCAGATCCTCGCGGACGCACTCGCTGTCCCCGTCCGAATTCCCGAGATCAAGGAATCCACCGCGCTCGGCGCTGCGATCTATGCGGGCGTCGGTGCCGGGCTCTTTGAGGATGCGGGCGAGACGGCAGAACGAGTCGCGCATTTCGAGCGCACCTTTGAGCCGGATCCCGAATCGAGCGCCGCTTACCGCGACCTGTATGACCGCTGGCTCGAGCTTTACGCCCGAAGCCTCGAGATCTCAGAGGCCGGCCTCGTGCGCCCCCTATGGCGGGCCCCCGGCGCCTAGAACACGAAAGGAACGGCGATGCCCGAAGTCGACGACAGAGTGGACAAGCAATTCCACGTGGGCATCTCGACGCCCGATCGCGGGTTCTTCCTGAAGGGATCCAGTGCATACGACTGGGGCATGACGAACCGGCTGGCGCGCATCTTCCGACCGGACACCGGCCGCACTGTCATGCTTGCGATCGACCACGGGTACTTTCAGGGTCCCACATCCGGGCTCGAGCGTGTCGACCTGAGCATCGTGCCGATGCTCCCATACCCCGACGCATTGATGGTAACTCGCGGAATGTTGCGTTCGACGATACCAGCGACCTTCCACGGTGGCATCGTTATGCGCGCCACCGGCGGCCCGAGCATCCTCAAGGAACTCTCGAACGAGCGTATAGCCGTGGACGTCGAGGACGCCGCACGCATGAACGTGCACTGCCTCGCCGTGCAGGTGTTCGTCGGAGGCGAGTACGAGACGCAGTCGATCGAGAACCTGACACGGCAAATCGACGACGGCTACCGCTACGGCATCCCGGTGCTCGGCGTCACCGCGGTCGGCAAGGAGATGGCGCGCGATGCACGGTATCTCGGGCTCGCGACGCGGATCTGCGCGGAGCTCGGCGCGCAGGTCGTCAAGACCTACTACGTCGACCAGGGCTTTGAACAGGTGACAGCAGGCTGCCCGGTGCCGATCGTGATGGCCGGCGGCAAGAAACTGCCAGAGTACGACGCTCTTGAGATGGCTTACCGGGCCATCCAGCAAGGCGCCGCGGGAGTTGACATGGGTCGGAACATCTTCCAGTCGGAGTCGCCTGCCGCGATGATCCAGGCCGTCATCGAGGTCGTCCACGAAGGTGCGCGGCCGCGCGAGGCGTACAAGCTTTTCCAGGAGCTCTCGAACACGGCGGTGCCCGCCTGATGCAAACGACGGCGCGAGAGCTGATCGGCAATGGCCCGGCGCTCAGGGTTGGCATGATGACCGCCGATCTGCTGCGCCTCGGCGATGAGCTCAGGGCACTTGATGAGGCTGGCATCGAGGCGGTTCACGTCGAAGTGATGGACGGCGTCTTCTGTCCGCAAACCACCGTCGGGCCAGCACTCGTGAAAGCGCTGCCCGACCGGTTCATACAGGACGTGCACCTCATGATCGACGAGCCACTGGAGAAGGTGACCGCCTATGTCGACGCCGGTGCGGCCATCCTGACCTTCCACGTCGAATCCACCCGTCATCCGGACCGCGTGCTACAAAGCCTCGCCGGCACGAGCGTTGTTCGCGGGGTAGCGCTCAACCCAGGTACGCCTGTCACGGCGGTGCAACCGCTGCTCGACGAGCTCGAACTCATCCTGATCCTCGGCGTCAACCCGGGCTGGGCTGGGCAATCGTTCATACCCTCGACTGAGGCGCGCATCGGGGAGGCGCGAACGCTGATCGAGGGGCGCGAGACTGTAATCGCCGTCGACGGCGGCGTCACCAAGGCAAACGTCGAGCGCGTCGCCTCACTCGGTGTCGACCTGATTGTCACCGGAAGCGCCGTCTATGACGGCAAGGCACCTGCTCAGAACGCGAAAGCGATGCTCGAGTCGGTTTGCCGCGCACGACCGGAGGGAGCTGCATGAGCCGAGCGGCTCACGAACTCCGCAGCTTCCCAAGGCGCAGAGCTCTATCCGATGCGCCGCACGATCCGCTACGGGTGTGAACACGGTCTAGCGACACCGACGAGCAACGATGAGCCGTGTCGCAATCGTCACCGGCGGTGGAACGGGCCTCGGGGCGGCTGCTGCCCGCCTGCTCTCTCGGCATGGGCTCGACGTCGCACTCGTCGGCCGACGACCCGAGCCGCTCGAGTTGGTACGAGAACAGCTCGGCGGTCGGGCGCTAGCGCTCGCCGCTGACGTGGGCGATCCGGCCGCGCCGGCACTGATCGTTGACAACGCGCTGCAGACGTTTGGACACATCGACGTGCTGGTTAACAATGCGGCCCTAATCACGAACGGGCCGATCGATACGTTCGACCGCGCGACCTTTGAACAGCACTACGCGGTAAACGTCGCCGGTCCGTTTTTCCTCCTGGCCGCCGCGCTACCGGCGCTGCGCCGATCTGATGACGCGGCCGTGGTAAACATCAGCTCCTCGGTCGGGTCAATCGTAAAGCCGGGGAGCATGCTCTACGGCTCGACAAAGGCTGCGCTTGAATACATGACTCGCGCCTGGGCATATGAGCTCGCCGCCGACCGCATCCGGGTCAACTGCATCGCGCCCGGTCCCATCGATACGCCGATCCACGCGACGTACAGCGACGACCTTGGCACCACCTACGCAGACCTCGCACGTCGTATCCCACTGGGACGAATGGGCCACGTCGACGACGTCGCTGCCTGGGTGTGGCTGCTCGTCGCGCCGGAAACAGCCTGGACAACTGGCAACATCGTCCACGTCGACGGGGGGCAAGTACTCGGTCTGCCCGAGGACGCTGGCGGGTGACGAGGCTCATCACACGACGCTTCGAGTTTGCCACGCGCACACATCGCCGGGTCCATTGCCAACCCCCTCAGGCAAAAGGCAACGCCCCCCGCTGCCGCTTTGAGCTACGTCCCACAACGGCCTAATCGCCACGTCGGCACCGGCCCGTCGCCTCGGGCGCAAGCTGAGGGCTCCGTGTCAGGACGTAATCTGCCACGGACACGGTGGGCACCAGGG
The DNA here is from genome assembly GCA_963709205.1 of uncultured Solirubrobacterales bacterium. Lineage (GTDB taxonomy): Bacteria > Actinomycetota > Thermoleophilia > Solirubrobacterales > Solirubrobacteraceae > Palsa-465. The sequence goes on from CAVPVP010000002.1 coordinate 605,654, forward strand.
ATGCGGCCAGCGTCGCTCACGGACTTGTCCGTCCGCCCACACGCATCAGCGCGCCAGCCGGCGGCCGACGTTCCTCACGGTCCTTCAAAGCGGCCACGCGGTAGTCGCGACTGCCGAAGGGTGAAGCGGCAGCGCCCAGACAGTCCCGCTGCGAAGCGACTGATCGGTCACGAAAGACCTGCTCTGCGTGTGCCACGAGCATCCCGGGCGTGACGCCGACCTCCCGCCTCGCGCGGGAAGCGCGCAAAGCGACCGCGAGCACGCCACGGGGACCTCGATGCGCCCAGCGCTAGCCAGGCGATCGAATCCTGCAAGCAGCAGAGCAGCAGCGCCGCCGCCGGCGGTCTCACTGCCAGTATCGGACAACTTCGGCCACGCGACGCAACGCGCCGCCGCGACCGTCCTCAGTTCGAAGGGGTTGTGCGGCTCCGAGCGGTACGCGGCCGCAACCGGTCAGACTCGGTCGCCGGGCCGGCGTCAGGCCTCGCGATCGCCATGAACCTGCCGCCCGCCCGAGCGACTGGTGACCGCGCTGGCCATGCTTCGAAGCTCCCGGCTGTCAACGACCGCGCGAGCACACCGACCGATGCCTACTCGGACTGGCGTCCCAGGATTGCGAGGAACCGGTCAATGCGCTTGCGCTCATCGACGGGCAGGGGGCCGTCGGTCTCGACGAGGAGGGTCATCGGGCCCCGGTCGCGGGCCCAACGGCGCACATTCTCGCTAAACGCACGCGCCACCCACACAATCGGCAACGACCCGGCATGGGCGATCACCGTCGCATCCTGTTGTTCGGCATCGGCCTCGCTGCGGACGAGCAGGATGCTCGTCTGTCCCAATTCGTGAGCGACCTGGTCGACAGCGGCGAGCCCCCTGTCACCCAGAAGCGCGATCTCGCCATCACGGAGCATCTCGCGAGCCCAACCCGCCGGCGCGCCCTCCAGGGTCGAAGGCGGGCAGACGAAACGAAATGCGGGCTCGGGCATATCTTCAGACGCTACTCGACATCGCCCTCGAGGCTTCCGCTCACGCTGTAAGCAGCCAAATCCCACCGCCGGCCAACTGGGCACCGACGAGCGCTTTCAACTTGGACCCCTTCCCGCGGCTCACGAGTGCAACCGCGACGACGGGATCGCGTTGCCGGGTAGGGCTGTCGGACCCGATCGCGCCGCCCTAGCGCATACTCGTCCGATGGAGCTCGACGTCAACCGGCTGCGCCGCTCTCCCGGGCCGCGCGTCCTCGTTCAGCTCGACCAGTCCACGCTGTCCGAGCTCGCGCTCGGCGATGCGCACGCCGCCACCCGCGAGCTATTGGTGGCTGGGGTGCAGGCCGGCTAGCTGGTCTGCCCTCAGTCCTTGGGAGCGACGGATGAGACGCTCGACCTACCGGAGCTCTGGCAGCCCATCTCCGACCTGCACGAGGAGCTCTCCATGGGCATCGAGTTCCTCGACCCGAAAACAATCAGGCAGCGAGAGGTGTTCGCCGCGGCCGCCGGGTTCTGCAGGCAGGAGCCGCTCTACACGATCGCCGAGGAGGCGTTCGACACCGACCCGCAGACACCGAGGGATGAGCTCTTCGCCGGCGGCATCCGCGTCATCGCTCGCTGCGGCCCCATGGACGTGAGAAGAGAGGAAGTCGCTCGCGAGAAGGCCAAGGAGACAACTCTGCAGCCTGCGTACGACCAAGCTCGGGCGTTGGGCCGCAGCTTTGAGGAGCAGGCCGCTGAGGAGATGGCCGCGATGGTCCGTTGGGTCCTCGGTCCGCTGGCAGACCCTGGGTTCGAGGCAGAGCTCGCGCGCAAGCGGCTAGCGGCAACCCGGGCGCTCGAGGTAGGCAACTACGGCCCCATCAGCAAGCTCACTGCCGTCGGCGAACGGAAGGCGTTCGCCGAGGCCCTCGTCGAGAACTTCACCGAGCTGTCCACACGAGCGCAGGGGTTCGCCGAGTCCGATGAATTGAACGACATGCCCGCGCTCCGCTATCCGGCTCTCCTGCGCGCCGGACTGGCCACGATGCCAAGACGAGTCGCCCAGCGAGGCGATGGCTATGACATTGACCACCTCACCAGCGGGCTCTCTCGATGCGACATCGTCACTGCCGATGCCGGCACGTGGCAGCTCGTCCACAACCACAAGCTTCTTCCAGCGGCGTGTCAAATCTTCCCCACCCGCGATATGGCCGGCCTTCATCGCGCCGTCGACGCTTCGCTCTCGTCCGCTTGATAGACCCCGGGCGCCGGCTGACATCGGGCGGCTATCCCTCAAGCCGGGACGACGCTCACGTGAGTGGGCCGCGGACGAGCGCTCTTGCCTACCGACCCTCCGACGCGCCACGATGCCTTTGCGACCATCCGCAACCTCGCCTGGAGCGGGCGCTAGCCACGACTGCGGCGGGCTGCTAACGCCCGCGCTGCTGCTCCGTCAAAACGCCGGCACGGAGCTGGGGCGACCGTGATTTCCGGAGCGGGCGAGAGACGCAACTGCCACCTCGACGTCGAGCGTCTCTTCCGCGCCCGAGCGGTAGCCGTAGTCGGCGCGACGACCCGCGGCGCTGTCGGCCGCGAGATTTGTGCGCGTCATACAACCCGACGCAGGCACCCGAGCTAAGGGACTCTCACCGAAGGGCGCCTCGCCCGCCGACGAGCGGATCGGGGACTTCCTGTTCGGGGTGGCGGGCGTGTGCCTAGGCACGAGCGGGGGCCTCGACCGCCACGACACTGGTCGGCCGTGCTATGCCACGCACTCAGTTGTCTCGCCGCGTGCGGCGGACGGCTGCATCGCCCGGATGATGCGCAAGCCGAACGGCGCGAGGTTGACGTCAGAAGCCGCGTTGCTGCTTTCGTAGGGCATCGGGCTGCTGGTTCGCCACGCATGCAATGACGCCGGCCAGGCTGGCGCGACGATCGCATTCGTGTCCTGCGGCCTGGACGCCGGACTATCGGAAAGGCGAAGGAGTCGCGCGCCAGCAGGAGCCGTGAATGTCCGTGATGAGGCTAGAGGCGCGATCGTGCGCATCGTCGACCACGACTACTTCCCACTGGTTGTGAGGGTGCGGTCACCCCCAACCACCGGACGCGGCCTGCAGGACCTGATGAGGGCGACGTGAGCGATTTTTCCGGCATCATGCGAGGGTGTTGGCACGCGGAAGCGTCCTTCGCAATCGCTCATAGCCCGGCCGAATAGGTCACCTTTCCCCGGCCGTTTCCCGGCCTGAGTCGCCTATCGTTCGGCGGTCTCCGAGCCTCAATGGGTTAGGGAAATACAGTTCCCTAACCCTAGCGAGGACTCGCGACGTTGATCAATCGGACCCGATCGCCGCGACTGCCCATCGGAGCGGGCTCGGGCGTCGCGGACGACTACGCTGTCGTCGGTATGGCTCGAGGTGGTGCAGTTCGCAATCGGTCCGAGATCATCACCGTGCCAACGCCGCGGGGTCCGGTCGAGGTGGTTCGCCAGGAGATGCAAGGCCTAAAGCAACGACGGTCTTGGACTTGGTTCTGGCTCGCGCGTCGCAAGGGAAAGACCGACTGGAGCGAAGCCTCGACCGCCGTCGAAGCCATCCGCAGGGCGACGCTGGTCGGGCCCGGTAAGCCCCCCTCGTGGCTGAACGACGTCGGTGGGCAAGCTGAGCGCGCACTCGTTGCCCCTGCCGACGCTGCAGATGCCTAGTATTCTCCGCTGCGTAAGACCCCCCGGGGCAGGAAAGGTTTGTGCAAAGGGCTGCGAACGGGCCGTGGCTCCGTTGCATGCTTTCCGCGCGCATTGCGAGGCTCTCGTCGCGCAGGCGCAGACGCCCGTTGTGGAGCCGGAGCAGGCTTGCTGCCAGCTGCGGGCCCCCGGTCAAGGCGGCAGCTTAGGTTGGCCGTCGCCTTCCGAGACTTCTCCTCGGGAATTGGGCGTCGATGCGCTGCGGCTTCGCAACTAGGTTTACGCCAATAGGCTGCGACCGAGTCGGTTACCGGGGCCGGCCTGTTGGATGGCTAATGCAGTTACAGCACGCCGATGCATCGGTCCAAGGGGGGTCTCGCCCTAGCGGAGCGGGTAGGCGAACGCGGTGTTCGTCTTTGTTCCCCCACTCACCTGAAGTAGGAGCCCGGAGTTCTTCCACCAGACGGCCACGTGGGATTGGACTGATGCCCCAATCGTTGATCCGCCTGGATTGAACCGCAGAACATGTGAGCGCTGCACGATCTGCCCATGCGAGTTGTAGGCATAAGCGTCGACGCCCTTGAAGTGATACTCACCGAAGCCGCTCGGAGGAAGCGTCTCCGCGTCGGTCATGAGGACGCACCGGTTCGCGTACGGATCTCCAGATAGCCATGCATCACCGACGGTAAAACGGGTGCCGCGTGCTGCGGAAACGTAAGTCGCGCCGGAAATAGATACCTGTGAGCGTGTGTCCTTGCCGATCCGACGCCCGGTCCCGCTTACGATCTGCCGGCGTACGCCGGTGAGCTTGGCGGATAGCGCAGACATCCCAGCATAGTTTGCTCCAGTCAGCCACGTCACGAGCACGCGCTGACCGCCGTTGTACGCGCAGAGCTGATCGTCGGTCATCGGGAGAGGGAAACCCGGTCTTTCAGTAGGTGCTCGGGCCAACCTGATGGCCTGTCCCGCGGACGCGCCGGTGGAGTCCATAGGCTGGAGAAGCAAGCCCGTGCAGGTGAGCCAGGCAGCGAGAAAGCCGCTACGCGTCGGAACGAGCTGGACATCAGGCTCGACGGGCTCGTCCTCCGCGCATCCGGCCGTGATCTGGCTTGGCGAGAGGGACAACGGAGCACCACTCGAACTCAGCGGCATTGCCATTGGCCGTCCGGTGTTACCCGGACGCCAGATAATCAAGCAGCCATTAGTCCGACATGCCACGGTCGGAAAACTCCCGTACCCCGCTGGAAGACCTTCGTTGACAACGGTGGGCCCGGAAAGAGCCCGGCCGGATGAATCGACCTGCACATCGACGAGCGAAGAGGTGCTGCACGTCTTGCAGTTGCCCTTGTACGTCTCGATGAAGGCGACAATCCACGAGTCCGTTGAAGGGCTGTAGGCAACAGTCGGTCCGTACGGACCGGAGTACGGATATCCGGAAGGCGGTGGCGCCTGCGGCGCGTCCAGCCGAAACGGAGTTCCGATCGGCGTCCCGCCCGCGTCGAACCGCTCAGCCATGATCACAGCCAGGAATCCCTGGTACTGCGTGCGCTGGGACCAGACGACCAGCGACGTGCCATCGCTTGGTCGACTCGCGATTCCGGACAACCGGCCGCCAAAACCCGACATCTGCCCCAGTGTCGTGCGGCCCGAACTGAGAGCTCGCAAGGGCACCTGGAGGCCTGACTTCGCCTCGGCTCCAGTGGTCACGAGCCCGAGAGCGGAGAGCGTCGCTGTCACCAACGCCAAACGCCGAGGCAGGCTCCATGAGCCGCGGACGTCCAGTCCGCTGCTGACGATACGCCCCACTATCGGGATGCGCGTGATAGCCACACCAGCCATTGCTCTCATGCCCGCCTGCCCTAACCGAAGAACTGCGCGTCCAAACGCCGCGCGTCGGCAATCTACCAGAACGCAAACGGATCGGTCTGAACAGACGGTCACAGCGATGACATCCCAGAGGGCAATAACGCCAGCTTCCTTTCAGCCGAGTACCGGGACCGAACGAACGCAAGTCTCGACCCGTTCGGTGCACGAAGCCCTGAGATTCGCCAGAAGGAAGACTCGATGCACCGAGTGTGTGTTCGGTGAACGGTCCGCGAGCAGGAACAGGGTCCCCTAACCCGGTTCCGCGCGGCCCGCATCGCTCGAGAGGGTTCCACGCCCTTCGGCCAGAACCGTCCCGGAATCGACCCTTATCGTGGCAGCGGGGATGGGGCGGCGGGAGGTGTCCCGAAACACGTCCCAGAACCGGGGCCGTGTCGTGGCGTAGCCGTCCGGGAGTTTTGGAACGGTTCTTGGCCGACACGTGGAGTGAGTTGAGCGTCACCCCGGGTGCGACGGCCGCGTGTGCGTCTGGACCAGATCGCGGACGAACTCTAGTGCGACCGAGAAGAACGACTCGATGTCCTTCGGCTCGCCCGTGCGGATGTTGATGCCAGGAAAGGTGGCGCCTGGCTTCGCGTTGGCAGTGGCGATCTCCTGCAGCCGCGCAAGGGCCCGCTGCGCCGGCTGGGGATCAATTCCCTGCAACGGCCCCGTCACGAGATATGCGCCGTCGTTCTGAATGCTTGCAACCACCTTCGGACCTGATGCGCCTGTAACCCGGATCCGCGGTCCGTAGTGCCTCCACTGCAGGTCTCCACCAACGCCGGGTATGGCCTCTAGGAATCTCCGGACGACATCTGCGGCGCGATCAGGTAGCTCGGCGAAATAGGTGTCTGCGTCGACGGCGGATCGCGTTGCCGCATGACTGTCCCGCCCGGCGATCCGTACGCCCACCGTCGGCCGCACGACGATCCGCGGCACGAACGCCTCAACCTCGCCTCTGAAGTAGCTGACCTCGAGGCCGTACATCGCGAGGCCCCGAGCATTCAGGTACTCGATCACCCGCTGGACGCCTTCAGGGATTACAGGTGCGGCCACGACGAGGGCGAAATCGCCGCTTCGAAGCGTCTCGCTCAAGCCGTCCAGTATCCGGTCGATCGATTCATCCGCGTCTTCCGTCTCGCTAAAGAACGCGTCGGCAACGAACTCGTTCAAGCTCCGAGTATCGCCCAGGCCGAGATGGCGGCGGAGCACGGCCTGCTCGAACTGTTCGAGCGTCATGCCCCACAGCTCGGCGGCGTAATCCATGACCTGCGCGATGACCAGCCGCGTGTCTGGGTTGCCCTCCTTCTTGACCTCGACCAGACAGAGCCGGCCGCTGTCGTCCATTAGCACCAGGTCAGCCCGGCCCGAGGAGAGGGTGGTCTCGAATCCGACGGTCACCATCTGGCCAAGACCAAGATCGATAGCTGGCACGAGCTCCGGGTGGCGCATCAGCACCTGGTGTAGCTCAGCCTCCGTTGGCACCGCAGCCTCCTCTATGACGCGCTCGTCCTGCTCGGACGATTCACGGATCACGACGAACCTGCTCATGGCGCGCCCCACCCTACAACCGGCACCGCGTCGCTCGCTCCATATGGTCGGAGTCGCGTGCGCCAGCGGCAGCGGCATCCCGCCGGCGCAACTCGACGGCCTGCAAAGCCCCACCGCATCTTGTACTTCGGCGTCGCCGCTCCCACCCAGGCGTTTTGCCCACTGCCGGGAATAGTGCGGATGCTTGATGGGCGTGCTGATCCTCGCTGAAGACACCGGCCACGCTCCGCGGGCCGATGCCCCGCTTTCGCCCGCGCGATCGCATGTACCGTCTTACTCGGGGCATCCTTGGCGCATGACTGTAATCCGCTTCAAGATCGGGGATGCGTTCCCGGCTGACGACCCCGTGGCTCGCTTCATCACCGGCCTGGGCATGATCAGCAACGACTGGCTACGGCTAATCACCGACATGGTCAGCGATGAGGACGACTCGCGCGAGGGGATCGGCCGGCGTATCTCGCTCTTTCGTCGCCAAGCTGCTCTGGTCCACGAAGCTGCGACCTTTATCACCGACGCGCGACGGATGTTTCCGGCGGTGGCCAGTTTTGTTGATGGCCTGGATGCCACGCACGTGCTGGCTGTGAGCGGGTGATCGGGGCGGTGGACGGCGCTTCGCCACACTATTTGGGCAATTGGCTCGAGGGCCACCGCAACGTCACCCACCACTACCCCAAGATGCATCCGGCGGCCGCGGAACATGGTGAGGAAGAGATGGCCAACGCGCTTGGCGCGGCGGCTGATATCGAGAGCACCATCGACAGCGGCGTGCGGTTCGGTGATGCGCGCTTCGCGTTTGCGGATGAGGTTGGCGTGCAACTCCTGCCGTCGCTTGATGACGACGCGAGTTGGGTGGAAGAGCTCCGCGATACGGCGATCACCCTGGCTGAGTTCGCGCAGCGTGCTGCGCAGACCTATTTAGAGACGCGGCCCGGGGGAACGTTCACCGTCGATCAGCGAGCCGGTGGTGCCGCGTAGCGGCGCTCCCGGAGTCCGCTGGTGACACCCTCAGGGTCGCTTTCTTGCGCTGTCGAGGCGGCGCATGAGCATGCTTGCGAACGCGAGGGTCTCGAGTGCCTCCTCGGCGTCGAGGACCTTGAAGCGCTCGTGCGCGTCGGGGTTGCGGATCCCGCGGACGGCGCCCATGAACATGAAGCGAAATCCGGACTGGACATTCTTCCCGGTGTCCGACGAGAGATCCGCTAGGCGGAGCAGCGGCTCGGAGTCCTTGAACGCCTCCGCCATCAACTTAGACCCGTCGAGGTCGAGACCAGTCATCGCCTTGACTCGGTTGTTGATCGCCTTGAACGCCTCGAAGATTGCGACCTCGGCGTGGCCGCTATCGAGGTAGCGGTCGGCGACCTCGCGTACCTCTGCGTGGAGCGCCGCGATCCTGGCGTCCTGGCCGAGGGGGGTCAGCGTCCCTACCGCGTCTAGGCTTCGCTCGCCGATCACCAGGCGGCCGTCATGCACATACCAGCCCTGAGCTGCAAGCAGCGCGACGGTTCGCCTGCGAACGTCGGGGCGAGGCGGAGTGTGGTGGCGGCCCTCGAGCCAACCGCCGATGAACTGCCGTAAGGCCCGCCGGGCCGCCGAGCCGTCGTCGTGCAGGGTCTCGAACACGCCGAGTACGTACTCCCACTTGTTGCCGGCAGCCTCTGGCGGGATGAACTGCTCCGGGATCCCGGACTCGCGCAGGTAGCGCGGTAACTGCGCCGCGGTGTAGGTGTCGCCAATCGCGCGAGCGACTTCCTCGAGCGTCATGCCAGTGATCGGCCGGTCGTCGTCCTCATCGGGGTCTGGCAACGGGCGGCAGATCTCTCGCCCCCGGGCGCGGTCGCGTCCGTCGAGCGTGAGGCGCACGTCGTTGATCTGCTGCAGCCATTGCTGGGCGTCCGCCAGCGGGTCGAGCGGCCGGACGCCCGGCAGAAATGGGCCTCTCCACTCCAGATAGCCAGCGTCGCAGGAGAGCAGCAGTTCACGCGCGAAGGCGCGGGGGTCGTGGTTGTGGTCGATTGGCCGCTGACCCGCCGCGGCCTGCATCAGGCTGTAGCCGCTCGCGAGATGTCCGGTCTGTCCGCTGTTCTCGCACTCGTCGATCAGCCGCAGTAGTTGCAGGTCGTCCCAGCGCACATCAACTCCCGTCTTGCGCTTGCTCGACGTGGCGACGCACCGGCGAGCCGTGCGGAACTCCCTCAAGGCTGTAGTGCTGCGCGCGCTGGGTCTTGAACGCAGGAGCGGCCTCGACGCCAGCGCAGAACAGCACGTCCTGTGACGCGAGCCCGTCGATCGTCGCGAACTGTTGCGCGCGTCCGGCGGCGGTGTTCTCTCCGGAGCGTGTCTCGAAGGCGATCGCCTTCGCCGCCATGAGGCAGCCCGACCACAGTACGAGGGCGATGGAAATGCGACCCAGCTCAGTATCAACCTCGCCCATCACGTCGACGCTCGCGTGGGCGATCGCGAGCAGCTGCGCCCCGAACTGCTCCCATCGCACGATCCCGTCTGAGTCGACCAGCAACGGCTTGTCAATCTCGTCGATGAACGCTGCCCGCGTCCGGACGTCGATCAGCGCGGCTGGCAATGCGAGCGGCGGCTGCGCGAGGCCGCGAGCAACGCGGAGCGCGATGTTCATATTCGGGTCCACGAGGACCGTCACTTCTCCAGCTCGCGGATCGATCGCTCGCGCAGGTCGTTGCGGACTTTCATACGCACGCGGTAGCTGTCGCCCATCGCTAGTCCCCCCGCACCCATCCATGTGCCGCCGCGGGCACCAGCGAGCAGGAAGATCTCCCAACCCAGCGCGTCCAGTCGCTCGTTGGGTGGGAGATCGAGCTCGTCCAGTCGGCGCGATATGACGGCCTCGACATCGCCGCGGAACCGATAGATGCGCATGCGCCGAGCGAGCGGGGTAATCGGCTCGGCCTCGCGGCGCCCGATCAGATGCGCGGCCGGTCGATCGCGCGCTGTCCACGGCTCGCTAGGCTGCTCAAGCGGTGCGGATGCGGTGTGCGCGAGTTCGAGGGCGTACACGAATCCGTCGGTCGCTGCCCGGCTCCATGAGCCCTGCTCCCACCACTGCGCACCGCTTGCCTCGGTAGTTGCCGCGGCTGCGGCGGCGAGCCGCCGGAGAGCCAGCAGGAGGTAGCGGAGCCGTAGCCGGGGCGACATCGCGGCATGTGTGATCAGCGGCTGTATGCGCGCGAGTGGGTCGACCAGCTCCTCCTCACGCCAGTCGCTGAACTCCGGGAATTTGTAGGCGTAGCGGCCGCCGGATCTACATTGCGCGGCGATCTGCTCGGGGAGGTCCGCGTCGGTGAGGCTCGCCATCTGCTGCTGTTGGTGCGGATGCGCATCGAGATCTCGCGCCAGCCAGGAAACCGACTCAGCGATGGTTGCACGGTCGTATTCGCCGAGCGTGCCCGCAGCCCACCGACGCTTGATCTCGCTCCAGCATGGCTGCAGCGGAAACGCGCCCTCGTCATCTGGCGGGACCTCGGTGAGCAGCTCCCAGCGGCCGAGCGCCGCGAGCTGGTTGAGCGCAACCGCGAGCAGCTCCTCCTCGGAGAGCGGCTGGCTCTCTGGCAACAGCCGCGGCTCAAGGTCGCGCGCGCGGCGCCGAGACGGGCGCTGGGACGCGACGCCGAGCGCCCCGGCGAGCGCCAGGTCCACAGCAGCGGCGAACTCCTCTCCGACCTGCAGCGGCGCGTCGATCATGAACCGTCCGTGACCCGCCGCGGGTCGATCCTCCGGTCCCTCGTTGAAGCGCAGGGCGTCCAGCGATTTGACGATCTCGGGATCATGGCTCCGCAGAGCGCCAAGAATGTCGACGATCAGCCGATGCTCGGAGCGAGCCAGCGCGGCATCGAAGGACTCGCCCTTGCGCAGCACGACCGGAAGCACGATCGTGCCGGCCGTCTTGCCGGGTGCGGGACGGACCGCGCGACCGACGGCCTGGATGATCGACCCCTGTCCACGGCGGGTGTCGATGAACGCGATCGCGTCGATCCCGGGCACGTCGACGCCCTCCGTCAGCAACCTCACGTTCGACAGCAGCCGGTGCTCCTCGGGGTCCTCGCCCTGAAACCGGGCGAGCAGCTTCATCCGGGTGGCATGGGCCATCCCCGCACCATCGACGTGCTCTGACCAGATCGGCAGCTGGGGACGAGTCTGGTCGGAGAGGAGGTCCACCGCGATCGGAAAGTGCTCGCTGAACCGCTTGGAGTCCGCGATCGTCGGGTGAAAGGCCACGATTCGCCGGCAGCCGTAGCGGCGCATCGCACGCGCGCACGCGATCTGGGTCGCCAGCTCGGCCGCCTCGAGGTTGTGGTCGCCGTCCGCAGTCACGATCCGCCGCCGCTTGATCAGGTCGTGCACCTCGTCGTCGTCGATCGGGATGACCGCGACGTGGTAGGGACACAACAGTCCCATGTCGATCGCCTGCGCGAAAGAGAGGTGATGGATCGCCGGCCCGAACAGCGCACGGTCGTCCATCGACGCCAACCTGACGTTCTTGTTAACTGCGCGGCTCTTGTCGCGCGTGCCGTACACGGTCGGTGTCGCAGTGAAGAACAGGCGGCGCGTGGCGCGAATCGCGTCGCGATCGAGGATTGTCTTATGTCGGGACGCCTCAAGACCGGCGCAACGGTGCGCCTCATCGGCGATCGCCACATCAAACACGAAGTCCGGGACAGCGCCCATCGCCTCGGCCAGGGCCGGTGACGAGTCATACGTGCACAGGACCAGCAGCGACCCGCCGACGCGCAACGCGGCTGCGATCTCCTCAGGGTCGGTTGTGCGGGCGCCCGAAAGCTCGTCGCCGCGAACCATGTCCTCGGCGTCAGTGGCGGCCTTGTCGCTGCAGATCCGAATCAGCCGCCGTTGTGTCTTGGCGTGTCGCGGCCATTCGCGCGCAAGCTGGCGGATCAGGGGGATGGTCGGGGCGAGCACCAGCACGCGTTTCGCATCGAGGCGCTCAGCTGCCCATATCTCAACCAGGCTCTTGCCCGTCCCGCACGCCATGATCACCTGCGCGCGCGAGCCGTCGGTCCTACCCCACCGCTCGATCGCGTCGAGCGCCAACAGCTGATGATCGCGAGGCGTTGCCGCCGGGAGCGGGGCCGGTGCCAGCTCCGCCAGGCTTGCCGGCCACTGCACCGGGCTGTCGCGCAGCCGCGAGAGCAGGCACGTTCTCACCGACTTCTCCTGCTCGCCCATTACCTCACGGGCAGAGCGAGCGACCTTATCGGTCGAGGCAATCAGTAGACGGGAACCGATACCGGCGCGGCTGGACTCGCTGAGGAACGTATCGATGTCGCGCTTCGTAACGGTGTGATCAAAACCATAGTTCTTCGCCTGCACGGCATCAACACGCCCGCTGAAGGCCTTAGCGACCAGATCAATCCCCCGGTCAGGCCCCCAACGCCCCGGCCACTCCGCCCACAGCCACACCTTCTCGTACTCTGCCCGGAACTCCGGATCGTTCTCCAAGAACCAGCGGCACAACAGCTCAAAGCCACGACCATCACGCTCAAGCGAGGCGAGCAGAGCCTCCAGGGGTGAGAGCGTGTTGACAGCGTGCACGCCGACGAACATTAGTTCGACGGCGGGACGTCAGAGCTCGGCTGGCGCTGTATTGCGCTGCACGAGTTGCCGAGCTGGGATCACGTTTTGCACGCGCAGCAGCTACGGAACGCCCTGGTCCACAACCAAGGCCAGTACACGCAGACGTACCTGAACACGAGGCTCGCCTACCGGCCGACCAAGAACGACTGTCACGGCATGACCCCGCCAACCGACGACGGTGAGCTGATTGATCACGAGGTCATTCCGCTGTCGCTGACGTTGGCCGACGAGGTGATCACGCAACTGCGCACTGCAGCGACCGAAGTCCGCGAAGCGATCGATCGGGCCTGACGCCAGTAGGTTGCGCTACAGGCACGGCGACCTTTCCGTTGGCGACGAGCATCGCTGAGGCAGCTTGAGCAGACGTCCGGCTATCCCTTGCCACTTCGTGATTGACCCGTGCGCCGGCCGCGGACCCTCAGAACGTCAGGAACAGGTTCGACCTGCTTAGCCTGTGGTTGCACTAGACCGCGCGGTTGCTCACCTGGCTGCTCCTCAGGATGACCTGCAACAGCGACGAACTGGCCGCTGGATGCCGCCCGCCGCTTCCGGTTAGAGCCGGAGCAGAAGTCAACCTTGGGCTCGCGATCTTGATTCGCGCGTGGCCGGCGGGTCGCCGACCGGCGCTGCCGCTCTGTGACGAAACGAGGCAGCACGTGGATGCCGCGGCCTCCACCCAATGCGACCGCTGTCGGACACCTCCAGTCGCGCGCCCACATCTTCGAGGCGTGGCTGCTTCATTGGCATCGCGCTCCGCCGGCGGAACCACCGGCAGACACGGGCGGCGGGCCGAGGCGGCAGCCCGACGAGCCGCGATTAGCGGTCGTCAGTCCCAGATCTCGTTGCGGGCGAGCTCGTCCGCGATCATGCGGGCCATGGCGGCCGGTTCCGGTCGCCGGGTACAGGAGTAGCGCACCTCGACCCGAACGGCGGGGAACTCGCACAGGTGAGCGAGCTCGGCCATCACGATCGCGCCGTAGCTGTCCGGGACGGGCTGGCGGTTGATCTGCAGGTGCAGACCGTGGCCGCGGCCGACCTGCAGATCGATGTTCGGGTTGTACGGGGCGCTCATCGCTTAGTCCTCGATGTGCGCAAGGTAGCGCCCGAGGGGAATGTGCATGGGGATCTCGCCGTGGCGCTCCGCTTGCTCGACGTAATCGGCGACGAGCGCCTGCAGCGCGGCGTTCCCGTCTTGCTCGAGCTCGCGCTCGACGAGGTAGGCGCGGCCGCGGCCGCCGGCTGGGTTGTCGGTGACACGGACGACGCCGTTGATGCGCTGGCCGTGAAGGACGCGTTCGCCGGCGGGAATGGTGTAGCGGGCGAGTTCGACGCGTTTGCCGACACGGTTGCCGTTGCGGACGAGCTCGGTGACCGTCGGGGTGGTCATGAGCGCTCCTTCCAGGTAGCGGTAGACCCGAAGCCGGCGACCTCATCTGGCCGCACGGCGGCGGCGTCTTCGGGGCCGCGGGCGATCGCGTCCGCGATGTCCTTGCGCTCGATCGAGCGCTCGGCGCGCGTGCTCGACTGCGCCTGTTCGAGTCGTTGGATCTCGCGGCTGGCTTCGCGGCGGGTGCGCGGGTAGGCGAATGTCTGGCCGGTCCGGGTGGCGAGCGATCGCAGGTACGCGAGCTGCCGGCGGGTGGGCCGGTCGACCAGCTTGGGGGTGCTGGTCATCGAGGCCTCCTGGTGGTGGGGGGTGGGCATGCCCCCGCCAGGCCTCGCTCGGTGCAGGCGGTCAAGCCGATGATCCGGACTCTCGTCGTACCGCCGGCCGCAGGCCGGTGGGGCTGTCATCGGCTTGACGGCAGGCGCCGGGCGTGGCAGGCGTTCGGGGGGCTGGCCCGCTCCCCCGCCCTGAGGACGGGTCGGTCCTACAGCACGTCCGATGAGTCGTCGTCGGCCTGCTCGGTGGGTGCCTCGAGCACGGCATCCTCGATCCGGGAGGCCAGCCGGTCGATTAGCGCGGCGGTCTGCTCGAGCACGCCCAGGTCCGCTTGTTCGGCCCATGACGCCAGGTAGGGCACCGAGTAGCCGTCGGTCGTGATCCCCAGCGCGCCGACGCACGTGAACGCGACCGATTCGACCACGAGCTCCTCGCTGGCCCGGTCAAGCTCCGGGTCACCGTCTTGGCGCTCGCGGCGGATCAGCGCGTGCGCGAGCTCGTGGCAGCGCGTCTTGACCTTGCCGTTGGCCGACAGGCTGGCGTCGATCGCGATTCGGCCGGTGTCGAGCTCGTAGTAGCCGTGGCAGCCGTCGCTCATCGGCTCTTCCTCGACCGAGCAGCCAAGCTCGTGCGCGAGCGCGTCGAGCTTGGGGATGATCGGCGCGAGCTCGTCGCCGTCGATGTCGTGGATCGGAAGCTCTAGCGGCGCCGGCTCGGCCGGCGGCGGGAGCGGCGCGACTTGGTCCTGGGCGAACACCGGCACCAGGCGGAAGTAGGTCCGCGGGCGCTGGTGGGGATCGCCGCCGGCTTGCCGCCAGCGCTCGAGCTGCTTGCGGCTCGGCGGGCACGGCGCCCACACCTTGATCGCGCGCTCGCCGCGTTGCACGACGTACCCGAGCTTCAGCCAGGCGCGGAACCCCGCGACTCGGGTCGCGGTCGGGCGGGCCATCGCGATCAGCAGTTGGTTGCCGATGCTGTAGGCGTGGAAATGACGCCGGGCGGCAAGCCAGCGCTGCCAGCCTTCCGAGCTTCGGAGCTCCTCGACGGCTTGGCGGGCGTATTCGCGGTCGGCGCGGCGGCGCTCAGCGCGCTCCTCGTCACTCAGCTCATGCTTCGTCGTTCCGGGCATGGCCGGACTCCTCTCGGTGCGGGCTCCGCCGGGTGCGGAGCCGATCGCGACCCTCACGCGCGCGTGCGCGCGAAACTGGGGAGGGTCATCGGCCCGTCTCCCGGCGAGATCCGAGATCGGGGCTGGTATACGGCATTCTGCGGGCCCTCGGCGAGGCGTCCGCGACCCGCAACCGCCCCAGGGGAACGCCTGCGGCGGCCGCCCGGGCACGTGCGCTCGGACGGCCGCAGCCTGGTCGCTAATCGTCGTGGGCGAGCTCGATCTCGTCGTCGACGGCGTCGTCCTCGTCATCGTTGACGGGTTCCTCGCCGACGTCGACGCGTTCCTCGGCGGGCGTTCCGGTCTGTTCGGAGCGCTGCTCCGCTGCGCGGCCGGCGGCGTGCTGTTGCACAGCGGTGTCGTACTCGCGATGGGCGCGGGCGATCGCCTGCTCGAGTTGCTTGAGTGATGCCGGCAGGTGCGGTCCGGCCAGCTTCCGCAGCGCCTTGGCCGCGAGGTCCTTGTGCGATGCCCACCGGGTTGGGTGGGTGCGCTGGCTGGTCGGCACGACCAGCCGCGAGGCGTACTGCTCGGCGGCGATCACCACGAGCGCGCGGCCGTACAGCTCGCCGGCGGTCTTCGCGCCGTCGATGAACTTCCACATCCACTTGACTGCTTCACCGGGCTTGTGCGGGTCGCCGTAGTCGATCCGCAGCCGGCCGCGCTCCCCGCTCTTGAGCGTCTTCGTGACGTCTGTGCGGAACTCGTCGATCACCAGCCGGATCCCGGACATCGCCAGCCGGCTGACACGCTCACCGGTCTGCGTGTACGGCGAGTCGTCGTAGTCGATCCCGAGGAGGGACAGGACGAAGAACCGGGCGACGTCCATCGACGCCGGGTCCACCGTGGCCAGGCCGTTGAGCAGGCTGGCGCCGAGATCGAGGTTGACGCCGTGGGCGCGCTCGGCGATCTCGCGCAGCTGGCGGGACTCCTCGCGCTGGGCCTCGTCGAGCGGGTCGGCGGGCGTGTCGTTGGTCCGTCGGCGCGCTTGTTTGCGCTCGGCCTCGACGGCGGCCGCCTTCTCGCGCAGCTGGTCGACTCCGGTCCTGATGGCGTCCTTGGCCAGCTCGCGATAGAGGCTGCGGTCGACGATCACCGGCGCGCCGCGCTCGAATTCGATCACCACCCCCGCGGCGCGGGCCTGGTCGATCTGTTCGTCGCTGAACCGGAACGCCGGCGTTCCGTACGCGTACCGATCGAGCTTCTTGTGCAGGGTCGCCGCCTCCTCGAGCAGCGCCTCGATCTTCTTGCCCAGCCGCAGCTCGGCGATCTCGTAGGAATCGAGTTGGCTCAGGTGCGCGGCGAACACCTTGCGATTGCCTTCGCGAAGCGCCGAGTCCAGCACCCAGCCGGGCTCGCGGGTCAGGCGCTCGGCCGCCCACTCGTTGCCGTCGGCGAGGAAGTCGATGACCGCCTCGAGCAGCTCGGGCGAGACCTGGCCGATCGCGCGGAGCTGATCGACCGCGCTGAGCGGAATCGCCCCGGCGCCGACGAGCTGCTGCGCCCGTTCGGGGAGCTCGAGCAGCTTGATCCGAGCGGTGACGCGCGCCCGCGACCATCCGAGCGCCTGGGCGGCACCGTCCTCGGTCAGCCGGCCATCGGCGAGCATCGCCCGTACGGCTTGGGCCTCCTCGTAGGGGTTGAGCTGCTTACGGGCGACGTTCTCGATCGCCCGGTCGGCGTGCTCGCTGTCGACGTCGCGGATCTCGGCGTCGATGTTGGCCTCGCCGAGCTTCTTGTGCGCGGCAACTCGGTGATAGCCCGCGACGAGCTCGTAGTCGTCGCCGGCGGCTCGCACGATCACTGGCACGACCAGCCCACGCAGCTTGATCGAGGCCGCGAGCGCGTCGACGTGGTCGGCGTCGAGTTCGCGGACGTTGTCACCGATCGCGATGCGGTCCAACGGGATCCGCTGCCGGCCGCCATTCACGAGTGTGGTCATCTGACCCTCCTGTGGTTGGTCGCCCCGCCGGGTGCGGGGCCGATCCCCGACCTCCACGCGCGCTTGCGCGCGACACTGGGGAGGGGTCGACTCCGTGCCCGGCGGTATCGCAGCGTGCTCCCCGTACCGCGCGCCACCGCCGGGGCTCGCACTGAGGTCGGCGTCTTAGTTCCGCGCGGCGGCGATTGCCTGGGCGTAGGCGGACGCGCTGGCGTCGCTGTACGGGCCCGGACGCTCGCCGGCGGCGATCTCCAGGGCGTACAGGCACTTGGCCTTGACGACCGGTAGATCGCTGGCGGGCACCGCCGCGGGGATGATCGCCTGGTCGGCGATCACGATCGCGACCAGCGCTCCGTGGTGGATGATCGGCTGGACTTCGCTCACGACGCCCATACTCGCGCTTACACGGGCGAGCCTGGGCGGCTCAACCGGGATTGACGCGCAGTTGATGCAAAGGTGTCACGCCGGCGTGACGCGGCGTGGCAGCTCGGTCCGGGAAGCTATGTGACAAGGCGCCAGCCGACCCCCCGGACGCTGTGGAAGGCCGCCTCCGCTCCGGCCTCATCGAGCTTCTTGCGCAGGCGGTGAGCGGTCGAGTCGATCGTGCGGCTGTTGGGCGCGGCGGCCGGGTCGTATCCCCACACGTCCTTGGTGAGCTCGGCACGGGTGAACGCCTTGCCCGGCTGCGCGGCCAGCGTCTGCAGCAGATCGAACTCAAGCCGGGTCAGCTCCACGACCCGATCCGCCACGTGCGCCGTGCGCGCATCGCAGTCGACCGTGAGCCGTCCGGCGCGCATGATGCGCGGTCGCTGGCCACCGGTCGCACGTCGGCCAAGCGCGTCCAGCGCGGCTGCGATGAGCAGCGGCGAGCTCGCCCCGGGCAGAGTGATGTCCGCCCCGGCCCGGTAATAGCGGATAGCGTCGTCATCGCCGTCGGCTCCGACCAAGAGGACGGGGACGCGCGAGTCGCTACGCGGGATCTCGCCGGCGCGTAGCGCCCGCAGCAGCGTGATCGTCTGCACCGGGCTGTCGAGCTCGCACAGCACGAGGACGTCGGGCAGCTCAGCCAGCCGCAGCCCGGCCGCTTGCGCGGTGAGGGCCACCGCGGCCTGGTGTCCGTCCATGCACAGCTGCTCGGCGCGTTCGCGCGCGATCTGGTGCTCGGTTTCTGCGATCAGGACGCGCATCACGCGATCCCCGCGTCCCACCCGGGACGACGGCGCTCTTCCTCACGCAGGCGTTGCCAAGCACGGACCTGCGCTCGGACGTCGGGCGTGTTCGGGAGCACATCGGCGAACCAGCCGGCGTCTCGCCATGCCTGTGCCTCACGCTCGGCTTGGCGCCGGGACCGGATCGGGCCGGTCCATCCCAGTCGGCCCAGTGGCGTGAGACGCCTGACGTAGAACGACTCAGGAACGACTACGCGCGAGAGCCGCGTGTGGTGGAGTTGTACGCCGCCGTTGGATAGTGCATCGATCGCCGGCCGGTCGTGTGTGTCGGCAGCTGCGGTCCTGGCCATGTGGCGCTCCTCACGTCTGTGGCCTCGCTGGGTGCGGGGCCGATCCCCGACTGCAGGGCACGCCCGGATGGCGTGCCACCCTGGGAGGGGTCGGTGCTCGCGACCGGCGCGCTTCTCGACCGCTAACACTCAGGCGCGTCGACGCAACATCGGGCGGACTGCGACGACGACGCGGGCTGCTGGTCTCACGAAGACCGACGCACCGGGACCGGCCTCAGACGCGCGTGGCTGGATCACTCCTCAAGCAGTCGCTCTGAGGGCGTGGCTCCTCTCGATGGAGAGTGGTAGCGTCGTCTCGGTCGGCGGACATTGCTCCTTCACCTGACGAAGCAGGTGGCCCCAGCGGTCGGGACGGCGCTCTTCCAACTCGTCCATGGCGGAAGAGATTGGCGGGCGTGGGCTGGTGCCCGCTCGGACTATGAGAGCGACAGCGGCGGAGTGCTAGCTGGGCGTCACAAGTCAGGCGATCCGCAAGCACCTTTGTGACCGCTGAGTCGGCGCCGGCGTGGCACCCGAGTTCATCGCAAAGCGCAACTCCGAGCCCGTCGGCATCCGCGGCAGAGGGCCGCCGGCGCCGAGCGTCTCGAGATTGGCGAGATGCAGGTCGCTCGGGTCTCCGGCCGAGACACCTGCTTCGCCCCGATCGAGATACCTGGAGCCTCAGGATTTGTTGTTACCGTCCTGCTGTGCCAGGCGGGATTCACCACGCTGTGGTCGTGGTTCGGGACCTCGACGCCAGCTTGCGGTTCTACCGCGATGGCCTCGGCCTCGACGTCTTGCTGGATCGCGAGGTTGAGGGCGATTGGCCGGGACTCTTTGATGGTCCCAGCCGAGTCTTGCGCGCGGTATTTCTTGGCGACGCAAACGTGCCGGATATCACGGCTGGCGTGTTGGAACTGAACTACTTCGTGGGCGCTGATGTCCCGACTGGGTTATCGCCGTCTGGCCCGACGACGGGGTTCTTCATGCTCTCGTACTTTGTTGACGTGGAGGCGACTCTCAAGAGGCTCGCCGAGCTGGGCGTCGCTGGTCCTCCGCGCCGGGTAACGCAGGCGACCCCGAACGGTGACGTCACGATCGCGATCGTTCGCGATCCCGATGGCGTCCGCGTCCTCCTGACTCCAGGTTCGCTCGCCCAGACGCACTGATCTCCCGGCGCGGCCTCAGACACCTCTGCCTTGACCTGCGCCGCTCTATCGCCGCAGCTCGAACCCCTCTCAGCGACACTCGGCTTGGCGCGGATCGGCGCGAAGATGCAAGCACCGGATCGCGGCCCCAGCGACCGGGTCCAAACGCGCGGGCCGTGGGCCTGACACCACTGCCCTGTCCAAGGAGCGACGGGCCGGACAACGCGCGACGATATTGCGAGCACCGACATCAGCCGTGCTTCCGATAAACGGCGCTGCGACGTCTTGAGAGGAGAAGCGGGTGGACTTTCTGGTCGAGTTCGACATCCAGATCCCTGACGATGCTTCTCGTTCCGAGGTTGAGGAGCGGGGGCGTGGCGAGGCGGCCGCCGCTGCCAGGCTGGCGCGGGAGGGCCACCTGGTCCGGATCTGGAAGCGGCCGGTGGCGCCTGGCGAGAGCAAGGCGGTGGGCTTGTACCGCGCCGATAGCCAGGCACAGCTGGATGGTCTGCTCGGCGCTCTTCCGCTCTCCGACTGGATGCGCGTACGCGTCACGCCGCTGGAGCCCCACCCGAACGACCCGGCGGATGGCTGGCCGCGTGCCTTCGAGCTTCCCGCTCCGCGCCTGAACCCGGTCTACCGCCTCGAGGCGGCCCTGGGAGAACCGCTCGATCTCGGCGACACCGCGCAAGGGCGCCGGCGCGTTGTGGCCCTGACCGGCGGAACATTCACCGGCCCCGAGCTGGGCGGGAGGCTGCTGCCCGGGGCCAGCGCCGACTGGCGGATCGTGCTGCCGGACGGCACCGCGCTTGCCGACCTGCGCTACACGCTGGAGACGGATCGCGGCGACCTGCTCTACGTGCAGTCCCGCGGAGTGCGGCACGGCAGCGCTGAGGTGCTTGCCCGTTTGGCGCGCGGCGAGGCCGTCGACGCGGGCGAGTACACCTTCCGTACTTCGACTCAGATCGAGACCGCCGCGGCGGATCTCGGCTGGCTGAACAAGGGCGTCTTCGTAAGCGTCGGCGGCCGCCAGCCCGCAGGTGTGATCTACGAGACCTACCTCGTCGAATGCGCCTCGGGCACGCCGACGCCCCACGGACACTTTCACGGGCCGCCTTGGGAGGTCTTGACTGTTCTGCTCGTTGGGAGGATTGTGCGTAGGTACTGGACGGGGAGCCGCGGACCTGGGCCCTGCCGCGCGACACGACCTTAGGAGGTTCGGATGTCTGCCACAAAAGTCGCAGAACAGAAGGGTGACGACAACGCCGCTATTCGTCCGTTTGAGGTCGGGTTTCCGGAGGCGGAGCTCACCGAGCTGCGCAGGCGCGTGAACGCGACGAGGTGGCCTGAGCGCGAGACGGTTAGCGACGATTCGCAGGGTGTGCCGCTCTCGATGATGCGGGAGCTCGTCCGCTACTGGGGGTCAGACTACGACTGGCGCACGTGCGAGGCGAAACTGAGCGCCCTGCCGAACTTCATAACCGAGATCGACGGGCTGGACATTCATTTCATTCACGTTCGCTCCCAGCATCAGGACGCGCTGCCGCTGATCATGACCCACGGCTGGCCGGGCTCGTTCCTCGAGTTCATGAAGGTGATCGGGCCGCTAAGCGATCCCGAGTCCCACGGAGCTCGCGCGGAGGACGCGTTCGATCTCGTCGTACCCTCAATGCCCGGTTTCGGCTTCTCAGCCAGGCCGCAGGCAACAGGCTGGAATCCCGAACGCATCGCCGGCGCTTGGGAAGAGCTGATGAGGCGAGTGGGCTACGAGCGCTACGTCTCCCAGGGTGGCGACTGGGGTGCGGTCGTCACGGACGTGATGGGCCGCCACGCGCCGGCGGGTCTCTTGGGTATCCACGTCACGACGTTGCTCGGCGCGATCGAACGGCCACCAACGCCGAACGTCCAACCGACCGTGCCTCCCGAGGTCGCGAACGCGCTCAAGAGAGGTGAACCGGCGCCGGCGGGCCTCTCGGCCGAGGAAACGATCGCCTATGAAGGAGCTAGAAACCTTGCCACGGGCGGCTCGGGCTTTCGGGCGATGATGGGCACGCGCCCGCAAACGATCGGCTACGCGCTCGCGGACTCGCCGGTCGGCTTGGCCGCTTGGTTTTACGAGAAGTTCGCGGCATGGACCGACACGGACGGCGAACCCGAGCGCGCGCTCACGAAAGACGAGATGCTCGACGACATCACGCTTTACTGGCTCACGAACACAGCGGCGTCCTCGGCCCGCCTGTACTGGGAGGACAGCGCCCACAAAACCAAGGCCGGAGGCGAAGTCTCGATCCCTGCGGCGGTGAGTAGGTTCCCAGTAGAGCTAATCCCCGTACCGCGCAGCTGGGCCGAGCGCGCCTACCCCAACCTCATCTACTACAACGAGCTCGACAAGGGCGGCCACTTCGCCGCCTGGGAACAGCCGCAGCTCTTCACCGAGGAGATCCGAGCCGCCTTCCGAGGGCTCCGTGAGCAGGGAGCCACGAACTGACGAGCGCCGTCCACAACTGTCGCCGGCGGCTACCGGGGCTGGCTGAAGCCAAGGCCGGTGAGGCGTGAGCTGGCGCGACATGTTCAGCCACGGAGGACCGGCTCCGATGTCCTCGGAGGGTCACCTCCCGGGTTTCGACGGGGCGACCGGGTGGCTCAACTCGCCTCCCCTCACGGCGGCCGACCTCGGGGGAAAGGTCGTGCTCGTCGATTTCTGGACGTACACGTGCATCAATTGGCTTCGCACGCTCTCTTACGTTCGCGCGTGGGCCGCGAAGTACCACGATCGCGGGTTCGTCACCGTCGGCGTGCACACACCCGAGTTCCCGTTCGAGCAAGACGTCGACAACGTCCGCGAAGCCGTGAGGGACATGAGGATCGGGTATCCGGTCGCGATCGACAGCGACTACCGGGTGTGGCGCGCGTTCAGCAACCACTACTGGCCCGCCGTATACATCGCCGACGCCCACGGACGAATCCGGCATCACCAATTCGGCGAGGGTCGCTACGAAGAGTGCGAGCGGGTGATTCAGCGGTTGCTGCGCGACGCCGGGGCCGAGGGCGTCGGCGACGCTCTGGTCTCCGTCGCTGCCGATGGCGTCGAGGCTCAAGCCGACTGGACGAACCTGGCGTCGCCCGAGACTTACCTCGGCTACGAGCAAACTCAGAACTTCGCCTCGCCCGGTGGTGTGGCGTTCGCCGAGTCTCGAACGTACGCAGCGCCGGACTCGTTGAGGCTCAACCACTGGGCTCTCTCCGGGGACTGGACGATCGAGAGCGGGGCCAGCGTGCTGATGAACCGAGCCGGCGGAGGGATCGCGTTCCGCTTCCACGCCCGCGACGTGCATCTCGTCCTGCGACCACGGGAGCGCGGAACGTCCGTGCCGTTCCGAGTGCTCGTCGACGGCGAGCCTCCCGGCGATGCGCACGGCCTCGACGTGGACGAAGAAGGCCACGGAATGGTGGCCCAAGCGCGGCTCCATCAGCTCGTTCGCCAGCCGGGATCGATCACCGACCGCACGTTCGAGATCACCTTCCTCGCTCCCGGCATCGAGGCCTACGTGTTCACCTTCGGCTAGCACGGTGCGCCGCCCGGTAGCGACCTTCCCGAAGCGGACAGAGGCAGAGATAGCTCAAGGACTGCTCGCCTCAGCGGGCATCGACGCGTCGATAGCAGCCGACGACGCCGGCGGAGCCTTCCCGTTCGCCCTCTCGGGAGGAGCACAACTACTCGTCGAGGAGAGCGACGTCGAGGCGGCCGCCAAAGTACTGGCCGGCAAGACAGACCAAACCTGAGCGACCCAGTACTCGGGCCTCAGTTCGGTGCTGACGTCGGCTCGTTTCAGCGCAGCGACTTGAACGCCGCGCGCATCTCCTTGCTGAAGAGCTCGGGCTCCTCCCACGCGGCGAAGTGGCCACCCTTGTCGACCTCGTTGAAGTAGACGACGTTCGGGTACGACGCCTCGACCCAGCTGCGCGGCGTCCGCCAGATCTCGCCCGGGAACGTCGTGAAGCCGAACGGGATCGACGACGCCGGCAGAGGCTTCTGGCCGGCAGCAGGCGCGTCTGGCCCGTAGGCCTCCCAGTACGACCGCGCTGCCGAAGCGCCGGTGCCGGTCAGCCAGTAGGTCGTGACGTTGTCGAGGATGTGGTCGCGGGTGAGGTTGCCCGACGGCTTGTCGTCGGTGAAGGCGCCCGCGATCTTGTAGTAGGCGTCCGTGTCGTGGTCCACCATCCACGCCGCGAGTGCGACGGGGGAGTCCAGCAGCGCGTAGCCGATGGTCTGGGGCCTGGTGGACTGTTCCACGAAGTAACCGTTGCCGCTCGTCGAGAACGTCTTGATCGCGGCGAGCGCCGCCTTTTCCTGGTCGGTGTCCGCCGGTAGCGCCGCGGGGTTGTTCAGCGCCGGCACGAGCAGGTTCGTGTGGACGCCGATCAGGCCCTCGGGCGCCAGGCGGCTCATCGCGTCGGTGACGCCGGCGCCCACGTCGCCGCCCTGGGCGACATAGCTGGTATAGCCGAGACGGCGCATCAGCTCGGCCCACGCCCGTGCGGTCCGGAACAGGTCCCAGCCGACCTCGGCCGGCTCGACCGAGAAGCCGTAACCGGGCACGGACGGCAGCACGAGGTCGAACGCGTCCTCCGCGCGCCCGCCATGCTCGGTCGGGTCGGTCAGCGGGCCGACGGTGTCGAGCATCTCGATCACCGAGCCGGGCCAGCCGTGAGTCATGATCAGCGGCAACGCCTCCTCGTGCCGCGACTTCACGTGGATGAAGTGGACGTCCACCCCGTCGATCTCGGTCTTGAACTGCGGCAGCGCGTTCAGCTTCGCCTCGCACGCGCGCCAGTCGTAATCGTTCACCCAGTACTCGGCGAGCGCCCGAATCGTCGCCAGTTGCACCCCCTGCGACCGATCGGCGACGAGCTCCTTGCTCGGCCAGCGCGTCGCGACGATGCGGCGCCGCAGCTCACCGAGCTGCTCGTCCGGGACCTCGATTCGAAACGGGGTGATCGCTGTCGGCGCGATGGACATAACGGCACTCCTCGTTCGGTGGCGGCATAGACCGGAGCGTCTCGGGCGGCTCGGAGGCTCGCATCATCCGATGCGGGTGAGGCAACCAAGCCCGCTCGTATCCCCAGCGGGTCGTCCCGTGAACACAAATGATCCGCGACCCGGTCCGCCTCACTCGCGCTGCACGTTCACCTCGGCTTCGTGCTGCTCCCAAGCGCTGTCGGAGGACCATGACGAGCAGGCACACCTCCTTTCGCCTGCCCGCCCTGATGCGCGCGCATAAATCTGGGGTTC
>CAVPVP010000003.1:0-133907 GCA_963709205.1 uncultured Solirubrobacterales bacterium
GTTCGGCGCCAGCCGAACTCCAACCTAATGGCGCTCCGCGCCATTAGGCATCCTCCCCGAGGGCCCCTTCGGCATCGCCGTCGAGGACGCCCTCGGCGTCGCCGACCGGGACGTCGTCTTCGACAATCGAGTCGTCGTCGGAGGAGAAGTCCTCCTCCTCGAGGTCCTCACCGGGCTCGAGGTCGGGATCCTCTTCCTCGGTCTCCTCCTCGGAGGCCTCGACGCCCTCGCCCTCGGTCTCGGTCTCGGTCGACTCGTCCGCGGCGGCGCCGTCGGTCGCCCGCACGCCGCTGAGGTCGATTCCGAGCTCCTCGGCGGCACGCAGGAGGTCGTCGTCCTCCTCGCGCATCTCGGCCCGCTCGCCTTCCTCGGAGACCACGTTGACGTCGAGCGCCAGCGACTGCATCTCCTTGAGCAGGACCTTGAACGACTCGGGGATCGAGGGCTCGGCGATGTTCTCGCCCTTGACGATCGCCTCGTACGCCTTGACGCGGCCGACCGTGTCGTCGGACTTGATCGTGAGCATCTCCTGGAGGGTGTAAGCGGCGCCGTACGCCTCGAGCGCCCACACCTCCATCTCGCCGAAGCGCTGTCCGCCGAACTGCGCCTTGCCGCCCAGCGGCTGCTGGGTGACCAGCGAGTACGGGCCGGTCGAGCGGGCGTGGATCTTGTCGTCCACGAGGTGGAGCAGCTTCAGGATGTACATGTAGCCGACGGTCACCTGCTCCTCGAACGGCTCGCCGGTGCGGCCGTTGAACAGCGTGGTCTTGCCCGAGGCCTGATCGCCCTCGCGCCGGCGCTTGTCGACATCCATCTTGATCCGGCCCTCGTGCTCGTCCTGCCAGCGGACGAGCGCCTCGTCGACGTCGCGCACGGTAGCGCCGTCGAACACCGGGGTGGCGACGTACACCTTGCCACCGTCGTCGTGGGCCTCCTTGTAGGCCTGCGAGCCGTCGTTGTACCAACCGTTGGCCGCGACCCACCCGAGATGCGTCTCGAGGATCTGACCGAGGTTCATGCGGCTCGGGACGCCGAGCGGGTTGAGGATCACGTCGACCGGCGTGCCGTCCTCGAGGAACGGCATGTCCTCGACGTCGACGATCTTCGAGATCACGCCCTTGTTGCCGTGACGTCCCGCGAGCTTGTCGCCCTCGGCGATCTTGCGCTTCTTGGCCACGAACACGCGGACGAGCTCGTTGACGCCCGGCGGCAGGTCGTCGCCCTCGTCACGGCTGAAGGTCTTGACGTCGATGACGACGCCGCCCTCGCCGTGCGGCACCTTCAGCGAGGTATCGCGGACCTCGCGCGCCTTCTCCTTGAAGATCGCGCGGATCAGCTTCTCCTCGGCGGTCAGCTCGGTCTCGCCCTTGGGCGTGACCTTGCCGACGAGCAGGTCGCCGGACCCGACCTCGGCGCCGATGCGGACGATGCCGCGGTCGTCGAGGTTGCGCAGCGACTCCTCGGAGCGGTTCGGGATGTCGCGGGTGATCTCCTCGTCGCCGAGCTTGGTCGTGCGGGCGTCGATCTCGTACTCCTCGATGTGGATCGAGGTGAGCTCGTCGTCCTTGACGATCCGCCGGGACAGGATGATCGCGTCCTCGAAGTTGTAGCCCTCCCAGGACATGAAGGCGACCAGCAGGTTCTTGCCGAGCGCCATCTCACCCGCGTCGGTGGCCGAGCCGTCGGCCAGCACGTCGCCGTCGGCGACGCCGACGCCCACGCCGACGATCGGCTTCTGGTGGATCAGCGTGCCCTGGTTGGAGCGCATGAACTTCTGGAGCAGGTACTCGTCCTGCCCGCCGCCGTCCTTGTCGACGACGATCTGCTCGGCGTCGACGTACGAGACGGTGCCGGCGGTGCGCGCCACCACCAGGTCGCCGGTGTCGGTCGCCGCGCGACGCTCCATCCCGGTGCCGACCAGCGGCGCGTCGGTGACGAGCAGCGGCACGGCCTGGGCCTGCATGTTCGAGCCCATCAGCGCCCGGTTGGCGTCGTCGTGCTCGAGGAACGGGATCATCGCGGTCGTCACCGACCAGATCTGCTCGGGGGACACGTCGATCAGGTCGACCTCGTCCGCCGCGACGGTCACGTACTGGCCCGCCTGGGTGCGGCAGATGATCTCGTCCCCGGTCAGGTGACCCTTGTCATCGACCGGCGTGTTCGCCTGAGCGATGATCTGCTCCTCCTCCTGGGTGGCGTCGAGATGCACGATCTCGTCGGTCACATTGCCGGCCTTGACCACGCGGTAGGGAGTCGTGACGAAGCCGTGCTCGGACACCTCCGCGTAGGAGGACAGCGAGCCGATGAGGCCGATGTTCGGGCCTTCCGGGGTCTCGATCGGACACATGCGCCCGTAGTGGGTCGGGTGGACGTCGCGCACCTCGATCGGCGCGCGCTCGCGCGTGAGACCACCGGCGCCCAGGGCGGACAACCGTCTGCGGTGCCTGAGGCCCGCGAGCGAGTTCGTCTGGTCCATGAACTGGCTGAGCTGGGAGGAGCCGAAGAACTCCTTCAGCGCCGCGACGACCGGGCGGATGTTGACGATCGTCTGCGGAGTGATGGTGTCGGCATCCTCGGTGGTCAGCCGCTCCCGGACGACGCGCTCCATCCGGTACAGGCCGATCCGGAACGCCTCCTGGATCAGTTCGCCGACGGTGCGCAGCCGGCGGTTGCCGAAGTGCTCGTACTCGTCGAGATGATCCTGGATAGGCTCGCGCGGCATCGACAGCGCCTCGGCCGCGTAGTCCTTGACCTCGGCACCGTCGTCCTCGGGCATGCCGAGGAGGCGCGGCAGCGTGATCAGCTCTCGGACCAGGGCGATGATGTCGTCGTGGGTCAGCGTCCGGGTCTCGAGATCGATGTCGAGGTTCAGACGCGAGTTGAGCTTGTACCGGCCCACGCGCGTGAGGTCGTAGCGCTTGGGGTCGAAGAACAGCTGGTTGAGCAGCGAGCGCGCGGCATCGACCGACGGCGGCTCGCCCGGGCGCTGCTTCTTGAACAGCTCGATCAGGGAGCCCTCCTCGCTGCGGACCATCTCCGGGTCGGCGTCCAGCGTCAGCCGGATGTACAGCGAGTTGTCGAACAGGTTGAGGATCTCCTCGTCGGAGGCGTATCCCATCGCGCGCAGCAGCACGGTCACCGGCAGCTTGCGCTTCCGGTCGATACGGACGTAGACGCGGCCCTTCTTGTCGATTTCGAGCTCGAGCCACGACCCGCGCGCGGGCATCAGGTTCGCGATGAAGACCTGCTTCTCGCGATCCTTCGGCTCCATCACGTAGGCGCCAGGGGAACGGACCAGCTGCGTGACCACAACGCGCTCGGTTCCGTTGATGATGAACGTGCCGCGCTCCGTCATCCACGGGAAATCGCCCATGAACACGGACTGCTCGCGGATCTCGCCGGTCTCCCGGTTGATGAACGCGACGGTGACCGTCAGCGGCCGGGCGTAGGTCAGATCCTTCTCGCGGCATTGCTCGAGGTCAGCCACCGGCTCGTCGAAGGTGAAGTCGCCGAACTGAACGGCGAGGTTGCCGGTGTAATCCTCGATTGGGGAGATGTCGTCGATCGTCTCCCGCAGGCCACCGCCGTCAGGATCGGTCAGCCATTGGAAGGACTTGCGCTGGATATCAATGAGATTGGGAACTTCAAGGACCTTGTTCAGACGCGCGAAGCTCCGGCGCGTCCGGGGGGCGTGAGTGGTTGCCAAGACGGCGACTCCTCGGAACGGTCGAAAAGGGAGGCAGGTCAGCGCTTCCCGGAGGCGCGTACGCCCGGCGACCCGAGAGCACGTACTCCCCACGAAGCGCGACCATCAAAGATAGCACACGGCACCGATGCCCTGTGCAGGGACGCTCAGCTCTCACGGACCCCGCCCTCGGATCGCCGCGTATGTGGCGCGGCGCCGCTGCAATCAGGCGGCTGCGGCTATTGGCTGACCGGGGCAGTGTAGGGGGTGCGGGCGTTTCCGGCAAGCCCATGAAGTTTCGCCACGGTGCCCGGCTGGGCCGATAGATTCACGAGCTAGCGGGCGCGTTTCCGGCCGCCCATGCTCGTCAGCTTTACGAGGGGGAAAGGTATGTGGGTTGCACGAGTCCGATTTGCCCGATCCGCCGTCCTGGCCGCGACGGTGCTCGGCCTGGCGGCGATCGGCGCGTCGCCGGCGGTGGCCCAGCCGGCCGCGTCAGTTCTGTCGAACGCGGCTGGCGTCGGTCCCGCGTTCAAGGTGAACGTGTACCCGGCCTACACGACGGCCGGCCTCCCGACGACGTTCGAGGTGACTATCACCAACGCGGCGTCTTCGGGAGCGGCGGTCCAGTCCGTCCAGATCATCCCGCCGGTCGGCTTCAAGGTCGCACACCCGGCGTCGAACGCGCCGTTGCGCCGCAAGATCCTGGTGCAGAACCGGACCTTCTCGGTTCATGGGATTTCGGTGAAGCCGGGAGCGAAGATGGAGTTCGACGTCACGGCGACCGCCCCGCACAAATGCGGGCACGTCCGGCTTCGCTGGTCCTCGCACGCGTTCCAGGGCGCAACTCCGACAGGCACGCAGTTGGCGCTCCAGCCAGCCGCCAGCCGCATAGGGGTCACGGTGGCGTGCCCACAGCTCGCAGCGTGCGGCGACGGCGGGCCGGCCTGCTCGACGAACGTGAACACGTCCGTCAGCACCTACGGGGTGGTATCAAACGCAGCCGCCGGCACGCTGCATGGGACGCTCGACGTCGGCAGCCGGCTGACCTGCGGCCCGTACCGGTTCCACGACCCCAACTGGTACGACTCCGTCGTGACGCCGCCGACGACGGCTCCGCCACCCGCGGGAACGGCCCCGATCGTCGATGTCGTGTCCTACGCGGTCAAGAACACTACGTTGAAGGCGATCGGCTTCTGCCTCGGGGCGGCCTACGACTTCGTCACCGCTTCGGGGAACCAAGCGCCGGCGGGAACGCTGCCGAGCGGCAACGCGGGCTTCATCGGGTTGCTCCCGATGTGCACCCCCGCAAGCCCGCCGTGCATCTCGAGCATCTCCCAGCAATCCGACCCCAAAGCGAAGACCGGATACGACGCGGTCCTGAGCATCGAGATACCGGAGCTGGGCGACCCCTGGGGAGGAAGTTAGGCGCTCCGGCCGCCCGGCAGTCCCACGGCACCGCGGAGCGGTAGTTTCCCTACAACGAGGCGCGGCGACACACAGCCCGCCCGAGTCGGAGACAGAGGGGACTCATGCGAGTTCAAACAGCGCGGGGCAGGCGACTTGCCACGGCCGGCGCGGCGGCGACGCTGCTGATTTGCGTGATGCCGGCGGTCACGAGTGCAGCATTGCCCGGCACGGTGAGCAACAAGACCTGCGCCAACATCAACGGCTGCAGCACCGTCTTATCAACGCCACAGAGGGTGACGTCTGTTGGGCCCGGCCAGGTCCCGCCGGCACCGGCTCCGAGCAGCCGGTTCGGGATCACGGTCGCGACGGCGCCAACCGCGACCCTCGGAACGCAAAGCCATTCCGGCCAGCTGATCGAGAAGCTGGACCCGGGCCGGGGCGTCAGCTGTCGTGGCTACAAGGAGAAAGACTCCACGACGTTCGTGTTCAAGCTGCTCACGGCGACATCGCTCAGGATCACCTATGTGATCGCCGACAGGATCACGAACACGACCGCGAACGGCATTCAGTTCTGCATGGCGGCGAACTTCGCGTTCAGAACGGCCTCCGGCGCTCCGGCCGCCGCGACGGTGCTGCCGGACGGGACGCCTGGGCACGTCGGCCTGCTGCCCAGGTGCGCGAACCCGACGCTCCCGCCCGGCCTGGCGGGAAGACCCTGCGTCGCGCACATCGCAACCGTCAAGGACGAGAACAGCAGCACCGGCGTCGATGTGATCCTAAGAGTACGAGTCCCGACGCTCACCACCGGCGATCCGTGGGGCGGTTCTTAGCCAGAGCGAGCGCGAGGCAGCGTCGCCGCTCAGAGGAAGTCCGGCGTCGACAGGCGAGCGATCTTTAACCGACTCAAGATCTCGTCCCGCTCCCGGAGGAGCTCCGCGTCGGCTCCATCGAGTGCGTTCAGCACATCGAGCGTAGCCGCGACGTCGAACTCCGCACCACGCGCCCGCGCGGACTTCAGCGCCACGTTCAGCTCGGCGCGGGCCGCCTCGGCGTATCCCAGCCGCGCCAGCGCGACGCCGGCCACCCGTTCCAGAAGCGGCGCGTTTCGGTCGGTCACCTTGAGCTGCTCGTGCGCGATCGCGAGCGACCGCTCCGGGGCGCCCCCGATGCCCTCGGCCTCGGCGAGGAGCGCCTGGGCGAAATCGGCGTAGGCATCCATGCCGAACTCGCGAAGCTCATTCATTGCCGCCTCGAGCTTCGGGACCGCCGCCCGGCCGTCGCCGCGCCGCGTCGCGAGCCTCGCAAGCAGCAGGTCGATGAACGCCACAGAATGCCGCTCACCTGTCCCGCTCCAGACGCGACGCGCGCGCTCCAGATGCTCCTTGGCTTCGTCGACGCGTCCCTGATCGGACAGGATCTCGCCAATATTGCAGTCGGTCCGCGCGATGTTGGCCGGGGTGCCCGCGCGCTCGCTGCTCTCGCGTGAGCGCATGTAGAGCGTGACCGCGTCGTCCCAGCGTCCGTCGAAGTAGGCGAACATCCCGAGGTTGTTGAGGACGGTCGACTCGTGCTCCGGCTCGCCTAGCTCGTCGTAGATCTCGAGGGCCCGCCACGAGTACGTGGCGTCCTCCGGGCGACCCGATTCTCGGAGCGCCCAGTCGAGGCCGTAGCAGGCGCGCGCCAGCGCTCGCATCTCGCCCACCGCCTCGGCCTCGACGATCGCCTGCCGGCACAGCCGAACCGCTTCTGCCCAGCGGCCCTGCCGGTTTCGTATTCCCGCCAGGTGTGAGTGCAAGCGCGCACGACTCCTCGTGGCGTCGGCGCCGTCGAGCGAATCGAGCAGACCGAGGCCACGAGTGAGCCACCGGACGGCGCGGCTCAACGCCGCGCTTCGCTCGGCCACCTCCGCTTGGCGGTCGCACAACCGAGCCTGCGCGATCGGGTCGTCGCGCAGCAGCCGGCGCGCCTCGGTCAGCGCTCGGCTGGCCGCCGCGGGCTCGCCGACCCGCCGGAGCCCCTCGCCCAGGTGCTCCCACGCGTCGGCCAGCGCCCGGCCGTCCGCGCCGGGCCCCAGCGCCCGCCCGGCGTCGATGGCCCGCCGGTACAGACGCACCGCGTCGGCGTGTGAGAACCGTTCGGTGGCCCGCTGTGCGGCGAGCATCGCGTAGCGGTGAGCCCGCGCGTAGTCGCCGGCAAGCGCGAAGTGGTTCGACAGCACGGCCGCGTCGGCGTCGTAGTCGCCGTTCTGCTCGCGTTCGATCCTGAGCCCGACGGCCAGGTGGAGCTCTCGGCGCAGCTTGAACGGCAGGCTCGAATAGGCCACCTCCTGCAGCGCCGGACGGCTGAAGCGCACGTGGCCATCCGGCTCGCGCTCGAACACGACCGACATGCGGTTCCAGAAGCGCTCGTCGGGCGACGCCATGCCGGGCGCGAGCACGACCTCGAGGCGGTCGGGCTGGAACGACACGCCGAGTACGGCAGCCCGCCGGACGAGCGCCCCGTCGCCGGGGTCCAGCGCGTCGATGCGGGCCATAGTCGCGGCGCCGACGTTCTCGGGAAGCTCGTCCCGGTTGCCCGCGGCAGCCGCAGCGAGCAAGTCGAGCAGGAACTGAGGGCTCCCTCCCGAGCGCTGGACGGCCAGCTCGACCACGTGCGGCGGCACCTGGGTCGCCTCGTAGGTGCTCAGGGCGAGCGCCTCGGTGTCCTTGCGCGAGAGCGGGCCGAGCTCGATCCGTGCGTGCGCCCGATCCGCGAGCATCAAGCCGCCGGGATCGTCCCGGCGCGCCACGAGAACGAGCCAGGCGGTCGACTCGAGCTCACCCGCCAGCGCCTCGAACAGCTCCACCGAGGCGGCGTCCATGAGGTGCGCCTGCTCGACCTCGACGATCGTCGGAACGACCAGCGCGCGCCTGAGCAGCCGCAACACGACCTCGTGCAGCTTCGCCGCGCGAGCCGCCGAGGACAGCTGCTCGACCTCGACGGACGGGCGGACCTCGACGTCGAGCACGATCGCCATGAGGGAGGTCCACGGCTCGAGCTCCGGGTCGACCAGCTCGATCTCCGCGGTCAGCCGTTGCCGGACGTCGTCGTCGCGCGCGTCGGAGGCCACGCCGAGCAGCTGGCGAAGGAGCTCCCGCCACGCCGAGTACGGCGTGTCACGCGTGTACACTTCGCACGCGGCGCGCAGCGAGACCATTCCCGTCGCGAGCCGCTCGGATTCCGCGAGCAGGCGCGACTTGCCGCTTCCCGTCTCGCCGACCAGCTCGATTAGCGATCCCGAACCGTGCCGCGCGCCCGCGATCGCCGAGCGAAGCTCGTCGAGTTCGCGCGCTCGTCCCACCAGTGGCAGCTCCAGCCGGATGCCCTGCTCAGAGGATCCCCGAACCGGCGGGCCGACGTCCCACGCCTGGACCGGCCGCGATTTGCCCTTGACTGGAAAAGGCTCGAGCACGGTCTGTTCAAACTCCGTCTTGGCCCCGCGAAGGACATCGCGGGTCGCGTAGACCCGCCCTACTGGCGCCCTCGCGGCCAGCCGGGCGGCCAGGTTCACGGTGTCGCCCATCACCGCGTACCACCGCCGGTAGTCCGGCCCGACCTGTCCTGTGAACACCGGACCCCGATTGACCCCGACCTTGACCGGGAACGGAGGATCCGCCTCGATGATGTGGCGCAGGGCGAGCAGCATGCGCTCCTCGTCGTCCCCGACGAATCGCGGCGCGCCCGCGCTCAGCCGGATCTTGCCGCCGTCGTACGCGATGTCGGAGTCGAGGAAGCACACGTCGTAGCGGTCGGCCGCTTCCTGGACGAGCCGCACGAGCTCGTCGAGCCGCAGCGCCGCGCGCTCCGCCCCGGCGCGCGTGAGCTCGTCGTCCAAGCCGCCGAACTGCAGGAAGGCGATCGTCGCGGTGCGGTGCTCGGGCGCCACGGTCCCGCTCAGGAGATACGCCCTGACCGGCGCGGGCAGAAAGCTTGCGACCACCTCGTGCGACGGAGCCGGAAGCCCGGCTGGCGGCACCCATTCACACGGCGTCGGCGCCCGGGCGAGCAGGACGCCTGGGCCCGCCGCGGCGCCGGCGCAGCTGCGCGGCAAGAGGCGCGCGGTCTCCGCGCTCATCAGGATCTGACCCGCTGAGGCCGATCCTTCCATCGCCACGACGGTGCTCGCCGCGGGACCCCCGATCAGCACCTCGCGATGCGAGCCGCCCACGACGAAGATTCCGTACTCGCCGCTATGGACGCCGACGGACATCCGCAGGACCACGTTGCTGTCCCCCGCGCGAATACGGCCGACCTCGCGCAGGACCCTCCGCATGGCCGCCGCGGCGCAGCACGCCCGCGCGGAATGCTCTTGGTTGCCCTCCTGGTCGTAGAACATCAGCAGCATCGCGTCGCCGCCGAACTTGACGAGCGATCCGCCGCGGCCGTACGCCTCGGCCAAGAGCGCCGTGAAGCAGGCGTTGATCAGGTCGACCAGCTGCTCGGCTCCCTCCCGGCCGCGGCGGGCGAGCCGCTCGGACAGTCGCGTGAACCCCGACACGTCCGCGAACACCATCGTGCAACCAACGGTCTCGGTCAGCACGTCGATCGGGCGCGCCAGGCGCGCCATCAGCGCCCGGGGCACGTACGGAGCGAGCGTTCCGGATTGCACCTGCAAGCAAAGCCCTCTGGAGCAGGCCGACCCCGGCTAACCGGGGAGGATTGCAAGCAAGTCTAACCGTCGGCGCGAGCGCTCCCACCGCAGACCGATGGCGTTCGGACGTCAACAGACGCTCCCACAGGGCGTGTTGCAGAGCGCACTGGCGATCTGTACATGGTCGCTCACGCTCCTCGGTCTCGCACTCGCGGCAGCCCGCGTCGGAGACGGCTCTCCCGCGGTGCCTACGACCTCGGCCGCAGCAACGAACCCGCGGTGTCGATCACCTCAATCGCTTATCGCGCCCCAGGCCGGCCGCTTAAGCCCGAAAGCCGCGGCGGCCCCGCGCTCGGGCGACCACGGCTACTCGCCTCGGGTGCTGGCATGTCCCCGGCGAACCGAGGGGATGCGTTACTTCAGGTCGACGGTGGCGCCGGCCTCTTCGAGGTCCGCCTTGAGCTTGTCGGCCTCGGCACGGTCAATGCCTTCCTTGATCGGCTTCGGCGCCTCGTCGACGAGCGCTTTGGCCTCCTTGAGGCCGAGACCGGTCGCGGCGCGCACGACCTTGATCACCTGGATCTTCTTGTCGCCGGCTGCCTGGAGCACCACATCGAAGGCGGTCTGCTCCTCGGCTTCCTCGCCGGCGCCGTCACCCGCAGCCCCGCCGGCGGCCGGCGCGGCGGCGGCCACGGCCGTCGCCGAGACGCCGAACGCCTCCTCGAGCGCCTTGATGCGCTCGGACAGTTCGAGCACCGAGATTGACTTGAGCTCGTCGATCCACTCTTGAGTTGTGGGCATGTTTCCTCCTTAGGCGTCGGACGGTTCGTCGTCCGGCGCTGATTCCTGTTCAGTTTCTTGTGGCGCGGCCTCGGGCTCCGGTTCCGGCGCCGCGGCCTCAGGCTCGGGATCCGAAGCGGCCTCGGGCTCCGGTTCCGGCGCGGCCGCCTCAGGCTCGGGCTCGGGCTCCGCAGCGGCCTCAGGCTCCGGTTCCGGCGCGGCCGTCTCAGGCTCGGGCTCCGGTTCCGGCGCAGCCGCCTCGGGCTCCGCAGCAGCCTCGGGCTCCGGTTCCGGCGCGGCCGCCTCAGGCTCGGGCTCGGGCTCGGGCTCCGGTTCCGGCGCAGCCGCCTTGGGCTCCGCCGCAGTCTCGGGCTCCGCCGCCGCCTCGGGCTCCGGTTCCGGCGCAGCGGCCTCCGGCTCCGCGGCCGCCTCGGGCGCCGGCGCGGTCCCGGTCACGAGCCCCTGCTCGGCGATCTGCTGAAGCTGGATCGCGAGGCCGGCGATCAGCGCGTTGAGCGTGCGCACGAGCCCCGTCAGCGGCGCCGCGATCGTGCCCACGAGCTGGGCGTTGAGTACGTCGCGTGCCGGCAGCCGCGCGATCGCGCGGACGTCGTCGGCGCTGAGCGTCGTGCTGTCCATCAGCCCGCCCTTGAACTCGAGCGCGTGCATCGCGCGCGCGGCGTCGTTCAGCGCCTTGGCGGCCAGCGCCGCGTCTCCTGAGACGAACGCCAACGCCGTCGGGCCCTGGAGCATTGCCTTGAGGGCCTCGGCGCCGGCCTGATCGGCGGCGCGCTCGGTCAGGGAGTTCTTGACGACGCGGAACTTGGTGTCGGTGTCGCGGAGCTTGGCCCGCAACTCGGCGGCCTGCGCGACAGAGATTCCGCGGTAGTCGACGGCGAACACCGCGTCGGCCGACTTGATCTGGCCGACGATCTCTTCTACGACTGCTGCTTTTTGGTCTCGGTTCATGATTCCTCTCGAAACGCGAAACGCCCGCTAATCGGCGGGCGTCGCATCCGGAACCAGAAACCGGCTCCAAACGTCGAGGCTCCGCCTGCCCCGGACTTACGAGAAGTCCGCCGGGGGTCTGGGGCTTCGTCTCTCTGCTAACCAGTTTACGCGGCTACGGGCTCCTCGACGATGTCACGCGTGCGCGTGGGATCGACCTTGACGCCGGGGCCCATCGTCGTCGCGAGGGTCACCGTGCGGATGTAGCGGCCTTTGGCAGCCGCGGGCTTGGCCCGGATCAGCTCCTCGATCACGGCGGCGTAGTTCTCGAGCAGGTTCCTGTCCTCGAAGTCGCGCTTGCCGATCACGAGGTGGACGATCGCGTTTCGGTCGGTCCGGTACTCGACCTTGCCGGCCTTTGACTCCTCGACCGCGCGCGCCACGTCCATGGTCACCGTGCCGACCTTGGGGTTCGGCATCTTCCCCGCCGGCCCGAGGATCCGGCCGAGACGCCCGACGACTGGCATCAGGTCGGGCGTGGCGATCGCGACGTCGAAGTCGTCGAACCCGTCCTGGATCCGCTGGGCCAGGTCCTCGGCGCCGACCACGTCGGCACCCGCCTCCTCGGCCTCGCGAGCCTTGTCGCCCTGGGCGAACACGGCGACCTTGACGTCCTTGCCGAGGCCGTTGGGCAGCGCGATCGTCCCGCGCAGCTGCTCGTCCGCGTGGCGGACGTTCAGGCCGGTGCGCACGTGCACCTCGACGGACTCGTTGAACTTCACGCGCCCGAGCTGCTTGATCAGCGCGATCGCCTCCGCGGGCGAATACTCGCGCTCGCGATCGAAGCGCTGCTTGGCGTCCTCGTATGTCTTTCCGTGATGTGCCATAGCCCTAGACGACCTCCACACCCATCGAGCGAGCGGTACCGGCGATGATCTTGGCGGCCGCGTCGATATCGCCGGCGTTCAGGTCCTTCATCTTCTTCTCGGCGATCTGCCGCAGCTGATCCTGGGTGACCTTCGCGACTTTGGTCCGGTTCGGTTCGGCCGACCCCTTCTCCAGCGACAGCGCCTGCTTGATCAGGACCGCCGCCGGCGGGCTCTTCGTTATGAACGTGAACGACCGGTCCTCGTAGACCGTGATCACGACTGGGATCACCGTGCCGAGGTCACCTTGCGTCTGCGCGTTGAACGCCTTGACGAACTCCATGATGTTCACGCCGTGCTGACCGAGGGCCGGCCCGACGGGGGGCGCCGGCGAAGCCTGGCCGCCGACAGCTTGCAACTTGATCTGTGTCAGAACTTTCTTCGCCATCTAGATCTTCTTCACCTGATCGAACCCGACTTCCACCGGCGTCTCGCGGCCGAAGATCGACACGAGCACCTTCAGGCGCTGCGCGTCTTCGTTGACCTCCGAGATCTCACCGGAGAAGTCTGACAGCGGACCGGAAATAACTTTCACCGACTCGCCGATGGTGAACGTGGCACGGCTGCGCGGTCGCGCCTCCTGCTCGCGGTGGAGCAGGCGGTTGACCTCGTCCTGAGTCAGCGGGACGGGCTCGTTCGACGCTCCGACAAAACCGGTGACACCCGGCGTGCCCTTGACCAGCGACCACGAGTCCTCGTTGAGGTCCATGTTGACGAGCACGTAGCCCGGCATCGTGCGCTTCTCAACCGTGATCTTCTGGTTGTCCTTCATTTCTGAGACTGACTCGGTCGGCACGACGATCTGCCGGACCGCCTGCTGCTGACCGAGCGACACGATGCGGTGCTCGAGGTTGTGCTTGACCTTGTTCTCGTGACCCGAGTATGTGTTTACGACGTACCAGCGGAACATTTCTGTTTTCTTCGATTGGCCTCTCTAGCCTGCGGCGCCGGCGGCGCCTACTTCAAGACGAACGTCACTAGCTTCCCGGCCACCCAGTCCGCCACGCCGAGGAACACCGCAGCCACGATCACAAACCCGATCACGACTCCCGTGGCCTGGAACACCTGACGACGGTCGGGCCACTGTACTCGTTGCAGCTCGCGCCAGCTTCCTTGGAGGAAGGCGATGAGGCGCGCGAACACGCTCGGAGCCCGTTCCGGCGCCGCGGCGCCGGGGACGGCCAGTTCGCCGGCGCCACCCGAGCCGCGAGCGGCGCCACCACCATCGTAGCCACCACCTCGCCGGCGACGGCCGCCTCGGCCGCCACCGCCGGACTCCGCGATCGACTCCTCGACCTCGCGCTCGTACTCCTCCTCGTCGGCCTCGTCTTCGGGCTCTGGCTCGGCGGGTCGGGCGAAGGCGAGCTGCTCCTCGGCAAGCTCGACGTCCGGCGTGGCGTGCTGGAGCGGCGGCGGCGCGCCCTCGTCGTCGTCCCAGTCGTGGTCCTCCGAAGCGTGGTCCTCCGAGTCGCGGTCCTCGGAGTCGTCGGCTACCGAGCGGTCTGCGACCGGCGCGGCATCCGCCGGGGCGCCCTCGCCGTCCTCGAGCGAGTCGACGCCCAGGTCGTCGTCGAGCGCGCCGGATCCGAGGTCGACCGGCTCGAGATCGGCGGCCCCGTTCTCGGGTTCGCGCTCGGAAGGATGGGCGGTCCCGTTCTCGGGCTCGTGCCCGGACGAGTCGGCGGCGCCGAAATCGTGCGTCGCGGTCGGGAGGCCCTGACGAGGATCAGGATTCGTCCCGGGCGGGCGAGTCCGCCGGCGTTTGCGGTTGCGAGCCACGGAGCGCTCCGGTTAGGTCAGCGCGTTTCGCGGTGCGGGGTGTGGCACCTGCACCAGCGGCAGTACTTACGCAGCTGCAGCCGCTCCGGGTTGTTCCGCTTGCTCTTGTTGGTTTGGTAATTACGGCGCTTGCACTCTTCACAGGCGAGAGTCGCAGCGATCCGAACGTCTCCACGAGCCATCTGCGCGCTTCCGTCGGGATGTCAGGGTCCGGCTGCCGGACCGCGGGCGCGAGAACGATCGCCGCCCGGCGCCGCTGCCCAGTGTAGCGGCCGGACCGTGACCGAGAGATGGCTCGCAGCTATTCGACCAGCTCTATCGGCGAGACCTCCAGATCGAGCCACCGATCGCCCCGAAGGACCCTGACCGGCAGCGGTCTGCCGATCGCCTCCTGGGTCATCAGCCGCTGAACGTCGTCGACGCGCTCGATCTGCTGACCGCCGAGCTCGACGATCAGATCCTCGGCGCGGAGCCCGGCGCGCTGGGCAGGACTCCCCTGGGAGACCTCGACGATCTCGACGCCGGCACTGCGTCCCACACGCGCGCGCGCGTGAGGCGGTAGCGGGCGCGGCCCGGCCGCGATCCCGATCCACGCCCGGCGCACGCGACCGTCGCGCATCAGCGTGCCGACGATCTGCCGAGTCGCCTCGTTGATCGGCACCGCCAGCCCGAGTCCGACGCCGGCGACCGCGGTGTTGATCCCGATCACCCGCGCTGAGGAGTCGACGAGCGCGCCCCCGGAGTTGCCGGGATTCAGCGCCGCGTCGGTCTGGATGACGTTGTCGATGTGGCGCACCGTCCGTCCCGCCCGCGCGGGCAGGGAGCGCCCGAGCGCCGACACGACGCCGGCGGTCACGGAGCCCGCGAACCCGTTCGGGTTCCCAATCGCGACGACCAGCTGGCCGACCGCGGAGGTTCTCGGCCTCGCCGAGCGTCGCTGGCACGAGGCCGTCGCCGTCAGCGCGCAGCACGGCCAGATCCGTCAGCCGGTCCGCGCCGACGACCCGCCAGCTCAGCTCGCGGCCGTCGACGAACGTGGCCTTGCCGGTCCGGCCCGAGCCCGCGACAACGTGCGCGGACGTCAGCAGGAATCCATCCGGCGTCAACGCGACCGCACTGCCGGCGCCCGCCGGCACCTGGCCGCCCCGGCCCCGGCGCATCACGCGCAGGTTGGCGACGCTCGGCGCGACGCGCTCGGCCACGTCGACGACGACCCGCGAGTAGGCGTCGAGCGCCTCGGCTTCGCGCCGCTCGGCTGCGTTCTCGTGCCGTTCGGTGGTGGCGCTCATGACAGGCTGACCGAAACCGTACGCTCGTCGGCGCCGCGGACGATCGTGAGCTCGAGCCGCCCTTCGGCCTGTGCGCCGTCGATCGCCTCGTACAGGGCCTCGACGCGGTCGAGGTCCTTGCCGGCGGCACCTACGATCAGGTCGCCGCGCTCGAGACCGGCACGGTCCGCGGCACTCCCGCGCTCGACCGCCCGCACGAGCACGCCGTCGCGCTCGGGCAGGCCGACCGCGCGACGCAGGCGGCGCGCCACCCGCGGCGGGGCGATCGCCACGCCGAGCCGGGCACGCTTGGGCGACTCACCGCGACCGAGCTGCTCGACGCGCTCGCGCGTCGCACGGTCGGCCGGGATCGCCAGGATCAGGCCGCCGTCGGCCCGAACCGCGTTGATCCCGAGCAGGCGCCCGGCGCCGTCGATCAGCGGGCCGCCAGACGACCCCCGCGGGAGCGGGGCGCTGTGCTCGATCGCGCCGCTGACCCGGCGCCCACGCGGACCGCGGAAGCTGCGCGCAGTCGCTGACACGAACCCTGGCGTGACCCGCAGGCCACGGCCGCCGGGGTTGGCGAGGGCCAGCACCGAGCGCCCAATCGGCACGGAGTCCTCCGCGTCGTCGGCCCACTCGATCGGCTCGATGTCGCCCGTGTCGGCCTCGATCACGGCCAGGTCGAGGTCCTGATCGGTCGCCCGCACGCGGCCGGTCTCGCGCCGGCCATCGGCGAACGTGACGGTCACTTCCTCGCCACGCAGGTTGTGGGCGTTGGTCAGGATCCGGCCCGGTCCGACGACGAAGCCGGAGCCGCGTCCCCATCCCTGACCGAGCCCGATCACCTTCGGACCCGTGCGCTCGGCGGCGGCCTGAATCGCGCCTTCCAATTCCTCAAGAACAGTCATGTCCTTCTCCTTCACACACCGGCCTCGGCGACGCGCCGGAGCCGATCGATTACTTACTTGCAAACTGCAAGTGACCAGAATACCACGGCCCTCGACCTGCATAACGCGGCAACGGACGCGACCCGGTCCGAGCGTGCCGCGTAACGCGCCGATATGTGCGCGCAATTCGGCACGGTCGAGCGGGACGAGCTCGATTGACGCGTTATGCAGGTTTCCGCGCGCCACCGCGCGTACGATCTGGATATGGCGGACGCGCGCACGGAAATCGATGACGAGACGATCGTCTCCCCCAGCCTCGACGCGGACTCGCTCTCGGCGCTCGCCGACGCGCTCTCGACCATCGGGGACCGCTGGACGCTGCTGCTCATCGCCACCCTGCTCGACGGCCCGCGGCGGTTCGGCGACCTCCAGGAGGAGGTGGCGGGGATCGCCCCCAACGTGCTCACGCAGCGGCTCCGCCAGCTCGAGCGCAACGCGCTGGTGGTGGCGCGCCCGTACTCCGAGCGCCCGCCCCGGTTCGTCTACGAGCTGAGCGCGGCCGGCCAGGAGCTCGCCGGCGCGCTCCGGCTGATCGCGGGCTGGGGCGCACGGAACTCCGACGGCGCTGCCGCCCCCCGCCATTCGGAGTGCGGCACGCCGATGGAAACGCGCTGGTGGTGCCCCACGTGCGAGCGCGTCGTCGCCGACGACCAGGACGAAGAGCTCCACTTCGCGTAACGACTCGAATTCGGGCTCTGGGCCTCGCTGCGCTCGGCGTCCGTGGGACCGTGCGACCCCGTCCGGACGGGCCCTACAGGCCCCACGGACGCCGCGAAGCGGCCCACCCTCCCGCTGAGAGACCTCTCACCCCGCAGCATGGCACCCCCGGGGAATAGAGAATGCGCGCATGGTTCGCCTCGTCGGCATCGTCATCACGATCGGGTTGGCGGACTCGCTCAACCCGACGACCATCGCGCCGGCGCTGTATCTCGCGACGGGCAAGCGTGGCCGCGGGCGCGTGGCGGAGTTCACGCTCGGGGTGTTCGCCGTCTACTTCATCGGGGGCGCAGCGATCGCGGTCGGCGCCGGGCAGCTCATCAGGCCCCTCCTCCCCCACCCGCGCCACCAGATCGCGGACATCATCGAGATCGTCGTCGGCGCGGCGATGATCGGCGCAGCCGCGCTGCTCTGGCGCCACCGGCTACGGCTGGCGCGGCGTGCTCCGCCGGACTTCGACCCCCACGGCAAGTCCAGCTTCGTGCTCGGGGGGTCGATCATGGCGGTCGAGCTGCCGACGGCGTTTCCATACTTCGCCGCGATCGCGGCTATCGTCGGTTCGGGGTTCGGCCCGGTACGCGACCTGTTCTTGCTCCTGCTGTTCAACGTGTGTTTCGTGTGGCCGATGCTGGCGATCGTCGGGATCATCACGTTCGCGCCCGACAAGTCCGAACGCGTGCTGTCCGACGCCCGGAACTTTCTTCAGAAGCATTGGCCGACCGTGCTCGCCGGCCTCGCGCTCGTCGCGGGGGCCTTCGTGGTGACGCTCGGCGTCACCGGCCTGACCGCCAACCACAGCGAATTCGCGCGACGGATCCACACGACGCTCCGCGGCTGAGGGAGCGCCGCGCGGACGGCGCCGGCAGTGGCCCGGACACCTATGATCGGGCGCGATGGCGACGACCGAGCCGCACGCCACCGGGGTCCAGGCAGGGGCGCTTCGGCGACTGCTCGACGGGCGCTATGCCGACCTGCGCCGGCGCATCCTCGAGGTCCTCGGCGAGGCCGGGTTCTCACCGCCGCTCGCGATCCCGACCGCGGAATACCGCGGGCAGGTCCGCCGGTGGATGCAGAGGATCGCGGACGAGGGCCTCACCGCGCCCGGCTTTCCCGTCGAGTTCGGCGGCCAGGACGATCCGGGCGCGAACATCGCCGGCTTCGAGACGATCGCCTACGGCGACCTGTCGCTGCTGGTCAAGTTCGGTGTCCAGTTCGGGCTGTGGGGCGGCGCGATCCAGCAGCTCGGCACGCGCATTCACCACGAGCGCTACCTGGAGCCGACCGCGACGCTCGAGCTGATCGGGTGCTTCGCGATGACCGAGACCGGGCACGGCTCCAACGTGCAGCAGCTCGGTACGACCGCGACCTACGACCCCGACACCGACGAGCTCGTCGTCAACACGCCGACCGACGAGGCGCGCAAGGACTACATCGGCAACGCCGCCTGCCACGCCAGTCTGGCGGCGGTGTTCGCTCAGCTGATCGCGGGAGGCGAGTCACACGGCGTGCACGTGCTCGTCGTCCCGCTCCGCGATGAGAACGGCAACCTGAACCGCGGCGTGCGGATCGAGGACTGCGGGGAGAAGATGGGGCTGAACGGCGTCGACAACGGGCGGATCTGGTTCGACGACGTCCGCGTGCCGCGCGACGCGCTGCTGAACCGCTACGGCGGGGTCAACGAGAACGGCGCCTACGAGAGCCCGATCGAGAATCCGAACAAGCGGTTCTTCACGATGCTCGGGGCCCTGATCCAGGGTCGCGTGTGCATCTCGGGCGCGTCGATCAGCGCGGCCAAGACCGCCTTGACGATCGCGGTGCGGTACGGCCTGCGGCGCACCCAGTTCGGCCCTCCCAACGAGGACGAGGTCGTGCTGCTCGACTACCGCACCCACCAGCGCCGGCTGATGCCGCTGCTCGCGAGGACCTACGCGCTCCACTTCGGGCAAGCCGCGCTGGCCGAAAAGTTCCACCAGGCGTCCGGACCGAACAAGCCCGACGAGGACGAGCAGCGCCGGCTGGAGTCGCTCGCGGCCGGGATGAAGGTGACCGCGAGCTGGCACGCCACCGAGACGATCCAGACGTGCCGCGAGTGCTGCGGGGGCGCCGGCTACATGAGCGTCAACCGGTTCGCGGCGCTGAAGGCCGACACCGATGTGTTCACGACGTTCGAGGGCGACAACACGGTCCTCATGATGCTGGTGGCGCGGGGCCTGTTGACGGACTACCGAGACGACTTCGGCGCGCTCAACCCGCGCGAGCTCGTGATGTTCGTCGCCGAGCAGGCCGTCGAGACGGTCGTCGAGCGCCTGTCCGCGCGCAAGATCGCCCAGGTGATCGCCGACGCCGTCCCGGGTCGGGACGAG
Source organism: uncultured Solirubrobacterales bacterium (assembly GCA_963709205.1). Taxonomy (GTDB): domain Bacteria; phylum Actinomycetota; class Thermoleophilia; order Solirubrobacterales; family Solirubrobacteraceae; genus Palsa-465. The sequence continues at coordinate 19,457 of CAVPVP010000003.1, forward strand.
ACCGGAGACCTGCTCGAGCGCGAGCACCAGCTCGAGCTGTTCCGATGGCGCGAGGGGCACATCACTGCCTCGATCGCCCAGCGCTTCAAGCGCGGCATCGACGAGGGCTACGACCCGTTCGAGGTGTTCCGGGCGGTGCAGAACCACGCCGTGAACGCGGCCCACGCCCACATCGAACGCGTTCTGCTCGAGGAGTTCGCGGCGGCGGTCGAGAGGTGCGAGGATGGGCCGGCCAAGGAGGCGCTCGGCCGGATGTGCGACCTCTACGCCCTGTACGCGATCGAGCAGGACAGGGGCTACCTCCAGGAGCACGGCCGGCTCACCGGACCGCGGTGCAAGGCGGTGACGCGGGAGGTCAACCGCCTCTGCGACGAGGTACGCGGCGACGCCGAGGCGCTCGTCGACGCCTTCGGGATCCCCGACCGGGTGCTGCGCGCGCCGATCGGCTTGCGCGACCCCGCCTGACCGTGAACGACTACATAGACCTGGGGCGGATCGGCGAGCTCGAGGAAGCGATGGGAGCCGACGCGGCGGCGATCGTGTCGTCGATGCTTCAGAACATGACCGCCGCGATCGACGAGCTCGAGCTTGCGATGGCCGCGGGCGACCTCGATAGCGCCACGCAGGCCGCGCATCGATGCCGGAATGACGCGCTGATGCTGGGGGCTCGGCAGCTGCTGACGGCGCTGACCGAGCTCGAGGCGGCGACGCGCGGCGCGGACGAATCCGGCGCCGGCGCCGCGCTCGCGCGCGTGAGACTGGCCTGGCCACCGACCCGCGACGAGCTGGCGGCCGGCACGAACCCTCCATAAAACCTGCACCCGTGAGTCAAGCTGCCGCGCCCTGGAGACGATTAGGTCGTCATGGAGCGACGCATCCTCGTCGTGGACGATCACGACCTCAACGTGGCGCTGATCGAGCGGCTGCTCGAGCTCGGCGGTCACAAGATCCGCGCCGCGGGCTCGCTGGCGGCCGCCGAGCGCGCGCTCGCGGAGGAGCGGCCCGCGATGGTCGTGCTCGATCTGAACCTGCCCGACGGCAGCGGTCTCGAGTTGACGCGCAGGCTCAAGTCCCATCCCGTGACGGCCGAGATCCCGATCCTAGCCTGCACCGCCGCGGTGTTGCCGGCCGACGAGCACGACGCGCTCGAGGCCGGTTGCGACGCCTACGTGTCGAAGCCGATCGACCTGCGCCGGTTCCAGACAATCGTCGCCTCGATGCTCGCGGCGTGATCCGCGGCGTGGCCGCGAGCCGGCGCATCATCCGCGGCTAGCCCGCCCGCGCCGGCGCGTGATCCCCAACACCCTCGCGCCGGTAGTGTTCGGGCCGCGAGCCCCATGGACTTCGAGTTCTCAGACCGCTGCAACGAGCTCCGCGAGCGCCTCCTGGCGTTCATGGACGAGCACGTCTACCCCGCGGAGGGGGTCTACCACGAGCAGCTCGTCGCCTCGGGCGACCCGCACTCGCACCCGCCGGTGATGGAGGAGCTCAAGGAGCGCGCCCGGGACCTCGGCCTGTGGAACCTGTTCCTCCCGCACGGTGGCGAGCAGTGGGGCGCGCCGGGGTTGAGCAACGCCGACTACGCGCCTCTCGCGGAGATCATGGGACGCAGCCACATCGCCCCCGAAGCGTGCAACTGCGCCGCCCCCGACACCGGGAACATGGAGGTCCTGACCCTGTTCGGGACGCCCGAGCAGAAGGAGCAGTGGCTGGGACCGCTGCTCGAGGGCGAGATCCGTTCGGCGTTCGCGATGACCGAGCCCGCGGTGGCGAGCTCTGACGCCACCAACATCGAGCTCCGGATCGAGCGCGACGGCGACGACTACGTGCTGAACGGCCGCAAGTGGTGGATCTCGGGCGCGATGCGCGACCGCTGCAAGATCCTGATCGTGATGGGCAAGACCGATCCCGACCGGCCAACGTTCAGGCAGCAGTCGATGATCCTCGTCCCGCGCGACGCGCCGGGCCTCCAGATCGTCCGCAACCTGCCGGTGTTCGGCTACATCGACCAGGAGGGCCACGCCGAGCTCCTGTTCGAGGACGTCCGCGTGCCGGCCTCGAACCTGATCAGCGAGGAGGGACACGGGTTCCTGATCGCGCAGGCGCGGCTCGGTCCCGGCCGCATCCACCACTGCATGCGCTGCATCGGCGCGGCCGAGCGGGCGCTAGAGCTCATGTGCGCCCGCGCCGCCTCGCGCGTCACCTTCGGTCAGCCGGTATCGGAGCGCGCGAACGTCCAGGACTGGATCGCTGAATCGCGGATCGAGATCGAGATGGCCCGGCTGCTGACGCTCAAGGCGGCGTGGCTGATGGACACCATGGGCAACAAGCACGCCCGCACCGAGATCTCGGCGATCAAGGTCGCAGCGCCCGAGATCGCCCTCCGCGTCATCGATCGGGCAATCCAGGTCCACGGCGGAGGTGGCGTCAGCGACGATTTCCCGCTGGCGACGATGTACGCGCACCTGCGGACGCTGCGGCTCGCCGACGGACCCGACGAGGTCCACAAGCGATCGATCGCGCGCCGCGAGCTCCGGAACGTCGGCACGCCGGCGGCCGTCCCCGGCTAGCTGCCGGTTGATTCACGGTCGGCGCCGGGGCGCTACCCACAGCGACCGCGGAAGCAACCGTCTGTCTGCTTAGCGCCGGCCGGGTCGCCGGGCGACTGCGAAGGTCGTCAGCGCGCTCGTCCACAGCGCGCCGGCGAGCGGCAGTCCGAGCGCGATTCCGGGGAGGCTCGCGAGCGCGGCGATGCCGCAGGCCAGCAGCACGATCCCGATCAGCGCGATGTCGTAGCTCCGCATTCTGGCCCCAACATCGGCATCCGCGCTCCTGTCCTTGACCGTCATGTCCACCAAACGGCAAGGAGGCCCCAAAACATCCCCCCGCAAGCCGGGGAGTAGCCTTGAAGGCTCCAGAAGGGAGGTCCCGTGCGCGGATCACTCTCAGCGCTAATCGTGGCGACCGCGTTCCTCGGCGCCGCATGCGGATCGAGCTCATCGTCGTCGACTACCGCGCCGGCTGCCCCGGCGACGAGCGCGACGACCTCAGCGAGCACGACCGCCACCACCAGCACGACCGCCACCACGAACGGCGCGGCCGCCATCACCGCCAAGTCCGTGGCCGGACTCGGCACCGTGCTCGTCAACGGCCAAGGCCGGACGCTCTACATCTTCGAGCCGGACAAGCACGCGAAGGTCACCTGCGTGGGCGGCTGCGCCAGCATCTGGCCGCCGGTGAAGCTCACCGGCGCCAAGGCCCAGACCGCGGGCGAGGTCAAGGCCGCGCTCGTCTCGAGCGACCCCGACCCCGCAGGCGGCCGGGTCGTCACCTACAACGGCTGGCCTTTGTACCTGTACGTCGGAGACTCGCAGGCCGGAACCGCCAGCGGCCAGGCGCTCAACTCGAGCGGCGGCCTCTGGTACGTGATCACGCCGGCGGGCAAGATCGTCACGACGAAGAAGACGGGCTAGGCGGCTCCGCCATCTGATCCGAGCGCTGCATATCCTGAGGTCGTGGGCGATCTCGACGGCAGGACGTTCCTGATCACGGGGGCCAGCACCGGTATCGGCAAGGAAACCGCACGGGCGCTCGCGAGCCGCGGGGCGCGCGTCCACATCGCCTGCCGGTCCGAGGACAGGGGTCGGACAGCTATGCGGGAGATCGCCGCGCAGACCGGAAGCCGCGAGCTCGAGCTCTTGTCACTCGATCTCGGCGACCTCGACTCGGTCCGGGCCTGCGCGGAGGAATTTCTGGCGCGCGGCGAGCCGCTGCACGTGCTCATCAACAACGCGGGCCTCGCCGGCAAGCACGGCAAGACCGCGAGCGGCTTCGAGGCGGTATTCGGCACGAATCACATCGGTCCGTTCCTGCTCACGAGCCTGCTCCTCGATCGCATACGCGAGAGCGCGCCCGCGCGGATCGTCAACGTGGCGAGCGCCGCCCACTACAACGCGCGCGGGATCGATTTCGACGCGGTTCGGAAGCCCACCCGGACGATCACCGGAATGCGCGAGTACTCGGTGTCGAAGCTCGCCAACGTCTTGCACGCCGGCGAGCTTGCGCGTCGGCTCGACGACACCGGCGTCACGACGTACTCACTGCATCCGGGCGTGGTCGCGTCGGACATCTGGCGCCGGGTGCCGTGGCCGGCCCGGGCGCTGATGAAGCGGCGCATGATCTCACCTGAGCAGGGCGCGCGGACGTCTTTGTACTGCGCGACAGCCCCGGAGCTCGCCGATCAGAGCGGCCTCTACTACGACGAGTGCAGGGTCAAGCAACCCGGTGCGGCCGCCGGCGCCGAGCTGGCTGCGGAGCTCTGGCGGCGAAGCACCGAGTGGGTCGGCGCGGGCTGATCGGGTCCGCGTCCGTACCAGCGGGGGCGCGATCAGCTCGCCTGATCGGGCGGACGCCGCCGGGGGCCGAGCTCGCTGACCCGGCCCCCGTTGGCGATCACATCACGGGGCCGCCAGCAGGTTCAGCGTGTTGCTCCCGTCGTCGACGTAATAGACCGCGCGTTGATCGGGCGTGAGGGTGAGCCCGAACAGGGCGCCGCCGGCCGGGTTCGGGTCGGCCTGCACCGTCGCCACCACGCTCCCGTTCGGAGTCGTCTCGACCATGTTGCCGTCGAGTGCGTTCGCCGTGAGGATGTCGCCGTTCGGCGCGAGCGTCATCCCGAGCGGACCGTTCAGCGGCATGCCCTCGAACACCGTCCGCCCGCCGCCCGTCGCCGGGAAGAAGCGGAACGGCGCGTCGGGGATCGCGGCGATCCGGTCACCGGCCGTGTCGGCGACGTACAGCGTGCCGTCGCGCCCCAGCGCTACGCCGGTCGGCCCAATCACAAGCGCGTTCGGGTCCGTCTGCTCCGGGAAGCCCGTGGCGATCACGTCCTCGTCGAACACGACCGGGCGGACGCCCGGAATCGTCAGCAGCTGAAGCCGCACCACCGTGCCGCGGGGGACGATCGGCCCCGGCTGGGTGAAGTCCGACGTAGCGGCGACCGTGCCGTTGAGCACGTTGGTCACGTAGAGCGTCGTGAAGAAGCCGTGGTCGACGGCGGTCATGTCCCACGGCCCGTTGATCGGTCCGCCGGCGATCGTCTCGACCACCTTCCCGTGGCTGTTGAGCACGAGCAGGCATCCGGCCTTGGCCGTCTTCGCGCTCCCGTCCGAGGTCGGGAGGCTTCCCACGATCACGAACCCGCTGCGGGTGACCGCGAGCGCCGTGGTCAGACCGACGCCGCCCGGGCACCGTCCCGGCAGCTTGTTGGCGTCGATCTGGGCGAACACCGGCGCGTCCCCGGCGTTCTGATCCATATCGCCCGGCGGGATCTGCACGATCGTCGTGCCGGTGCCCTGTGCGTTCGCGGCGTTGTTGAAGTTGCTGACGAGCACGTCGCCGCGTTTGAGCGCGCCGACGCTCTGCGGCACGGTCACGATGCCGTACGGGTTCACGTCACCGTTCGACGGCACGGTGGTCGCCAGCGTGGTCGGCGAGAACCCCGCTATGAACGGGCGGGCCTGAGCGCCCACGGCGCCGAGCGCGAGCAGCCCGCACAGGCACACGAGCGTCGGCAGGACCACTCGTCTGCCCATGGCCAGGGACCGCGTGACGGCCGAGGACGCAGGGCGATGTCTACGTGGGGGCTGATCAGAGATCATGGTCTCTCCTCCTTTGTGTCGGTGGATAGCCCTCCGAACCGCCCGACGCCTGGCGACCCCCCAGCCTTCCCGAACGGCCGCAGATTCACCGAAATGACACGCCGGCCGGGCCGACCCGCGGCTGACGCTCTCAGGGCTGCGCATCGCCGCGCTCGGGCGGCGGAGCTCTCAAGGCTGCGCGCCGCGGCGCTCGCGCGCGGCCCAGCGCTCGGCCCAGGCATCGAGCGCCGGGTACAGCTCCAAGAGCTCCCGACCATCGTCCGTGAGCTCGTAGCCCGCCTCGCCATTTTCGACGATCCCGGCGGCGCGCAACTCGGCGAGGCGGTCGTTGAGGACCGACGAGCTGATCCCGCCAGAGCGGGCCTGAGCCTCGCGAAACGACAGCGGCTCGCCGCGTAGCTCCCAGATCACCCGCAGCGCCCAGCGGCGGCCGAGCAGGTCGAGCAGCGCCATGATCGGCCGGCCCGTGTCCGATCCGCGGACGGGCTCTCCGGGTCGAGGAATCTTGTTCATCGCTGGCCTCTCGGGTGGCGGGCGGTGGCTGCTCGTTTGCGTCGCGGGCGGCGGCGGGGGTTGCGCTTTGCTTTCCGAAGCGCTACGCTGGCCGCGCCACGCGCTCTTATTTCCGAAGCGGAGTCTAGCCATGACCGATGCAAACCCAGCGCCGCGCATCGCGCCGCTCGAGCCCCCGTACGCACCCGACATCGAGCAGATGCTTCAGCGGTGGATGCCGCCCGGCACGGGGCTCGAGCCGCTCCGGCTGTTCCGCACGCTCGCCGTCCACGAGTCGCTGGCCGCGCGGATGCGACCGCTCGGCGCCGGGATCCTCGCCCACGGGTTGCTCGAGCCGCGCGACCGCGAGCTGATGATCCATCGCACCTGCGCGCGCTGCGGCGCCGAATACGAATGGGGAGTCCACGCCGTGTTCTTCGGCCGCCAGGTCGGGTTCAGCGATCGGCAGCTCGCCGCGACCGTTACCGCGTCGGCGGACGACCCCGCGTGGTCCGAGCGCGAGCGCGCCGTGATCAGGCTTGCCGACGAGCTGCACGACACCGCGCGGGTATCGGATGCCACCTACGCCGAGGTCGCGGCTCACTTCAACCCGCCGCAGATCCTCGAGCTGGTCATCGCCTCGGGCTGGTACCACACGATCTCGTTCGTGCTCGGCGCCGCCCGCGTGCAGCCCGAGCCATGGGCTCCGCGGTTTCCGTCATGATCGAGCTCCACGCCGACCGAGGAGCACGATGTCCACATCGCCCGACGACTTCAACGCGAGGATCATCGAGGACTTCCGAGCCAACGAGGGACGGGTCGGCGGCCCGTTCGAGGGCGGGACGCTGCTGCTGCTGCATCACGTTGGCGCCAGGACCGGCACGCCGCGGGTCAACCCGCTCATGTACAACCGCGACGGCGACCGCTACGTGGTGTTCGCGTCCAAGGCAGGCGCCCCGACCAACCCGGACTGGTACCACAACCTCAAGGCCAACCCGAACACGACCGTCGAGGTTGGGACCGACACGATCGACGTCGTCGCCTCCGAGGCCACGGGAGACGAACGGGACCGGCTGTACAACGCCCAGGCCGAGCTCAGACCGCAGTTCGCCGAGTATCAGAGCAAGACCGATCGGGTGATACCGGTGGTCGTGCTCACGCCGAGCGGCTGACACATCCACTGGGGTTACCTACCATTTGCCTGGGTAACGGCGTCGGGTGGCTCGGCAGGGGTAGGAACTGAGCTTGGCTCGGCTGAGTCCCGGCAGAGGCGCGAGGAAGCCGAGGCGCCGAATAGTGTCTTGGCGGCCTCGCGTCGGCTTGCCGATCGTGCCCTCGTCAGAATGCCGGGGGAAGATGGCCGACGGAGTCGAGATCGAGCGCAAGTTCCTGGTAGACCGGCTTCCGGACGGCCTCGACGACCACCCTTCCGCCGAGATCGAACAGGGATACCTGGCGATCACGAACGAGGTCGAGGTGCGAGTTCGGCGCTACGGCGAGCAGGCCTTCCTCACGGTCAAGTCGGGCGGGGACGAGGTCCGGATCGAGGAGGAGATCGAGATCGATGCGCGGAGGTTCGTCGCGCTGTGGCCGCTCACCGACAACCGGCGGATTCAGAAGCGCCGTTACCGGATCCCGGACGGCGATCTGACGATCGAGCTCGACGTCTACCACGGCCGGCTCTCGGGACTCCGGGTCGCCGAGGTCGAGTTCGACTCGTCCGAAGCCGCGGCCGGGTTCCGCCCGCCCGAGTGGCTCGGGCGCGATGTCACTGGCGACCCCCGCTACAAGAACCGACGACTGGCCACCGCCGGCCTGCCGTCGGGAGCCGCCAGGTGACGCTCGAATGCCGTACGACTGGCGGACGGGTCCACTAGTGTGGCCCCCATGCGATTCGTCCACACCTGCATCCGCGTCCGCGACCCCGAGGCATCGGAGCGGTTCTACGGACTGCTCGGCTTCGAGCGGCGTGGACGGCTGAACTTCCAGACCGCGTACAACATCTACGTGGGGCTGCCGGGCGATGGCGACACTCTCGAGCTGACCGTCAACCGGGATCGCGATCAGCCCTATGACCTCGGCGACGGCTACAACCACATGGCGCTCGTGGTCGAGGATCTCGACGCCCTGCTCGCGAAGCTGAGCGCCGAGGGGATCGAGCCCGAGAAGCCGCCCTACGCGCCGGGCGGACGCGAGGAGATCGGCCGGATCTGCTTCGTGCAGGACCCGGACGGCTACCGGATCGAGCTGATCGACAAGGACTTCCCGACGCCACAGGACCCGGACGACTGATCCCGCGGCGCCGCGCCGCCCCGGCGTCCGGATTACCCGAAAACACCCTGGCGGATGGGAGTGGGCGCGCAGTAGAGTGACTCGAACCGACCGTTCGAGAGGAGAGGAATGTACGAGAAGAACGGGGACAAGTACTTCGTCGTCGACAGCCACCTTCACTTCTGGGACGCGAGTCCCGACAACTGGGTGAAGGGGCAGGAGCAGTACGCGAAGGGCTGGATCGAGTGCTTCCACGCGTACATGGGCCTCGGCCCCCCGGAGACGCACTGGCCGCTCGAGAAGTTCATGAAGTACTCCGAGGACGACTTCGTCAAGGACGTGTTCGAGGATGGCCACGTCGACGCCGGCATCTTCCAGTCGACCTACCTCAAGGAGTGGTACACCGAGGGCTTCAACACGGCCGAGCGCAACGCCCGGATGGCCGAGAAGTACCCGGACAAGCTGATCGTCAACGGGCGGTTCGATCCGCGCGAGGGCGAGCCGGGCCTCAAGCAACTTGAAGAGGACGCCAAGCGCTACAACCTCAAGGGCGTGAAGGTCTACACCGCCGAGTGGTACAAGGGCTCGCGCGGCTGGAAGCTCACCGATCCCGAGGCGCAAATGTTCCTCGACAAGTGCAAGGAGCTCGGGATCAAGAACATCCACGCCCACAAGGGCCCGACGATCTGGCCGCTCGACAAGGACGCGTTCGACGTCAAGGACATCGACGTCGCCGCCACCAGCAATCCCGAGCTCAACTTCATCGTCGAACACGTCGGTTTGCCACGGATCGAGGACTTCTGCTTCATGGCCACGCAGGAGCCGAACGTGTATGCCGGCCTGGCGGTGGTGATCGGCGGCCTGATGCACGCCCGTCCGCGGTTCTTCAACAAGGTGATGGGCGAGCTGCTGTTCTGGGTCGGCGAGGACAAGATGCTGTTCTCAAGCGACTACGGCATCTGGGAGCCCAAGTGGCAGGTCGAGGGATTCATCGATTGGGTCATGCCCGATACCGAGGAGTACTCGGACTACCCGCACCCCACGACCGAGAGTAAGAAGAAGATCATGGGTCTGAACGCGGCGAAGCTGTACGACATCGAGGTCCCGGCCGAGCTCCAGCTGAAGAACGGCGGCACGCCGGCGGCGAAGGAGGACGCTCAGCTCGTCGAGTCCGCGTGACGATGACGACGACGATGACAACGGCGAGCGTGCTTGGAGCGCTCGCCGAGGTTTACGACCCCGAGCTCGATGAGCCCATCACCAGGCTCGGGTTCGTGGCCTCATGCGAGGTCAGCGACGACGGCGACGTGGAGGTCGTGTTGCGGTTACCAACGCCGCAGTGCGCACCCAACTTCGCGTTCCTGATGGCAGCCGACGCGCGCAACGTCGTGCGCCGGCTGCCGGAGGTCCGCGAGGTGAGCATCAAGCTCCAAGACCACTACACGGGCGAGGAGATCAACGCCGCGCTTGGCCGCGGCGACGGCTTCACCGGGGCGTTCCCGGGCGAGACCGTCGACGACGACCTGGCTGCGCTGCGCGAACTGTTCCTGCGAAAGGCGCTGGTCGGGCGCGAGTCTCGGCTGTGCGAGAAGTTGCTGAGGGACGGAGCGACCGCCGAGGAGGTGGCGGCGCGCCGTGTCGAGGACTTGCCCGACGTTTCCGACGCCCGCCGGTGCCTCGAGCTGCGCCGGCTGCTCGGCCTGGCGGATGACCCCGGCGAGCCCGCGTTCGTGCTCCCGAACGGCGAGCCGGTCGCGGCGCCGGAGCTCAAGCGCTGGCTGCGTACGGCCCGGCTCGTTCGGATGAGCCTCGAGGTCAACGGCGGCATGTGCCGTTCGCTGATGCAAATACGCCACGGCGTGGCGATCGACGATCCTGAGGAGGTTTTGCGATGAAGGCCGCGAGGCTGCACGCCTATCACGAGGCGCTGAAGCTCGAGCAGATCGACGAGCCCAAGATCACTGGGCCGCTCGACGTGATCGTCCAGATCGGCGCCGCCGGGCTGTGCCGGACCGACCTCCACATCCAGGAGGGGCAGTGGGCCGAGAAGTCTCAGGTCGTCCTGCCGTACACGCCGGGACACGAGAACGCCGGCTGGGTCCATGAGATCGGTTCCGGGGTCACGAACGTCGCGGTCGGCGACACCGTGATCGTGCACCCATTCATCGCCTGCGGACTGTGCGGACCGTGCCGTCGCGGAGACGACATGCACTGCCTGAACGGCTGTTTCCCCGGAATCAACCGCGACGGCGGGTTCGCCGACTTCCTCCAGACCTCGGCCCGCTCCGTCGTCAAGCTCGCCCCCGGACTCGAACCGAAGGACATCGCCGCGCTCGCCGACGCGGGCCTCACCGCGATCCACGCCGTCAAGAAGGCCGTCCCGGTGCTCGAGCCCGGCACGACCGCGGTCGTGATCGGCGCCGGCGGCCTCGGCCACATCGGCATCCAGTGCCTGAAAGCGATGACGTCGGCCACGATCATCGTGATCGACCCTTCGGAGAAGGCCCTGGCGCTGGCGGGCGAGCTGGGAGCCGATCACACCGTCCAGGTCGAGGGCTCGAAGCATGTCGACACGGTCAAGGAGCTGACCGACGGGCTCGGCGCCGAGGCGATCATCGACTTCGTCGGCGAGAAAGGCGCGATCGAGGACGGCGTCGCGATGATCCGCGACGGCGGCTTCTACTACGTGATCGGCTACGGCGAGAACATCAACATCCCCACCATAGACGTGATCTCGCGCGAGATCTCGTTCATCGGCAACCTAGTCGGGACCTACGCCGATCTCGAGGAGCTGATGACGCTGACCGCTCAGGGGCAGGTCACGCTGCACACGAGCACGTATCCGCTCGACGCGATCAACGACGCGATGGCCGATCTCGACGGCGGCCGGCTCCAAGGTAGGGGCATTCTCATTCCGGGCTAGCCCCGCCTCAGGACCGTCACGGACTACGCTGCAGCCGCGATGTCCGGAAGCACGGCCGACGTCAGCACGGAGGTGCGCGACCGCCTACTGGAGGCGTGGCGGGGCGAGATCGTCGCCGGCCGGGTGTACGACCTGATCGCCGAGCGGATGCCGCCGCGCGAGGCCGACATCCTCCGGCGAATGGCCGCCGCCGAGAGCAGCCACCGCGAGCGCCTCGAGGGGCGGATGGCCGAACTCGGGATCGCCGTCCCGCCCCCGGACAGCGTGCGTCTGTCCCCGTGGCTGCGGCTGCAGGCGCGCATAGCTCCCGTCGACCGGCTGCTGGCGGCGCGCGAAGCCGCCGAGGACGAGGAGGTCGGTGACCTCTACAAGCGCTCGACCGGCGACCCGGTCACCGACGACCTGCTGCGGGGGATCCGCAGGGAGGAGCGCGCGCACTCGCATGCGGTCAGCGAGATGCGCTCGGGAAGGTCCGACGGCGCGGGCAACGGCGGCCCCCAGACGCCCGTTCATCCCGCCCAGGACCGGCTCGACAAGATCCTTGGCCGCGAGAAATGGCATCGGACAGGCGGCGGTTGGATCAGCGGAGCGATCTACGGCGCGAACGACGGGCTCGCGGCCGTGTTCGGGATCGTCGCTGGGGTCTCCGGCGCGACCGGCGGGTCGAGCTTCGTCCTGACCGCCGGCGTGTCGGCCGCCGTGGCCTCGGCGCTGTCGATGGCGACCGGCGCGTTTCTGGCCGAGCGCTCCGAGGCGGAGGTCGCCGCCGCCAACATCGAACGCGAACGGCAGGAGATCGTCGAGCACCCGGAAGAGGAGCGCGAGGAACTGTCGCTCTTCTACCAGCTGAAGGGGATCGACGAGGCCACCGCGGACGCGATGGCGGACCAACTCGCCAAGCAGCCCGAAGCGATGCTGCGCGCGCTGTCGATGGAGGAGTTCGGGATCGCCGGCGATCGCGGGGATCCGAAACAGGCCGCGCTGGCGGCGGGCGTCTCGACCGGGCTCGGCGCGATCGTGCCGGTGATCCCATTCATCTTCACCACAGGCACGGTCGCGATCGTCGTCGCCGCCGTGATCTCGCTGGTGGCGCACTTCCTGGTGGGCGCGGCGAAGTCGCTGGTGACACTCAGGACCTGGTGGTCAGCGGGACTCGAGATGACGCTCGCGGGCGTAATCGTCGGCGGCGCGACCTACCTGGTCGGGCTCGCGCTGCCCGCCTGACGCCCGCGCTCGGTCAGGCGGCCGCGCTTCGCCGTGCCGCCCGGCTCGGTCAGCCGCCGCGGTCGACCACGCCGCCGCGGTCGACCACGCCGCCGCGGTCGGCCAGGCCGCTGCGGTCGGTCAGGCCGCGAGCCCGGCTTCCCAGCTGATCTGTTCGATCACGTCGGGGCAGGCGCCGACCGGCGCCGGCTTGACTAGCTCGAACGCGCTCCGGATCTTGTCCGGCAGGAACTCGAGATAGCGCAGGTTCCGGCAGTTCTCGACGCTGATCCGGACCGTCGAGATGCCCATCACTCCCGGCCCGCGCTGCATTCCCGTGACCTCGAAGAGGTCGATGCCATCCGTGATATAGGCGCCCGGCTGCATCCGGGGGTCCCGCTCGATCACGCCAGCCCTCTACCCGCGAAATCGCACCGTCAACCCCGAGTTACGATCCTGCGCCTATTTGCGCCCGTCGACGGCCCGCTGAAGCTGCGCCTTGTTCATGTTCGAGCGCCCCTTGACCCCGAGCTTCTTGGCCTCGTTGTACAGCTGCTCGCGCGTCCGCCCCTTCGGCCGGTTGGTTCCCGAGCGCTGACCGCCGCGCTGTCCCGACGACAGGTCCTGGGTCGATGTGCGCGAGCGCTGCCGGGACTCGCCCGCGCGCGCCTGCTCCTTGTTGACGGTGCGCGCGGCGATCTCCTCGGCGCGGCTCTCGCTTCGCCCCTGATCCTTCTCGCTCTTCTTGACGTGCTCGTATTGACGGGCACGCTTCGTCCCCGGTTTCACTCCCCGCGGTGGCATTCGATCGCCCTCCTTTCGCTGGTTACGACAAGCGCGAGCTGCATGACCAACGCGGTACCCGGTGCCCTGGTCGCTGAATCCGGGCTGCTGGCCCGGTGGAGCTCAGTCCGTCGGAGTCAACGTTTCGCGGACGGTCTGGACGCGGATCAGTCCGTCGCGGAACACGAATGGGTGTTGACCTGGCGGCTCAATCTCGCAGCAGCTCGGCCAGGAAGCGAGCGCGTGACTCGAGGAAGCTCCGGGTGAGGCGAACGGGTTCGGACTCCTCGTACTCGACCGGCTCGAGGCCGCGGTCGCTGCAGTGGTAGATCGTCGCCTCGGGGTAGGCGAGGATGATCGGCGAGTGGGTGGCGATGATGAGCTGAGAGCCGGCCTGGACCAGCTCGTGGATGCGGCGGAGCGCGGTCAGGCAGTTCTGAGTCGAGAGCGCAGCCTCGGGCTCGTCGAGCAGGTACAGGCCGTCAGGGCCGAACCGGTTGATCATCACCGCCAGGAACGACTCCCCGTGCGACTGCTCGTGCAGCGATCGCCCGCCGTACGGGGCGAGTGGATCGCCCACGAGCCCGGCTCCGAGACCCTCGACGCCGTGCTTCAGCCGCTCCAGGTAGGTCGCGGCGTTGAACAGGCTCTCGGCCCGCAAGAAGAAGTCAGTCCTCGGCCGCCGCCCGCTCCGCACCAGGCGAATCGCGCTTGACAGCTCAGAGTGGGAGGCGCGTGTCGCGAATGCGAAGCTCGAGGATCCGCCCTCCGGGTTCATCCCGGCTGCGACCGCGATCGCCTCGAGCAGCGTCGACTTACCGCTGCCGTTCTCGCCGATCAGATAGGTGACGCTCGGATGAAGCGCGAGCGCGAGCCCCGCGGTCATGGGCGCGATCGCCTGCAGCGTCCAGGGGTAGCCCGAGCGTGGCCGTCCATCGCGGTCTGCGTGCAGCTCGACCGCGCGGAGAAACGGGTCAGCCACGACCGACGAACGGCATCCCCGACGCCATCACCGTCATCGACAGGACATTCGCGTTCAACGGCAGCTCGACCATGCAGAGCACCGCGTCGGCGACGTGCTCGACGGACATCGTCGGCTCGGCGAGAAGCGATCCGTCCGCCTGGAGCGCCCCGACCTCGAGCTGCTTGGTCATGTCGGTGGCGGCGTTCCCGATGTCGATCTGGCCGCAGGCGATCCCGTGCCGGCGGCCCTCGAGCGCGAGCGCCTTTGTCAGCCCGGTGATGGCGTGCTTCGTCGCCGTGTAGGCGACGGCGTTGGGGCGCGGGACGTGCGCCGACAGCGACCCGTTGTTGATGATTCGCCCCCCGCTCGGCCGCTGTCGGATCATCTGCCGGAACGCCGCCTGCGCGCACAGGAACGCGCCCGTCAGGTTGGTTTCGACGGTCGCCGCCCAGCCGTCGTGCGGGTAGTCCTCAACCGGCGCCGCGGGGCCGAACACCCCGGCGTTGTTGATCAGCACGTCGACCCTTCCCGCGCGACCGACGACGATGTCGAACAGCTCCTCCACGCTGTCGGCGCGGGTCACGTCGGTAGGTACGGCGAACGCGTCGGAGTCGGACGGCAGCTCCGACAGCGTGACTTCCAGGGTCTCCATACGCCGGCCCGCAAGCGCCAGCAGATGGCCTGCCCCGGCGAGCTTCCGGGCGATCGCGCGCCCGATCCCGGAGCCCGCGCCGGTGATGATCACGACCGGGCGCGCCGCTTCCTCGTGCGTGCTCATGGGACAGATTCTCGGTTATCGTCGCGGCCAGCGTGAGCGAGCGCCCCCTGTCCAGCACCGTGATCGGGAGCTACGCCCAGCCGGAGTGGCTGATCGACCGCGAGGCGCTCGGATCCCATTCGGTCCCGCGAGTGCGCGCGAGCCACGCGTGGCGGATTCCCGAGCCCCATCTCCGCGAGGCCCAGGACGATGCCACCGTGGTCGCCATCCGGGAGATGGAGCGCGCCGGGATCGACACGATCACCGACGGCGAGATCCGGCGCGAGAGTTACTCGAACCGGTTCGCGACCGCGCTCGAAGGGGTGGACGCCGTGCAGCCGGCCACGATCCAGACCCGCGATGGAGAATCGCGTGTCGTGCCGCGCATCGTCGGGCCGGTGCGTTGGCGCGGACCGGTCGAAGTAGAAGACATCGAGTTCCTGCGCGCCCACACCGACCGCGCGACCAAGATCACCCTCCCCGGGCCGTTCACGATGGCCCAGCAGGCAAGCAACGATGCGTACGACGATCCCGACGAACTCGTGATGGACCTCGCGGCCGCGGTCAACCAGGAGGCATTGGCGCTCGAGCGTGCCGGGGCGGATGTGATCCAGCTCGACGAGCCGTGGCTGCGGAACGATCCCAAGGCCGCCCGGCGGATCGCGGTGGCGGCGATCGACCGCGCGCTCGTGGGGCTGTCGGTGACCACGGCCGTCCACCTGTGCTTCGGCTACGCCGCGCTGATGGGCGCCAAGGACCGGAACCGCTACGACTTCCTCGGCGAGCTCAGCGACAGCGTCGCCGACCAGATCTCGATCGAGGCCGCGCAGCCGCGACTCGACCTCTCGCAGCTGTCCGACCTCAGCCCCAAGGTCGTCGTGCTCGGCGTGCTCGACCTCGGGGACGAGCTCGTTGAGACACCCGACCAGGTGGCCGACCGGATTCGCGCGGCGCTCGCCCACGTGCCCGCCGAGCGGCTCGTCCCCGCCCCCGACTGCGGCATGAAGTACCTCCCGCGCGCGCGTGCGTTCGCCAAGCTGTGCGCGCTGAGCGCAGGCGCGGACCTCGTCCGGGCCGAGCTCTAGCCCCCGACGTAGCTCGACGGGTGCGGCGATCACACCGTGCGATACGCCAGGTGCACGACCCCGTTGTCGTAGCTGTCTGTCTGCGCGAGGGCGAATTTCACCTGTGACTCGCCGAACAGGCGGGCACCGCTGCCCAGCGCCAGCGGGTACACGAACAGGTGGAGCTCATCGACGAGTCCGTCGGCGAGCATCGCCCGCACGAGCGTCCCGCTACCGCTGACGTAGATTCCGCCGTCGACCTGATCCTTGAGCGTCCGGATCGCGTCGGCGCTGTACGGGCCCAGGATCGTCGAGTTGTTCCAGTCGGCGCTCGTGAGCGTCCCCGACACGACGTACTTGGGCGACTCGTTCATGAACGGAGCGCCGGGGTCCTGATCGGCCGTCCGGCCCGACCAGGCGGGAGCGAACTCCTCGAACGTCTGCCGCCCCAGCAGGATCGCCTTGCACGGGCCCATGATCCCGCCTATGGCCTCCCCCATCTTCGGATCGAACCCATACTCCATCGTCCATCTCGGCGCCTCGAACACTCCGTCGAGGCTGATGAATTCGTGTACGCGGATCTGGCCCATGATGACTCCCGATGATTAGAGGGTGTGACCTCCCGAGCGGTCTCGGTCGCCCTCCAAGACCGAGCGGCCGCCCCGAAATCATCGCCGCCCGAGCGCGGTCACAGCCAGCCGCGTTCGTCCGCGGTCCTCACCGCTTCCGTCCGGTTGCGCGTCCCGGTCTTGGCGATCGCCGCGGACAGGTAGTTGCGAACGGTCCCCTCGGACAGGAACAGCTTTCTGGCGATCTCGGACACGGTGGCTCCGGGGCGAACCGCGATCAGCACGTCGCGCTCGCGTGCCGTCAACGGCGAGACGCCGCTGCGAAGCGTGTCGGCGGCGAGCGCCGGATCGACCACGCGCTCGCCCGCGGCCACTCGCCGGATCGCGTCCGCCAGCTGCTCCGGCGGCGAGTCCTTGACGACGAATCCCCACGCACCCGCCTCCATCGCGCGCCGGAGGTACCCGGGCCGTCCGAACGTGGTGAGGATCAACGAGCGACATCCGGGAACCTCCTGGCTCAGCACGCCGGCGGCCGCTAGTCCGTCGAGCCCCGGCATCTCGATGTCGAGCAGCGCCACATCCGGCTCATGCGCCTTGGCGGCCGCGACCACCTCGTCGCCTCGCCCGACCGCGGCCACCACCTCGAAGTCGTCTTGGAGCGCGAGCAGCGTCGCCAGCGCGCTGCGGATCAGCTCCTGGTCGTCGGCCACGAGCAGGCGGATCATCGAGCGCCGCCGTCAGGCGCGAGCGAGACCACCAGCCGCCACCCATTCGGTTGCGCCGGCCCGGCGTCGACGATGCCTCCGGCCGCGGCGACGCGCTCACGCAGCCCCGACAGGCCGTTACCCAGCTCGACCGGACCGCCGACGCCGTCGTCGACGATCTCGACCGAGCGCTGCGACAACCGCACCGCGCACGAGCTGGCGTGCGCATGGCGGACGACGTTGGTGAGTCCCTCGCGGACGACCCAGCCGAACAGCTCCTGATGGGACGGATCGACGACGTCGGCCGCGGGCGGGAGCTCGGCGGCGATGCCCGCGGCCCGTAGCAGCTCGCGTCCGGTGGCGAGCTCGCCCGCGAGCGTCACGTCCCGGTAGTTGCTGACCGCGGCCCGGACGTCGGCGAGCGACCCGCGCGCGAGGGACTCGACTTCGGCGATCTCTTGTTGGGAGCGGGCCGGGTCGGCTTCGCCAAGCTGGCGCGCCAGGCCGGCCTTGACCGTGATCGTGGTCAGCGAGTGACCGAGCAGGTCGTGCAGGTCCCTCGCGATCCGGAAGCGCTCGTTCTCGGCCGCGAGGCGAGCGATCTCGGTCCGCGCCTGCGCCAGCTCGCGATTGCTCTGGAAAACCTGGAGCACGCCGAGCGACGCGATCGCGACGACCGGGATCGCCACCGGCGTGACCGTCCCCCAGGTGCTGCTGAGGCTTTCGTGCCAGGAGGGGATCGCCAGCGGCACGAACAGCGACGCTAATGCCAGCGCTGCGACGATCGGCCACGCACCGACGCCGAGGCGAGAGACTGTTAGCGCCGTGATGTAGATGCACATGACGAACGCCGCCGTGCGGGCAAACGGCAGCTCTGCGACGAACAACGCGAAGCAGATGCCGTAAAGCGTCCAAAAGCGCCACGAGGTGGCGTGCGGACCGGCGGCGACGACGGCGAGATAGGAGACCGCAAAGGCGGCGAGGATCAGTTCTCCGAGGATCTCGGACGGGCCGTGGTTGTTGCGCGCGATCGCCCCGGCTACGTACAGCAGGTAGACGAGGAACACCACCGGGACGACGAACCGGCGCCACCCCTGGGTCCACCGCCGCTGGCGCTCCAGCCAATCCGCTTCAGCCGGGATGCCCGGCTCGACCTCGGCGTCCACGTCTGCGCAATCTAGCGGGGGCGAACGCCTAGACCCGGCCCGTATCGCGCCGGTAGACGAGCACCGCGAGCGGAGCGAGGACGGCGGTCCAGACGGCGATCACGATCCACCCTTCCGCGGGCCAGCCGCTCCCGCCGAGCGCGGTCTTGCCGGCCTGCACGAGCCAGTACGAGGGGAGTGCCTTGATCAGGTCGAACACCGCGCCCGACTTCGCCACCAGGAATCCGTACGCGCCGCCCAGGAGCGCGAGCAGCATGATCGTCCCGCCGACCGCCGGTGCTAGCGAATCGGTGGTGACGACATGTCCGAGCAGGATCCCGAGGACCGCGACCGGAATCAGACCCACCATCATCAGGCCGATCATCCCCGTCCATTCGCCGGCGTCGAGGCGGACGCCGAGCGCAGCGCCAGACAGTGACACGAGCGCAATCGCCAGCAGCGCCATCAGGAAGCCGCACGCCGCCTTCGCGCCGAGATAGTCCCCGGCGGTCAGCGGCGTGATCCGCAGTTGCCGTGTCCACCCGGCCGAGCGGTCGGCGGCGATCCGCGCGCCGCTCGAGATGACCGCGATCATCGCCCCGACCGTGGCCATGCCGGCCATGAAGTAGAGCGGGAAAGCGACGCCGTCGAAGTGGGCGTGGCGCTGGGGCCCCGTCACGACGAAGTAGAGGACGACCGGATAGGCGAGCGAGAACAGAATGAAGCGCCAGTTGCGAAAGCTCCTGAGCAGCTCATAGCGGTAATAGATCGGGTGCATCAGCGGACCTCTTGGAGTTCGTCGTTGGCATCGGCTTCGTCGGCGGTCAGTGCGAAGAACGCCTCCTCGAGCCCGGCGCCCCGTACCTCGAGGTCGGGTACCGACGGGAACCGGTCGAGCAACGCGCGCAGCGCGGCTTCGGCGTCCGAGCAGGTGAGGATCACGGCGTCGCCTCGCCGCTCAACCGCGATCACGCCGGCGAGCGCGCGGAGCGTCGCGAGGTCAGCGGCGCGGAGGGTCGTGCGGATCGTCCGCGCGCCCACCCTCGCCTTGATCTCGCCCGGCGCCCCGTCCGCGACGACGTTTCCGCGCGCAAGCAACACGATCCGGTCCGCGAACGCGTCGGCCTCCTCGAGGTAGTGCGTGGCGAACACCACCGTCTTCCCCCGGGCCGCGACGTCGCGCATCGACGCCCAGAAGTCGTGCCGCGCTTCGACGTCGAGGGCCGCGGTCGGCTCGTCGAGCAGCAGCAGGTCAGGATTCGCGACGAGCGCGATCGCGAACCGAACCCGCTGGGCCTGGCCGGCGGACAGCTTGGTCGTCCGGCGATCGGCGAGCTCCGAGCACCCGCTCAACGCGAGCGCATCGGCGACCTCGAGCGGCCGCGGGTACAGCGACGCGACCATCGTGACCAGCTCCCGAACACTCAGGTACTCGACGAGCGACCCAGTCTGGAGCATCCCACCGACGACGCCGGCCGCGGCCGCCTCCGCGGGCGACATCCCGAACAGCGACACGCTCCCGGAGTCGGGTCGGGTGAGCCCAAGCACCATGTCGATCGTGGTCGACTTGCCGGCGCCATTCGGACCGAGCAGCGCCACCGTCTCGCCCGGGACGATCGTGAGGTCGATCGACCGCACGGCCCGGACGGTGCCGTACGACTTTGAGAGGTGAGAGAGAACAACCGCCCCACCAGCAGTGTCATGTGTTGTCATGCCGCGAGCGTGACATCTCGCGGCATGACCCGGTAGAGCCGAACCTCACCGGTTCGGTATGACAAATGTCAGAACGGCTACTCGAGCTCCTTGCTTTCCTCGTCGTGGCCGTCGAGCGCCCGCTTGAAGCCGCGCATGCCGCTCCCGAGGGAGCGCCCGAACTCGGGCAGGCGCTTAGCCCCGAACAGCATCAGCACGACCACGAGCAGGAGCGCGACGTGCACGGGGCTGAGGAATCCTGTGGCCACGATTCAGCCGATCCCTCGCGTCGCGGCGTCGGCCTCCCGGGCCAGCCGCTTGATGAACCGGAAGAAGGCGTCCGACTGACCGTCGAACAGCCCATCGCTGGTCAGCCCCTTGACCGCCGCCTGCGCTCCCGCGAGCGCGTCGATGGTCGGGCGGACCACCGAGCACGGCGGCAGGCCCGGGATGAACTCGCAAGGCTCCGGCAGAATGAGGTTGGTCTGGGTCGCTTCGCTGCCGGTGTTGAGGTTGGGAAAGGTCGTCCCGGTCTTCGGATCCGTGACCCCGGCCAGCGGGACGGCCACCGCGTTCCCAGCCTTGTCGTGCCACAGCGAGAAGTGGTTGGTCTCGACCCCACCGATCGCCACCACGATTCGCAGCACCTCTAGGCTCGTCGCCTTCAGCGCCATCGTCGTGTAGAGGCTCGAGCCGCCCTGCTCGATCATCCCGAAGTGGAACCCGGCCGTGTTGGCGATCGCCTGCATCCGCTGCTGGGTGGGGTCGTTCGGGACCGGCACCGCCGTGATCGTGTCCCCCGGCGGCGTCTCAGTATCCGAGACGGGGATCGCCGGCTGGTTCTTGATCGTGACCGCCTGTCCGAAGGTCGCGCCGAAATCCGGATTGGTAACCGCCCGGTAGCGCAGGTAGTAGCTCGTATCCACGTTCAGGCCCATCAGGTTGGTTAGCCGGTTCTTCGTGCCTCCGCCTGTGGCGGCGCTCGGCGGCAGCCTTCTGAACGGCTCGAGGCTCACCGGCCGCTTCCCCTTTGACATCAGATACGCGTTGATGAACGACTGGTGGCTCTCCTCGTCGTCGGTGTTGTCCGAGATGTACTGCGGCATGTCACTGTCGAGGTTCTGGAGCGCCGACACGTAGAAAGCGTTCCGGCCGTCGTCCGGCCGGTCGGTGGTGGCCTGGCCTCCGAACCCGGCGTACTGCTCCCACAGGTCGCTCTCGATGATCTCCGCCGCGCACAGGAACCGGAGAATCGCGAAGTCGCCCTCGGCTGGTTGATCTCCGGCCCGTCTCAACCGCTTCGCGCTCGCTCCCGAAGCCACGATCGCCGATGCTGGCACCGCCACCGCGCTCGCCAATCCCGCCTTTTGCAGGAAGGCTCGCCGCCCCACGACGCGATCCCAAATTTTTTGGAGGTGCTCGTCACTTGATTCGGGCGCAGCAGTAACCTCGACGGCTTTTGCGCGCTCGTCATTCACAGTCATGTGACCGTCCTTTACTTGGTGTTCACGTCTACGTAAGTGGGTGTTCCTTCCAAGTCAACTACGTGCCACGCCAGATTCCCGCCAGATGCAGGCAGGAACGACCTGACTTTCGTTTCAGGCAAGGCAAATCCACTTTTCGCTCCCAGAGTCCGCCTCGATGGTTGGGACTCGTACCCGGGCCAGACGTACGGTGAGCCGGGATCCTTCCCCATCACCGTGAAAGTTTTGCTATCCGAGATGGCCGCCGTCGGCCTCGCGCGGGGCCCAGCGATCTTCGATGTGGCCGAAGTGCCACACCGCGAGCGCGATCGCCCAGGTGCCGACGAACATCCCGACGATGACGAACCCAAGCTCGTTGATGTTGACGTTCTGGACCCATCGCCAGAACGCGCCGTGTGCGCCGAGCTCCTGCGAGAACAGGCCGGCGAGCTCGACGGTTCCGATCACGAGCGCGATCATCACCGACAGGCCGGTGATCGTGATGTTGTAGTAGAGCTTGCGGACCGGCTTCGAGAACGACCAGCCGTAGGCGAAGTTCATGAACGAGCCGTCGATCGTGTCGAGCAGGCTCATGCCCGCGGCGAACAGGATCGGAAGGCACAGGATCGCGTAGAACGGCAGGCCGGCGCCGGCCGCGCCCGCGGCGAGGAACAGCAGGGCAACCTCGCTCGCGGTGTCGAACCCAAGGCCGAACAGCAGGCCGACGGGATACATGTGCCACGACTTCGTGATCGCCCTGGTGAATCGGCCGAGCACCCGGCTCATCAGCCCACGCGCGTCGAGCTGTCGTTCGAGCTCGGCCTCGTCGAACGTTCCGCTCCGCATCTCGCGGGACACCCTCACGATGCCGACGAGGATCACGAGGTTGAGCGCGGCGATCACGTACAGGAACGTGCCGGACACGCTCGTGCCGATCCAGTTGGTGACGTTGTGCAACGTGGAGCCGCCGTGCTCCACCGGGCCGCTGAGCGCCCGGATGCCGATCGCGAACAGGAACGACAGCGCGAACACGATCGACGAATGCCCGAGCGAGAACCAGAAGCCCACGCTGAGCGGGCGCTTGCGCTCGGCCATCAGCTTGCGCGTGGTGTTGTCGATGGCCGAGATGTGATCGGCGTCGAACGCATGGCGCAGTCCGAGCGTGTACGCGGTCAGACCGAGGCCGATGCTGAACCCGCCCGACGGGCCCAGGTGGTACCGGTGCGGGGCGACGAGCACGATCAGCATGAAGAACCCGATCGCGTGGAGTGCGACCACCGTGCCCGCCATGCCGGCGATCGTGCGCCACTCGCGTCGTGTGAGCGCGCGGGTCATGTCAGCTCGATTTCAGCCACCGCGCCGTCGGGAACGGTGACGACCGGTCCTTCCGTGGCGGCGTCCTCCCAGACGACGTAGTCGCCGACTGGGAGGCTGCCGAAGATCGCGGTCAATCGCGACCGCGCGTTGGTGGCGCGTTCGTGTACCCCGGTATGGACGCGATGACCGTGACCTTCGCGTCGGCTGATCTCTATCTCGCGTCCGCGGAAGCGCTCACCGGGGTACAGGATCAGCGCTCCCGACCCCGGGCCGATATCGAGCGCCACGCTCGCGCACGCCGCCGCGGGGTCGATGTTTCCGTGCTCCTCGTTCGTTGCCATCGGTCACACCGTCCCGAGCGGGGCGGTCTGATAGCCACCCTGCGGGGTTCCGAGGTACGGGAACGAGTTCAGAAACGGCACGCTGACGCTTGCCGGCGTCAGTCCGTCCGTGACCGCGCCGGCTGCGGCGTCCGGCGTGTAGCTGCTGTTCACGAGCGGGTAGGTGACGCCCGCGATCGCCCGCAGCTCGACCGTGACGACGTCGTCGAACACGCGCCGGCCGTTCGGGAATCCAGCCGGGTCGCCTCCGATCAGCCCTAGGATGTTCGGCTTCGAGGAGGGCGGGATCGCCAGGTTCAACCGCAGCATGTCGGCCAGGGTGCTTCCGGTGAAGTTCTGGAAGCCCGGCACGATTCCCGCGGGGAGCCCGGTCAGGAGGATCGCGACGAGATCAGCGCGGGCAGCGGTGAGCTTGGCCAGGTTCGGGAACACCCCCGGGTACAGCACGGGCAGCAGCGTCGCGAGCTCGGGATGCTGCACGCCGGCGGCGAACCGTTTGTCGGCCGACGGCGGGAGCGAGTTCCACAGGTCCTTGAATCCCATCCCGACGAGCACCTCGTTGAACAGCGGATTGCCGAGGCGGGACACCTGCATCCACTCGCCGGCCTCGTGCACGTACTCCGACCACGGCTCGCGCACCGTCGCGGCCTGCCGGCTGGCGGATGCCCACACACCGACCACCGATGCCTGCGAGGAGGGGTCGGTCGGCGTGGTGCCGCGCCGGGTCAGGTCCGACATCGGGACCTTCAGCGCGATCGAGTGCACGCTGAAGTTGTCGGTCCCGTTGACGCCGGCGGCGGCCGCCAGCGACGGAAGCCCGAACGTCGCGTGCAGGTTCTCGAACGGCCGGAGGTTCCCCAGGTCGAAGATCGAGCCCAGGTCGACGTAGAAGCCCTCGGCCCGCTGTCCCGCGAACACGGTCCGACTCCCGGGGAGGCTGTGGATCGCCTGCGAGGCCAGCATGTCGTAGTCCGGTGTCGAGAGCGGGCCGATGTTGCAGGGCGGGCACGCCAGGTTCTCGGCGAGGGTTTGACGGCGACCGCGGCTGATGCGCGTAACCGAGTAGAACTGCTTGCGGTTCCAGTTGGCGCTGTCGATCGAGAGGATCGGGCCGCTGTTGTAGAGAAACGAGTCCGGGTTGGCGACCTGGGTCTCGAACGCGAACTCGTAGATGACGTCGGCGTCGCCGTCGCCGTTGTTGTCGATGTTGATGCGGTAGCGGACGTCGGGTCCGAACTCGAAGAAGTTCGGCCCTCCGAACGGCGCCTCGAGCGGGATGTAGTTGGAGATGATCGTGACGGTGCCGGGGTCGTCGGGGCTGACGAACGCGTACAGGTCGGTGTTGTCGGCGACGGGATCGCGGCTGATCGCCGGCGCTTCACGGTGGGATGACACTGGTTGCCTCCGAATCGGGACGTGCGTGGGTGGAGTTGTCGGTGCGCGGTCGCTCAGCGAGCGGCGCACGCGCGACGGACTGCCAGTCGGTGCGCGGTCGCTCAGCGAGCGGCGCGCGCGAGACGGGCTGCGAGCTTGCGGTCCTGGAGCCTGACCTGGCGCTCGCCGGCCATGACCGAGATCTCGCCTGTGCGCGGGTCGCGGACGTAGGCCACGAGCGGGCCCGATGTCGCCGCCGCCTTCGCGTCGGCCTGCTCGGCGGCAAGCGCACCGACCACCGTCATTCCGGCCGCCGCCGCGGCCGAGTTCTTTACGAACGCGCGCCTCGTACTGTCACTCATGGTGTTCCTCCGAGTGGGTGGGTTTGTGATCGAGGCTCCCGCGCCCTCGCCGTCAGTCACGTGTAATTCGTATTGCCGCGCGGAATGGATCACTCCGCCGGCGTGATTTTCTTGTTACCAAGCGAGGCGTGATCCGGAACGCGGGCACCTGCGTACGGCTTCACGTGCTCGGCTTGTTCTCCCCCGACCTGCGGACGTTGGCCGACGAGGAGCTCATGGAGCTCGTCTACGACGGCGATCCCCGCGCCTTCGAGGTGGTGTTCGATCGGCACGCGGGCCCGGCTTTCTCACTTGCCTACCGGATGTGCGGCCGCCGCGCGCTCGCCGAGGAGATCGTCCAGGAGGCGTTCATGTCGCTGTGGCGGAGCACGGTCCGATACGACCGGACGCGCGGCAGCGTCCGGTCGTGGGTTCTGTGGATCGTGCACAACCGTGCGATCGACGCCTTCCGGCGCGAGCTCTCGAGCACTCGCCATGACGTGTCCGACGACGGGCTCACCGACGGGCTTCCCGCCCGCGATCGCACCGAAGACGAGGTCGAGCGCCGCAGCGACGCTCGGCTCGTGAGGACAGCGCTCGACGGTCTGCCGCCCGATCAGCGGCAGGTGATCGAGCTCGCCTACTTCGGCGGCTTCTCGCAGTCGCAGATAGCCGAGGCGCTCGGGGTGCCGGCGGGCACCGTCAAGGGCCGGATGCGGCTCGCGCTGTGCAAACTCAGGGTCGCGCTGGGGGAGCCGGCCGGGGTGGCGCCATGACCGTGCCCGGCGGGGGCCACGGAGACGGCGTGAGCGCCGACCTGCGGCGGCGCGTCATGCGGGCGGTTAGGGCCGAGCCGAAACTGGTGGCCGCCAGAAGGCGATCGCGGCGCCTTCCGCTCGCCGGCGCCCTCGCGTTGGTCGGGGTGCTCGGGGTGCTCGCCGCGGCCGGTGGGGTCGAGCTCCGATCCGTCGGCTCTCCCGTCCGCGTGATCCCGGCCAGCGTCGGCCTTGCCCGGCTCCGGGTCTCCGGCGGAGGGGGCGATCTGATCGTCACTCACCTTGCGCCACCGCCGGCGGGCCGGATCTACCAGCTGTGGATCCAGCGCGGGCCGGGCACGCCGGCGCCCAGCAGGCTGTTCACGGTGACCTCGCGGGGGACGGCCGACCTCGCGCTCCCCGGACACGTGGCCGGCGTCACGCGAGTGCTGGTGACGGTCGAACCTCCGGGCGGCAGTCGGGCGCCGACCACCCGGCCGGTGATCGTCGCCTCGCTCGTGTGACTGATCCGCATCGCTCCCGGTGATCCAAATCGCCGCCGCGCGCGTATCGACCGATGCAAACCAACTCGATCGGAGCAAAGCCATGATGGGACTCGACAATCCGATGCACATCGCCTTCCTGTTCGTGCTCCTGCTGCTCGTGTTCGGCGCCAAGCGGCTGCCGGAACTCGGCCGCTCGCTGGGCTCAGGCCTGCGCGGCTTCAAGGAGACGATCAGCGGCGAGTCTCCCGTCGCGCACGCCGAGCCCGCCCGGATCGCCAGCGCCGCGGATGCGACTTCTGCGACTGACGCCTTGGCCGAAAGCACGCCTGCCCAGCCCGTCGCATAGTCGGTTTCGGACCGCGTAGTCGGTTTCGGACCGCGTAGTCGGTTTCGGACCGCGTAGTCGGTTTCGGACCGCGTAGTCGGTCGCGGATCGCGTAGTCGGTCGCGGACCGCCGTCGTGGGTCGCGTTCTTCGGTGTGGGCGGTTACGGGACGCGGATGTCCTTGTGTGCCCGCGCCGTTCGCAGCTGCCGCCCGGACAGGTCTGACTCCCTGACGAGGGTCACGAGTGACCAGTGCCGCCCGACTGGACACCACTGGACTCTGCGCGGGCCGAGCCTGAGCGCCTTCACCGAGGCTCCCGGAACCCAGATCGTCGAGAACAGGTGGCCCTTGTGGCACCTGACGATGACATTGCCTCCCACGCCGTAGCCCCGCCGCCAGACGGGGATCAGCTCCGCCAGCGCGGCGCCGGCGATGAGCGCGAGCCGCCGGCGGCGGCGGCGGCCCCGGCCAGAGTCTCCCGAGTCGCTGTGGTTGCCCTCGGCCGTCGATGAAGCTGCCATTTCACTCCTTTCGTCTTCCGCGAACCGTAAAGCTCTCAGATTCAAGAATGATCTCATTAATGATAAAGGGTGCGGGCGGTGCTTACAACCGGTCGAGATGGCGCTGGGATTAGAGGTGGCAGGCGTGTAATCGAGCTGACGCGCGGCGAAACCCAGGTGGGCGCTCGCGAAACAGCGGTGGCGCCCGTGTAATCGAAGGGCGCGCACGAAACCCAGGTGGCGCGCTGTAAGCGAGGGCGTACCCGAAATCGAAGTGGCGCGATCGGCGCAATTGGGTAGTACGGTCGGCAACGGTCCAGGCAGGGACTCCCCTAGCCGCGTCCCCAAAAGGGAGGAAGATTCATGCGCAGAGCCGCCGGGAGCGGACTCACCGCCACGATCATCGTTCTCGCCATACTCGCCGGGGCGAGCGCCGCCACCGCGAAAGCCCGCGCGTCGCGTGGGGCCAAAGGGTTAGGCGTGCTGGTGCCGAAGACCAAGGGCGCGCCACTACCGCGCCACGGGGGGACCGCCGACAGCCTCAACTGGTCGGGCTACGCCGTAACGCCGAGCGGCGGCGGCATCACCGCGGTGTCGTCGACGTTCACAGTGCCGTCCGCCGGACTGGTTCCGCCGGGATTCGCCGCCACCTGGACCGGGATCGGCGGTTACAACACGAGCGACCTGATCCAGGCCGGAACCGCCGAGCAGTCGGCGCCCGACAACCCGGTGCTCGGGCCACAGTACTACGCGTGGTACGAGCTGCTGCCGGCGAGCGAGACCCAGCTGACCGGCTGCACCGGGGACGCCAACTGCACCGTCACTCCTGGCGACAACATCACGGTGAACATCAAGCAGGTGTCGGGCGACACCTGGAACATCGCGATGACCAACGCCGGCAAGTGGAGCTGGAGCCAGAACGTCACCTACAGCTCGTCGGAGTCCTCGGGCGAGTGGATCCTGGAGGCCCCGACGCTGGTCGCCCAGACAGTGCTCGCGCCGGTCGGCACCGTCCATTTCGGTCCGACCTCGACGTACACCGCCGGTGGCGTCACCCACACGATCGCCCAGGGCGACCCGACGCAGATCTTCCTGTCGCCGGGAGCCGTGAACGAGGCCACGCCGTCCTCGCTCGCCTCGGACGGTCAGTCGTTCAACGACTGCGCGTACGCGCAGACGTGCGCGGCGCCGTAGCCGTAGACGTAGACGTAAACGTCGGACGCAGACGTAGACGTGGCGTGATCGGGCCGGCGCGGGTACCACCTCGCGCCGGGCCGTCGCCCTCTCCCGGCGCGCCAGTCCGACCTGCATAGCACGGCATTCGGCGCGCCGCCGGCCGACCGTGCCGTGTCACGTATGTGGGGCATGCGCTCCACGGCAACGTCAGCGGATCAGACGTCGATTGCCGTGTTACGCAGGTCCTCGCTCCCGCGCTGGCGCGTCACGCTCGTTGCACGCCACGCACCGCTCACCCTCACGCGCGCCCCGGCGCGTCACGCTCGTTGCACGCCACCCACCGCTCACCCTCACGCGCGCGCCGGCGCGTCACCCTCGTCGCAAGCCACGCGCCGCTCACCCTCACGCGCGCGCCGGCGCGTCACCCTCGTCGCAAGCCACGCGGCGCTCACCCTCGCTCGCGCGCCGCCTCCCACTCACGCGCCAACCGCCGGGGCGCCTGCACGAGCCAGGCCTCGACGATTACCTCCTCGAGCTCCTCGGGACCGATCTCGTCCAGGCGAACCAGGATCGCTGGATAGCCGTCGAAGTGCGGCGTCGTGAAGTAGACGCTCGGATCGTCGGCGAGCAGCGCCTCCTTCGCTCCGACGTGCTCGACCCGCGCCCCGAGAATCGGCCCGCCGGGCGCGGCGTCGCCGAGCGCCCGGAGATCCGCGGGACGCAGCGGGCGCTCCCATACGAACAGCTTGTCGCGCACGCGCCACGCCGCGTTGCCGTGCGAGGTCCGCTCGCTCGTCTCCGGCAGCGCGAGCGCGAGCCGCCGCACGTCCTCCCAGCCGGCCACCGACTCAGCCGAGGGTCGAGGCGAGGGGTGGTTCGCCGGTGTCGGCCGTGAGTTCCGCGGCGGCGCGCCCCGGCCGCGCCCATACGCCGCGACCCTGGAGCAGCTCGACCTG
Organism: uncultured Solirubrobacterales bacterium; assembly: GCA_963709205.1. Taxonomy (GTDB): domain Bacteria; phylum Actinomycetota; class Thermoleophilia; order Solirubrobacterales; family Solirubrobacteraceae; genus Palsa-465. The sequence goes on from CAVPVP010000003.1 coordinate 48,739, forward strand.
CTTGCGGGTGACGTGCTCGCGGTATTCGGCGTGCGTGAACGGCGCGCGCTCGAGGTACAGATTCTTCGGGTAGACCGGCCGCTCGTAGATCAGCTGGTACTGCTCGGTCGTGAGGTCCTTCATCCAGTTGTCCCACTGAGCGGTCTGGCGGAAGTTCCTCAGCGCCTCGACGTCGATCGTGCCGGCGATCCAGGTGGAGCCGGCCCCGTACGGAACCTCGGTCACCACCTGGCCCCGGTAATCGACGATCTGCGACCCGCCCGAGAACGTGTCGATCGGCGTCGTCGAGTCCTTGTCGAGGTAGTAGGTGCCCAGATTCATCCCGATCACATACATGTTGTTGTCGAGCGCGCGGGCACGGTTCTGGACCGAGAACATGCCGCTCATCACGCCCGGCGCCGGATATGGCCCGCGGTAAGCGATCTCGCAACCGTTCATCGCGAGGCCACGCGCGTTCTCGGGATAGGACGCCTCGTTGGCCATCATGATCCCGATCCTGCCGATCCCGGTGTCGGCGACGGGGTAGAACGCGTCCAGCTCTCGCCCGTAGAGCTCGATCCATCGATCCCACACGTTGTGGGGAGTCATTGAGTGCTCGACCGGGAGCAGCGGCACCACCTTGTGGTGGCGGAGGATCACCGATCCGTCTTCGGGCTCGATCACGAACCCGACATTGAAGAAGCGTCCAGGGAACTCGGGATGGCGCGCCTTGGCCTGCGCGATCACGAATGCGCCCCACTGCTGCGCCAGCCGCCCCAGGTAGTCGGTCTCGGGCCCCGGGATGTCGATCGCGCATTCGCGCGCGTACGTCTCGTGATCGAGGTCGAGCACCTCGTCGGTGAAGCCTTGAAGCCCTCCCTCGGGGATGCAGATCAGCTTCACGGGAAGGTCCATGCTCGACAACCAGGACGCGGCCTTGACCAGGTGCGAGATGTGCTCGAGATTCCAGCTGATCTCGTCGCGCCGGCGGATCCCGCGCATCGTCGAGATCAACCCGACGGCCTGGTAGGGCTCGATCATCGAAGGCTCCTCTCTCTAGTTCGGAGCGACTCTAGCCGCATCGCCGAGCCCCAGGGCACGGGTTTCAACGGGCCCGTGGGACGTCCGCTCGACGGCGATCACCGCGGTGTCGTCGACCTGCGAACCGTTGGCGAACTCGACCAGCGCTTGCTCTATTCGCCGGACCGCGTCGGCGGCGCCGGTGGCGTCGCCCAACGTCCGCGCCAGGCGCTCCTCGCCGAAGCGTTCCTCGACGCCGACGGTGTCGATGACTCCGTCGGTATAGAGAATGAGCTGGTCGCCGGCCTCGAGCTTGATCGTGGTCGCCTCCCAGCCGCCGTGCTCGTAGGCGCCGAGGAACGGGGCGAAGACGCCCACCGGCCGGGACGACCCGCGCCGCACGTGGTAGGCGGGCGGATGGCCGGCGAGCACGAGGTCGGCGTACGCTTCGCCGTCGGCCGTGCGCAAGCGCACGCAGCAGACGCTCACGAGCGACAGCGCCGGGCTCTCGCGCAGCGCGGTGTTCAGTTGCTCGAGCGCCGCGATCGGATCTCCGAGGAGCTTCCCGGCGGTTCGGAACGTGTAGCGCGAGAGCGACGTGAGCGCAGCCGCCTCGGCGCCACGCCCGGCCACGTCGCCGACGACCACCATCCACCCTCCGGGGACCTCGAACACGTCGTAGAAGTCGCCGCCGACCTCGTTCTGCTCGCCGGCGGCGCGGTAGAGGCTCGCCATCCGGAATCCCGGCATGGCCGGCAGGTCCGGCGGCAGCAAGCTCCGCTGGAGCGTCGTCGCGATCTCGGACAGCTCGGCGTACAGCCGGGCATTCTCGACGGCGATCGCAGCACGCCGCCCGAGCTCGGACGCGAGCTCCAGATCGGTCTCGCCCAGGCGCCGGCCGGACTCCGCTGTCGCCAGCAACAGCGCGCCGATCGGCGGCTGGTCGGCGATCGCCAGCGGGACGATGAGGAGCGAGCGCAGCTCGAGCTCGCGCGCAAGCGCTAGCTCCTCCTCGGTCACTGCGGCATCGGCGAGCACCTCGTCGATCTCCGGGATCAGCAGCGCCTCACCCGATCGGATCACTTCCGCGGCGCCGGTCGGGTCGGTCAGGTGCGCCGGGTGGCGCGCCTCGAAGTCGCGCACGCGCGCGACCTTCCCGATGTCGACATGCGCGACGGCCACCTGTGGGAGGAGGTCGCCCTCCCGCATGACCACCGCGCACCAGTCGGCCAGTCGCGGAACGGTCAGCTCGGCGACCCGCTGCAGCGTGTGCTCGTAGTCCAGCGAGGAGGACAACTCATGCCCGGCTTCAGCCAGCACGCGCTGCGCGAGCTCCGCGCGCTTGACCTCGGTGAGGTCCTCGATCACGCTCACGATCAGCGACAGCGAGCCGTCGGGGTCGAACACCGGGGTCGCCCTGTGGAGCAGCCAGCGCTCCGCGCCGGTGGCCCGGATGATGTTGCGCACTAGGAGCGGGGCGGCGTCCTCCCCGCGTCCCGCGCGCGACGACGGGAGGTCGGCCAGCTCGAGCCGTCTGCCGGCTTCGTCGAACACGTCGTAGAGCTCCATCAACTGTTGCGGGGTCGCGTCGATCACGTCTTGGGCCGAGTCCAGGTTCAACAGCCCCGCCGCGGCCGAGTTGGCGAACACGATCTGGCCGCCGGGCTCCCGGACAAGCACCGCCTCGGCGAGGTTGGTCAGCGTCGCCTCGAGCCGTCTCTCGAGCCCGGTGACCGTCTGCGACAGGGTGGCGTTGTCGAGCGCGAGCGCGATGCGCCCGGACAGCACTTCGGCGAAGCGGAGATCGTCCTCGTCGTAACTGCGGCCGGAGCTGCCGACGCCGAGGGCGAGCGCGCCCACCGTGCGCCCCCGCGCGCGCAGAGGGATGAACAGGGCCGAGCGCAGCTCGAGCGCGCGCAGAAGCTCGAAGTCCTCGTCGCTCGATGCGATCGCGTGCAGGTCCGCGTCGGTCACGCTCGCGAGCAACTGGCTCTCGGAGCTCACGATTGCCCGCGGCAGCCCCACCGGTGCATCGGGCAGCGGGCGCCGGCGAAGTAGAGCCGCCTCGAGCTCCTCGCGCCGGCGTGGAGCATCGACGCGCGACCCGAGGCGGTGCAGCTCCCCGTCGGGGGAGATGCTGTCGAGCGTCGCGATGTCGGCGAACGCCGGCACGACCAGTCCCAGTAGCCGCGCCGCGGTGTTCGCCAACAGCAGCGTCCCGTCCGCGACCTCGTCCGCGGCTGCGAGCAGCTCGAACCGATCCCCGTCACGCCCTCCGCTCAAGCACCATCACCGCCGGCAAGCTCCGTCGGCGCGCCGGCGAACAGCGGGTGCCGCTCCGGAAACCCGGCGATCTCGAACAGCCGCCGGATCCTGTCGGACCCGGGGACGACCACGAAGCGGTAGCCGTCCGCCTCGGCGCGCTGCTGCTGTGAGATGACGAGTCTCAGCCCGGAGGTGTCCATAAACCCGACCGCTCGCAAGTCAAGGACCAGCACCGTACATTGCCCGCGGGCGGCGTCAAGCGCGGCCTCGACCGCGCCAAACGTGGTGAGATCGACGTCGCCCCCGACCGAAACGATTGCGGCGTCGCCGAATCGTCGCGTGTCCAGCCTCAGATGACTCGACAGTCCCAATGTCTGTCCACCCACCAACCGCACGGTCACCCGGAAGAACCGTGTAGTCATTCTACGCCCGGACGCGGCCGTCAAACCCGGACTGCGATCGCGATCGCCAGCGCACAGCGCGTTTGCGAGACTCCAAGACGCGGGCGGCGCATTGATCAGCCGAGGTTTAGGAGGAATCCGATGGCCATTTCCCAGACGCCGATGACCGACGAACAGCGCAAGTCGGTCGCGCTCGAGTATCTAAAGGCCTTCGACAACGGGGGGACAACGTCCACCGGCGGGAGCATCCTCGATCTGTTCGCCGATGACGCCCAGGTGCACTTCCCGAAGTGGGGACTCGCCACCGGCAAGGACGCGATCGGCCGGATGTTCGGCGATGTCGGCGCCTCGCTCGAGCGGATCGTGCACGACTACGCGAATTTCAACTGGATCATGACCGGCACGGACACGTTCGCGTGTGAAGGGACGAGCTTCGGGGAACACCAGGACGGCGCGTGGCGCGCGGGCGTGACCCACGCGGGCCGTTGGTGCGACGTGTTCGAGGTTCGCGACTTCCTGATCCAGCGCTGCTTCATCTACCTCGACCCCGACTACGCCGGACTCGACACCGACAGGTATCCGTGGCTGGCCCGCGACGGACGCGACCCTTCGGTGCCAATTACCGTTGGTCTCGGTGAGCCGGCCTCAGCTGCCTTGGACAAATAGGTACCCTCCGCTGCCTAAGTCATCGGCAAGGAGTCCCATGCAACACAGTGAAGCCCTCGCAGCAAAGATCGAAGCTCGCATCACAGAGCTGAAAACCGAGATCGCGGCCCACGAGCGCGCGCTCGCAGCGCTGCGCGGTCGGAAGACCGCGAGCGCGAGCGGCACGCCGGCCTCGAACGGCCGCCGCGCCCGCGCCCAGCGTGACGGCCGCGCGACGCGGCAGCCGCGCCGGCCTCGCCGCCCCCGCACCGCTTCGGCCGAGGCCGTGTTCGACGCGCTCAAGGAAGGTCAGGATCAGGCCTCGGCGATCGCCCGACAGTTCGGCGTGTCGGCCGCGGTGGTCCGCAACCGTCTGGCGCAGCTCGAAGAGGCGGGCCGGGTGAGCCGGACGGGAAACCGTCGCTCGACCCGGTGGCGTAGCCACGCGAGCTAGCGCCGTCTGACAAAACTTACCGGCCTCTCCTAAAAGTGCACAAGTCACTACGGTGAAATTGCGCACGGTAAGCCCGAACTGTTTAGGTTTTACTGGCCACGGGCATCGCATGCCATGAGACAGGAGCCTGGTGCGGAGGCAGGGCCGCACGGGTAGGGCTGTAACTACATCCCGGATGGGCGCTCGGGCGCTGCACGCCCGGATCGCCGAGCACCGACGCTCGCGTCTCGCGTCTCGTTGTCGTATCCAAAGGGAGGCCCCATCCATGTTTAGTCCCCGTTTCGGATCGTTGCTCGCTGCGGCGGTCCTCGCCATCATGCTGCCGCTCGGAGCCAATGCGGTGGCGAGCACGAACGGCGGCGTCGCCGTAGCTTCTCAAAGCGGCGACGGCGCCACACTGACGCTGTCGGCGAAGGCCAAGCGATCGTTCGCCGGGCAGCACGTCGCGCTGAAGGCTCAGCGACCCGCGACGCGCCGCCAAGCGAGCTATGCGCTTCCGGACAGCTCGGGTAACTGGAACTTCGCCAAGGCGACCGGAACGCTGAACCTGAAGGGCGTCCTCAACATCGTGCTCGGCAAGCGTTCGGTGGCGATGAAGTCGTCGACATTCACCCGCCCAGCCAAAGACAACGGACTCCTGACGGCCAAGATCGCCGGCCGTAAGGTCAACCTGTTCACTGTCACAGGCAAGGTGCACGTCAAGCAGAGCGGGACGACCGAGACGCTGACCGGCATGACCGCAAAGCTGACCAAGCCCGGCGCGACCAAGATCGACAAGGCGCTTCACAAGAATGCGTTCAAAGCGAACCAAGCGATCGGGTCGTTCACCGTCAAGGTGAGCACTGCCGCTCTCACCGGCACGTCCCCCGGCGGGAGCGCTCCGGGAGCCTCGGGCGTCACGCCGACCTCGAACTCCGGCGTCGGAGTCGACTTCGCGCCCGCTTTCCGTTCGCTGCTCGACTCGGCCGGGCTGTCCACGCTGCCGCTGGTTCCGGCATCCGGTGGGCTGCCGACGCCGCTCGGGACCACCTCGATTCCAGGGGTCGACGGGACCAGCGTGTCGCTTCCCCTCGCTGGCGGAACGGCCGGCGCCAGCTTCGATCAGGGAACGCTGACCGGCACGATTCCGCTGAGCGGCGGACTGCAGCTCGACAACGGCAACCTGTCGGCATCGCTGACCAATCCCGAGCTCACCCTCGGGACCGGAACAGAAGGGTCGAGCCTCAGCTCCCAGCTGAATGGCGGCCCCCGGGTCAAGCTGTTCGACATCGACACCTCGCAGCTCGAGCAGGCCGCGACGCCGAACGGCTCGCTCGACCTGAGCGGTCTGGAGGCGACGCTGTCGAGCGAGGGCGCTTCCACGCTGAACACGGTCCTCGGGCAGAACGTGTTCACCACCGGAGAGCCCGTCGGCGGAGTCTCGCTGATTCTCCCCGCGACTCCCAGCGGCTAGCCGACGCGCTGACCGCAGCTAGGCAAACGGCCCGGGGTGGACACCTTCACCCCGGGCCGTTTCCTGTCCGTCGCGAGCTCGCGGTGTCACGTTTGGCGCTTGCGTCGCGTCATAGGAACGATGAGTTCCTATCTCAGTACGGGTCTTATGTGTGGAGACCTCGGAGACCCCGGAGCCCCCGGAGACACCGCGACCATGACCGCCATCCGCAATCCACACCGAGCGCCGCGCATCGCGAAGCGGCTCGTCGCGCCAGTGCTCCTGAGCGCGGCGATCGGATCGTTGCTGCTGGCGGTGCCGCCGCTGCGGGGTGTGGCCACCCAGATCGACCGTCTTGCGCCGGCGTGGGTGTTAGTCGCGGTCGGGCTCGAGCTCGGCTCCTGCCTCGGGTTCGTCGTGATCTTCCGGCTGTTCTTCGATGGGGTGGGAGCTGGAACCGCGCGCGAGCTGGCGTGGACCGAGCAGGGGTCCGGCGCGTTGCTCCCGGGCGGCGGTGTCGGCGCCCTCGCGGTCGGCGGGTGGTTGCTTCGCCGTGCCGGGATGTCGACCAAGAGCATCGTCGACCGCTCGAGTGCGTTGTTCTTCCTGACGAGCGCCGTCAACGTCGCCGCGCTCGTCGGTGCCGGCGCTCTGCTCGCCACGACCGGCGGCGCGCGGCCGTTCGATCTCGTGCGCTCCGGGATCCCGATACTCGGTGGCTTCACCGCGGCGGCCGCCGTTCTCGCGATCCCGATCGTGATCCGCCGCTCGCCGCGCCGTGACTGGCCCGAGTGGCTGATCGATCTCGCCGCCGGGATCGATCGCGCGCGTCACTCGTTGCGCGCACCCAGCTGGCGGCTGCTCGGCGCCGCCGGCTACCTCGGCTTCGACATCGCCGCGCTCGGCGCCACCTTTGCCGCCACCGGCCACTCCCTCCCCGTCGGGCCGCTCGTGCTCGGCTATCTGATCGGTTACCTCGCGAACCTGATCCCGGTCCCCGGCGGTTTCGGCGTGCTCGAAGGCGGTCTGGCCGGCACGCTCATCGCGTACGGCGCCCCCGCCACGCAGGCCACGGCGGCGGTCATCGTGTACCACGCGATCGCGTTCTGGATCCCGAGCCTCGGTGGCCTGATCGGCTTCGCGCTCGTTCGCCGCCGCCGCGACGGCGACGAGCCGGCCGCTCAGCCAGCGACCCCGAGCAGCCGCTCGGTGGCTTCGTCGGGGACGCCGCCGAAGTACGCCTCGAGCACCTGCCCGAAGATCGGGTTCGCCGAGTCCGCGTAGGCGAACAGCGTCATCGACGAACGCAGCTTGATCGCGTCGATCGCGCCGAAGATGTCCTCGGCGGTCCGCCCCCGAAGTTCGGCGACGAACCGGGCGGCGTCGATCAACCGCGGCCCGAGCACCGGATGCGCCAGGTACGCCCGAGCCTCCTCGAGCGACGAGATCGCGTATTTCCGCGATGTCGGGCTCTGGCCGAGGCCGGCGATCTGCGGGAACACGAACCACATCCAGTGGCTTCGCTTACGGCCGGCCCGGAGCTCGCCGACGGCTGCGTCATACGTGCCGCCCTGGTTCTGGGCGGCGACGAACCGCTCGAGTCCGTAGGGATCGGCCATGTGACTGCGGCTCCAAACCTAGCGCGCGTCCGGGCCATACGATGTACCGGTGCTCGAGCACGAGCGAGTGGAGATCGTCGTCGGTGAGCGCTCGGCGCTGCCCGTGATCGTCGCGGTGCATTCGACGGTTCTCGGTCAGGCCGTGGGCGGCTGTCGCCTGTGGCGCTACCGCGATTGGCGCGACGCGCTCGACGATGCGCTGCGGCTGTCTGAGGCGATGACGCTGAAGTGCGCATTGGCGGGGTTGCCGCTCGGCGGCGGGAAGAGCGTGATCGCGCTGTCCCCGGATTCCGAGCTCACGCCCGAGCGCCGGCGCGCGGCGATGCTCGACCTCGGCGACGCCGTCGACGCCTTCGGCGGAACCTATGGCGTCGGCGAGGACGTGGGCACGACCGCCGGGGACATGCTGATCGCGCGCGAGCGCACGCGCTACGCCTACTGCCTACCGGAGTCCGAAGGCGGCGCCGGCGAGCCGTCCGAGCCGACGGCCGAGGGGGTCCGCCTCGCGATAGGGGTGACGCTCGAGCGGGCGTTCGGGACGGCGGAGGTGGCGGGCCGGCGCGTCGGCATCATCGGCCTCGGGCAGGTCGGCTCGCGCGTCGCGGGCCGTCTCGCCGCCGACGGAGCCGAGCTGCTCGTCACCGACATCGACACGTCCAAGCGCGGGCTGGCCGAGGCGTTGGGCGCTTCCTGGGCGGACCCCGAGACGGTGCTCTGTGCCGAGATCGACCTGCTCGTGCCGGCGGCGCTCGGCGGTCTGTTTACAAATGACTCGGTGGCGAGTCTGGCCTGCGGTGCGATCGCCGGTCCTGCGAACAACCAGCTTGCCGATGACGGCGTCGCCGACGCACTGGCACGCCGGGGCATCCTGTGGGCGCCCGACTTCGTCGTGAACGCCGGGGGCGTGATCTACGGCAGCGCGATGGAGATGGAGGGCTGCTCCCGCGAAGACGCGGTCGCGCGGGTCGGCGCGATCACGGGCACGCTCGAGTCGGTGTTCTCGGCCGCCGCCGAGCACGCGATCACGCCGCTCGCAGCGGCGCGGCGGGTCGCCCGCGAGCGGCTCAGCGCCGCGGATCGCACACGCCCCGCCGGCGACCGGGTAAGCGCCGCGGATCGCACACGCCCCGCCGGCGACCGGGTAAGCGCCGCGGATCGCACACGGCCCGTCGACGACCAGCTCAGCGCCACGGATCGATTGGCGTAGCCACGAATTACTCGAGGGCGGCCGCGTGCAGCCCTGTGGCGGGCCGGTCGCGCTGATCCCACCACTCGTTGACGACCGCGATGGCGCCGCCGAGGATGCCCTCCTTGAACGCCGCCGTGTCGTTCACGTTGGGGAGCGGCTCGTCGGGGACCGCCACTTCGAGGAACTCGCACAGCGGACCCCAGCCCTCGCGTGGCTCCCACACGAGCAGACGGTCGGCGGGAACGTCTTGCTTCACCCGCTCGTTCCATCGATCCATGGCCGCGGCGAGGCCATCGTCGGTGTACGCGTCCTCGGCCGGCGCCAGGCCACCGGTTCCGTCGGCCCAGGTCATGTGGACCATCAGGTCCATAAACCGGCGCCACAAGGGATCGAGGGCCGCCCTTGCCATGCACATGTGGCGCATCACTGAATCGCCGAAGTACATCGACCAGATCGTCTCGCGCATGCTTCGGATCCAGCCTTCGGAGGAGCGGACGCTGAGCACCACCCTCGAGTCCGGGTAGTACTCCAAAAGCTCCCTGTAGTAGCGCGCGCCGGGCCAGTCGCAGGTCGACGCGGCGTCGCCGAAGATCGTCTCCCAGTCGGGCTCGCCACGGGCCACGGCCTCCCACAGGGCCAAGCCTTTCTCCATGTCCATCATCATGTCGCGCATGTGGTAGCACGGCCCAAATCCGAGCTTCTCGAACGCGATTGCCTGGGTTGTGGTGGCCGTGCGCGGTAGGCCGGCCCCGATCACTTTCATATGTCTCCTCAGCTGAAGGGGTCGCGGCGGTTCTATCAAAGGCGGCCGTGGCTCTACCCTGAGCCGAGCATCTGCGATGAGCGCCGACCGACCTGCTCCCAACGGCAAGCCCTGGACCGCCGACTACGCCTCGAGCAACGGCTCGTCAGCCCGCACTCCCAGCCCAGGTCCGAGCCGGCTCGTGGTCCTCGGCTACATCACGGCGTTCGCGCTGCCGCTGCTCGGCCTGTTTCTCGGGATCGCGATCGCGACCCGTCCCGCCCGGGCAACCTCACGACACGGGCGATGGATCATCGGCCTCAGCATCGTCGCCTCGGTCATCTGGGTCCTGGTGTTCACGTCCGGAGTACTGACCTCGACGAGCAACGACATGGGCTACTGATCCGGGCGCCGGAAAAGGACGGGGCCGCCCGGCGTCGAACACTTCGCCCGGTGCCATGGGGGATGGCGCGCGCCTCCCCCTTTCAATCAGGACAGGAGGACGTAGATGACCGAGAAGCCCGCCAAGCCAGCCCGCCGGCGCACGCGCCTGACCAAGCCCAAGGTGACCGTAGTCCCCAGCGAAGGCCGCGAACCCTCCCACGCCGAGATCTCCGAGCGTGCGTACTTCATCGCTCTCGAGCAAGGGAGCGCCGACGAGCTCGGCAACTGGCTGCGCGCGGAGCGCGAGCTGGCCGCCGCCTGAGCTGGGCTGAGCCTCACCGATCCGGTCGGGTCATCGCCGCGCCGACCAGTCACGATGTGCGGCGATGACACCGGCCGAGCTCCGTGATCGCTGCCTTTCGCTCCGCGGGGCCGAGGAGACGTTCCCGTTCGGCCCCGAGAACTCGGTATTCAAGGTCGCCGGCAAGATTTTCGCGCTGTCCCGGCTCGACGACCGCGAGCTCCGGATCAGCCTCAAATGCGACCCGTCCCTCGCCGAGCAGCTGCGCGAGGCACACGCGGCCGTAATCCCCGGCTACCACTTGAACAAGCGCCACTGGAACACCGTGATCCTCGACGGCTCGCTGGCGGAGAGCATGGTCGGCGAGATGATCGAGGACTCCTACGATCTGGTCGTGAGCAAGTTGCCCAGATCCCGGCGACACGCGCTCGGGTGGCCGGGCGACGCCTGAGGGATGGAAGCCCGCCACCGCAGCCGCGTCGCGACGCTGCTGTCCGACGCCGCCGCCGAGCACGCGAACCTCCTGTCGAGGCTGCCGACCGACCTGCAGGCATCGCTCCCTGTAGATGCCCAGGGCGTCACCCAGGCGATCGACTACCTCGCCGCCGCCGCCGGGCTGTCCTCCAGCGAGCGCCGTGCCCTGATTCGCCCCCACGCGGTCAATCCTGCGGTGCTGCACGCCCGCGTGTTCGGTCGCGCGCCACTCGCGCGCGAGACCGTGATCGCCTCGTTCGTCGAGGGGGCCCGCGTCCGCGCCGATGCCCTGGGCGCGCTGGCCGACGCGATCGGAGGCGAGCCTCTCGGCCGCGAGGTCCGGCTGCTGCTGGTGGCCAACCCGCCTCCGGTGCGGGCCGACGCGGAGGACGTCGTGCCAGCGCTCCGCGCCACGTACGCCGCCCAGGAGAGGGCCGTGATCATGATCGCCGCGAGCCTCGACGGCGCCTAACCCCGGCCGCCGGCGTCGCCGGCGGCGGCGCTCGTGAGGCGCGGCCAGCCGCCGCGAGCGTGTACGGTTGTCGCCTTACATGCGTCGCCGCCTCGGTCTCATTGCCCTGTCCGCGCTTGTTGCGCTTGCGCTCGCAGCGTGCGGGAGCAGCGGCGGCGGCTCGTCCAACGGGATTACGTCGAAGTCCCCAGATGACATCGTGACAGCCGCGAGCAGCGCCGTCTCGAGCGTCAACTCGGTCCATGTGTCCGGCACCGTCCTCAGCGGCGGGCAGCACGTCACCCTCGACCTGAACCTGGTCAACGGCAAGGGCGGCAGGGGCTCGATGGCCCAAAACGGCCTCGGCTTCCAGATCGTCGCGCTCGGCCCGGAGGTGTACATCAACGGCAGCCAATCGTTCTGGCGCACGTTCGGCGGCGCGGCCGCCGCGCAGCTGCTAAGCGGGAAATGGCTGAAGGCGCCGGCGACCGGCCAGCTGTCGTCGCTCGCGACGCTCACCAACGTGCAGAAGCTGTTCAACCAGCTCCTGTCGAGCCACGGAAAGCTCGCCAAGGGGAAGACGACCACGATCCACGGTCAGCAGGCGGTCGCGGTTACCGACACCACCAACGGCGGCACGCTCTATGTCGCCACGACGGGCAAGGCTTACCCGCTGGAGATCTCGAAGACCGGCGGCCAGGGCGGTCAGATCACGTTCGATCACTTCAACCAGCCGGTGACGCTGACGCCCCCGGCCAACGCGATCGACATCTCCCAGCTGAAGTAACGCTTCAGGGTCGCGCCGGCAGCAGCGCGCGCAGGTCGTCGATCGTGTCCGCTTCGCCAGCGTCCTTGTCCGGCCGGTAGCGCTTGACGCGCGCGAATCGGAGCGCGATCCCGCCGGGGTAACGGGTCGAGGACTGGACGCCGTCGAGCGCGATCTCGACGACGAGCTCGGGACGCACCATTACCGCGATCCCTCGCCGGGCCGTCTCGCGCTCGAGCAGCGTCTCGGTCTGCCACCGCAGCAGCTCGTCCGTCATCCCCTTGAATGTCTTGCCGACCATGACGAACTCGCCCGAGCGTGGATCGCGGGCCCCGAGATGGAGGTTCGATAGCCACCCTTGCCGGCGCCCATGCCCCCACTCGGCGCCGAGCACGACGAGATCGTACGTCCGGACCGGCTTGACCTTGCGCCACGCCCCGCCGCGCCGGCCGGCGGCATAGACCGACGCTGCGTCCTTGACGACCACGCCCTCGTGGCCGGCTTCGAGCGAAGCCGCGAGCACTCGCTCACCCTCCTCCGGATCGCTCGTGAGCGCTCGGGCGATCATCAGCTCGGGTGCGATCGCGGCGAGCCGCGCCTGGCGCTCCACCAACAGGACGTCGAGCAGGTCCTCGCCGTCGACGTGCAGGAGATCGAACAGGAACGTCACGATCCCTTCGGGCGGTGCGTCGCGATCGATCTGCGAGACCGTCTCCTGGAACGCAGCCGGCCCCCCGTCACGCATCCACAGCGCCTCCCCGTCGAGCACCGCCTGTCGGACGGGCAGCTGGAGCGCCGTCGTGGCGATTCCCGGGAGCGTGTCCGTGATGTCGTTGAGGTTGCGCGTGTAGATGCGCACGTCGCGGCCGCGGCGGTGGATCTGAATGCGGATCCCGTCGAGCTTCCACTCCACCGATGATCGCTCAAAGCTCGACATCGCCTCGGACACGCTGGCGCCGGTCGACGCGAGCATCGGGAGGATCGGGCGGAAGATCTCGAAGCCGACCGCCCGCAGACCCTCCTCCCCTTCGCTCATCGCAATCGACGCCATCCGGGTGAGGTCGCCCGAGAGCATCAGCGCCCGCCGGGCGATCCCGCCCGGCACCGCGGCCGCCTTCGCGATCGCATCGGCCATGACCCCCGCGAGCGCGCCCTGGCGGAGCTCGCCCGTCAACAGCCGCCGTAGGAACGCGGCCTCCTCCTCGGTGGCGCGCCCGAGCAGGTCGGCCAGGAGCTCGCTGCGTCGCCGCGCCGAGCCGGAGCCCGCGGCGCGCTCGATCTCGTCGATCACACGGTCGACGTCGATGACGGTCAACGTGGCGTGCTCCGCCGGCGCAGGATCGATCGCGTAGACCGTCGAATAGCCGACCCCGACCCTGCCCTGCCGCGGCACGCCGGACAGGAAGCCGACGCAGATCGGCACCTCACCCGGCTCGAGCCGCCTCAGCAGGTCGGCCAGGATCGCGACCTTCTTCGACCGCGAGCTCGTCTCGCCGACGAGTCGCGACGCGGTGACCACTTCCGCGAGCGGCGTCATGCCGAAGGTCTACCAATCGCCGGCGCGAATTCCGACAGCAGTACGCTCCGCCGATGAGCCACACCGTCAGCCACACCGACCTCTACGACATCCCGCAGGACCTTCTGGACTTCCGCGACCTCGTCCGCCGGCTCGCTCAGGACCAGATCGCCCCCCGTGCCGCCGACATCGACCGCGCCGCCGAGTACCCGTGGGACGTCCGCCGGCTCCTCGCCGAGCACGACGTCCTCGCGCTCCCGTTCGAGCCCGAGTACGGCGGCACCGGCACCGGGACGCTGATGCTGCAGATGGCCGTCGAGGAGATCGCCAAGGTATGCGCGAGCAGCGCGCTGATCCTGATGCTGCAGGAGCTCGGGTCCCTGCCGATCTCGCTGTTCGGCTCTCCCGATCTCAAGTCGCAGTGGCTGCCGCGGTTCGCCACCGGCGAGCTTGCGCCGGCATTCGCGCTGAGCGAGCCGGAGGCCGGGCTCTGACCCGGCGGCGATGCGTACGACCGCGGTGCGCGACGGCGGCGAGTGGGTCTTGAACGGCACCAAGAACTGGATCAGCAACGCCGGCATCGCCGACGTTTACGTCGTGTTCGCGAAGACCGACCGCGACTCCGGTCGCAGCTCGGCGTTCCTGGTCGAGGCCGACCGGCCGGGCTTCTCGATCGGCAACATCGAGCACAAGCTCGGGATCAAGGGATCGCCGACGGGCTCCCCGGTGCTCGAGGACGTCCGCGTCCCGAGCGACAACCTGATCGGACCCGAGGGCAAGGGTCTGAACATCGCGCTGGCGACGCTCGAGCGGACGCGTCTCGGCGCGGCCGCGCAGGCGGTCGGGATCGCCCAGGGCGCGACCGACTACGCCAACGACTACGCCAAAGAGCGTGTCGCCTTCGGCAAGCCGATCAACCAGCTCCAGGCGATCCAGTTCAAGCTCGCGGACATGGAGACGGGCACGGCCGCCGCGCGCGAGCTTCTGTACAAGAGCTGCGCGATGGTCGATCGCGGCACGCCCGGCGTCGGCAAGTACACCTCGATGGCGAAGCTGTTCGCGTCCGACAACGCCATGCGCGTGACCATCGAGGCCGTGCAGGTCCTCGGCGGCTACGGCTACGTCAACGACTATCCGCTCGAGCGCATGATGCGCGACGCCAAGATCACCCAGATCTACGAAGGCACCAACGAGATCCAGCGCGTGGTGATCGCGCGCGCGATGGCCCGCTGACCCGGCCCTCCCCTGACCGGCCCTCCCCGCTGACCGGCTCTCCCTGCTGACCGGCCCTCCCCGCTGACCGGCCCTCCCCGCTGACCGGCCCTCCCCGCTGACCGGCCCTCCCCGCTGACCGGCCCTCCGCGCCGGCTCCTGATCGGGAGCCCCGGCTCTCCGGCAGTATACTATTACCGTGATATCATGCTGAGCGAGAGGTAAGCAGATGAACGGGTTCGCGAACAAGCTGGCCGTGGTGACCGGCGGCGGCTCGGGCATGGGCCGCGAGCTTGTCCGTCAGCTGGCGGCGGAGGGATGCTCGGTGGCGGCGTGCGACTGGAACGCCGAGACCGTCGGGGAGACGGCCGCGACGGCGCGGACCGGCGCCCCCGCCGACGTCCTCGTCACCGGCCATACCTGCGACGTCTCCGACGAGCAGCAGGTCCAGCGGTTTCGCGACGAGCTGCTCCAGCGGCACTCGGCCGATCACGTCGACCTGGTCTTCTGCAACGCCGGCATCGGCGGCGCCCCGAGCTTCGTCACGAGCCCCCGAGAGGAGTGGGAGCGCACCTTCGGGGTCAACTGGGGAGGCGTGTATCACTGCGCTCGCACGTTCCTGCCGCCGCTGATCGCCAGCGGCGACGGCGTGCTCGTCAACACGAGCAGCGTCAACGGCTTCTGGGCCAGCGTGGGTCCGGGCGCGCCCAACACTGCCTATGCCACGTCCAAGTTCGCGATCAGAGGCTTCACCGAGGCGCTGATCGAAGACCTGCGCACCAACGCTCCGCAGGTCCGCGTCGCCGTCGTCATGCCCGGACACGTGGGCACCGACATCATCGCCAACAGCTGGCGCGCCCATGGCCAGGGCAAGGCCGAGGAAATGAGCGACGCCCAACTCGAGGAAGTGGTGCCCGCATCGGCACGGGCCCGGCTGATCGATGCCGGCGTGCTCCCGGCGGCCGCATCCGCCGATGACGTGCGCCGGCTCTTGGCGCAAATGGCCACCGACTTCCGAGAGAAGGCACAACTGACTGCAGCGGACGCCGCCAGCCTCATCCTGGACGGCGTCCGCTCGGGCGCCTGGCGGATCCTCGTCGGCAAAGACGCCGAGACGCTCGATGCGGCGATTCGCGCGGATCCCGACGCCGCGTACGACTACCCCAAGCTGGCCAAGGTCGCCGCCGGACTCCGGGCGGGCAGCGAAAAGGAGTGAGACGCGCTCTTCGCCCGCCGCGCTCAGCGCGCGCTAACTAGGTTGGCCGGCTGACGCGTCGCGTCGCCGACGCTCGAGCACCGTCGCAACCCCGGCCAGCCAGACCACGATCGCCACCCACGCGGCGGCGATCAGCCACCCCGCCAGCACGTCGGTGGTCCAGTGAACGCCGAGGTAGACCCGCGACCACCCCACCCCCGCGGCGAGGACCAGCGCCAGCACGCGGCCGGGCCACGCCGCCCTCGACGCCCAGGCGGCCGCGACGATTGCCAGCGCCGCGAATGTGGCGAGCGATTGTGTGGCGTGCCCGGAGGGGAAGGACGTGGTCTTGCCCACGTTCGTCAGCCATATCGCCGACGGTGGGCGCGGCCTGTGGACGAAGTGCTTCGTCAGGTTGTAGAGGAGGATCGCTCCGCCCCATGCGGCGATCAGCAGTCCAGCTTGTACGAGTCGGCGCCGCACGAGGAGCGCGGCCGCGACGACCGCAGTCACCGGAGTCAGAACCGCCTGGCTCCCCACCGTCGATAGTCCACGCGCCAGCGCGGTCCAGCCAGCCGACCGATGCCTGACCATCCAAGAGGTGATAGAGCTGTCAAACGCGGTTGACCCGTTGGGCCGCTCCGAGTGTGCCAGCAAGTGCCCGCACACGATGGCGCACACGAGGACCACGCCGAACCAGCCGAGGATCACCACGAGCAGCCGCACGAACGTCGTGGTCCTTCTCGCCAGCCACGCCACAAGCGGAACCTACAGCGCCCGATGAGTTTTCAACGCGAGCGTGGTCGTTACCGGCATGACGACGACAACCCACATACTCAATACCCCCGAGGCCGACATCGCGTATGACCTGCGCGGCCCGCTGCCCACCGCCGACGGACGCCCGCTGCTGTTCATGGTCGGCCAGCCCATGACCGCCGACGGCTTCGACACTCTGGCGTCGCTGTTCCCCGACCGCACGGTCGTCACTTACGACCCGCGCGGCCTCGGCCGCAGCAGCCGGAAAGACGGCCGGATCGACAACACGCCCACGCTCCAGGCGCGCGACCTGCACGCGTTGATCGAGGCGCTCGGCGCCGGCCCCGTGGAAATGTTTGCGAGCAGCGGCGGCGCCGTGACGGCACTCGCGCTCGTAGCGGGATATCCCGACGACGTCGTGACCCTGGTGGCACACGAGCCGCCGCTCATGTCGGTGCTCCCCGACTCCGTTGCGGCCGAGCGCGCTCAGGCCGCGGTGCGCGACACCTACGAGGCCAACGGGTCGAACGCCGGCATGGCCGCCTTCATCGCGATGACCTCGTGGCAGGGCGAGTTCACCGACGAATACTTCGCCCACCCGGCGCCGGACCCGGCTGCGTTCGGGATGCCAACGGAGGACGACGGCTCCCGCGACAGCCCGCTCTTGTCCGACCGGTCCTGGGCGGTCACCCGCTATCGCCCGGACGTCCACGCGCTGGTCGCGGCCCCAACTCGAGTCGTGATCGCCGTCGCCGAGGAATCCGGGAACAGCTTCACCGGACGTTCGACCCGCGCCACCGCCGACCTGCTCAGTCAGAGCGCGACCGTGTTCCCGAGCCACCACGGGGGCTTCCTCGGCGGCAAGTCCGGATACGCCGGGCAACCGGAGGCCTTCGCGCGCAAGCTCCGCGAGGTCCTCGACGGCGGCCACTGACCGCCGGACGTAAACAGCACGGAGCCGGGCCTTTCCCGCCCGCCCGCCGGAACGCTTCCGGTCGTGTGAACCCGGGTCCCACCAGGGGCCCACGGACGCGAGCGCCGCACGTATCGTTCAAGCTTCTCGGGCGATGCAGTTGCACCAGGCCGACGCCTCCGACCCATCCGTGATCCCGGATCTGTGTGTCGAGACGTTGCGGCGGAACTGGCGCGACGGGGTGCGGCTCCCGGACGGGGTCCGATTCGCCTATACGCGGCCGAGCCCTGGCCATTATCCGTTCCAGTGGTTCTGGGACTCGTGTTTCGCCGCGATCGTTTGGCGGCGCTTCGACGCCACACGTTCCCGGGCGGAGCTCGAGTCGCTGCTTGCCGCGCAGCGCGAGGACGGCTTCATCGGGCACACGATCTTCTGGGACACGCCGCTCAACGAGCGTCAGCGCCTGACTTACAACGTCGTCACGGCCGACGCGCCGATGACGGCGAGCATTCAGCCGCCGACGCTGGCGTGGGCCTGGCAGATCGCGGTCGGCGACCCGGCGTCGGTGCCGGCGATCGGCCGCCAGCACGACTGGTTGGCACGGAATCGCGACCTGGATGGCGACGGTCTGATTTGGATCGTGCAGCCCGATGAGTCCGGCCTCGACGCATCGCCGCAGTTCGACGCGATCTGGCACGGTCATGCGGACGGGTTACCGGGCTTCGTGCGACTCGTTCGTCGCAATCGTAAGCACGGGTTCGACCTGCGCCGGATCGATCAGGACGGCGGTCCCGTGTGCTGCGAGGTCATGACCAACGTTATTCACTGTCTCTCTGTGCTCGCGCTCGGGCGGCCCTCGCTGACCCCTGCGATCGTCGATCGCCTCTACGACGAGCAGACGGGCCTGTTCCGGCCGATCGCGCGCCCGCGGCCGACGCAGCAGCCCACCGTGACCTGGGCGGCGCTGTCGCCGCTGGCGCTGCCGGATCTGCCGGAGGCGATCGGCAGGCGCCTCGTCGAAGACCACCTGTTCGATTCCGAGCGGTTCTGGCTACCGCTGGCCCCGCCGTCGGTACCCGCTAATGACCCGTCCTTCTCCCGCCGCGAATCGACGCTCGGGATCAGGCGCTACTGGCGCGGCCCCACGTGGATCAACGCCTCCTGGCTGGTGTGGCTCGGGCTGATCCGCCTCGGTTATCGCGAGCACGCCGACACACTTCGCCAGGGCCTCATCGGGGCGGTCGCGGCGGAGGGACTCCGCGAGTATTACGACCCCTACACCGGCGAGGGAATGGGGGCCACGGACTTCGCCTGGTCGTCGCTGATCGTCGAGATGGTCGATCCTGACCCCCGCGCCCCCGCGAGCTTCCTCGACGATCATTAGATGCCGCTGCCGAGCCGCAATCGGGCTGATCCACACGATCCACGGCTGGGACACGGAGGAACCGACGGGTGCGCTCGCCGACGCCGGTTGACGCAAGCGCCGTGATCCGGAGCGTCGAGGAGACCTGCCACGATCAAGGCATGAACGCCCCGAATGGAAACGCGCGCTGGATCGCGCTCGAGGGTGCTGCGAACGCACGCGTGGTGGTGCCCGGCGTGCTGCTGCGCTCCGACAACCTGCAATCGCTCAGCGTGCGGGACGTCCGCGTGCTCGTCGAGCAGGAGGCGCTCGAGGTGGTGATTGACCTGCGCACCGAATTGGAGGTGGAGCTCGAGGGGCCTGGGCCGATCACGCGCGAGCCGCGCGTGCGCATCGAGCATCGCTCGCTCTACCCGCGGTCAGGAGGGAACACCGATCTCGACGCCGCCTCGGCCGGCCTATGGCCACAAACCGACCCAAGCGAGTGGCCGGATGAGCCGCGTGTCGTCCAGGCGTACCTGAGCTACATGACCGCGCGTCCGGACTCGATCGTGGGCTCGATCCGAACCATCGCGAATGCTCCCGGAGCGGTGCTCGTCCACTGCGCGGCCGGGAAGGATCGCACCGGCGTGGTGGTGGCGCTCGCCTTGGACGTGACCGGAGTAGACCGCAACACGATCGTCGGCGACTACCTCGCCACGGCGGACCGCATCGACGCGATCATCGCCCGCCTGGTCAGCTCCCCGACGTACCAGTCGGAGCTGGAGGGACACGATCCGCGGTCGCACGCACCCCTCCCGGGCACGATGGAGCGACTGCTCGAGGTGATCGACCAGGACCTCGGCGGATCCGCCGCCTGGCTCACGGCCCACGGGCTATCAGCCGCGGAGCTCGAGCGGCTCCGTCGCCGAATCGCATCGACCAACGGCGACACCTCCAACCGGTGACGGTTCGCGGACCGGCGCGAGTTCCCCGGGGCCCGCACCCACCCCCTACCGACCGCTCCCCGGGCGGACGCGTGGACCGAACCGGTGCCCGCTGACGGTGGATTTACGTCGACGCCGGTAGGAATGGGGGGCGTGGCCACCACGCGACTGCTCGATTCTGTCTGTGCCTGATCCGGCTGGTCCCGACGGCTGTACGAGACGTCAACTCATGCGGGGCGCGGGGAGCGCCGCTGCCCTCGTGGTGTCTGGTTGCGGGGCCGCCCATGTCCTCACCAGGCCTAAGCGTCTGCCCGCGATCCGAGCGTTCGCGGACAAGCCCGCGGGTAGCGTCGCCGCCTTTCGTTCCCGACCGGACCTGCGCCCGCCGACAGTCACGGCGACTCCGCGGACGGAGGCCGGAGGGTTGGCCCCGGGGACGGGGGCCGGAGGGTTGGCCCGCACCGACCCGGGCCTCCTGTTCCTGGGGCCCGGTCCCGTCTCGCTTTCGGGCTCTCAGCAGTACGGGCCTCTGATCGTCAACCGCGCCGGCGCCCCGGTGTGGTTCAGGCCACTCTCCTCGGGGCTCCAGGCAACCAACTTCGCGAGCGCGCGCTACCGAGGCAAGCCGGTGCTCGTCTGGTGGGAGGGGAAGATCGAGCAATCCGGCTACGGGCAGGGCGAGGCGGTGGTGCTCGACGACGACTATCGGGAGATCGCGCGCGTGCGGGCGGCCGGCGGTCGATCGATGGATCTGCACGCGTTGACGCTGACCGCCCAGGGGACTGCTCTGTTCACCTGTCACCCGCAGACGGTGCCGATGGATCTGTCCTCGGACGATATGCCTCGCAACAGCGAGGTCCTCGAGTCGATCATCCAGGAGGTGGATATCGCCACCGGCCGGCTTCTGTTCGAGTGGCGAAGCCTGCAGCACATCCCGGTGAGCGCATCTCAGGAGCCGCACGGGGAGCCCTACGACTACCTGCACATCAACTCGATCGAGGAACTGCCGGACGGGAACCTACTCGTCTCGGGGCGCCACACCTGGGCTCTGTACAAGCTCGATCGTCGGACCGGCAACGTCATCTGGACGCTGGGCGGCAAGCAGAGCCAGTTCCGGATGGGCCCGGGCGCGCAGTTCGCCTGGCAGCACGATGCCCGCCAACCGTCAGAGCAAGTGCTGACCGTGTTCGACAACGGCTCCGACGGTCCGCTCACGACCGAGCGCGAGTCGCGGGGGCTAGTTCTCGAGGTCGACGAGACCCGCCGGCGGGTCACGCTTCGCAAGGCGTACACGAGCCCCGACCGGCTGCTGGCCGGGGCGATGGGCTCGGTCCAGATCGGTTCCCAGGAGCGAGTCCTGGTCGGTTTCGGCGTCGCGTCGCACATCACCGAGTTCGGCTCGGATGGCACACCTCTGCTCGATGTCGCGCTTCCTCCGGGCATGTACACCTACCGCGGACTGAGGCTTCCATGGAGCGGCAACCCGCACCATCGACCGGCGGTCGCCGCGGGGCGGGATCGCCGGAGCGGCGCCTCGATCGTCTACGCCAGCTGGAACGGCGCCACCAAGGTCACCGGCTGGAAGGTCACGGTCGGATCGAGACGCGACCAGTTGCGCCCACTCGGGATCGCCCGGCACCACGGCTTCGAGACGGTCATCCCGCTGCCCGCCGACCCTCGGTACGCCTCCGTAACCGCGCTCGACCGCGCCGGCCGGGAGCTCCGCCGAAGCCCCACCATCCAGCTTTAGGTGAGGTGACGCATCTCGCCGCCGGCCTCCGGGACAACGGGGGTGGACGGGTCATCACGACCGAGTTCGAGCCATCGAAGGCCGCCCGAGCGCGGAGAACGTCGCCGCCGACTGGCCGATCTGATCGAGCTCCGTGAGGGCGACGCCCTCGAGACGCTTTCGCACGATCTGCCCGACCACATCGACCTCGTGCTGCTCGATGACGCCAAGGCCTGTACCCAGCCGTCCTGAAGCTGGTCCGGGAGCACCTGCAACCCGGCGGCCTGGCGCTCACACGCTTCGAGACTCTCGACGACATCCGTGCCTTCGCCGGGGAGGAGTTCGAGACAGCCGTGCTCGAGCTGGCAGCGCGTGCACCGCTCTCGCGATACGAGCCGCGAGCCCGGCACTACGACAACTCGTCGTTCGAGGCATGAATCGCCGCACCGTCGGACCGATCGATGGTTGTGGGGCCGAGGCCGACGATCTCGATGACGTCGCCCGGCGTGCATAGTTTTATCGCCTCGGTCTCTCGCCTTAGCAGCAGGCGTAGCTGCACGAACGCGGTGATGCCTAGGACGGCGGGAATCCATAGTTCGATCACGCGGTAGAGGAGGACCGCTGCGGTCGCGGTGAGGGCGGGCAACCCGTAGAGGACGAGCACTCCGACGAGCCCGAGCTCGACTCCGCCGATCCCGCCGGGGACCGGAAGCCAGTTACCGAGCTGGCCGATCAGGTAGGCCATCCAGATGAGAGCCAGCTCCGGCGAGGCCCCTACCGCCCTGAAGCTTGCCCAGAACGCGAGCTGGTCGAAGACCA
Organism: uncultured Solirubrobacterales bacterium; assembly: GCA_963709205.1. GTDB lineage: Bacteria > Actinomycetota > Thermoleophilia > Solirubrobacterales > Solirubrobacteraceae > Palsa-465. Next base: position 71,290 of record CAVPVP010000003.1, read on the forward strand.
AGAACCCCACGAGTCCGACGACCATGAGAGGGTTTGCCCGCCTGAGTTGGTGCAGCGCCTCATCGATGCCATCGGACGTGGCCGACAGCGCTGGCGCGAGGCGGACCCAACGCGACCCCTCACCCTGTCGACTTATCCGCGCCTCGGCCCGGCGTGCCACCCGGCGCAACGCGAGCGTCGCCGCGATGGCTCCCGCGGCGACGACCGCGGGGAGCACGGTGAGAAGGAGCCCACCCCCGCCGGGGAGGATGCCCGTCGCCAGGCCGGCGCCTAAGAACGCCAGCATTGCGACAGGCACAGCACTCGTCAGCAAGAAGAACGCGACCGTCTTGCGTGCGATCGCCGCAGCGGGCATCCCGCCCCGGCGGAGCGCCCAGACCCCTAGCGCCAAGCTGCCCGCGCCACCGAGCGGGAACAAGGAGCCGGCGCCCTCCTCGGCGACTCCGATCTTGTAGCTCGTTGCCCAGCTCATCCGCGTGCAGAAGACGGCCCGGAAAGCTGGAACGTAGGCCAGCACCGACAGCACCTCGAACGCGCAAGCGATCACGATCCAGACCGGCCGCGCTTGGGCAAACCGGCTGCGCAACTCCCCCAGGCCCGGCCCGAGCGTCACCACCACCACCGCGATCGCGACCACCCCACCGATCCTCAGAAGCCCGCGTCGCAGCCCGTGAGGCGACACATCGCTCGGGAGGGGCTCGGGATCTTCGACAAGGGACGCGCCGGTCATCTCGGCGCGGGTCATCTCGGCACCGGTCATCTCGGCGCCGGTCATCTCGGCGCCGCTCCTCTCGAGGACTACGAGTTGGTCTTCTTCCTGCATGCCCTCATGCGGCGACGCCCCGTCATGAGCGGATGTGCCGGTCTGGCGTCCGCTCGCGCTCTTTATCGCCACGGGCGCGCACTGACAACCGCATCAGGAGTACACGGGTGTGGCGTCGATGTAGCTGCGGTACTCCGCGACCAAGCCGTCGCGGAGCCGGAACACGTTGCAGCAGGGAACGTTGACCTCGCCCCCGTCGAGTCGGGTGTAGTGAACGTCGAACTCGGCGATCAGCGCATCCCAGTCGGTCATGAACGCCGCCAGCGCCGAGACATCCTTCGCGTCCAAGGTCGCGAATATCCGGCGGACGTGGTCGGTGGGGTCACGCAATCAGTTCGCCAGGGTTCCGTCGAAGTCGATCGTGGCGTGTGTGCCGTCACAGAACGGCTTGTTCGACGACCCTCCGCAGCGGCACATCGACATGGGATCGGGGTGCTCGATGACTCGTCCGTCGACATCCGTGAGTGTCACGGGGCCCGAAACGATGTACGGGCCATTTTCGCTGGGGGTGATATTGATGTCGGGCATGTCGTGACCTCTCTCAGTAGATCTTGATGGTCTTGGACAGGGGGAGCTGGCGAATGCGGTTGCCGGTCAGGGCGGCGATCGCGTTCGCGAGCACCGGCGCGACGGATGGGACGCTGACCTCGCCGACGCCGGTCGGCGACTCGGTGGAGTCGATCAGGTGGATCTCGATCTGCGGGACCGAGCGCATCCGCATAACCGGATAGGTGTCGAAGTTCTGGGTGACGATGTCGCCCCCCTCGCCGAGGACGACCTCGCCCCACGCTGCGGCGCTCAGCCCCCAGAGCAGCCCTCCTTCCACCTGCGCGCGGATGAGATCGGGGTTGACGTTTCTCCCACAGTCGAGGGCGAACACGATCCGGTCGACGTGGACGCGCCCGCGGTCATCGAGCGAGATCTCCGTCACGTTGGCGCTGTGGCCTAGGAAGCCGGAGCTCGTGATCCCGCGCGCCCTGCCTTCGGGGAGCGGCGATCCCCAGTCCGCGCGCTCGGCCGCGAGCTCGAGCGCTCGCAGCGTCCGCGGACTGGCGGCGAGCAACTCGCGCCGCAGGTCGATGGGGTCTCGGCCGGCGGCGATCGCGAGCTCGTCGATCGCCGACTCGCGTGCGAACTCGGTGTGGGAGTTGCCGACGGACCGCCACACCATCGTCGAGATCGCCGACTCGAAGTTCGTCGTCTCGAGGCGGAAGTTCTCGACCGCGTATGGCGGATCGACCGCGCCGGTCGTCGTGAAAAAGTCAACGCCGTTCGTGAACATCACATCACGGACGAACGGGAGGTTCACGGACGTCGGCGCAGCCACGATCTGCTGATGCCATGCCGTCAGCTGACCGTCCGCGTCGGCCCCCGCCCGCACGCGGTGAACCGCCATCGCGCGGTAGCGGCCGACCTTGAACTCCTCCTCGCGCAGCGACTGAAGCTTGATCGGGTGCTTCCAGTCGAGCGCTCGCGCGATTTGCACCGCCTCCGACGTGGGATCGTGCTCGGCGCTCGAATGCAGTCCGAACGACCCGCCGGCGAACGTAACGTGCACTTCCACCTGCTCCTTGTCGATCCCGGCGATCGAGGAGGCATTCATCTTCACGTACTCAGGCGCCTCGGTTCCCACCCACACCTCGAGCACGCCGTCCTCCCGCATCCGGCATGACGCGTTGTTCGGCTCCATCGGCGCGTGAGCCAGGTACGGCAACGTGTACGTCGCGTCGACGGTCGAGGCTGCCTCAACCAGCGCCTCATCGACGTCGCCGTCGTCCCGGGCCGTCACGGCTTTCTCGCCCGACTCGAGCAACCGGACGTGCTCGGCGAGCAGCTCCGCGGAGCTCCGCCGCTCGGCGTTAGTGTCGTCCCACTCCACGACCAGCGCGCGCAGTCCGCGCTGCGCGTCGGCGAAGGTCTCGGCAACGACGGCGACGCCCTCGTCGATCGGGACGACCGCGGTGACCCCGGCCTCTCCGAGCGCCGCCTGGTCATCGAGCGAGGCGACCGTGGCGCCGAACCTCGGCGGGTGCAGCACAACCGCGGTCAGCATCCCGCGGAGGCTGTGGTCGATGGTGAAGGGGGTGGCGCCGAGGATCTTCCGGACGGCGTCGACGCGCAACCGCCCCTCCCGGCCGATCAGCTTGTAGTCGGCCGCGTCCTTCGGCTTCACGTCATCAGGGACCGGAAGCTGCTCGGCCTGCGCCGCGAGCTCGGCGAACGATGCCTGCCTTCCGGTCCCGTGGCGCAGAATGCCGTTCTCGACCTCGACCTGATCGGCGTGCACGTCCCACGCCTCTGCCGCCGCGGCCACGAGTCGCGCCCGTGCTTGCGCGGCGGCCAGACGGTAACGGACCCACAACCCCTTCATCGAGTTGGACGCGCCCGTCAGCTGGAAGGCGCTGCCGAGGTCCGGGTTCCCGTAGACGTCACCGTTCGGGCCCCTCCCGTTCGCGGCGTTGACGACCCGAACCGAATCGAAGTCAGCGTCGAGCTCCTCGGCGACGATCGTCGCGAGGCCGGTGTGGATTCCCTGCCCCATCTCGACCTGACTCGAATACGCGACGATCGTCCCGTCCGGACGGATCCGAACGTACGGATGGACGGGGTCAACCAACTCCTCGGCCGTGAGCCTGCGGTCTTCGATGTCGTCCGGAGCGACGAGGGGCGCCGGTTCGGGGCCGTTGCTCAGCGTGCCGGCTGCGACATGGATCGCGGCGCGGATCCTTGGGTAGGTCGCGCAGCGGCAGAGGTTGCCGCTCATCCAGGTGTCGATCTTCGCGTCGTCGGGGGAGGGGTCTGACTCGAGGAGCGCGACCGCGGCCAGGGTCTGCCCGGGCTGGCAGTAGCCGCATTGCACGACGTTTCCGCGATGCCACGCGTCCCGCACCGCGTCGACCACGGGGCCGGAGGCTCCCTCGACCGTCGTCACCTCCTTGCCGACGGCGCGTTCGGTGGCGGTCTGGCAGGACTTCGTGTTGCGCCCGTCGATCAGCACCGTGCACGCCGCGCAGAAGCCGCCCCCGCACCCGAACTTCGTCCCGTGCAGACGGAGGACGTCCCTGAGCACCCACAGCAGCGGGGTCTTCGCGTGGCGGTCGTCAACCTCGACGTCGGCGCCGTTGACGACAAGCTTCATCTGAGACCTCCCTCGACCGGAACCTGCGGGCGCTGTTGCACGGACGGTACGATCGCCCCGGCTCAGGTGAGCTGTCCTCACCGGATCATGGTGATTCTCCGGCGGCCTGTCCCGCGGCGGCGCTCAGCCTCACATGCCCTGCATTGGGCGGTCATCGGCTCTCAGCCTCAAACGCCCTGCTGCGGGCGGTCATCGCCCGATTCACGCGCTGCCGGTCCCGCCGGCATTTGTCGGAGTTCGAGCAGGTCGAGGCCGAGCGCCTCGATCTGTGCCAGGACGCCGAACAACGCAGACCGATCCTCGATCAAACCGGTGAGCACGGTCTCGCCGCCGTTCAATTGAGGCGCCATCGACGGAAAGGCCGATAGGGCGGTAGCGCCGAGCCGGCCTCTTATCCGGATCGTGTACAAGCCCGGAGGCGTGGTCACGCGACCATCTTGCAGCTCGACCTAGTGAGCTGGCGACGCCGGAATCTGGTGATTGTGCGCGCGCTGGGCTTGCGCTGTCGGCGATCCTTACCGGCGCCCGGTGGCGAGGAGCCGCAGCTCGCGCGCGTGTTGAACAGCCGTCGAGCGATCACGCGCGCCGAGCTTTGAGTAGATGTTGCGGATGTGCGTGTTGACCGTGTTGATGGAGACGTAGAGCTCTCCCGCGATCTCAGGACGCGTCAGGTTCGTCGGCAGGTATCGCAGTACGCGCAACTCGCTCGGACTGAGCTCCTCCGGTTGCGATAGGCGCTCTCGATCGATGCTCGGAGCGGGTGGGCCTCGCAGCAAATCGACGATATCGGCGAGCAGCGCGCCGTGAGCCGTTTCGTGACGCGGGAGCGCGTCGAGCAGTTCTGCGGCTTGGGCCATTGCAAACGGGAAGATGAGCCGGTCCGGCTCGGCGGCCGCGAGCGCTGACTCGGCCGCGGTGGCGGCGGCGTTGCGATCCCCGAGGTGCAGGTGCGCGATACCAGCGAGCAGATGCGTTTCCACGAGCGTGAACGCGGGGACGACCGGTGGCCTGCGGTCCAAAACACCTCCGAGCGCATCCAACGCTCCGGCGGGGTCCCCCTCCGCCAGGCAGATCACCGCCCGAGCGTTGTAGACGGCACCCATTTGCCCTTCGTAAATGGCACCGATTTGCCCGGGCTCGGCGGAGAATTCGGTGAGCGTTGCGCGCGCCTCATCTCCCATCCCAAGGCGAGCCTGCGTGGCGGCGAGCCATCCCGTAATCCGCGGCGCGAGAGCGTGCACACCTGTGAGTAGCGACTGCGTCCGCGCTGCCGCCGCGAATTCTTCGAGCGCCGATTGATGCTCCCCGCGACCGCCGTGCAACATGCCCGTGGCCACGTGCAGAAGCACCGCGGCGGCTGGGTCGACCCGTGCCTCGGCGACCTCCCAGGCCCGGCGTAGCCAGCGCTCTCCCTCGTCGAACTCGCCCATCCATATCGCCATTCCGCCAACCGCCCCAAGCGCAGGCGCGAGTATCGGCCGATCGTCCAAGCCATGCCGCTCGGCCAGGGCTACCGCCCGCCGGCCGCGCTCGCGCGCGGTCGCTACCGAAACCGACTTTGACGGGAAACCCTGATGAGCGCGACACGCGACCTCGAGGTACGGGCGGCCGATCGTCTGGGCGAGCGCGGCTCCCTCGGAGAGGTGCCGCTCAGCGTCAGCGAGGCGCCCGGACCACGTCTCGACGATCCCGAGATTCAGCAGCGCGACCCCACGCAACTCGCTACTCATCGCGGTCCCATCGGGGGATTCATCCGAGATCGAAGCATCAAGCAGGTTCAGTTGCTCGATTACTTCACTGAACTGGCCGCTACGGCGTGCCAGCCGCCAACCGCAGGGAAGCGATGGACACCGCGAGGCGGCGGCGGCGAGCCGGCGGACCGCTCTCGGCGTAGGACTCGGCCAGCGCCAGCTGAGCAGCCGCTTCCTCCAACCGGCCCTGATTCAGCTCATTCGCCGCATGCGCCAGCGCCAGGTCGGGATGATCGGCTGCCGCGCTCTCCGGAAACGCCTCCAGCACCGCGCCGATCGTGCCCGCTTCCCCGTCGAGTACCCACCTGAACGAGTGGTCTGCGACGAGCCGGGCGGCCTCGGGCCAGTCGCCTGCCGCGAGCGTGTGTCGCACGGCTTCCACGACCTCCCCGTGGTCGGCGAACCACCGTGCGGCCCGGCGGTGTAGGTCAGGGACCTCATCGGCCGACGTTCGGCGGAGCTCCAGCCGCAGGAAATCCGCCAGAAGCTGGTGGTATCGAAACCAGGTGCGCTGCGCGTCGAGCGACACGACGAACGCATTGGCGTCCTCAAGCTCCAGGAGCATCTGCTCCGAGCCCGAGCGGCCAGCCAGCAGGTCGGCGATTTCACCGTTGACGCGGTCGACCAGCGAGGTTCGCAACAGGATGCTCTGAACCTCGCTCGGTTGGCGTTCGAGCATCTCGGCCATCAGGTACTCCCCGATCGCCCTGTCGGTGCCCGAGAACTCGGCCACGAAACGCTCGGGATCCGGGTGACCTCTGAGCGAGATCGCCGCGAGGCGCAGGCCGGCTGCCCACCCTTCCGTGCGCTGGTACAACGCGGACACCTCGGCGTCGGACAGACGGAGCTCGGAGGCAGCAAGCAGTTCGCGCGTCTCCCTTTCGGTGAATCGTAAGTCGCCGGCCCGGATCTCGGCGACCTCGTCGGCAAGCCTGAGCTTGTGCAGCCTGATCGGCGGATCCCGGCGAGACGACAGCACCACGCGCGCAGAGCTCGGCAGAACCGCGAGCAAATGCTCGAGCTGCCTGTGGGCGTCACTCGACCTCAGCTCGTGAAGATCGTCGATGATCAGCACGACGGGCTCGACTTGCTCGACTAAATCCGAAAGGACTGTGTCGACCACGTGGTCACCGTCAAACGCAGCGGTCGCCGCAGCTTCCGTCACAGGATCGATCGAGCGCGCCGGGGCGCGGATCGCGTCTAGGACGGCGGACCAGAACCGGTGCGCATTCTGTTCGTCGCGCTGCACGGATACGAACGCGACGCGACGGGGGTCGGTCGAGCGGTCAGTCCAGGCACGCAACAGCGAGGTCTTCCCACTTCCCGGCGGCGCCGAAATGACCGTCACCCGCTTGGTCACAGCGCGATCCAGCAGCTGGACGAGGTCATCCCTATCGACGAGGCCCCGGCCGACCGAAACGTCCGTCGAAATCGGCTGGGCGGGATGCTCGCCCCGAGGCGTCGTCGTCAGGCTGGTCATGCTGTCGCCTGGGTTTGGGTGGACCCTCACAGCCCGCCCGGTTCCGCGCGTTGGTGGCTTGGCGCCCGAGCGCATCCGGGCAGACTCAAGGGAGACGAACCAGGTTGACCCCAGCAAGCGGGCCGCGGACCTGTTGCATCTCGCCGCCCTGCCTCAGGCCGCCGAGGTCGATGGTGAAGAAGCCCGCGTCCTCGAACAGCGCGATCACGTTGGACTTGGCCTCGACGTCGTCACCGGAAAGGAAGATCACTCGCTGGCCGCCAGCTTCACGCGGATCGGAGGCGAGCACCGCGGCGGTGAACGTGTTCGCTGCTTTCACGACACGAGCGGGGGCAACGAGGTCGGCGACCAACTCGCTCGATGTCCGCCCATCGAGATCGCTCGGATCGAAGTCGTTGGTCGCGTCGACCACGATCTGGCCGTTCCACTCGAGGCCGTCCACCGCCTGCTGAACTCTGCTCCAGGGCACGGCGATGACGACGATGTCGGCTGCCGCTGCCTGCTGAACCGTCCCTGCCGACACGCCGTCGCCGAGCGTCGAGACCACCGAGGTGAGCGATTCAGGCCCGCGACTGTTGGCGATCACGACCGAGCGTCCGCCCCGCTGCGCGATCCGCGCCATCGCCTGACCGATACGGCCGGCGCCGATGATCCCAACGCTGTTCCGGTTCGCTGCTGCCATCACGTTCCTTTCTCGAATTCCGACGCGAACAGGTAGCTCACGGCGAGGCTTCGATACGGCCGCCAGCGCTCCGCCACCTGGAGCATCTCGTCATCGGTCGGAAGGTGGTCAAATCCATAGGAGTGCTCGACAGCGCGCCGAAGCGCGAGGTCGCCCGAGAGGAGAACGTCGGGCCGATCCAGGGCAAAGATCAGGAAGCCATGCGCCGTCCAAGGGCCGATGCCGGGGACTTCTGTCAGGGCCGCTTCGATCTCGTCGTCCGTCATACGGGCCAAAGCCTCATCGCTCAGGCGTCCGTCCACGAAACGCTCGGCGAGTGCCCGGAGGGTCGCGCCCTTACGCGTCGACATGCCGCTGGCGCGCAGTTCGGACGGATCCGCCTCGAGCAGCTCCGTCGGTGACGGCATGTGGCCGCCGAAGCGCTCCTGTAGACGGGCCAGGATCGTCCTTGTCGCGCTGACCGACAGCTGTTGGCCGATGACCTGAAAGATGAGCGTCCCGAAGGCATCGAACGGAGGAAGCTCGCCGATCCATGCCCTCGGACGGAAATCCGGGTGCGCGTCGATAACCTGCGCGAGCACGGGATCGGCCTTGCGCAGAAACTCGCGCGCGTCGGGGTCGGCGAGAGCCGCCGCCTTGCGTTGCCGGTTGTCAGTTTTTGCGGTCATGCCTGAAGCACTCACCAGACCTTCATTCCGCCATCGACCACGATGTCGACGCCGGTCACGTAGGAACTCTCGTCCGAGGCCAGGAACAGTGCGACGCTCGCGACTTCCTCGGGCCGGCCGAGGCGACCCAGAAGCGTTTTGCCGAGCATGTAGCTCGCCCACTCCGGGTCCTTGAGCTGGTCTCGTGTTGCGCCCGTCTCGATCAGGCCCGGGGAGATCGAGTTGGCGCGGATCCCGTGCTCTCGCCCCTCCATCGCCAGCTGTCGCGTCATGCCGATGATTCCGGCCTTGTTCGTCGTGTGGGCCAGCGACGGGAGGATCTTGAAGCTGAGCGACGCGTTCAGGGACGCCATGTTCACGACGACGCCGCGGCTGGCCTTCAGATGCGGCCACGCCGTGCGCGTGAGGTAGAAGACCAGGTCAACTTCGTCCCGGCGAGCCCGATCCCACTCCTCGTCCGTGATGTCTTCCAGCCAGTTGAAGTACTGCATCGCAGCGAGGTTGAACAGCACGTCGACCCTACCGTATGTGCTCAGCGCCAGCTCGATGAGGGCTCGGCAGTCTGGCGGGTCGCTGAGTCGGCACGGCTGCATGGAGACCATCTCTCCGCCGCCACCGCGAACTAGCTCGACGGTCTCTTGCGCGGGTTCGACGGCCACATCGCAACCGACCACCGACGCACCCTCTCGAGCGAACGCCACGGCAGTTGCGCGGCCCATGCTCCCGCCGGTGCCGGTGATGACGCACACCTTGTCCGAGAGCCGGCCGGACATTCAGCGTGCTCCCTGGCCTTGCGCGGCGAGTTGTGGCCTTGTCGCGCCGCTCACGGGTGAACCTGCAAGCCGTAGCCGAGGTCGAGACGGATCGATTGCATGACGTGGAACGTGGTGCTGGCCGTGAAGACGTCGGCGGCCGCCAGCACGCCGGTGTACTTCTCGATCACCGGCGCCGCGGCGGCGGCCGTGATCGCGTCCAGGTAGCCCCTCACCGCGCCCCACGTGTTCTCGCCGTACTTGACGAAATACGGAGCGGGATCGACGGTGTCCAGCGCCTTCCGTGAGCTGTCCGCGATGTCGGCCATGTACTGCCGGTGCGTTGCGACGTCGTCGCGGGTCCCGAGCCGGCCCATGTGGCCGCCGATGAAGTGCTTCCATGCGGTAGGTGAGCGCGGTATCCGGGCGCCTCGATGTAGCCGGGCACGTCCTCGGTGAGGTTGCTCTGGCAGACCGGCGCCCAGCCCGGGTTGACTATGTCGACGAGCATCAGCGCGTCGTGGTCGGGCAGATGGATGAAGATGTTGTCCGGCGAGTGGTTGGAGCCGTGCCAGGCCAGCTCGATGCGCTCGCCTCCGATCTCGAGGGTGCGGCGGTCCTGGAAGGTCTCTTCTGGTGCGGGCCTCGCGGGGTCGTCGTCGCGGAGCAGCAGCTTCCGCGTCTGCTCGTGCCCGATGCGAGTGATGTTCCGGCCGAACAGCGAGGACGCGCCGGCGTGATCGGCGTGGTGATGGGAGTAGATGAGATGCGTCACCTCGTTGCTGACGCGGTTGGCGGCGGCGATCTCGTCCACGGCCCGCTGGATGTTGTGACCGATGGTGGGAGGCGCGTCGAACAGGACGACGCCGTCGCACGTCGTCAGGAACGCGGACTGGTAGGTCCCGTCGGTGACCCAGTAGAGGTTCCCCTCGACTCGCCCGACGTAGTAGCCCCTGCTCGTTGACCGCGGGGCCGAACGCCGACCCGGGGATCGGCGCCCAGTCCGACGTGCTCGCTCCGTCGTCTGCTCTCCACGCGCATGAGATCTGTGGCGCTCACGCCAGGCGTTCGAATCCTTGAATCCTTAGTCCGTGACCCGAGCGTCGCCCTCAGTCATGCTTAGGCGGGATGACCGCAGCGTCGCCACCGGTTCTCTCGTCAGGAGGGCAGCTGCTCGGCCGGGAACGCGAGCGCGAGGTGCTCGACCGGCTGCTGGACGGCGTGCGCGGCGGGCGCGGCGGCGTGTTGGTGGTGCACGGCGAAGCGGGCGTCGGCAAGACCGCGCTGCTCGAGTACGCGGTCGAGGCTGGCGCGCGAGTTTCGGATCGCCCGGACGTCCGGGGTCGAGGCGGAGATGGAGCTCCCGTTCGCGGCGGTTCAGCAGCTGTGTTCTCCGTTCTTCGAGCTTCACGGAGCGCCTCCCGCAGCCCCAGCACGACGCGCTTGGCGTCGCGTTCGGACTGATTGACGGGCCCACCCAGCGCCCGCGCCGAATCCGTTCCTGGTCGGACTGGCGGTCCTCGGTCTGCTGGCCGAGGCCGCCGAGGAGCGGCCACTCCTGTGTGTCGTCGATGACGCGCAGTGGCTCGATCGTGCGTCGGCGCGGACGCTGGCCTTCGTGGCCCGCCGTCTCCTGGCGGAGAAGATCGCGCTCGTGTTCGCGACACGGGAGCTGGGCGACGCGCTCGCCGGTTTGCCGGAGCTCCACGTCCAGCCCTTGGGCCGTCGTGATGCGCGGGCGCTGCTGGAGTCGGTCTTGCCGGCTCGGCTGGATGAGCGCGTGCTGGAGCGGATCGTCGCCGAGACGCGCGGGAATCCGCTCGCGCTGTTGGAGCTGCCGCGCGGGTTGACTCCGACGCAGCTCGCGGGCGGGTTTGGCCTGCCGGCCACGGTGCCCCTGTCCGCCAGCATCGAGGAGAGCTTCACGCGGCGGCTGGCGAGGCTTCCACGCGATGCGCGCCGCCTGTTGCTCGTCGCGGCGGCCGACCCGGTCGGCGATCCGGCGCTCGTGTGGCGGGCGGCCGAGCGGCTCGGCATCCCCGAGTCGGCTGCGGACACCGTCGAATCGGAGGAGCTTGCTGGCGCTGACTCCCCGAGTGGTGTTCCGTCATCCACTGGTTCGCTCGGCCGTCTACGGAGCCGCCGGGCTGAAGGAGCGACGCGAGGTCCACCGCGCCCTCGCGGACGCGACCGATCCAGAAGTCGACCCGGATCGCCGCGCCTGGCACCGCGCGCAGGCGGCAGCGACGCCCGACGAGGACGTCGCCGCGGAGCTCGAGCGTTCCGCTGGACGGGCGCAGGCGCGCGGCGGATTGGCGGCTGTCGCTGCCTTCCTCGAGCGCGCCGCCGCGCTTACACCCGAGCTCCACGCACCGCGCGCAGCGCCTGCTCGCGGCCGCGGGCGCGAAGCGCGATGCCGGCGATCTGGAGGCTGCGCTTGGGCTGTTGGTAGGCGTCGAGGCCGGCGTGCTCGACGAGCTCGGGCACGCCCGGGTCGACCTGTTGCGAGCCCAGATCGCGTTGGAGCAGCGGCGCGGCGGCGACGCCGGCCGCCTGTTTCTGAGCGCGGCGAGTCGCCTCGAGCCACTCGACCCCGAGCTGGCCCGCGAGACGTACCTCGAGGCGCTCGGGGGCGCCATGGCCAGCGACGTTGAAGTCGTCGGCGGCGCGCCGGCGGTCGCGGCCGCCGCGCGGGCGGCGCCACCCGGCACCGTTCCGCCACGGACGGTTGACGTGCTGCTCGACGCGTTCGCGATCCGCTTGACCGACGGATACGCGGCCGCGGCGCCGACATTCGCTCGGGCTCTCGAGCTTCTGCTCGCGACGGACATCTCCAACGAGGATGGCAGTCGGTGGCTCTCGCTCTCCAGCGGTCGAAACAGCAACATCGTTGCGCTCGAGATGTGGGACGACGAGGCTTTGCATCTGCTCGCCGCTCGCCAAGTGCAGGTCGCTCGCGACACGGGCGCACTCGGGCACCTGCAGTTCGCGCTCAGCTTCCTGGCGAGGAGCCACATGCTCGCCGGCGAGTTGACCGCGGCCGCGCTGACGCTCGACGAGGCACGCTTGATCGCCGAGGCGACCGGAAATCCTGCGCTCGTGAACGCCCCGATGATTCTCGCTGCTTGGCGCGGCGACGAGGCGCAAGCGTCTGAGCTGATCGAAGCCAGCTCCGAGGAGGCGGCCACACGGCGATGGACGTCCAACAACTACGCGAGAGCGGTGCTCTACAACGGCCTCGGCCGACATGACGCCGCCCGCGATGCGGCCTGGGAAGCGTTTCAGCCCGATCCGATCGGATACGGATCATACCTTGCGCCCGAGCTGGCCGAGGCGGCATCCAGGACCGGTGACCGAGCGCTGCTCGAGTCCACCCTGGAGTGGCTCTCGGAGCGTACCCGCGTGATCAGCTCCGGGTGGGCGAGCTGGAATCGAAGCGCGTGTGCGCGCGCTGCTGAGCGAGGGCGAGGTCGCCGACAGTCTGTACCGCCAGTCGATCGCGCACCTCTCCGGCACCCGTGTGCGACTCGAGCTCGCCCGGACTCACCTTCTCTACGGGGAGTGGCTGCGCCGCGAACGTCGCCGCCTCGACGCCCGAAGGCATTTGCGCACCGCGCTTGAGGCGTTCACCAGCATGGGCGCCGAGGCGTTCGCGCGCCGCGCCGAACGCGAGCTGCTGGCGACAGGCGAGCGTGCCCGCAAACGGACCGTGGACACGCTCGACCAGCTCACGCCGCAGGAGGCGCAGATCGCTCGCCTTGCGGCGGAAGGCCACACCAATCGAGAGATCGCCGCTCAACTGTTCATCAGCCCGAGCACGGTCGAGTACCACCTGCGCAAGGCGTTTCGCAAGCTCGACGTCAAGTCACGCACACAGCTCGAAGATCGACTGTCGTAGTCCGCCCTCTTCTTCGCTAACCAGGACGCGCGAATCGCTGTGATCCGGTGACGCCTCCTCACCTGGGTGGCGGCAAAACTCGCTGCGGCCGGCCTCCCGGCAGCAGCGGTTTGACATGGCGAGCGAGCCTGGCGCTGCCAACTCAACCCAACCGAAGGAGATCATCCGTGAGCACCGAGCAGCGAGAGACCCTCGACGCGATCCTGCGACAGTCAGCCTTCCCCGCCGACGCCGGTGTCGACGAGCAACGGCGACTGCTCCGAGAGTTGCTGTCGGCGCAGCCGCTGCCCGCCGACGTGACCGTGACCGCTGGCGTACTCGGCGGCGTCCCAACCGCCGAGATCACCGTCGACGGAATCGAACCTCGCAACGTCGTTCTTTACTTCCACGGCGGCGTGTACGTGATGGGGGACGCCTTCCTCGCCGCCGACCTGGCCTCGCAGGTCGGCCGGCGGACGCACGCCAAGGTCATCTCCGTCGACTACCGGCTCGCCCCCGAGCATCCGTATCCGGCAGCGGTCGACGACGCTCTTGCGGCCTATGAAGCCCTCCTGCAAAACGACATCGCCCCTTCGGACATCGCCGTCGCGGGAGAGTCCGCGGGCGGCGGCCTCGCCGTCGCCACCCTGGTCAACGCCCGCGATCACGGGCTTCCCCTGCCAGCCGCGGCCTTCGCCATGTCACCGTATGCCGATCTCACCCTGGCCGGGACGACCATCGAAACCAAGCGCGAGGTCGACCCGCTGCTCAGCCGAGAAGCCCTCCAAGCCCGAATCCCCGACTACACGGCGGGACAAGACGCCGCTCTTGGCCTCATCAGCCCCGTATTCGCCGACCTGTCCGGCCTGCCGCCCCTGATCATCCAGGCCGGAAGTCACGAGGTGCTCCTCGACGACGCCGTCCGCCTCGCGCGGCAAGCCGCCACCGCCGACGTCGAGGTCACGCTCGACATCACCCCTGGAGTGCCCCACGTCTTCCAGGCCTATTACGCGATCCTTGACGAGGCCGCCGCGGCGCTGGACCGAGCCGGACAGCTCCTGTCGGCGCATCTCGCCGGCGCAGAACGCGTCACTGGATAGCGACAGACGCGGTCGTGTCCGCAGCACAACTGCTGAATCACCGGGATCTGGCGATGACGCGTCACCAGCGCGCCTGGCCACGATGCGGCTAACCAGCCATCGACCCGAGGAGAACGAGCTCCATGTCCGATATCGGCAACGGTCGCGCCGGTCGCGCTGACGTAGTCATTGTTGGAGGAGGCTCAGCGGGCAGCGTCCTCGCCAGCCGTCTGAGCGAGGATCCAACTCGCTCCGTGCTGCTGCTTGAGGCCGGCACGGCCTACGGCGTCGATGGCTATCCAGACGACCTGCGCGACCCCGCGCACGTGCCGGCCAACCCCGAGCACGAATGGGGCTTCACCGCCCGCGGTGGAGCTGCCTCCCCGCAGATCGATGCCGCGCGCGCCAAGGCGCTCGGCGGCTGCTCGGCCCACAACGCCACCGTCGCGATGCGCGCGCGGCCAAGCGACATAACTGACTGGCAGCGACACGGCCTTGATGACTGGACGATCGAACAGGTCTTCGCGACATACAAGGAGATGGAGAACACACCCGATGGCGACGACGCCTACCACGGACGGACGGGACCGTTCCCGATCCGAACCCGCAAGTACGACGAGCTGACGCCGTCGTTGCGCGGGTTCGTCGATGCGACGGTGGCAGAGGGGTTCCCCCTGGTCGAGGATTTCAACGGGCCGAATCCGAGCGGCGTCGGCGGCTACCCGGTCAACGTCGTCGACGACGTGCGTCAGAACACCGGCATCGTCTATCTCACCGAGGAGGTTCGCAACCGCCCCAACCTCAAGATCTCGGGCGACGTGCTCGTCGATCGCGTTCTGTTCGACGGGCGTCGGGCGATCGGCGTCGTCACGGCAAGCGGCGCTGAGATTCCTGCGGGCGAGGTGATCCTCTCCGGCGGCTCATACGGGAGCCCGGCGATCCTGCTGCGGTCTGGCGTCGGCCCGGCGGCTGACCTGGCGGAGCTCGGCATCGACGTCGTGGCCGACCTGCCGGTCGGGCAGCACCTCCAAGACCAGCCCTTCTACTACAACGCCTACGCCCTGAAGACGGACGCGCTCGACATGCGGCCGGCGGTCGGCGCCTTGCTGTGGAGACAGTCCAGCGAAGCCCGCGGCGATCGAGCTGGACATCCACATCGCGGTGACGCACCTGATGCCGCCCGAGTACAGCCCAACCGGCGGGGCGATCGCGCTGAGCGTCGCCGTCGTCAAGCCCGACTCTCGCGGAACCCTGACCCTACGGAGCCGAGACCCAGGCGAGCAGCCCGAGATCGACTGCAACTTCCTGGCGGAGGACAGGGACGCGCGCCGGATGCTCGAAGGGGTGAGGCTGGCCCGCAAGATCGGTCGCAATCCGGCGCTCGCTCAGTTCCTCGAGCTCGAGATCCTGCCCGGCGACGCAGTCGGGGACGACCAGCTCGCGGACGCGATCGCCTCGAACCTGGCGTCCTACGGGCACCCAACCGCGACGGCGCCGATGGGCGGTCCCCAGGACCCGTGGGCGGTCGTGGACTCGCATGGCGCCGTCAAGGGAATCGACGGACTTCGTGTCGTCGACGCATCGATCATGCCGGTCGTTCCATCGGTGGCGCTGAACCCCACGACGATCATGATCGCCGAGCGGATCGCGAAGACCGTCTACGCAAGTTCGCTTGGGCCTATCGATAGCGGAGTTCAAGCGGCTCGGACAGCCTGAGCGCGCGACCCGGCGACAGTAAGGAACGACATGACAAACGAAGAGTTCGTCCGCGAGGCGTACGCAATCGCCGAGGTCAGGGACATCGCGGCGTGGGTCGCCTGCTTCAACCCGGACGGAGTATTCGTCGACGAATCGGTTGGAGTGACCTACCGCGGGCCCGACGAAGTTGGAAAGCCCGTTGAGAACTACGGGACGGCGTTCTCGGACATGCATCGCGAGCTCTACGACGTGTACGTAGCCGGTGTAAATGGTGACGTGGTGGTCGTTGAGCTAGCACTGCAGGGGACTCACGACGGGCCGCTCTGGCTTCCTCAGGGGATCCTTCCCCCGACTGGCAACCGCATGGACGCGCCGTGCTGCGACGTCTTTCGTCTGGAGAACGGGAGGATTCAGCTGTTCGACTGTTACCCGTCGGGAACGGTCATCCTGGGCCAGCTCGGCGTGCTGGGGAACCTCGACGCGGTGCTGCAGCAACACGTCTCCGTCTAGCGACTGAGCTGTCCGAACCACAGAAAAGGAAGTCGATATCTAATGACTAGCCAAGCGATTCGCGACCCGCTCGCAGACCATCTCATCACCCCGCAGAACGCGGCGTTCGTGCTCATCGACTACCAGCCGTCGCAGTTCGCGACGGTCCGCTCGATGGACCCGGATCTGCTACTTCAGAACGCAGTATCCACGGTCAGGACGGTGAAGACGTTCGGCGTTCCGGTCGTCCACTCGACCGTCAACGTCGCATCAGGCCAGCAGCAGCCGACCGTTCCCGAGCTCGCGGAACTGCTGAAGGATGACCCGCCGCTCGACCGCACAACGGTCAACTCCTGGGAGGACACCGAGTTCGTGCAAGCGGTCCACGCGACCGGGCGACGGAAGCTCATCTTCTGCGCATTGTGGACCGAGGTCTGCATGGCATTCGCGGCGCTCGACGCCCTGCGCGACGGCTACGAGGTCTACCCCGTCGTGGACGCGATCGGCGGCACGTCGCTCGAGGCCCATCGCGCCGGGCTGGAACGGGTCGTCCAGGCCGGGGCACAGCCGATCAGCTGGGTATCGCTCGCTTGCGAGCTCCAGCGCGACTGGGCACGCCTCGAGACGGTCCCCGCGATCGTCGAGACTCGTGCTCACCGATCGGCTGCTGGCGGCATGAGCCCCATCGTCGACATTCACCAGCACGTCATTCCCGACTTCTACTGGGAGGCCTCGAACGAGGACGGGAATGCCGCAGGAGGCATCAATCCGCCGCGCTGGAGTCTCGAGGGCGCGATCGCGTACCTCGACGAGGCGGGGATCGACGTCGCGGTCCCGTCGATCAGCACGCCGGGCGTCCACTTCGGCGACGATGCGGCCGCGCGGACGCTCGCCCGTCGCGTCAACGAGTACCTCGCGGACATCAAACGCGACCGTCCGGACCGGTTCGGCGGATTCGCCGCGCTTCCGCTGCCGGATGTCGACGGGTCGCTCGACCAGATCGAGTACGCGTTCGACGTGCTCGACCTCGACGGCGTGTCGATGATGACGAACGCCGGCGGCAGCTATCTGGGAGACAGCCGCTTCGATCCGATCTTCGCGGAGCTGCAGCGGCGCGCGGCAGTCGTGTTCGTCCATCCCACCGCGTCGCCCGATCCGATCGCGCACACCCTCGGCCTCCCTGACGCGCTCCTCGACTATCCCGTCGACACGTCGCGCGCGATCGCGAAGCTCCACTACAGCAACACGTTCGCCCGGACGCCGGACATCAAATACGTGTTCGTGCATGCCGGCGGCACGATCCCGTTCGTCGCCTCGCGGTTCGCGATCGTCGATGAGATGAACGTCATCCCGGGCGCGCAGGAGCGCGGGGCGTTCGCCGATGCCGTCCCTCGCCTCTACTGGGACACCGCCTCGGCGTTCAGCGACCCCGTGCTCCACATGCTGCGATCGGTCACGGGGCTCGGACACGTCGTGTTCGGAACCGATTACCCGTACCCTCGCGACGCCATCTCGATCGGTGGCCTACGGCAACTGCAGAACACCGCTGAGCTAGACGACGCCGAGCGCCGCGTCGTCCTGGGTGGTTCGGCCGCTCGGCTGATCCCGCGCCTTGCGCGAGTGGGGAGCGCGCTCTGAGGGCGCGAGCGGAGAGTGCGCTCTGAGGGCGCGAGCGGAGAGCACGCCCTGAGGGCGAGGAGCGTCCATCGTTCCCCTGCGACCATTCATCCGTAACGTGATGAGGGATGAAAGTGAGTGATGCCTGATCCGGCTGTCCATGTCGAGGGTGTGGTCAAGCGCTTTGGGACGACGACGGCGCTTGCTGGGGTCGACCTGGATGTCGAGGAGGCCACGGTCTTCGGGCTGTTGGGGCCGAACGGAGCAGGGAAGACGACCCTCGTCCGGGTACTGGCCACGCTGCTCTCTCCGGACGCCGGACGGGCCGAGGTGTTCGGCCGCGACGTCGTTCACGACGCCGCGGGGGTGCGCGAGCTGTTGGGGCTCACCGGCCAGTTCGCGGCGGTCGACGAGATATTGACCGGCCGGGAGAACCTCCAGATGTTCGGGCGCCTGTTCGACCTCTCGGCCGCGGAGGCTCGCCGGCGCGCGAACGAGCTGCTCGAGCGCTTCGACCTGGCTGATGCCGCCGACCGCCCAGCGCGCACGTACTCAGGTGGGATGCGGCGACGTCTCGACCTGGCATCGAGCCTGCTCACCCGCCCGCGCGTGCTGTTCCTGGACGAGCCGACGACCGGACTGGATCCGCGCAGTCGCAATGAGATCTGGGCGGTCGTGCGCGAGCTCGTCCGCGGAGGGACGACGCTTCTGCTCACCACCCAGTACCTGGAGGAGGCAGATCAGCTCGCCGAGCAGATCGCCGTGATCGACCACGGTCGGGTCATCGCGCAGGGCACCGGCAGCGAGCTCAAGGATCGGGTCGGTGGCCAGATCCTGGAGGTCGAGTTGGTGAGCGCGGCGGAACGGGACAATGCACGGGCGGCGCTGGCCGGGATAGGTTGCGGTGAGCCGGAGCCTGGGGACCGGCTCGCGCAGCTGACGCTTCCGGCGCCGCGGGATGGACTCGAGATGATCGAGGATGCGGCCTCGGCGCTCCGCAGGGCAGAAATCGCGGTGAGCGATCTCGGGCTCCGCCGGCCGACGCTCGACGACGTGTTTCTCCAGCTCACGGGCGCGCCGAGCGAGAACGGCGCGGGGGCGCAGGCCGCGACCGGCGACGGGCAGCCTCCTCGGACCAGCCCGCGGCGTTCGTGCCGCTCGCGCCGCAGCGGCGCTTCGCCCGGCTGCGAGGAGACCGTCGCGGTGGCGGCGCGTCTCGCCGCGGGAGCTTCGCGCGGACTTCACCGACGCGTGGGTCGTCAGCGGGCGCAACCTGCGCCACTTCGTCCGCCAACTGGACCTGCTGGTGTTCTCGACGATCCAGCCGATCATGTTCGTGCTGCTGTTCACATACGTGTTCGGCGGCGCGATCAGTCACTCGCTGCCCCCCGGCGTGAGCTACATCGACTACCTGTTGCCGGGCATCCTCGTTCAGTCGGTTACGTTCCGGGCCAGCCAGACGGCCGTAGGCCTGTCCGAGGACCTGAAACTCGGCGTGATCGACCGCTTCCGCTCGATGCCGATGGCACGGTCCGCCGTGCTCATCGGCCGCACCACGGCCGACCTCGTCCGCAACGTCCTGATCATCGTGCTGATGATCATCGTCGGCTACATCATCGGCTTCCGCTTCCAGGCCGGCGCCGCACAAGCCGTCGCGTGCATCGCGCTGGTCAGCGCCTTCGGCCTCGCGCTCAGCTGGATCTTCGCCTTCGTCGCGCTGACCGTCCGCGGCGCCGAGGCAGCTCAATCAGCCGGCTTCGTGGTCCTGTTTCCGCTCGTGTTCGCGAGCTCCGTGTTCGTGCCCGTGTCGACCCTGCCGAGCTGGCTGCAGGCAATCGCGAAGGTCAGCCCGGTCACCCTGACCGCGAACGCAGCGCGCTCCCTGGCCCTCGTCCCCGGAACACCATCCTCCCTCGGCGGCGCCATCGCCTGGATCGTCGGCCTCCTCGCCGTGTTCATCCCGCTGTCCGTGTGGCGCTACCGGCGCATGACCTGACGCCGCCGACGATCAATCTCGCCGACGGAGCGCCCGTGGCGCGGCCGGTTGATCTCCTTCGGGCGGTTCGCGTTAGCGAACCTGAGCCCGGGCCAATAGCGCCATCAGGTCCTTGACCTCGATGTGCTCGACCGACCGGACGGCGTCCTTGATCTCGTTCGCCAGGTCGCTGTCGAGGCGAACACCGGCGATCTGGTCGAACTTCTCGACCACCTCGTCCCAGGTGAATGGGCGCGAGGGCATCCCGGGGAAGTCCTTGACCTCGTGCTCGAAGGTGGTCCCGTCCTTCAGGCGAAGCGTGATCTTCGCCGGCATGAGCCGCGGGTACAGGTCGGTGTAGGAGGGGTTGGGCCGGGCGGACACCTTCGTGAGCAGCGACTGGACGTCGGAGCGGGTGATGCGGTCTGGGGCGAACTGCGCGGGCATGACGTTCCCGTCGAGCAGCGCCACTGCGAGCAGATAGCGCAGGTCGTGATCGGCCTCTTCCTTGGTACGCACGTCCCCCAGGCTGCCGTAGAGCCCGCCGCCGGCGAAGTCGTAGGTGAGCTGCGGCACCTCGACCTCGATCGAAGCGATCGTGCCTGGGTCAAACCCGGCTGCGACGTCCAGGCGCGGACTGTTCGCGGCGACGAGCTCGATCATGCAGTAGATCGACGACTGCGAATGGATCACCGCGTTGTACTTCTTGATCGTGCTCTGGGGGACCGCCTCGTAGCCCTCGTGTTCCCAGTCGACCCTGAGCTGCATGTGGAGCAGGTTGTCGATCCCGTTCGGCCCTTCGACCACGCGCAGCGGGCCTTCCACCCCGCGGCGGGCGAGGAACAGCGTGTTCATCGCGCCGAGCGCTGACTGCGCGGAGGCGAGTCCCTTCCACTGCGACAGCGGCTTGGCGCGGATCACCGCGAACGAGGCATCGCTGCTCGCGGCCATCGCGATCGCGTTCGCGATCTGGGCCTCGGTCATCCCCAGCAGTCGCCCGGCCGCGGCGTTGTGCGAGAACGCGAGCTGGGCGGTGTGGTCGAAGCCGCGGGTCATGAAGTTGCCGTGGTCGACCAGCCGCGACTGGACCGTGTAGCCCAGCGCCACGCCGAGCATCAGATCCCGGCCGCTTGCTCCCGCGCGGGCGGCGGCAGTCAGGGCGACGCCGAAGTTGTCGGCGGTGTGGCACGTCTCCGTCGCCGCGAGGAAGTTGTCCATGAAGTCGACGTAGCGGACGAGCACCGTGTGCCAGAACGCGGCGTACACCGGATTCGCCTCACCCCCGCCGATCAAAGTGATCCCGCGGCCGCCGCCGAAGTCATCGACCTGACCGCGGCACGCGTCGACGGGGCCTGCCCCCAGCGCCGCGATGCAGCACGCGAGCGAGTCGAGGATGTGGATGGGCAGCTGCTTGCGCGACTCTGCCGATAGATCGTCGAACGTCGCCCGCGCGGCGTACCGCGCGAGCGCCTGAACCTGCGTCTCGTGACCGGCGCCGTTGCTGGGCGGCTGCGACGCCACCGTGGACTTGGGCTGATCAAGTGTCGACGTCATCGGATACCTCGGGTCTGGTTGGTGACATGGGTGGACCGACCGGTTGGCTGGTTGGGCCACGTCAGCGCGACGAACGCGGCGAAGCGCCGAGACCAAGTCGTCCAGGAGCACATACTCGCCTGCCCGGCCGCACAGGCCAGCGTGCCGCCGCGGTCGGCGAACACGGTTTATCCATCGGCAGGGTTTGCATCCTACGACCGCCCTGCCAGCCTCACAACACCGTCGGTCACCGCCCAGCTGAGCTGTGACCGCTTCCTGCGTAGTTCTGACTCTCGGCGCTGGCCGGGTCAGGGTGAAGGGAGCGGCAGCTCGTTATGGCGGGTTGGTGGTTATGTCTTGCCCGGCCGCTCGCAGGACGTCGTTCGAGCGGGCCAGGTATTCGGCGATGACGGCGAGGTCTCGTTCGCTGTAGCTGTCGAGCGCTGCCTTCGCCGCGCGTTGGAGCGGGGCGTATAGCGCCATGGTGTCTCGGTCCCGATCTTCCACCAGCTCGATCGTCACGCTGCGTCGGTCCTTGGTGTCGCGGACGCGCCGCACGAACCCGCCGCGTTCCAGCCGATCGATGACAAGCGTCACCGCTCCGGTTCCAATGCCGAGCTGAGTTGCAAGCTGAGTGGGCGTGGCGATGCCGATCACGCTGAGGATGCCGAGCGCTTCGACGTCGGTGACATTGATCCCGAGGCGTGACGCGACACCACGGTTCAGCAGTCCAAAAAACAGTGAGCTCCGGCGGCTTTCCCAGTTGATCGCGTCCATCAGCTGCTCGCGCTTGGCGTTCGCACGCTTTGGCATCGAGCGTGAGTCTACCTTGACATCTAGGACACTCATTAGATAGGCTACTCAGAATCTGAGTTATCTTCTGGGAGTCTTCATCGATGGATCAATCAACTCGTGATCACGTTCGGTCCCCGTGGCCGGCGCTGCTGGTGATGGTCGCCGCAGCGTTCATGGATCTGCTCGACGGAACGATCGTGCAGGTGGCGCTCCCCTCGATCCAGCGCAACCTGCACGTCGACGACGCAGCGCTGCAGTGGACGACGTCGGCATACACGCTCGCGTTCGCGCTGCTGCTCGTTACGGGGGCGCGACTGGGAGACGTCGTTGGCCGGCGCCGCTGCTTCCTCGGCGGTCTGGTCGGGTTTGTGGTGTCCTCCGTGGCCGCCGCGAGCGCGCAGAGCGCCGCGACGCTGATCGCGTTCCGCGCTTTGCAGGGCGCGAGCGCCGCGATGATGCTGCCCCAGATCCTCGTCTTCATCCAGGCTGAGTTTGCTCCCGGGGAGCGCCCTAAGGCGTTTGCGACCTACGGGATGGTGCTCGCGCTCGCGGGCGCGGCCGGGCCGCTGGTCGCTGGCGTGCTGATCGGCGCGAACATCGCCGGGTTGGGCTGGCGAGCGATCTTCCTCGTCAATGCTCCCGTCGGCATCGTTGCGCTGCTGGCCGGGGCACGACTGATCCCGGATTCGCTCAGGCGCCGATCGGGGCGGCTTGATCCTGTCGGGACGCTCCTACTCACAGCGGCATTGCTCGCGGTGTTCTATCCCTTGATCGAGGGGCGGCAGCTCGGCTGGCCGACTTGGGCGTTCGTGTGTCTCGGGGCCTCGCCGATCCTGCTGCTCGGGTTCGGCCTGAGCCAGCAACGCCTCAGCCGCCGAGGCGGCTCCCCGGTGCTCGAGCTCGGCCTGCTCGGCAGCCGCGCAGCCGCCATCGGCTTGACCGTGACCCTGGCGTTCTTCGGGGCCACGAGCTTCTTCTTCGTGCTGACGCTTTTCCTGCAGCTCGGGCTGCACTACACCGCGCTGAAGACCGGACTCAGCTTTCTGCCGTTCTCCCTCGGGATCATCATCGGCTCAGGCGCGGCATCCCCGCTCAGCCAACGATTCGCCGGTGCCACCGTCACCGGCGGAACGCTGCTGATGACGCTCACGCTCGCCAGCATGATCTACATCATCGGCCGAGAAGGCACACACCTGGCGACATGGCAGCTCGCGCCTAGCCTGACGATCGCCGGCCTCGCGTTCGGGACCGTGTCCGGAACCCTCGCCGAAATCATCCTCGGCCACTTCCGGCGGTAATCGTCGCGGCGGGGATCGCCGTGGTGCTGCTGCTCGCCCGCGGGGCCCCGCAATACGGCAAGCGCGTCGAGCCGCATCACCGGAAGATTGCTGGCGCGATCACGTCACTCGCGACTCGGAGCGGTTGGCGGGATCGCCGGGATGCTCGCCCTCTACGGCGTCGGGCGCAACAGGGCCGTCGGGGCGGTGCTTCTCTATACGGCTGTCGGCCTGTTGGTCCCGCTGATCGGCGGCGCCGTGCCGTATCTGTTCCTGAGACGCCAGTTTGGGCCGGTACGAGCCTTCCAAGAGGGCGCTTAAGATCGCCGCTTACTCCGTGGGCGCGTCTTGGTGTCTCAGAGCCTCGCGTGCGCTGCGGAGGATTTCCTCCGAGAGAGCCTCGTCGTCGACCACGCGTGAGAGCGCGAGTGACCCCACGAGGGTACTGGCCGTGATGAGCGCCTGCCGTCGTGAACCGGGGCCGCCGCCAAGCATCTCCTGGAGGGTCTCGATGTATCGCTCGACCACGGCGCTGTAGCCGGCGCGGACGCGATCGTCTGCACGGCCAACATCGCCGACCAGCGCGGTCACGGGGCAGCGGAGGGCGCCGGGGTCGTCGCGGTGCTCCTCGGAGACATACCAATCGACCCAGGCGCCAAGTGGATCGTGCGGGTCATGGGCGTATTGGTCGAGCGTTTGGTCCGCGTAGGCGAAAGCACGATCCGCGGCCTCGGCGATCAGATCGTCTCGCGAGTCGAAGTGCTTGTAGAAGCCGCCGTGGGTGAGCCCGGCCGCCTGCATGATCTCGGCGACACCGGGGGCATCAAGGCCTTCCTCGCGGATCCGCGCTGACGCGAGCTCGACGATCCGTTGGTGAGTCTTTGCCTTCTCTTCTCGTGACTGCCTCATTTGACAAAGATGATACCAATCATCTAAGGTGGATGACGGACATCATCCAAATGAATTGAGTAGCGGCGACGCGAACTACCTCGCGACCGTGGCCTCCCAAAGATCGTCGAGGGGCGCTGGCAGCGCCCTCGTCTACTGAGAGAGGAGTGAGGCAAACATGGGCACCACTTCAGCCAGTCCGTTCCTGAGCGACGCGGTCGAACCCCAATACGTCGACCGTCCGGTCGCGCGCTACGCGTACCGGCGTTTCGGCAAGCCGGACGCCATTCCGGTGGTTTTGTGCACGCGGTTCCGCGCGACGATGGACCATTGGGACCCAGCGCTGCTGGATCTGCTCGGCGCGGAGCGCGAAGTCATCGTCTTCGACAACGTCGGCACGGCCTCCTCGACTGGCACGGCGCCGGCGACCATCCAGGGGCTCGCCGACGGCGCGGTCCAGTTCATCGAGGCGCTTGGGCTCTCGGAGGTCGATCTGCTCGGCTGGTCGATGGGTGGGTATGTGGCCCAGACTGTGGCGCTGGATCGTCCCGACCTTGTTCGGCGCCTTGTGCTCGCCGGCACCGGCCCGGGCGGGGTTCCCGACCAGCCGCCTCAGCCGGCGAAGGTGGGGCAGGTCGCGCCGAAGCCGGTCCTCGAGGACGAGGATTACCTGTACTTGTTCTTTCCGGAGACCGATGCCGCCCGCGCGGCGGGGCTGGCGTCGCTTCGGCGCCTCGACTACCGCCTGGATCGCTCACACGCCGAAGTCACGCTTGAAGAGGTGATGGCCCAGACTGCCGCGATCCGGACGCATGAGGGTGTCTGGGACCGGGTACCGGACCTCAGGCTGCCGGTGCTCGTCGCGAACGGCGCTCACGACGTGATGGTCCACGCCTACGCCAGCTACGCGATGTCCCAGCGCCTACCAAACGGCAAGGTAGTCCTCTACAGCGACGCCGGACACGCATTCCTGTTCCAGCACTATGAGGACTTCTCACGCGAAGTCGTCGAATTTCTGCGCTAGAGGTCTGGTCATGGCCATCAGCATCGACGAACTGGTCCAGCGCAACGCTACGTTCGCCGCTGGCGGCACCTTCGCTGATCTCACGTTCCCGACGAACCAGACCCTCCGTGTCATCGGCTGTGTCGACTCTCGTGTCGACCCAAGCCATGTGCTGGGCCTCGAGCTTGGCGACGCGGTTGTGATGCGTAACATCGGCGGTCGGGTCACCCCCGCGGCCCTGCGCTCGTGGGCCATGCTGGCCAAGCTCGGCCAGGCCCACAGCTGCGGTCAGTCCGAGGGCGGCCCGCGGCACATGGTGATCCTTCACCACACCGACTGCGGGATAAAGCGACTGGCGGCTTACCCCGAGCTGCTCGCCGAGTACTTCGAGATACCGGTCGCGGACCTAGAGACAAAGATGGTCAGCGACCCCCACGCTGCTGTCAGAATCGACGTCGACATCGTCAGGCGGACCCTTCCCCCCGGACTCCTCGTGTCCGGTCTGGTCTACGACACAGACACCGGACTCATCGAGGTCGTCGTTCCCCCCGCCACTGCGGAGCACCTTGTCTGATGACCCTTGAGGATCTCGATGAATGCCGACCACTGACCGCCTGACGATCCTCGCGCTCGCGCGTGAGCGGCTTGGGTACGAGCAGTTGCGCCCGGGTCAGGAGCAGGCGGTCGCCGCCGCCGCGTCTGGTCGTGACGTAGTCGCGGTTCTGCCCACGGGCGGGGGCAAGTCGGCGATCTACGAGCTCGCCGGCCTGCTCCGCCACGGCCCCACGGTCGTCGTATCGCCGTTGATTGCGCTGCAGGACGACCAATTGGCGCACCTCCGCGCGGCAGGGCTGCGAGCCACGGTGCTCAACTCGGCACAGTCGGCGGGTGCGCGGGCGGCGGCGTTGGTCGAGGCCTGCGGCCCCGACGAGTTCATCTTCGTCTCGCCCGAGCAGCTCTCCAACGACCAGACCCGCGCGGCGCTGCAGCGTGCCCGCCCGGGGCTGTTCGTCGTCGACGAGGCGCACCTCGTCAGCCAGTGGGGAAGCGATTTCCGGCCCGACTACCTCCGGCTCGGCGCGCAGGCCGACGATCTCCGCGTGGGCGTGCGGATCGCGCTCACCGCGACCGCGGCACCCCCAGTGCGGCTCGAGATCTGCCGGCGGCTCGGGCTGCACGATCCCGAGGTGGTGATCGGTGACTTCGACCGGCCGCACATCGAGCTGTCAGTGCGCCAGGCGCGCTCGCCCAAAGACAAACAGCAGCTAGTTGCGCGGTACGCGGACCAGCTCCGAGGCGCGGGGATCGTGTACGCCGCGACCCACGCCGGCGCCGAGGAGGCGCGGGAGACCCTCGCCGCGGCCGGGGAGCACGTGACCCTGTACCACGCCGGGCTGGGCGCAGCCGCCAGACGCCGGGCGATGATGGAGTTCCTCGAGGGATCAGCTCGGATCGTCGCGGCAACGGTCGCGTTCGGGATGGGCGTCGACAAGCCCGACGTGCGATGGGTGCTCCACGCCGACGCGCCTCCCTCCCTCGACGCCTACTACCAGGAGCTGGGCCGCGCGGGACGCGACGGCGATCGTGCCGACGCAGTGCTTCTGTACCGGCCCGAGGACATCAGCGCGGCACGGCACCTGACCGCGCGCGGGGTGTCCGAGGCGGCGGTGGCCGACGCCGCCCAGAGGCTCGTCGCAGGACGCGTGGCGGAGGTCGGCTCGCGCCCGGCAACGCTTGCCCTGACCCGGCTGGTCGACGTCGGCGCGGCCGCATGGAGGGCCGACGGGCGGGCGCGCTGGACAGGGACGATGGATCTCGCCGCAGCGCTCGCCGCGTCGCGCGAGGAGAGCCAGCGTGAGCGCGAGGTCGAGCGCTCCCGGCTGGACATGATGCGCCGCTACGCCGAGACCACCGGATGTAGGCGGTCGTTCCTGCTCTCGTACTTCGGGCAGGAGTACTCCGGCCCATGCGGGGCGTGCGACAACGACCGCCGGCACGCGGCGGCGAGGCCGGCGGCCAAGCCGTTCCCGATCGGCGTCAGGGTGGCCAGCGAGCGCTGGGGCGTGGGAACCATTCAGCGCTACGACGGCGACCAGGTGACCGTACTGTTCGACGAGCACGGCTACCGCGACCTGCTCGTCCCGCTCGTTGTCGAGCGCCGGCTCCTCACCCGCGCCTGAGCTCGACGTCGACGACAGTGTTGGATGACCGGCTGCTTTGGCGACGTTTCGGCTGGTGCCGGCCATCCCGCGGCAGAGAACGCCAGCGCGCTGGACCGACAACGCCTCGAAGCAAGATCCGTGGATCTAGCGATTAGAAGGACCCGGGCTCCGAGCCATCGCGGGACCTACTCGCTCATCCCACGTCCCGCATGCCGCGCAACTCGCAACTCGGGGCGACGCCGCCCGTAGTGTTGCGGCAGAAGCAAGGCGGGGACGATCGGCGTGTAAGGGCCGGCGGGCTCGGATATTTACCCAGTGTCACCCGAGGAGGCGGGCCGCGAGCGGGAGATCGCCTAACCCAGACCGATGAGTTCCTCGGTGCGCGGCTGTCTATGTCCTGAGAACCGTGTCCGCCAACACCTTGTTCTTCGCTGTTCGACCGCCAAGGGCGTCCTCAACTCGCTCGTGCATGCCCTCGTCGCGGTCGCCGGGCTCGACTACGACCTGCGCCTGGCCGAGGTATGGCCCGAGTTCGCAGCACACGGTGTACGCGTTGTGACGCTTCTCAGAGAAACACTCACCGAGCCGCTAGCCGTCCTACCCTCCACCCGCCAACCCCGAGGACAGAAACCCGTGATGACGACACCCCACACAGAGCTCGACACCCGCTTCAGCGATCCAGCAGCACAGCCCACCAGTTGGGAGGACACGCTCGAGGCGATCAAGCAGGCCGAGATCTTCTGGATCTCGACCGTCCGCACAGACGGCCGGCCGCACGTCACTCCGCTCGTCGCCGTCTGGCTCGACGATGCACTGCACTTCTCCACGGGCCCGGACGAGCAGAAGGCGCGCAACCTCGCCAGCAACCCGCGCGTCGCGCTGACCACGGGCGCCAACGACTGGCAGAGCGGCCTCGACGTGGTTGTCGAGGGCGAGGCGGCCCGCGTCACCGACGCACAGCAACTCGACCGGCTCGCCGCAGCCTGGGCACAAAAGTGGGACGGGCGATGGCAATACGAGGTCAGTCAGGATGGCTTTCGACACGACGTCGGGACCGTCCTCGTGTTCGCTGTCCGCCCAGCGAAAGTCCTTGCCTTCACCAAGGGCGGCTTCAGCCACACCCGACATCGCTTCTGAGGCGCCGACGCCACATCCGATGGAGACCAGTGCTTCCTCGAACGGGATAGGAGAGAACCAAGGGTTTCGCCTGATCCTCCCGCCATCGGAGCGCACTTGCTGGCGTCTCGGTCAGGATGTAGCCTCGACGACGACCTTGCGCAGCCGGAAAGTGATCAACACAAAGTCCGCGCGATGGCGATCAGATCCGAGAGCCGCTTAACAATCGCCGGCAGCGTGCCTGAAGTCTGGGCGTACCTCTGCGACGTTAAACGCTGGCCGGAGTGGGCGCCAACGGTTCGCGAATGCTGGGTTGCCGGGGGTGCTCCGCTTCAGCCCGGCGCGAGGGTGGAGCAGCGGGCGAAGGGGATATTCGGTTCCAGTCGCCACCGGGCCCAGAACGTGACCGCTGTGGAGGAGCCGCGCCGCCTGGCGTTCGCCGGGCCGATGGGCACTTCCGCGGCGCGGTGGGGGATGGAGTTCGAGCCGATGGGCGATAGGCAGACCGACGCCGAGATGTGGGTTGAGGTCGACCTCGCGGGCCCCATGCGCGCGATCCCCGGCCGGGTTCTCCAAGGCAGGATTCGGCGCGTAATGGATATCGAGATGGCGGCGATCAAGGCTGCGGTCGAGTCCGCTGCGCCGGGCGCCTCGGATTCCTAGATGGGGGGGCTCGGCGGTCGTGGAGTGAGCTCTGGCGGACGATCGGCGCCAGCGGCCGCTAGGGGCTTGTGCGGTGTCCCTGCGGTGGTTCATCGACGCTCCTAGAGCCGCGGGACCCGGCAGCGAGGAATGCAGTCCCGAAGACCAACTCGGTCCAGGAGACATCGGCCAGCCTATCCTGCATAGCCGCGCGAATCGTCTCCCACGGACGGCGTGCGATCCACTCGTCTATGGAGCCGAACGGCCGCACAAGTGCGATTCCGAGCTGCGCTATCCACCGAGGCGCGTTGTCGGGAGCCTTGAGATCCAGCACGACCCAGCGCCCGCCGGCGGAGAGGGCCGCGGCGCCGTGGGCGATGACATCTCCGCATTCAGGCACCTGCGACAGGGCGTATGTGGACAGGATCGCGTCGACCTCGGTTGGGAAGTCGAACTGGGCCGCGTCGGCTTGCACGAGGGTGATGTTGCTCCAACCGTTGGTCTCTATCCGACGCCGGGCTTGGGCGAGCATCGCGTCGGTCAGGTCGACGCCGACGATCCGGCCGTCGGGACCGATCACTTGCTCGATCAGCGAGAAGTTCAGACCGGTGCCGCAGGCGACGTCGACGACGCTGTCACCCGGGCGAAGGCCGAGTGCTTGTACGGCCCGGAGGCGTTGGGCCCGCTGGGGGTAGCCGGGCGCTGGGTAGAACCGGGAGGTAACGTCGTAGTGCTTCGCCTTCTTGCGGTATGTCTCGATCAGGCGCTCTCGCGTACTGTCGATCTGGCTCACGGTGTGCTCCTCGATCTTGGGCAGTTCGCCATCAGCCGAGTCTAAGCCGCCGACACCTCCCACAACAGACCGCCCACGTCGCGGCAAATTAGGATGCGTGGTCATCCGCGTGCGAACATCGGACGCAGTACGGCGAATGCGACCCGAGTCGTGTCCGTAGCGCCGCGCGAGCGAAGCCGTGAAGTAGACCGGTTCTGTGTCTCACCGGTATGGCCCTCGTCGAGTGGCGATTCCTTCCCGAATCAGGTCAGCACGTGTCACCGGCTGACGGCCGCGCGTCACATCACAAGGGTTGAACTCGGCGTCGTCGTCTTCTCCGCGACAAACGCGAGCTTGCGGACCCGCCCTCTGCGCAGCCAGTCGCTCCAGAGACAATGTGCAGTGAGCAACTCCTCCAGCCCCCTACGTCCGATCTGCGCGGCAATGTCCGCAGCATCGGCGGCATACGCCTCGATCAACGAATCCGCGACGGCACGGTGAGATCGGCTGCGGTCATCCATCCACCGGACGGCCAGCCCGACCCGCTCCAAGCGAGCAACCATCTCCTGCAGCGGGGTGAGCCAGACCGTATCGGAGTCAGGCATCCTGGCTCGTTCTGCTTCCGTGAGGGGTACACCCTCTTCCATGGTGAAGGCGAACCGCCCCCCGGTGGTTAGCGCCCGGGATATCTCCTGAAGCAGCGTTTCCTTTTCGGGAAACGCGAGCATTGTCTCGAACAGGAGCACCACGTCGAACGGGCCGGAAGGGACCGGCGGGACCCGCGCGACCTCGAAGCGGCAAGGAAGGACGCCAGCCCGCTCACGCGCGATGTCGAGCGCGCTGGAGCTGAAGTCCACCCCGAGGTAGGTGCAACCGAACTCCTCGGTGATGAACCGCCCTGGCCCGGCAACCCCGCAGCACAGGTCCAGCACCGAGACTCCGGGAGCGATGCCCGCCCGACGTGCCAGGGCCCGAATCTCCTCTGCGCCCATGAAGCTCTCCTGCCCGACGAACTCGCCGGGAGCGTACGCCGACGCTCCGGCACGCTGCAGGGCCCGGGCGAACGGCGCACGCTCGTCCTGCCTCACGGCTGTGCCATCCCAACACGCATGCCGCAAAGGATGGCAAGCCGATAGGGGAAGTCTTGGCACGCAGCCAACGTCCTGGTTGGTATGGAGCCAGAGCACGCAGCAGGAAAGGGAGGACAGGACGCCCTAAGCCGCCTCGCCCGACACCAAGCCCGATCCGCTCTGCACGAGCATGGCCTGCTGGCGGTTGTCGCCACCGCTGCCGGTGAGGTCGCGACACACCACGCGGCGCATGGGCTTGAGAATCAGCGAGAGGTCCGGAGCTTCGGTCGCGGCCGGCATATCGCCGTCGCGATGCGAACCGTCCGCGCCGGCCCCGGGATCGGGTTGATCGCCCAGGCGCTGCTGCTCGCAGCGCTCGCGAGGAGCGTCGGTCTCGGCCGTCCCGGTTGGCTCGTCGGACTAACCTGCGGAGCGGTCATGAACTCGGCACTGGCGCACGGGCTCTCGCGCTACCGCGTCGACCGGCTGGCCCTGGCTGACTGGGTGACCCTCGCGCGGGCGACGCTCGCCGTCGGCGTCGCCGCCTTGGTCGCGGACTCGTTCGACCGGCGCGCGCCGGTGGCGCTGCTGGTGTCACTCGCGGCTGTCGCGCTCGCGCTGGACGCGGTCGACGGGTGGGTGGCCCGACGCACGAGGACGTCGGCAATGCTGGGCGCTCAGTTCGACGCCGAGGTCGACGCGTTCCTGATCCTCATTCTCAGCGTCTATGTCTGCCGTGCGGCCGGCGCGTGGGTGCTCGCGATCGGCGCGGCACGCTATCTGTTCCTCGCAGCCAGCTGGCCGTTGCCGTGGATGCGTCGGCCGCTGCCGCCGCGGTACTGGAGTAAGACCGTGGCCGCGACGCAGGGGATCGTGCTGACCATCGCCGCTGCAGACGTCCTGCCGTTAGGTGTAACGCGAGCCGGCCTTGTCGTGGCCCTCGCCCTGCTTGCCGAGTCGTTCGGCCGCCACGTGTGGTGGCTGTGGCGCCACCGGCACGCCGCGGACGGTGTGGTGGCGGCGGTGGCGGATCCGCCCACCCCGAGTCGCCCGGCGAGGTATGCCGACCGCGACCCCGATCGCCTAATCGCCAGTGGCCCCGGACCCGGAAGCGGACGCGTGCGAACGGGTATTACCGCGGCGGTCACGATCTTGGCCTTTGTGCTCGTATGGGCCGCCCTCGTCGTTCCGGACCAGCCGAGTGGTCTCACGCCCACCGCATTCCTCAGGGTCCCGCTCGAGGGCCTCGTCCTCATCGCCTTGGCGGTCGTTCTGCCGGTCATCCCTCGACGAATCCTGGCCGGGCTCGTCGGACCGCTCCTCGGTCTGGTGGTCATTTTGAAGGTCCTCGACATAGCGTTCATCACGTTCGTCGCTCGGCCGTTCGATCCGGTAGGCGACTTGGGCAACCTCGGGACCGGCGTAGAAACGATGCGCGCCACCCTCGGTGGGACGAAGGCGAATCTGCTCATCGTCGGCGGGGTGGCGCTGGCCGTCGTCCTACTTGTTCTCACCACCCTCGCGCTGTTTCGCCTAACGCGGGTCGCGGCCGGGCACCGCCGCGCGTCGCTACGCGCCGTTACCGCGCTCGGCGCCGTCTGGCTGCTCTTTTCGGTGTCCGGCGCGCAGCTTCTCTCCCGCACCGCCATCGCGTCCACGAGCACCGCAAGCTTCTTCGTCGGCGAGGTCCGCACCGTGCAGGCCGACATCCGCGACTCCGCCGTCTTCGCAAAGCAGATCAGCCACGACCGCTTCCGGAACACCCCCGGCAATCAGCTGCTGACCGCTCTCCGCGGCAAGGACGTACTCCTCGTGTTCGTGGAGTCCTACGGCCAGGTTTCGGTCCAGAACTCCTCCTTCTCGCCAGCCATCGACGCGCTACTCAACAAGGGGACCAGGCGACTAAGGACCGTCGGCTTCTCCGCCCGCAGCGCTTTTATGAACGCGCCCGGTTTCGGAGGCATCAGCTGGCTCGCGCACTCCACCCTGCAGTCAGGCGTCTGGGCGAACAGTCAGCGGCGCTACAACCAGCTCATCGGCAGCGACCGCTTCAACCTCACCGACGCGTTCGATCGAGCCGGGTGGCGGACCATCAACTTCGCGCCAGCCGACGATCGCGACTGGGCGGACGGGTCGTCGTTCTACCACTACGACAAGCTCTATGACCAACGTAACCTGGGTTACCGCGGGCCCAGTTTCACCTACGCGCCGATGCCCGATCAATACATGTTCGCGGCCTTGCAGCGCCTCGAGCTCTCGAAGCCCCACCGGCGCCCGCTGTTCGCAGAGGTGGACACGGTGTCGAGCCATATGCCGTGGAATCGCATCCCCGAGCAGATCCCGTGGAGCGAAGTCGGGAACGGTTCGGTCTTCAACCGCATACCGATGCTCAGTGAGCCTGATTCGTTCTGGTGGCATCCCAACCAAGTAAAGGCTGCCTACGCTCGGTCGCTCGAGTACTCGCTGAAGCGTTCTGATCTCCTTCGTGCAGCACTACGGCAACAAGAATCTCGTGCTTGTGGTCGTGGGCGACGAGCAGCCATTGCCGATCGTGAGCGGGCAAGTCACGAGTCACGACGTTCCGATCTCGATCATCGCCCGCGACCCGGCGGTAACGAAGCGGATCGGAGGCTGGGGCTGGGATGCGGGCTTGCTGCCGACCCCGCAGGCGCCGGTCTGGCCGATGAGTGCCTTCCGCGACCGCTTCCTCACCGCATTCGGATCGACACCGTCGACCCGCTGAGCTCGCCGTGACCGCCGTCGTCGCTCACCCGGACTCCGAAGCTCTCCACGACCACGCGTCCCCGGCCTCGGCGCCAGCCCTCGCCGTGTGGAGATGGGGCCGCGTCGTGGGTCCCGCCCTGGTGCTCGCCGTTCTCGTCTGGCGACTAGGCACGGGACCGTTTCTAAACGGTGTCCGCACGATCGACGGCGGCGTCGCTGACCGAGGCGGCAGGCATCGTGCTGCTGACGACGGTGTTCTCTGCGTGGCGGTGGAAGATCGTGGCCGGTGGTCTCGGCGTCGAGCTGTCGTTCCCCTCTGCGGTCACGGCGTACTACCGAGCGGTATTCCTGAACCTCACGCTGCCCGGTGGGATCGTGGGCGACGTCCACCGCGGCGGTCAGCCACGGTCGCGAGGTGAGCGATGTCGGCCGCGCGTTGCGCGCCGTCGCGTGGGAACGCTTCGCCGGCCAGGTCGTGCAGGCCTTCCTGACGATAATCGTTCTCCTCGCGCTGCCGTCGCCCGTGCGCTCGTCGATGCCGATGGTGGCGATCGGCCGCCGTCGCGGCGCTGGTCGCCTTCGTCGCTCGTAGCTCGGGTGCGACCCCGTTACGGTCGGTCTGCTTGGGGACGGATTCGCACCGCATTGGCCGGCGACATCCGCGACGCCCTACTCGCCCGCAGAGCGTGGCTGGGCATCGTCATCGCATCCGTGCTCGTGGTCGCCGGACACGCCGTCACGTTCCTGATCGCCGCGCGTACGGCGGGGACCGCCGCGCCATCGTCCCAGATGTTGCCGCTGGCGCTGGTCGCCGTGGCCGCCATGGTGCTGCCGAGCGTCGGTGGCTGGGGCCCGCGCGAGGGGGCGACGGCATGGATCTTCGGCGCGGCTGGGCTGGGCGCGCAACGGGGCGTTTCGACCGCCGTCGTTTACGGCGTCATGGTGCTCGTGGCCAGCCTGCCGGGCGCCGTGGTCCTGTTGGTGGCATGGTTCCGTCGTTTCCGACGTCCGACGCGAACAGAACCGCCGCTCCACCAGCGAGACGCGCATGCCTGATCGCCCGTACACCGTGTTGAGCTGCAGCATGTCGATCGACGGCTACCTCGACAGCGCGATGCCGCGGCGCCTCGAGCTCTCCAATCAGGACGATTTCGACCGGGTCGACGCCGTGCGGGCGTCCTGCGACGCGATCCTCGTGGGAGCGGCCACCGTGCGCAACGACAACCCCCGGCTGCTCGTCCGCTCGACGGCGCGGCGCGACGAGCGGATCGCTCGCGGCCTCCCGCCGTCGCCGATCAAGGTCACCGTGACCGAGCGGGTGGGGCTGGACCCGTGCGCGGACTTCTTCACCACCGGCGAGACCGAGAAACTCGTTTATTGCGCCAGCCAGCGGGTGATAGACGCCCGGTCGAGGCTCGGACCGATAGCGACCGTGGTCGACGCCGGCCAACCGGTCCAGATGCACACGATCAGTGAGGACCTCGCAGCCCGAGGCGTGGACCGACTGATGGTCGAGGGCGGCGGCAAGGTGCACACCCAGTTCCTGACCGACAACCTCGCCGACGAGCTGCAGCTAGTAGTCGCTCCCTTGTTCGTCGGCGACTCCCGCGCGCCACGATTCGTGAGCGACGGCCGCTTCCCCTGGAACCCCGGCCGGCGGGCGACGCTGGCCGCGGTCCGCCAGATCGGCGATGTCGTACTCCTGCGCTATGCGCTGTCGTCGCGGTTCCGGACCGACTGAGCGGACCGATCGATGCCACCACCCACTGCGACGATTCGCAATCAGGTGTCGGTGCCCCTGCGATTCGTGGATGGATACACCGCGGCCGCCCGGGCGTTCAGCTTCGACGGATTACTCGACGGCCAGGAACATCTCGCCTTCGGACTCGGCAATCGGGCCGCCGCCGTCGCGTCAGCTCGAGACGCGCCGGTGCCGCTGGTCCGGCCGCACAGCGAGTGCCTCACCGGAGACGTCTTCGGCAGCCAACGCTGCGACTGCGGCGCGCAACTGCGCGAGGCCGTCGAGCGCATCGCCGACCCTGGTGGCTATCTGCTGTACCTCCGGCAGGAGGGCCGTGGCATCGGCCTGTACGCCAAACTCGACGCCTACGCGCTTCAGGACGCCGGACTCGATACCTATGAGGCGAACCTCGCGCTGGGGCACCGGGAGGACGAGCGCAGCTACGTGGTCGCCGCGCAGATGCTGCACGCGCTGGGGGTATCGCGAGTTGCCGTGCTCAGCAACAACCCGGACAAGGCTCGGCAGCTCCGCCGGTTCGGGGTGACCGTGACCGCGCGGGTGCCGACGGGCGTGCACCTGTCCGCCGCGAACGCGCGCTACCTGGCGACGAAAGCGCGAAAGGGCGCGCACATGCTCGACTTCCCCCTGTCGGCCGGGTGATGGCCTCGGCGGGGTGCATCCGCGCGGATGGTGTTCATCGCGGAAGGACCAGCAGGTCGGTGTGGTCAACGGTGACCGCGAGCTGCCCGGCGGCCGCCTGCGCCAGACGTCGGCGCGTATAGCCGCCGGTCTCGGCGGCCAGCTCGACGCGTTGCTCGCACGCAGCACCGACCCACCCGATGAACCATTCCGCGGCCAGGTCGGCCTGTGAAGCGCCGAGCCGCCAGGTGCTGGGTCGAACGAGAGGTTCGCCCCCCAGCCGGCCGAACTGTTCGACGGCCACCGGGACGGCGTCGGGGCCGAGAAGGCGGCCCCTCTCGGTCCTGCGGCGTTGGTGGGCGTTGAATGCGGCGGCCACGCGTCGGTCCAGTGGGTCCGCGGGGCTCAGCTCGACGCGACCGGCGACGGACAAGGTGAACAGCGTGGGACAGCCTACGCCGACACAGACGGTGACGAGCTTGGCCAACTCGTCTTCGGTCAGTGCGTCCAGCAGCGCTGAGGCGGTGATGAGGTTTGCGTCGGAGAGATCGCCCGAGTGCAACCGGGTGATATCGGACTGCGTCGCCTCGACGGTGACCGCGGTCCCGTCGGCGGCCGGGCCGGGGAGCTCGGCGACGGCGACCTCGAGCAGGTCTGCGTCGCGGTCGTGCACGACCCAGTGCTGCGGCCCAGATAGCAGTGGCGCGAGCCAACGGCCCATCGCCCCGGTGCCGGAGCCGAGATCGTGGATCACCCGGCGACCGGTCGCCGGTAGCGCTCGCGCGAGGTGATCGACGAGGTCGGGGGCACGCGCCGTGGCATCTGCAGACTCGCGAAGAGCGAGCCATCTCGGGCTGACCCGTATGGGCGGGGCGGTCATCGCGACACCTCGGACAGGACACGTGCGATCACAGTCGTAGTGGTTGACCACCGGGGAAGGGAACTCCGTCGCTCGCGTGCGGCCCGACGCAACCGCCTTCTCAGGTCACCATCGCTAAGCCAGGCCCGGAGCGCGGCGGCGAGCGCGCCAGCGTCGTCGGGAGGGACCAGTAACCCCGGCCGGATGCCGTCGTCGTCGTGACCGAGCGCCTCTGGCACCCCGCCGACATCGGTTGCGACGACCGGCAGGCCACGGGCCAGGGCCTCGATGACGACGATGCCGAACGTCTCGGCACGCGACGCCAGCACTACCAGATCCGCGGCGGCGTAGCTGCGGTCGAGCTCAGCTCCAGTGCGTGGCCCGGTGAAAGACACGCGGTCGCCCAAGCCGCCGTCCAGTAACCGACGATGGATGCGTTTCGCGAACCCCGCGTCGCGGTCCACGCTACCCGCACACACGCAGCGCCACGACAGGTCCGTCATCGTGGCCAGCGCATCGAGCAACACGTCGTGGCCCTTGTCGAAGGTCACCGCCGCGACGCACAGCAGCGCCCCGCCAGTGTCGGTTCCGGCGGCGGGGTCAGCGGGGTCGACGGCAGGCAAGGCGACGTATACCCGGTCGGCGGGCAACGCGTACAGCTCCAGCAGCCGACGCCGGCTCCACGCGCTGGTCGTGACGACGCCGGCGGCCACCGAGAGGACCGCGCGTTCCCGCCTCCTGACGTCGTCGCCGCCGCCGTCTGGCGGCCGGTCACCAAGCGCCATATGCACGAGCACGACCAAGCTGAGCCGCCGGGCCTGCGGCACGAGCAGCGCGGGGGCCGTCGACGCGACCAGTCCGTCGAGCAGCACGACGGCGTGGTCGGGAATTCGCTCGATGACGCCGGCGAGGGCGGCGAGCGACGGCGCGTCGGGTCGCGGCCAGGAACCGGGCACGGCGTGCTCGTACACGGACCAGCCGCGCAAGCTGAGCTCGCGACAGACCCACCGGTCGTAGACGTTGCCTCCGCTCGGCCGGGCTGGATCGTCGATGCCGTCGGGTACGACGACATGCACCGCGGTCACAGCGGCCGCTCGTAGCTCGCCCAGGTGATGTGCGACTCGTGCAGCGTCACGACCAGGCCGTCGAGCCCTCGCCCGCTGTCGCCCAGCGCACCGGCGTGGACCCTTTCGGCGAGTCGATCTGCGACCACCCGGGCGAGTGTCTCGGTTGACGTGTTCATACCCGCGAAGACGGCCTCATCGTCGAGGTTGCGGTAGGTGAGCTGACGGTCACGCTGAACACGGTCTGCTACGCCGCGTGGTAGATGATGTTTTTGGCAGAGCGCGTCACGACCCTTTCAGCGAACCCGACACGCTCCCGCATGCCATTTCGAAACGCCGAGCTGAGGAACTACAGCCTCGCGGCACGCGCCGGCGCCGCGATCGCGGCTCAAGCGCGGCCGCGGCACGGGGGATCGCTGATGCGGCGAATCCACCTCATCACGCGGGGTCGGCCTTACCAAAGCCTCGGGCATAGGCGCCACCGTACCCGAGCGCGGTAGCGAGCGTAATCGCTTCCCTCGAGCTGGCGCTCTTCGGCACGTACTCGGACCAATTGCCAGCCGACAGCGACGAGGTCCACCGCAGCGTTCCAAAGCGACAAGCTTTGGATCAGATATCCGGCGCCCCCCACGAGGTACGCGCTGTACAACGGATGCCGAACGTATCCGTAGGGGCCACGAGTGACCAGGCCCCTGTCGGCGGCAACGATGCCATACGAACGACCAAGGCACGAGAATGACCAGCCCCACAGCAACAGTCCGACGACCTGCACCCAGAACCCAATAGAGACTCCCCATGCCAAGTGGGCGCCGTTCGGCCGCACCAAGAATGACGTGAACCAACCCGCATAGGCCGCGATCCAGTCCACGGCCCGTCTGCTCACGCTCCGCGGAGCCCGCCTCGCCACGAACACCACCGCCACCCACGCCTGCTGGATCACGAACACGAGGCCGATCAGCCTGCCCGTGTGGACGAAGAACCGCAGGTTCGGAAGCAAGAGATACCCAGCGAACCCGGCGCCGGCCAGATTGCCGGCCAGACCGCCCAGCCTCCGTACGCTGCGCCGTCGGTGCGCAAACGATCTCCGGCCGCACCGCGCGAGCCGAGATACTGACTGCTGTGCAGAGTCCATAGCCGTCACGAATAGATGACGCCGCCTGCCGCCGTCGCCTTCCCAGGCTGACGGAGCTAGCGAATCGGGGGCTTCGCGCAAGCCGCGAGCGATGCCGACCGCGGATTCCCCTCCAGCGACGAAAAGATGACTGACCTCGCGGCGTTTGTCCGCAAGCGACGATGCTTCCGCCGAGCCGCGACTGCTCAGACCGATCGCGCATCGCGCACCGATGACTTCTCGGGCGCCGCGCGGTCCTTGCATCGAAGGCGGACAACGAACCGGAGAGGACTACACATGGCACAACCTGTGGTGCACTTCGAGATCATCGGAAACGACCCGCAGAACCTCCGCGACTACTACAGCGGCCTCTTCGGGTGGGAATTCGAAACGCCCTCGCCGGTAGCCGAAGAGGTGTCGGAACCGGGGAGCTACGGCTTTCTGGACTTGGTCGCCTCTGAAGATGGGACAGGCATCCGCGGTGGTGTCGGGGGCGGACCGAGCTACAATAGCCACGCCGTCTTCTACGTTGGCGTCCCGAATGTCGAGGCCGCATTGCAGCAAGCGGAGAAGCTCGGAGGCACTCGGGTTATGGGTCCAGCGACCTCGCCGAATGGCCTTGTCGTCGGTCACTTCACGGACCCCGAGGGCACCCTGATCGGTGTCGCCGGCGTCGCATGAGCGCTGATTCTGCGACCGGTCGTGTCCGGAACCGGCAGCGTTCCATGGCCGCCCCGGCCTCGACATCGTGACTCACTCGCTCGGCGAGTAGCGCAAGGTCGACGGCGATTTGCCAAGCGTGGCCAAGAATCGGGCAAGGTGATGACCGACTTCACTCACGGCACCACCTGCAACGGGACCTCGAGGTACGCGACCAAGGGGTGACGAGCTGGCGGCCAGGCCCAGCGGCACGAGGCCAACGGCGTGCGCACGCTGCTTCGGTGACACCACGGTAGTCCGCTGCGCCCAGACCGAGCGCTCGTCGCGCCGTCGTTTGCCGGTTACTCGTCTTGGGATCCGGGCGCGAGGCCGTGGCGGTAGGCGTAGCCCACCGCTTGTGCCCGATCGCGCGCGCCGGTCTTGCCGTATAGGTGGTTGATGTGGCTCTTGACGGTGGTTTCGGTGACGGTCAGACGCTCGGCGATCTCGGCGTTGGAGAGTCCTTCGGCGATTAGCGCGAGCACCGCCGCTTCGCGGGGCGTGAGACCGTCGGGCAGTTGGCTCTGATCCGGTGGGGACCACTGCAGTGGTGCTGTGCGGGCGATCGCTTTGACCAGGTGATGCTGCACGGCGGGGTCGATCGCGGACTCGCCGCGTTTCGCGGCCTCGAGCGCGGCGGCGATCTCGGGGCTGCCGGCGTCCTTGGTCAGGAAGCCGCAGGCTCCCGCGCGCAGTGCCTGGATCACGCTGTGATCGTCGGCGTAGGTCGTGAGCACGACGACTTTCGTAGGGGTGCCGCTCTGAGTGAGACGGCGGGTGGCTTCGACGCCGTCGCAGCGGGGCATGCGGAGGTCCATCAGCACGACGTCGGGTTGCAGCTGCTCCACGAGCGCGATTGCCTCCTCGCCATCGCGGGCGCTTCCGACGATTTCGACACCCGGCATCAGGCCGAGGACCATCGTGAGTCCCTCGCGGACGACCCGTTGGTCGTCCGCGATCAGCACGGTCGTCGGTTCTCCGGTCATGCCGGGATCCATAGTTCGACGCGGAATCCGTCGTGCGTGCGATCCGCGATGAGCGAGCCGCCGAGCAGCTCGGCACGTTCGCGCATCCCGGTAAGCCCGTATCCCCCTGCATCGCGTCCGCTTGGGAGCTCGCCCGCGGAGGGCGTTTGTGCGTGGTCGCGTACCGTGAGGCGGGTACCGTTGGGGTCGTAGCTGAGCGACACCTCGACGTGATCGGGGGCGGCGTGTTTGCGGATGTTGGTGAGGGCTTCCTGAGCGACGCGATAGATGGTGAGCGACGTTTCGCTGTCGAGCTCGCGGGCGGCGCCGTCGACGTCAAGGGAAATGCGGACATGCGAATCCTGTTCGAAGTCTGCCGCCAGCTGCTCCAGTCTGTCGGGGCCGGGTAGGTCCTCGTCGCGCAGCGCTGCGATCGCTCGACGGGCCTCCTCCAGGCCTGCCCGGGCGAGGTGGTGTGCGCGGTCGAGCGCGGGCGGCAGCTGCCCCTTTGCGTCAGGCTGTGTCGACAGCATCCGTGCTCCCTCGAGCTGGAGCATCAGCCCCGAGAGCGAGTGGGCGAGCACGTCGTGCATGTCGCGGGCGAGTCGGCTGCGCTCGCGCAGCATCGCCGCTTCGGCTTCGGCGTCGTGGCTCGCCTGCAGCTCGAGCAGTAGCCGTCGCGTCTGTTCGTGTGCCTGGGCGGCGCTGCGTCCAAACCGCGCGACGAGGTAGAACGCGACGATCCCAAGAACGGTGCCCCCGATCATGCCGGCGGAGCGATGCGCGTGCAAGTCTGAGGCTATCCCCGCCGCCACGGCAATGGCGAGCGCGATGATCGACGGCACGTCGGGTAAGCGCATCCCGGCGATCGCGACCGCGACGAACAGGCCCGCGTCGCCCGCGCCGTTAGGCTGCAGCCACACGAGGCACGCCGAGGCAGCGGTCAGTCCCGCCAGCGCGATGGCGGTGACCGGCGTCTCGAGGCGAAGGACCAGCGTCGCGGTGGCGGCGACCAGCACAGCAAGCGACAGAGCCACACCCAGCCCGGAGCCGGACAGCGAGGGCGCCGGGTGCTGCGCGAACGAGAGCACGACGACGACCGCAATCACGCCGGCCGCGAGTCCCCATGCCCGGCGCCAGGCGGGCAGTGTCTCGCCGATCGGTCCGGCGCGAGCGACAGCCCTTTCCATCATGCGTGAAATGTAGGTCCACACACGCGCCTTGTCATCGGCGGGGGGGTTGGGATATCGAGCCGCCTCCGTCTCCACCCAGGGGCGGAGACGACTCCGTCCGGGACACGACGGCGGCGGGGGGTCGAAGATCGGCCGTGGCGCCGATGACAGCGCGGCAGCGCGGAAGTAGCTTGCCGGCCCATGCTCGCAGCATCCACCGACCCAACCCCAGGACCAGATGCCGCACTCAGCCAGGGTGAGCGGCGCGAGCGCGACCCGCCGGCGCTGTCGGTGCGCGGGCTGCGACGCAGCTACGGCAGCTTCGATGCGGTTCGCGGGATCGATCTCGAGGTCGCCCGCGGTGAGATCTTCGCGCTGCTGGGGCCCAACGGGGCCGGCAAGACGACCACCCTGGAGATCTTCGAGGGGTTTCGCAAGCGTTCCGGCGGCGAGGCGCACGTGCTGGGAGTCGATCCCGAGCACGGCGACCGCGCGTGGCGAGAGCGGCTCGGGATCGTGCTCCAGGACAGTCAGCCGGAGCCGGAGCTCACGGTCAGCGAGTGCCTGGCGCTGTACGCCGGCTACTACACCAATCCACGCCCGATCGATGACACGCTCGCGAAGGTCGGCCTCGCCGATCTGACCGATCGTCGCTGCGAGCACTTGTCTGGTGGGCAGCGGCGCCGACTTGACGTGGCGCTGGCGCTGATCGGCGACCCCGAGCTGCTGTTTCTGGACGAACCGACAACCGGCTTCGACCCCGCCGCCCGCCGGGCGATGTGGGACCTCGTTCATGGCCTGCGCGCAAGCGGCACGACGATCGTCCTCACGACCCACTACATGGAGGAAGCCGAGCGGCTCGCGGACCGAATCGCCGTGATCAACGATGGTCAAATCGTCGCCGAGGGCACGCCCGACTCCCTCGGCCCTCGAGACTTGATGACCGCCGAGATCAGCTTCAC
Organism: uncultured Solirubrobacterales bacterium; assembly: GCA_963709205.1. Classification (GTDB taxonomy): domain Bacteria; phylum Actinomycetota; class Thermoleophilia; order Solirubrobacterales; family Solirubrobacteraceae; genus Palsa-465. Next base: position 114,514 of record CAVPVP010000003.1, read on the forward strand.
GGTCCCGACCGGCGTCCGGCTCGAGCAACTGCCCGCGCGGATCGGCGTCACCGGCGTCGACGAAAACGGGAAGGCGCAGGTTAGGTGCGAGCGCCCGGTGTCAACGATGTTCTCCCTCACCCGATGGGCGCTCGAGCACGACCACCAGCTGCCCGACCTCGAGCTTCGCCGTCCAACGCTCGAGGACGTCTACCTGCACCTGACCTCCACCACGAAGGCTTAGCTGGTCGTGCCCGTTTCAACCCCTTGTACAAGACCAATCGCACAACCCGGATCGACGGATACAGAACCTCAAGGAGCCGAAATGCAGAGTCCGAAGACGAAGCCAAGCCCGACATCGGCCGCCCGGCTCACCGCGTTTCGGCCCGGCGCCCTCGACCATGGCGGCCTAACTCGGAGCCCCTCGTGATGCGCCTCATCTTGCACCAGACCCGCTACGACCTGCTGACGTTCGCCCGCAACCGCCAGGCCCGGTTCTTCACGGTGCTGTTGCCGCTGATGTTCCTCGTGATCTTCGTCAGCGTATTCGGCAACCAACTCGTCGGACCCGAACACATCAAGGCCTCCACCTACTACGTGCCCGGGATCGCCGCGCTCGCCGTCCTCACGGCGTCGTTCTCGCAACTCGTGATCGCGATCACCGCCCAGCGGGAGCTCGGGGTGCTCAAGCGCCGCCGCGCGACGCCCGCTCCCGCGTCCGTGATCATCGCCGGCCGCGCGCTCACCTCGTTGGTCGTCTCGGTTGCGGTCACGGCAGTCGTGATCGCGATCGGCAGCCTCGCCTACGGCGTGCACCTCGTCGCTGGAGGGCTCGGGACGCTGGCGCTGAGCGTCGCCGTCGGCGCGCTCGTATTCGCCTGCCTGGGATACGCCGTCTCCAGTGCGATTGGGTCGGCCGACGCTGCCCAGCCCGGGGTGCTGGCACTGACGCTACCGCTGTCGTTCATCTCGGGCGTCTATATCCCCTCCGTCAGCCTCCCCACCGCCCTCCACCACATCGCGCAGGCGTTCCCGCTCCAGCATCTCGTCGCCGCACTGGGCCGCGGATTCCTTCCGGGCACCCACGGCATCGCCTGGGGAGACCTGGCAATCCTGGCCGCCTGGGGCGCAGCCGGGCTGATCGTCGCCCTGACGCGTTTCCGCTGGACCCCAGCAGCCATCAAAGCCTGACAACGATCAAGCAGCCCGCGCCCTTGCCCACCGGCCAGGCTCAGGGCACGGACCGGCCTCGCCGTCCCCAGAGGGACGGTCAGGACGCAAGCGCCCCGGGTGGAGGCTGAGTGGGCTCGATCTCCACCCGGGGGGTGGAGGTGACACCACCCCCAAGACGAGCGCGCCATACGAAGAAAGATCGAACGCTGCGCCGATGACACCGCGACCGTCAGAACCTAGTTTTCAGTTCGTCACTTACACCTCCAAGCACTAAGGAGACACACCATGGCAACGATCGAAAATGAAACCCGAACCCGTGAGGGAACCTGCCCCATCCACGGGCAGGTGCGGGCGGTGAAGGAAGTCCCGAAGATCCAATTTCCGTTCGCGATCACCGCCCCGGCCCGCGGCTTCGCTGCCCTGCGGCCGTATCGCTGCCCGGCATGCGGAGCGAAGGTGTCATAAGACGGCGAGCTCGCCGGTAAGGAGTGATCACATGCTCTCGAGATTGGCAACGTTCCTGTACCCCAACCGGCGCCGCGTGTTGATCGTCGCGGCGGTTGCGGCCGTGATCGCTGGCGCGTTCGGCGCCGGCGTGTCGAATGGCCTGTGGCCATACAGCGCGAAGGACCCGGCGAGCCAGAGCGTCAAAGCCGAGAACCGGTTCGACGCGAGCGCCGGGCGTCAGATCGACGCCGGCGTCGTCGCGCTGGTGAACTCGGGGAATATCGGCACGGCGGCCGAACGGCAGCGCGTTGACCAGGTCGCGGCGGAGCTGCACGCGCAACCCGATGTCGCGCAGGTGCAGTCGTTCTATACCACCAACAACCCGGCGATGGTCTCGCGCGACCGGCGCTCGATGTATGTCCTCGCCTACTTCAAGCCGCTTTCCGACAAGGCGCTCAAGAACGTCGCACAGCAGATCGAGGACCGCTTCGCTGACCAGAGCGACGTCAAGCTCGGCGGCGAGGCGATCGCGAATGCCCAGGCGAACACTCAGGTCAGCAATGACCTCGCACGCGCCGAGCTGCTCGCGTTCCCGTTCATCTTCCTGCTCTCGCTGCTGTTCTTCCGCTCGCTCGTGGCCTCATTGCTGCCCCCGCTACTCGGCGGACTCACGATCGTCGTCACCTTCTTCGTGTTGCGGATCGTCGCCTCGTTTGTGGACGTGTCGGTGTTCGCGCTCAACTTCACGACCGGCTTGGGCCTGGGGTTGGCGATCGACTACAGCCTGTTCATCGTCTCGCGATACCGCGAGGAGTCGGCGAGGCACGGGTACGGCGCGGCGGCGTTGACGCGGACCCTCCAGACGGCCGGGCGCACCGTCTTGTTCAGCTCGCTGACGATCGCGGCGGCGGTCGCCTCGTTGATGGTGTTCCCCCAGAGCTTCCTGTACTCGATGGGGATCGCCGGCGCGATCGTCGCGATGACGGCGGCGACGCTCGCGCTCACCGTGCTCCCCGCGCTCCTGGCCGTGCTCGGGCCGCGCGTCAACGCGCTCGCCCCCCGGCGGCTCCAGCGCGCCGCCGAGCGCGAGGCGCGGCCCGCCGAGCACGGGTTCTGGTACCGGTTCTCGCACTTCGTGATGCGCCGCCCGGCGCAGGTCGCCGCTGCGAGCGCGGCGCTGCTGATCGCGCTCGGGATCCCGTTCACTCACATCAAGTTCATCCAGGCCGACGCGCGCGTGCTGCCTTCCACAGCCAGCGCCCACCAGGTCGACACCGCGCTGAACCGGCAGTTCCCGCCGAACCGAACCTCGCCGCTCGAGGTGGTCGTCGGCGCGCCGGCGAACTCCGCGCAGGTCAAGCAGCTCGGCGCGCGGATCGGGCGCCTGCCGGACGTTTCCGCCGTCGCGACGGCACAGCCCGCTGGACCGGACAACGCGCTGATCGCAGTCGCGCCGGTCCACGGCCCGCTGAGCGGGCAGACCGAGCAGCTCGTCCGCAACGTCCGCGCGATCAAAGCGCCGGTCTACGTCGGTGTCGCTGGCGAGACCGCTTCCTTCATCGACCTCGAGCACAGCCTCGCGGTGCACCTCCCGGTGGTACTCGCGATCGTGATCGGCGCGACGCTGCTGGTGCTGTTCCTGTTCACCGGCTCGGTCCTGTTGCCACTCAAGGCTGTGGTCATGAACTTCCTAACCCTGAGCGCGATGTTCGGGATCCTCGTGTTCATCTTCCAGGACGGGCACCTGCAAGGCCTGCTCTCGTTCCACAGCGAGGGCGCGCTCGACGCCACCCAACCTATCTTCCTGTTCGCCGTCGCCTTCGGTCTTGCAACCGACTACGGGGTGTTCCTCCTCTCCCGGATCAAGGAAGCCCGCGACGCCGGCGCCTCAAACGCAAACGCCGTCGCGGTCGGGCTCGAACGCACGGGCAGGATCGTCACCGCCGCCGCGCTGCTGTTCGCAGCCGCGATCGGCGCGTTCGCGACCTCGCACATCGTCTTCATCAAGGAGCTCGGCATCGGCGCGGCGCTCGCAGTGCTGATCGACGCGTCGATCGTCCGCGCGCTGCTCGTCCCGTCACTGATGCGGCTGCTCGGCCCGGCCAATTGGTGGGCGCCAAGACCGCTGCGGCGACTGCACGACCGAGTCAGGCCACGCGAGGGTGCATCGACACCGACCCCCACACCCACACCCACACCCTCACGCGCCTAAACGCCCGCTGGCCCTAAACACGCGTTCTCCAGCCACACCGGCCTGGTCCAGACGATTGTCCCCACGCGGGCCGCCGCAGACCAAAGCACGCCACAACGAGAGTTACCCAAGGAGAACTAGCCCCATGGCCACCACAGCCCCCGAGCTCAAACCTCACGACCGCGAACCCGCAGAGCATCCAACCCTCGTCCCAGATCCGCGCGACAGCTCGCGCCCAGAACGGGAGACCTACCCGCTCGACCCGACCCAAGGCCGCAAGATCGGCTCAGACCCCTACGACGACCCGACCCAAGGTCAAAGGATCGGATCTGACCCCTACGACGACCCGACCCGCGGCCGGTAGGGGGCACCCGGGGACGCCGTCACAGTCGCGGTGGCGTCGACGAACTCATATCCTGGGTGACCGGCCGGCGGCACAACACCAACGCCGTCGAGACCTTCGGCTCCTGGATCCTCGGGAACAATCGGCGGTAACCGTCCGGTCACCGATCGGCTCCGGGACACCTGCTGCTGGCTCCGCGCGCTCATCCTTCGCGCCAATCGGGGTCTCGATGCGAATCGATGTCATACGGTCGGCGCCCTCCTTTCTGCACGGTGGATGCAGGCGTTGGCGCGGTCTCGGAGGAAGTGTTGTTCTGGGATGTTCGCGGTCAGCTCCGCCGCCTGGAGGAACGACGTCGCTGCCTCCTGGTCACGCCCGAGCCGGGCGAGGAGGTCGCCTCGCACCGCATGGAGGAGGTGGTAGTCGCTCAACGCACCGGCTCTCGCGATCGTCTCCACGAGCTCGAGGCCCGCGCCCGGACCGTCCACCATGGCGACGGCAACCGCGCGATTCAGTTCCACGATCGGGGACGGGAACCGTTGCGCGAGAACGGCGTAGAGACCGGCGATGCGGCGCCAGTCGGTCTCCTCGGGCGTCGCTGCCATCGCGTGCGCAGCGGCTATGGCCGCTTGTAGCGCGTAGCGTCCGGGCGGTCGGCGTTGCCGGTGGTTGAGCGCGTGGGCGCGCCCCAGCTCGGCGAATCCACGGCGGATGAGCAGGCGGTCCCAGCGCCTCCGGTTCTGATCCGCGAGGAGGACGAGCATCCTGGACGCGCCGCTGCGCGCCCACACGCGCGACGACTGCAGTTCGAGCAGCGCCGCGAGGCCGTGCACCTCAGGCTCGTCGGGCATCAGGCCGGTCAGGATGCGCGCCAGGCGCAACCCTTCCTCGACCAACTCGACGCGCACCCAATCCGCGCCCGACGTCGCCGTGTATCCCTCGTTGAAGATCAGGTAGATCACATCGAGTACGGAGTCCAGTCTGCTCGCCAGCTCCGCGCCGTGGGGCACCTCGTAAGGGATTCGTTCCGCTGCGATCCTGCGCTTGGCCCGCACGATCCGCTGCGCCACCGTCGACTCCGGCACCAGGTACGCCCGCGCGATCTCCCCCGTCGTCAGACCGCCCACCAGGCGCAAGGTCAGCGCCACACGGGCCGGCGGCAGGAGGACAGGGTGACACGCGGTGAACACCATGCGCAGCAGGTCGTCGTCGATCGCGAGGTCCGGGTCGACGCTCGCCGGCAGCGGCTGCTCGGCGTCCTCGATCACGAGCTCGCCGCCCAAGACCGAAAGCTTGCGCCGGAAGGTGGCGTCCCGCCGGCGCCGGTCCATTGCCCGGTGCTTCGCGGTGAGCATGAGCCAGCCGCCTGGGTTCGGCGGCACGCCGTCCCGCGGCCATTGCTCCAGCGCCGCGACCAGCGCTTCCTGCGCGAGGTCCTCCGCTGCGTCAATGTCTCCAACTACCCGGGTCAGCCCAGCAACCAGCCTCGGCCACTCGATCCGCCATGCGGCCTCAGCCGCCCTTCGACCCCGCTCTGTTGGCGACAGTTCGCGACTGGTCAGCTGGGTGCGCTCAGACCGGGTCATCAAGCTGTCGGATCTCCATACCCATCTCCCAAGCTGGGCCGTGAAGCGCGAGAAAGCGCGAGGCCCATTCCACGGCTTCCTCTTTCGACCTCGCCTGAAGGAGGCAGTAACCGCCGACGACCTCCTTCGACTCGGTGAAAGGACCGTCGATCACCGTCTGCTTGCCGTTGGCAAGGCGGATGCGGGTGGCTTCCTCGATCGGGCGCAACCCGGCCGTGTCGAGCAGCACCCCGGCCTTGGTCATGTCCTCGAGCAACTTGCCCATCTCTTCGGCGAGCCGCTCATCCGGACCGGTCGGGCCTGCGGCGTCCGGTTTGGTCTGAATCAGCAACAGGTAACGCATCAAAAGATCACCTCGCAGAGGCGCTAGAGGACTCGGTAGCGGACGTACACGGCTCCGGAGTCGAAAGCCTTCGACTCCAGGAGCTCCAAGTCAAGCTTCGCCTTGTCGTGGAAGAGCGGCGTGCCACGGCCGAGCGTCACGGGGTGCACGAGCATGCGGAACTCGTCGATCAAGCCCAGGTCGACGAACTCGTGGACCAGCGTTGGACTGGCATAGATCGCGATCGCGCCGCCGGGCTGCGCCTTGAGCGCCGCGACCTCCGCCGCGAGGTTGCCGCTGACGAGCCGCGAGTTCGCCCAGTCCGCCGATTCAAGCGTGGTCGAGAAGACGACCTTGTCGACGTTGTTTACCCACTCCGCGTGTGCCCGCGCGGTCGGTGTGCCGTTGGGGTTGTCGAGCATCTTCGACCAGAACCCTTGCATCCCCAAGTAGGTTGCGCGGCCGTACATCGCCGTGTCTATATCCGCCCGGACGTGCTCGTTGTTGTATCGGTCGACCTCATCGTCGTAGGCACGAGCTGTCCATTCGAAGCCCAGCCCTTCCTTGGAGTCGGCAAAACCGTCCAGCGTCACGTTCTCGATTGCCACTACCTTCCGCATTCGATCCTCCGTTCGTAGATGACAGCGGATCCGTGTGGACCCTTTGTCTACGCATCGAACGGAGCAGCCGGAAATCGACATCGCCCCCAAAACACCTCGCTCGGATCCGGGCGAGGACCAACGCATCGCCCAGACCGGCTTCCCTCGCTGCACGCGCATCTCGCCGCTCCGTGGCGACGGACCCGCTTCACGCGGACAAGCGCGAGCGCGGATGGTCGTCGCCGGAGGCGCTCAATTAGTAGCTCAGCTGCTCGTGCCAGTCGCTCGGACGTCCTTCGGGGGTGAGATCGAACAGATTCCAGAGCGGCTCGAGGGTGCTGACGTGACGGGGGTCCTGATCGCCGTCCGTCGGGGCGTCGAAGAGCTCTGAACCCCAGAAGTGGCGGATGGCGTCCCCGTCGCGGTGGAACACGTTGAGCATCGGCCGCTGAACACCCTCGGCGGTCTCCCCGTGGTAGTCGCGGTTGTAGGTGTTAGCGGCCGAGGACAGGAAACGCAGGCGACGCCACCCGCGCTCCTCGGCGAAGGTAAGCAGCCGCGGGAGCGACGTCTTCGCGACCACAGCAAGGTTGACGTGCTGGGCGGCGTGCTCGACCGCACCGTCGAGTTGGTCGAGCAGCGCCGTGCACGACGGGCACGGGCCTTCCGCCAGACGGCAGGAGCGCCGTCTCGCCGATCGCCGGCCCTGCGGACCGGTCGCCCGGATCACGCGGAAACATGAAGTTGTAGATCACGAGGCTGCGCCTGCCCGGTTCGAACAGCTCCGACAGCTTCACGCTCCCCGAAACGCCAACGCCACCGGCGCCCTCGAAGACGTAGTCCTCCGGAACCGGCCCGCCCGGGGGCAGCGCCCGCCGCGATACCGCCACCGCCTCAGTCGCCCGACGCAGCTCGATCTCCTGCTCGAGCAGCCGCTCACGCGCCGCTCGGTAGTCCGCTGATTCACCCGGGAACGCGATGGTCACGATCCTCCCTTCGTATCTTGACGATCGTCGGCGATCCCTTTCGCTTCCTGGGCAGCCGTCGGGCTCACGAGCGCCTCGGCGACGCGGCGATCACGCCGGACTCGGAGGTTCGCGATCCGCGCTGCCAGGTCAGTCCGGTGGCGTTGCGGAGGTGGCGCCTTGCTCTCGCAGCCAGGTGAGGACGTTTTCCTAGCGGGTGCCCAGGGAGCTGGCGGCGTCCAACGGCGTGCCTTCGGCGTATTCGGGTACCCAGCTCAGATCGGCGCCTCGAGCGAGTAGGTACTCGGCGGCGCGTCGTTGGCCGCCGGCGCAGGCGTGCCAGAACGCCTGGGAGACCTGGGCGGCCGCGTCGGGGTGCTCTACGAGCAGTTCCTCGATCCGTTCGACCATTCCGAGCGCCGCTGCGTGCCAGAGCTTGTCGACGCTAGCGCCTCTAGCGATCAGCAGCCGGGCAACGTGCCAGCAGGCGTAGCCGATCGCGTTGTCGAGCTGAGTGCCGATCGACCCACCCGGTGTTTCGAGCTCGGCGCCGCCGTCGATAAGCGCGACCGCAACGTCAAGGTCATCGCTGCTGGCCGCCCAGTGCAACGGCGTCTCGGGGCGACCGCCGCCGGTGTCGTCATTGGGGTCGGCGCCGGCCTCGAGCAGCAAGGCGACCGCGGCGGGTGCGGCCGGAAAGTAGCCGGGCCAGTCGGCGGCGGCGTGCAAAGGGGTGCGCCAGCCGCCCTCAAGGCCTTTCCGGCCGATCATGCGAGCCGATGGGAGCTGCGGTCGCTCAGCGACGAGGCGCCCGAGCGCCTCCAAGTCCGCCGCGATGGATGGCCGAGATCAAATCCACGGCGACCGGGTCACCGTGCGGCAAGGTCAGCTTGGGCGCTGACACCTCCGGTGTACCGGCGGTCGACATCGGTAGCAACACTACGCCCCCGGCGCGTGCCGACGTCCGGCGGAGCGGCGGGATGCCTAGTGGGGCGCGACCGCCGAGCCGGCGGGAGTGATTGCACCACAGCGGGTCACGCTCGTATCAGAGCGATTTCAACGCCCAGGGCCGGTCTCGATTCAGCAGCTCGGTGCTCTGACCAGACCTGCCGCCCACGCGATTCCAACCGAGACCAGCACGAGCTGGCGAGGGTCGCTCCAGGTTTGGGGAAAGTGGCCCAGGGCGTCGTAGAACACACACGACCGCTGCCACTGCGTCGGCACCACACGAGCGGGCGGTCCGGGCCGCCGCGAGGCGTGTCGAGCCGTACGAGCACGTGAACGTGCGGACGCGGGTCGTGCTTGAAGACGTAGAACTCCTCGTAAATTGTGAAGCTCCTCGGGAGCGCTCGAGTGGCGGGAGTGCTGCGGTCTTCGACGATGAGCCGCTCGGCGCGATGTGCTGCAGTGCCAGGGCCAAGCAGAACTATCGCCGGTCCTGATTCGCCTGCAGCTCACGGATCTCGCTGGAGCGCCCTCGCTTGCGCGCGTTTTCAGGTGGTGAGTCTCACGGCAAACCGGGCAAACCGGGCAAACCGGGCAAACCGGGCAAACCGGGCAAACCGGGCAAACCGGGCAAACCGGGCAAACCGGGCAAACCGGGCAAACCGGGCAAACCGGGCAAACCGGAGTGTGCGGCCGTGGTGCTCGACTTGGCGAGCCGCGCCGGGCGCAGTCCGGAGTGCCGTGCTTTCGAGGACCCGCCAGCCGACGCCGCTGCACGTCGCGCGCGGGTGGCGGGCACGAGCGTGCCCGACCTGCAAGGCAACAATGGGGCCCGGCAGATAGCTCTGCCGCGCCGAGGTAGAGGTTCCCCTACCCAGCTCCTCGGGACCCCGGGAGCGACTTCTCTGGCGGATCCGTCTGTACGCAAACCCGGTCTGATGCGAGGGTCAAGCCATCGCACCGCACTGACGAGGTATGAATGACTGCTACACAGCTCGCAACGAACAGGCTGGGCGCGACCGGCCTCGAGATAACCCGCATCGGGCTCGGCGCTTGGGCGATCGGAGGCGGCGGATGGGAGCACGGCCGCGCGCTCGCCAAGCCCGACGGCCCCCTCGGCTCGCTGGCGACGGAGCTCGGTGCCACCCCGACGCAGCTCGCGCTGGCGTGGCTGCTTCGACGCTCGCCGGTGATGCTCCCGATTCCCGGCACGAGCTCGCTCGAGCATCTCGAGGAGAACGTCGCCGCCGCCGGGCTCGAACTGTCGGACGGGCAGGCAAGCCGGTTGGAAGAGCTGAGTTGAGGTGGCCGTCGATCTTCGCGACAACGGGCATGGAGGACCGGGAGCCCTCCGGCGCTCCCGGTCTACGTCCGCAGCGCGCGGAGCGATCCTCGCATCCGGCGGGTGGGAATGCTCCTTCACCCGACGCGCGACCCGGTCTCGGCGCTGACGGCGATCAGCTGCTGGGCGGCTCGCTACGGCATCGAAGTTGTGGCTGCCGACGACGAGCTCCACTGCCTTCCTGCTGGCATCGAGACCGTTGCGCTCGACCAGCTACTGGATCGAGTGGACCTCCTGTTAGCCGCCGGCGGCGACGGGACGACTTTGCGAGCGATGCGGCTCGCGGCTCCGCAGAACATTCCCGTTCTCGCGATCAACCTCGGACGCCTTGGTTACCTCGCGGACGTGGATGTCTCCCAGCTCGACGCGGCACTCGAAGCCCTCACCCGCGGGCGCTACACCGTGGAAGCGTGGGGCGCGCTCGAGCTCCGCGGCAGAGCTTGTGAACCGGCCCTCGGCTTCAACGACGTGGTGCTCCGGCGCGCAGCGGGCGCGCGACCGGTCGCGATCGCTGTTGGCATCGAAGGTGAGCTGCTCGCGCGCTACTCCGGTGACGGCCTGATCGTGGCCACAGCGGCAGGCTCGACGGCGTACAGCTTCGCGGCGGGCGGACCCATCGTCTCGTCTGCACTGGACGCCACGGTGCTCACGCCCCTGGCGCCACATGCAACGTTCAACCGGCCGCTGGTGCTCTCCGCCAATGAGTCAGTGGAGATCGAGGTCCTCGCCTCGAGTTCTCGGCTGTCCATCGAGACCGACGGGCGTGAACAAGGAGAAGCAGGGCCAGGCGATCGACTTCGAATCGGACCCTCCGCGCTTTCGGCACGCCGCGTTCGAGTCGGGCAGGTCGCCTTCGCGGCGTGGGTACGATCGAAGCTCCGCATCACCGACGCCGGCGAGCTGAACGCCTGATTGCCGCAGCTGAGTCGGCACGCGGGGGCATCCAGAGCCGAGTAGGGATTCCCCTACCCGACCACTCCGGTAGTCGGGGCAGAGCTCTCGGGCGGGTCTGTATGTACGCGGGCTCGAGCCGGTGGGAGAGTTCCCCCGAACAACCCGACAAGAAATGAAGAGGCTTCACGATGACAGCAACGCAGCTCCGTACGACACAGCTTGGAGAGACGGGCCTCGAGATAACCCGGGTCGGTCTCGGGGCCTGGGCGATCGGAGGCGGCGGCTGGGAGTTTGGCTGGGGCCCACAGGAGGACGATGAGTCGATTGCGGCGATCCACCGCGCGCTCGATCTGGGCGTCAACTGGATCGACACGGCCGCGGCGTACGGCTTCGGCCGCTCCGAGCAGGTCGTCGGACGGGCCCTCGAAGGGGTTGCAGCAGCGACCCTACGTGTTCACGAAGTGCTCGCTGCTGGAGGGGCCGGGACGCATCGTGGAGCACAGTCTCAAGCGTGACTCGATCCTGCGCGAGGCGCGACGCCAGCCTGAGCCGGCTTGGCGTCGACGCGATCGACCTCTACCAGATCCACTGGCCCATCCCGGAGGAGGACATCGAGGAGGGCTGGTCGGCGTTGGCCGAGCTCAAGCAGGAGGGGCTGGTCCGCCACATCGGCGTTTCCAACTTCGACGTCGAGCAGCTGCGCCGGATCCAGCAGATCGCGCCCGTCGAGACGCTGCAGCCGCAGTACTCGCTGGTCGAGCGCGACGTCGAGCGGGAAATCCTGCCCTACGCCGAGCGCGAGAGGATCGGGGTGATCGTGTACTCGCCGATGGGCTCTGGCCTGTTGACCGGCCGGATGACCCGAGAGCGGATCGCGCGCCTGGCTGACGATGACTGGCGCAAGCAGGACCCCCGCTTCCTGGAGCCACAGCTCTCCGACCATCTGGCGCTCGTGCAGCGTCTGACCGCGGTCGCCGAGCGTTACGACACGACCCCCGGCGCGGTCGCGGTCGCGTGGACGCTGCGAAGCCCGGCCGTCGACGCCGCGATCGTCGGCTTTCGGAACTCCGACCAGGTCGACCCGATCCTCCCGGCGGCGAGCCTCGAGCTCACCGACGAGGACCTCGCCGAGATCGAAGGAGGCTGCCGATGAGCACGATCGGATTCGTGGGGCTTGGCGCGATGGGCAGCCGGATCGCCAGCCGGCTGCTCGACGCCGGCAACGACGTGTACGGAACCAACCGCACCAAGCCAAGGGCCCAGCCGCTGATCGAGCACGGACTTCGGTGGCGCGACACGCCGCGCGAGGTCGCGGCCGCGCGGACGTCATCTTCAGCATGGTCACCGACGACGCGGCCCTGGAGGCGGTCACCTCGGGATCCGACGGGATCCTCGCCGGCCTGCGGCCCGGGAAGGTCTACGTCGACATGAGCACAGTCAGCCCGCGGGCCAGCCGCACCGTGGCCGAGCAGGTCAAATCGTCCGGGGCCGAGATGCTCGACGCGCCGGTCTCCGGCAGCATCCCGCAGGCCGAGAGCGGCACGCTGGCGATCATGGTCGGCGGTGACGAGCAGGCGTTCGCCAAGGTCGAACCGTTGTTGCGCGAGCTCGGCCAGGCGGTCACCCACATCGGCGAGAACGGCCAGGGGCTGGTGCTCAAGCTCGCGATCAACATCAGCCTCGCGGTGCAGACGCTCGCGTTCAGCGAAGGCCTGCTGCTCGCCGAGCGCGACGGCGTCGATCCGCGCATCGCGGCCGAGGTGATGAGCGCAACCCCGATCGGCTCGCCGATGCTCAAGGCCCGGATCCCGCTGCTCCTCGACCTGCCCGAGCAGGCCTGGTTCGACGTCGCGCTGATGCAGAAGGACATCCGCCTCGCGCTCGACGCCGCTCAGACGATCGACGTGCCGCTGCCATCCGCCGCGGCGGCGGACCAGATGCTCACCAGAGCATCCGAACTCGGCTACGAGCACCGCGACATCGCCGCCCTCCACGAGGTGCTGTCGCGCACGCCCGCGACCGAGGCGCTGGCTTCGACGGGCGGTTCCGCGCGGGCCTGAGAGCGTCGCGGGCCCATCAGCGGATGGGCTTCTGCACCGATACGACCGTGTAGTCCTGAGGCCGGATATGGCGGGGTGCGGGCAGGCGCACGCTCTGTCTTGGGACCGCCTCCAAGACGGGTTGGGATCGGCCCACGCGAAACGTACCCGCTCGACTCGATCCAATTAAGCGCGTACGTTCGGGTGGGCTTACGAGCATGGGTGCCGCTCGATCCCGGTGATGCCGTCGACGACCCAGCGCATCGTGCGGAAGGCTAAGTCGCGGCGACCGGGCGGACCTGCGCCAGACGACAATCGAGCGACGATCGGCCGACCGTGACGCCTCCCGCACGCATATCCGGCGTCACTCAGCACGGTCCGCCGTCGTCGGCAGCGAATTGTCCCGCCGTGCAGCGCGAACTGGGGCGGAATGGCCGCTCGGCAACGAGCCGGCCCGGGGATCCCGTCGCCCGTGACTGTCGGTGCCGGGCCGCTGGCGGTCGCGCTTGCGCGTGGCCTGTCGGCGCTTTCTGTCGAGCCTGCGGCCGGACCGATTGGGCCGTGGGGCCTGTCTTGGCGCCGGCGCTCGCTGCACAGTGCGTCATCAGCCTCCGACGGAGGCGCTCCAGCGCGAGCTCGCGATTGCGGCCTCTCCGCGGATGTCCTGCCACCACCGCCGTCACGCGCGGATCCAGCCGCGCGGTCACCCGGAACTTTTGCTCGTCGCTCAGCGCCTCGGACGGCGTCGACGTCGACGATCGCCTCCACCGGCAAGGCGGCGCCGTTGACGCCCCGGCCACCGGGTCCGGCAGAGCGGCAGGTTCTGAGCGTGATCTCGCGTAGAGGGAGCTCGACGTGGCGGTGGGCTGACCGGCCGCTAGCTACGTCGGCTCCTATAGGGCGTGCTGATCGCCTAGTAGTGCTTTGTTAGTTCTGCTGTAGGAGTTCGCTGGGGTGGCGGCGAACCCTTCTCGCGTCTGGTTGCCGAGGTGAGGAGGGATGATGGTCGCGGTGAGCGATGCGGAGTCGGGTGTGAGCGAGCGTGTGGATGCGCCGTCGGTGGTGGCGGATCGGTTGGAGGCGTTCGGTGAGGCGGTGTTGGCGGGGGCGATGAACCGGCCGGTGCAGATGGTCAACGGCGGCGCGTATCTGCGGGGGTTGCTCGAGCATGGGTCGCGCAAGTCGCTTGAGCCGATGGTCGAGCGGCTTGGTGGGGATGCCGACTATCAGAGTCTGCAGCAGTTCCTGGCTGACAGTCCGTGGGATCCGGCGGTGGTGGTCCGCGCGGTCGCAGAGCGCGTCGTGCCGGCGATCGACGTTGAGGCGTGGGTGCTTGACGACACCGGGTTCCCGAAGGACGGGAAGCGCTCGCCTGGGGTCAAGCGTCAGTACTCGGGGACGTTGGGGAAGATCGGTAACTGCCAGATCGGCGTGTCGGTCCACGCGGTCGGGAGCAGGGGGACGGTGCCGTTGGGGTGGGCGCTGTACTTGCCTGAGGATTGGTGCAACGACCCCGAGCGGAGACGCAAGGCGAAGATTCCCGACGAGGTTGTGTTCAAGACCAAGCCGGAGCTCGGGGTTGAGCTGATCGAGCGCGCTGCGGGTTGGGAGATCGCGCAGGCGCCGGTGCTGGGCGACTGCGCGTATGGTGATAAGACCGAGCTGCGCGCGCGGCTTGACGCTGCCGGGCGCGAGTACGTGCTCGCGGTCTCCCCCGACAGCACCGTGTTCGCGCCCGAGACGATCTTCGAGGTCCCCGAGCCGCGCGAGAGTGGAAAGGGCCGGCAGAAGACCCGCCCGCGACCGGACCGCAAACCCGACGCGATCGGCACGCTGATCGCCAACCTCGACGCCGAGCAGTTCCACACGGTCACGTTCCGAGACGGACCCGACGGTGAGCCGATGACATCGCGGTTCTGCTTTCTGCGCGTCCGCGCCGGCAACGAGTGGGAGAAGGCGAGCGCCCCGCCACGCGAGGAATGGCTGATCGCCGAATGGCCCGAAGGCAAAGACAAGCCGACCGACTACTGGCTCTCCAACCTCCCCGCCGACACCAAGCCCGAACAGCTCGCCCGCCTCTCCCGCCTGCGATGGAAGATCGAGCTCGACTACAAGCAGCTCAAAGGCGAACTCGGCCTCGATCACTACGAAGGCCGCTCATGGCTCGGCTGGTATCACCACACCGGACTGGTGACCGCCGCACACGGATTCCTGACCCTGGAGCGGCAGCACCCAAATCACCAGCGGCCGGCCTGACCCTCCCTCAGGCAATCCAACTGTTCCAGCCGCTCTTCAAGTGCTGGACCGGCCGCTGTCAAACCTGCCAACGACCAGTCGATCTCAACCGACTCCGCCTGCACCCAGCCAGACAACCCGAGTGACAACCTAACAAAGCACTACTAGCTACTTCCCCCGGATAAACGGCCCGAACTGAAACGGCCGCGCCGGGGCGGCGCGGCCGTTGTCAGGCTCGTGAATGGTTGCCCGGGTGGAGCGGGCTGTTGGAGTGTGTCAGCGGGTTCGGATGGCGAGGGTGTCGAGGTCGTAGGCGAGGATCGCCCATCCGGTCCAGATTCTCATCCCGTCATGGCCTTTGAGCCGGGAGCGGCGTAGTCCGTAGCGGCGTTTGAGGTGGCTGATGCGGCCTTCGATCCCGGTGCGGTACCGGGCGCGGCGTTTGCGGGTTCGGCGCGAGCCGGGTTCGTGTTGGTGGGCGAGATGGATGCGGTCCTCGGCAAGTTCGGGGAGGGCGTCCTTGGTCGGGCCGGGGAGGAACCGGCCGTCGGCGACGATCTCGCGCGGACGGATGCCCGCCCGTTCGAGCTCGCCGGCGGTCTGGGCAGCAGCGTGTTCTCGGCCGGGTTGCCGGGCCCGTGAGCGGCCGGCAGGATCAGCCCGCGGGCGCCGCGACGAGTGTTTTCGGTGAGCTCGCAGATCTGCGCGACGTACCCGAACTCGGTCGGCTATTCGGACATCCGAATAGCCAACGCTGTGCCGATACCGCGACTATCCCGAGATGGACCTCGCGCGGGTGCGTTGTGTGTTGATCTGCCTGGGTTTCTCGGGGTGATGCGGGCGAGCCGTATCGGCATAGTTCCGTCGTCCGACTGAGCCATTTCGATCGTCGGGGCTGCGGCTTCGACAAGGAGGCGATGTCGGTGTCGGAGTCTCGTTTGGAGCCGGGGCGGCTGGGCCCGTTCGTGGAGGGGTATTGCGTGTGGTTGCTGGAGCGCGGCTACTCGCCGGGGAGTGTCGGGCATGAGCTGAGGTTTCTGGGCGTGTTGGGGCGCTGGATGGCTGCGGAGGGTCTTGAGGTTGGGCAGCTCGACGGCGATGTGGTCGCGGCGTTCGTTGACGCGCACCGTGTGAAGGGCCGTTTTGCGGCGGTGGTCGCGCGCGGGTCGCGGTCGTTGCTGATCTATCTGCGCGAGCTCGGGGCGGTCGGCCCCGAGCGTGGTGACCCGGTCACGCCGTTGGGTGAGTTGATCGAGGGGTACCGACAGTGGCTGGTCGGCGAGCGCGGGCTGGCGCCGTTGACGGTGACGCGGTACGTGGCGCTCGCGACGCGGTTTCTGGGGGAGCGGGTGAGCGTCGTGGACGAGCTGGGCGTGAGGGGTCTCAGCGGCGAGCATGTGGCGGCGTTCCTGCTGCGCGAGTGCGAGCGGCTGTCGGTCGATTCGGCGAACGGGAAGGTCGGCGAGCTGCGGTCGTTGTTGCGGTTCCTGTTCGTGCGCGGGTTGATCCCGTTGGCGTTGGGAGACGCGGTCCCGCCGGTCGCGAGCTGGCGGGACAGAGGGATTCCACGCGCGGTCTCGCCCTGGGGATGTCGAGCGGCTGATCGTGTCGTGTGACAGATCGACGCTGGACGGGGCGCGGGATGCGGCGATCGTGCTGCTGCTCGCGCGGCTGGGGTTGCGGTCGATCGAGGTCGCGCGACTGGAGCTCGCCGATCTGGATTGGCGCGCCGGCGAGCTGCTGGTGCGCGGCAAGGGTGGACGAGAGGATCGCCTGCCGCTGCCCGACGACGTCGGCACAGCGCTGGCCGAGTATCTGACGGTGCGCGGCCGGCGGGAGTTCCGGTCGGTGTTCTTGACGCTGCGCGCACCGACGCGTCCGATCCGGCCCGATCTCGTCGGCGATGTCGTGCGCCGGGCGTGCAAGCACGCCGGGGTCGCGCAGATCACGCCGCATCGGCTGCGGCACGCGCTGGCGAGCGAGATGCTCGCCCAGGGCGCCTCGCTTCAGGACATCGGCCAGGTGCTGCGCCACCGGCACCTCTCGACGACCGCGATCTACGCCAAGGTCGATCTCGAACGGCTGCGTCAGGTCGCGCTGCCGTGGCCAGGAGCCGAGCGATGAGCGCGCTCAGAGCCCCACGTTGACGATTACCTGCGGCTGCGGCGCACGCTCGGCTACGACCTCGAGGAGACCGGCCGGCTGCTGCACCGGTTCGCCGTCGAGCTCGACGCCGCGCGGCGTCACGCACATCACGACGCAGGTCGCGGTGCGGTGGGCGCTTGCCGTCAAGGTGAGCGCGCCGAGCAGCGTGCCCGCGACCCGGTACCGGGCGGTGCGCGGGTTCGCGCGCTACATGGCCGGGATCGACCCGGAGACCGAGATCCCGCCCGCCGGGCTGGTCCGTCGCCCGCGCAGCCGTCGCCCGCCGTTCATCTACACCGACGAGGAGCTGCTCGCGTTGCTCGAGCAGGCGCGATCGTCGATCCCGCAGCCGTTGCGAGCCGCGACGATGCAGACGCTGATCGGGCTGCTCGCCGCAACCGGCCTGCGCGTCGGTGAAGCGCTGCGCCTGGACCGCGGCGACATCGATTGGTCCGAGGGCGTGCTGCACATCCGCCAATCGAAGTTCAACAAGTCGCGACTGGTGCCGCTCTCGCCGAGCGTCGTGGAGGCGCTGGAGCGCTACGCACACCTCCGTGATCGCGAGAGACCCGCCGCGGCCGGCGAGAGCTTCTTCGTCTCGCTCCGCGGCACCCGCGTGATCCACGAGTGCGTGTGGAAGACGTTCCGGGCGCTCTGCGACGCTGCCGGAGTCGGCGCCGGCAGCAGCGTGCGGCCCACGATTCACGACCTCAGGCACCGCTTCGCTGTTCGCGTGCTCGCTCGGCTGGTACCAGGCGGGCGTCGACGTTCAGCCCCGTCTGGCCTGGCTGTCGACCTACCTCGGGCATCGCGACCCGGTCTCGAGCTACTGGTATCTGTCCGCCGCGCCGGAGCTGCTCGCGCACGCCGCCCGCCTGCTCGACGACCACCGGGACGGTGACCGATGACCCCGGTCGCCGCCACGATCCAGGCGTTCTTCAGTGACCGCCTCGCCGGGCAGCTGCAGGCCAGCCCGCGCACGATCGCCTCCTACCGCGACACGCTGCGGCTGCTGCTCCACTACACCCACCAACAGACCGGCAAGCCGCCCTCCGCACTGGACTGGGAGGACCTCAACGAGGAGCTGATCTCCGGCTTTCTCGAGCACCTCGAGACCGCGCGCGGGAACGCGGCGAAGACCCGCAACCTGCGACTGACCGCGATCCGATCGCTGTTCACGTTCGCGTCGCTCAGACATCCAGAACACGCGCACACGATCGCGCGAGTGCTCGCGATCCCACCCAAACGCCATCAGCAACGAACGATCACCTACCTCTCCGCGCCCGAGGCCGCCGCGCTGATCAACGCGCCCGACCCAGGCCCGCTGGGAAGGACGCCGCGATCGGACGCTGCTGACGCTCGCGATCTACACCGGCCTGCGGGTCTCCGAACTCACCGCCCTGGACTGCGGCGACATCACGCTCGGGACCGGCGCCAACGTCCGCTGCCGCCACAGCAAAGGCCGAAAACAGCGGGCGGTGCCGCTCATCACACCGGTCCGACCAGTGCTCGCCGCGTGGCTCGCCGAGCGTGCTGGTCAACCCGACGACGCGCTATTCCCGACCCGCACCGGCCGCCGACTCAGCACCGACGCGATCGCGCAGCGCGTCAGCACCCACGCCGCGACCGCCGCGATCACCTGCCCCAGCCTCAACGCCAAGCACCTGCATCCGCACGTCCTCCGCCACAGCTGCGCGATGTCGCTGCTGCAAGCCGGCGTCGACACCACCGTCATCGCCCTCTGGTTGGGACACGCGGACGTCCGCTCCACCGACCCCTACATCCACGCCGACATGACGATCAAGGAGAAAGCGCTCGCGCTCGTCACCCCGCCCGACGTCAAACCCGGCCGCTACAAGCCACCCGACAAGCTCCTCGCGTTCCTCGAGGGCCTGTGACTATGCCGACAAACCCGCCAGCACCAGGCCGAAGAATCCGCGCGCACGCAGGACGATCACCGCCACCACGAGCGTCGTCTCGGCATAGTCGCGCTATCGGCACAGGTTCGGCTTGCCGAGCTTGCCCTTGCGGATCGGCCGGGCGTCCGGGTCGCTGATCGACACCAGCCGGTCGGTGATCTTCAACCCGCGGACGCGTCGTCGATCTGCTCGGCCTCCTTCCGGCAGCGGCCGGCGAGACGCTCGAGCTTGCTGACGGCTAGGAGCTTCGCCTTCGCGCCACCCCCCCCC